>NZ_BONY01000072.1 GCF_016862955.1 Rhizocola hellebori | reverse complement strand
CTTGGGCTTCATGATCGTGAGGGAAGACGCCGGCTTTTTGGGCGGCGCTGCCGCGCGTTGCTTTAGCGCGCGCCAGAGTTTTGGGCTCGGGTTCTTTTTATCTGCTCGATCTGTTCGGCGGCGAGGTCGGCGCGCAGCTTCAGCGAATCGGCGTGGGCTTGCAGACCCTGGGCCACCTCGGCCAGCTGCTGAGCCTTCGCGGCGCCGGCGTTGAGGCGCAGCCCTTCGGCCTGCAAGGCCTTCATCCGCAGGGCGAGGGCGCGCAGCGCGAGCAGCAGGATGACCAGGCCCAGCACCACCACGCCGATGACAATCCAGAGCACCACTTCAGCAGTGTATGCGCCGGCCTTCAGCTGTAGTTGTTCAGCGCGGCTATGGCGCTGGCGCGAACCGCGTCGGCGAGGTGTTCCGGCGAGACCACCGACACCTTGGGGCCAAGGCCGAGCACCAGCCGGCGGGCCCAGTCCAGATCGTTGACGCGCATGGAGACCAGCCACTCGTCACCGGGGACCTCGACCACCGACTCGCACGGGTAGTACTCGGTGATCCACCGGCTGCCGCGGCTGACCCGCAGCGTCATCAGGGTGGCCGAAGGGTCGGGCTGGAAGACTCCGTCGCTCAGATCGGCGCCCACCACGCCCGCGGGCGGGCGGGCCTTCTCGTCCAGCTCGACGAGCGCATCGATGCGGTCCACCCGGAACATCCGCACGCCTTGCGCGGAGCGGCACCAAGCCTCCAAATAGGAGCGACCGGAGACGGCGAGCAGCCGCATCGGGTCGATGACGCGATCGCTGGTGACATCGCGCGCCGCCGAGTAATAGCTGATCTGCAGGGCGTTGCCGCGCTCGAGCATGCCGGTCAGGGTCTGCACCCGATCGTTGTCGCCCGGCATGCGCACGGCCACCGGCGGCGCCTGCTCCAGCACGGCGGCCTTCTCGATTTTCGTCAGCGCCCGGTCGATGGCGTCGCGGTCGGAGACCCCCGGCGTCTCCATCAGCATCCGCAGGGCGACCACCAAAGCTGTTGCCTCGTCAGGGGTCAGCCGCAGCGGACGGCCGATGCCGGCGTCATAGGTGACGGTGACCCGGTCACCGTCGAAAGACATGTCGATCAGGTCGCCGGGGCCGTAGCCGGGAAGGCCGCACACCCACAGCAGCTCCAGGTCCTCCCGCAGCTGCTTCTCCGACACCGCCAGATCGGCGGCCGCCTCCCCGATCTCGATCCCGGGGCGCGCCAGCAGATACGGCACCAAATTCAGCAACCGTGCCAGCCGATCCCCCGCCGAGCCGCTACTCATGTGCTCATACCTTGGCCTCGGCCACTTCGGCGATGTCCTCCAGCCTCGCGATGATGGACTTGCGCACATCGTCGGGCTCCAGCACGGTGACGTCGGCGCCGTAGCCGACGAGCCAGGCGGCGAAGCCGTCGGCGTCGGCGTAGCGCATCTCCAGCACATCACCGTCCACTGTGGACGCTACCTCGGTGGCCCAGCGCCGCACGCCTGCCGCGCGGCCGTGGCGTACCAGGACCCGGGCGGTCTGGGTGCGCTCGACCGGGCCGGACCAGTGGGCAACATAGCCGATCAGGTCGACGTCGGCGGGCGGGGCGAAGGCGCCGACCGGCCCGTAGCCGAGAACCTGCCCGACGATGCGGGAAAGCCGGAAACACCGTGGCGCGTCGCGGTCGATATCGAAACCGACCACGTACCACCGGCCACGCCAGCAGACCACTCCCCACGGTTGCAGGTGGCGGGTTTTGGGGGCGTCGTCCTCCGGTACCCGATATTCGAAGGTCACCTGGCGGCGCGCTCTGGCCGCGGCGGTCAACGGCTCGAAGGAGGCATCCACCGCGATAACCGGCTCCACGCCCAGCGTGGCGTGCGGATCCACCTCGACGCCCCCGGCTCTGAGCTTGGCCAGCCCGGAGGAGGCGGCCGCCGCCATCCCGGCATGCCGCCACAGCCTGGCCGCCACCCCGACCGCGGCCGCCTCGTCGGGGGCCAGCGGAATGGGCGGTAACGCATAGTCACGATGGGCTATGCGGTAGCCGGGCTCGCTGTCGAAGGCGCTCGCCGTGCCGGTCTCCAGCGGCACGCCAAGCGCTCTGAGCTCGGATTTGTCTCGCTCGAACTTGCGCTGAAAGGCGTCGTGTTCCTTGGCATCCTCGGGGTCGTGCTCGTATCCGGGCACGGTCGCGGCGATCTGCGCCGCGGTCAGGTAACGGCGTGTGGAGAGCAGACATATCACCAGATTGACCAGGCGTTCAGTACGGCTGCGCGACACAAGCGCCACGCTAGCAGCGCTAGGTCCAGAAGCGGAAACAGGTAACCGTCCCCCTAAAGTGGACGTAGTGACCGAACGACAACAATCAGTAGCTACGGAGAGTGTGACCACCGTCATCGTCGCCGGTGGGGCCAACCTTGCCATCGCCCTCGCGAAGGTCGTGGCGGGCGTGTTGTCCGGTTCCGCGGCGATGCTGAGCGAGGCCGCGCACTCGTTCGCCGACACCACCACCGAGGTTCTGCTCTACGTGGCGCTGCGTCGCGGCGCCCGGCCCGCGGACGAGAGCCACCCCTTCGGCCACGGCCGCTCAGCCTTCGTCTGGGCCCTATTGGCGGCCCTGTTCACCTTCGTGGCGGGGGGCGGCTTCGCGGTCACCCACGGCGTCAACACCATCCTCAACGGCGAGGCGCCGGGTAATCCCACTGTCTCCTATATCGTGCTTGCTATCGCTTTTGTACTGGAATCGGTCTCGCTGACGCAATCGGTGCGCCAGACCCGCCGCGCGGCGCGGCGCTGGAGGACGCCGTCGCTGCGTTTCCTTCGCCTGACCTCGGACACCACCCTCAAAGCCATCGTGCTGGAGGACGTCGCCGCGCTCATCGGCCTGGTCATCGCCGGTGCCGGGATCGGAGCGAGCCACGCCAGCGGCAACTCGTTCTGGGACGGCCTGGCCTCCGTGCTGATCGGCCTGCTGCTTCTGGTGGTCGCCGTCGTGCTGGCTCGCGCCAACATCTCCCTGCTGATCGGGCAGGCCATGCCGCTGGAGGCGCGCGACGGCGTGCTGGCGATTCTGCGGGCCACGCCGCACGTGAACGCGGTTTATGAGCTGTACACCCAGCAACTTGGGATCGGCAACGTTCTGGTCGCGGCTAGAGTCGGGTTTGTGGACACGGTGACGGCCGGGGACGTACAGCGAGCCTGCGAGCTGGGCGAGCAGAGCCTGCGAGCCGCGTTTCCCACCATCAAGCAAGTGTTCCTAGACCCGACCGGAGCGAGCTCATGATCCGATGGCGTGAAGGAAAGGTCATCCAGCGGCTGCGCGAGTGGCGCGGGGCGGTGGAGCTGACGGTCGAGGTCGACGCTCGCCAGGTCAGGGCGCTGGCCTACCCGGCCGTGGTGGGCGAGCCGGTCATCGGCGATCGCGTGCTGCTCAACACCAACGCGCTCGATCTGGGCTTGGGCACCGGCGGCTACGCCATCGTCGTGGCGATCCCCGACCGGCTCCCGCCCGACCCGGTCTTCGAGGGTCATATCGTCAAGTCGCGCTACAGTCCACTTCAGACGGTCGTGCTCTCGGTGGACGAGGAGAACTCGCCCTGCCGGCCCATCATGGAACGCGCCTCACATCTCGCCGGAATGCCTGTGGTGACAGCGGATTTGCACTCCGCCCTGCCCGCGGTGGTGGCCGGTATCCACGCCGACGCGCCACATGCCCGCATCGCGTATGTGATGACCGACGGGGGCGCGTTGCCGGCCGGCTTCTCCCGCAACCTTGACGCGCTTGCAGACCATTTGGTGGGTACCGTGACGACCGGCCAATCCTGGGGAGGCGACCTGGAAGCGGTGACCGTCCACAGTGGACTTCTCGCGGCAAGGCATGTGCTCGCCGCCGACATCGCGGTGGTGACCCAGGGTCCCGGCAACCTCGGCACCGGTACCACATGGGGATTCTCCGGAATCGCGGTCGGCGAGGCGGTCAACGCGGCAGGCGTCCTCGAAGGCCGGCCGGTGGGATCGCTGCGCATCTCTGAAGCCGATCCCCGCGCCCGGCATCGGGGGCTGTCGCACCACAGCCTGACCGCCTACCAGAAGGTGGCTCTCGTGCCGGCCGAGCTGGCCGTGCCGGAAGGGCTCAAACCCCATGTGCTGGAAGGAATCGCGCCGTTGGCCCAGCGGCACACGCTGGTCACCGTCGCCACCGATGGGCTCGACGACGCGCTGCGCAAGTCACCGGTCACCCACAGCACGATGGGCCGCGGCCTCGACGACGACTACCTCTATTTCCTCGCCGCGGCAGCGGCTGGACGCCATGCCGCCAGCCTGATCGCCGAGAACGGTCAGGAGAAGTAGATCAACGCGCCGAACGCGGCGAGAATCGCGACCAGGATGGCCGTGAGCACCCAGGTGGGCACCTTGTACTCACCGCGCCGATTGGCTTGGATCTCAGCGACGATCTTGTCGCGGCGCCGTTGCATGAAGTTGGCCCGCACATCGTGCGGGGTGACCTCAGGCTGTTCATTGTTCATAGTGGGTCCAGCTTACCGGCATAAGCGAGAACTGGAACATCCGCTCACCCCGACGTTACGGCCGCAGTCACGCCGTAGGTCGGGTATCGGACAGAGCGCACGTTGTCCTGTCTCGGCTGCTAGGCAAGGTAGAGGGCCTAATCGTCACTCCCGATAGCCTGGTAACCTGGCGCGCGCCAACCAAGCAGGAAGTGTAGCCTTCTTGAGCTGGTCGGGGTTGATCGGGAGCAGAACAAAAATCGAGAACGATTGAGGGTGATGTCGTGGCCAACTTTGACGAATGGACCCGCGACGTAGTCATTGTCGGCGGGTGTGGCCGGGTCGGGCTGCCGCTCGGCATCGCCTTGGCCGCCAGGGGTCTTTCGGTCACGCTGTACGACATCAACCAGGCTGCGGTCGATGTCGTCAACAGCGGCACCCTCCCCTTCGACGAGGACGGCGCGGCGGAGCCGCTGCGCGAGGCCGCCACCACAGGGCGGCTCAAGGCCACCACCGATCCGGCCAGTGTCGGGACGGCGGAGAACATCATCGTCATCGTGGGCACGCCGGTCGATGAGCACCTCAATCCCAACATCGGCGCTGTCCCGCAAGCCATCGAGCGCTGTGCCGATCACCTGCGCCACGGTCAGCTCATCATCCTGCGCAGCACGGTCCACCCCGGGGTCACCGCGCTGACCGAGCGCATGCTCTCGCGCCGCGGCCTGCGCATCGATGTGGCCTTCTGCCCCGAGCGCATCGCCGAGGGCAAGGCGATGACCGAGCTGTTCGACCTGCCGCAGATCGTGGCCGCGCGCGACGACACCGCGGCCGATCGGGCCGAGAAGGTCTTCCGCAACCTGACCGGCAGCATCGTGCGCCTGCAGCCGGAGGAGGCGGAGCTCGCCAAGCTGTTCACCAACACCTGGCGGTACATCAAGTTCGCCGCGGCCAACCAGTTCTGGATGATGGCCAACGACGCCGGGCTCGACTTCGAGCGCATCCGCCACGCCATTTCCTTCGACTACCCACGGGCCGCCGACATCCCCGGCCCCGGTTTCGCCGCTGGGCCATGCCTTTTCAAGGACACCATGCAGCTGGCCGCGTTCAACAAGAACAACTTTGTGCTCGGCCACTCGGCGATGCTCATCAACGAGGGCCTGCCGCTGTATCTGGTGTCGCGGCTTGAGAGCGCTTACGACCTGCAGAACCTCACGGTCGGCATCCTGGGCATGTCGTTCAAGGGTGGCAGCGACGACCCGCGGGAAAGCCTCTCCTACAAGCTTCGCAAGATCCTCATGTTGAAGGCCAAGGAAACCCTCTGCAACGACCCTTACATTGCCGACGATCGTTTCCTCCCCCTCGACGAAGTGCTTGAGCGCGCTGACCTTCTGGTGATCGCCACCCCGCACCCCGAGTACCGCGACCTCGCCACCGACAAACAGGTTGCCGACCTTTGGGGCATCACCGGGCGAGGCATGCGCGTATGACGCCCGAGGTCTCGGTGGTCATCCCCGTATACAACGAGGGAGAAGGCATTATCGCGTGCCTTGAGCGCATCCTGCGCGAAGTCACGCTTCCGGCCGAGGTGCTCGTGGTGCATGACACGATGGACGACTCCACGATCCCCTTCGCGGCCAAGGTCGCCGCCACCGATGACCGCGTGCGCACCGTGCACAACACCTACGGTCGCGGGCCGGCCAACGCCATCCGGTTCGGCATCCACGCCGCCCGGGGCAAGGTGGCCGTGGTGACCATGGCTGACGGTTCCGACGACCCGCGCCAGATCGACGAGCTGGCGCGTCTGGTCGACCGCGGGGTGGTGGTGGCCGCCGCCTCGCGCTACATGCCAGGCGGGCAACAGGTTGGCGGGCCTCGGTTCAAGGGCATGCTGTCGCGCTGGGCCGGCCGCTCGCTGCGGATCCTGGCCCGGGTGGGCACCCGCGACGCCACCAACAGCTTCAAGGCCTACTCGACGGAGTTCGCCCGCAACGTGGGCATCGAGAGCCGTACAGGTTTCTCGATCGGCCTCGAGCTCACGGCCAAGGCACACCGGCTTCGGCTGCCCGTGGCCGAGATCCCCACCATCTGGCTCGATCGCACGCTGGGCGAGTCCCGCTTCGATCTCGCGGGCTTCCTGCCCGCTTACCTCAGGTGGTACAGGTTCGCCTTCGGACCTCGTCTCACCATGGAACAACTCAAGAACAGGCGACCCCCAGAGGCAATAGTTCGCCAGCCCGGTTCTAAGGAAAATTTGAAGGAGAAGGTCGGAAAGTGACAAAGGTTCTCATCACTGGCTCGGCGGGTTTCATCGGCGGCTACGTCGTGGAAGACATGCTGAAGCGGGGCTATCAGGTTGTTGGTGTCGACAACTATTCCAAGTACGGCCCCGTCACGAAAAGCTACGACAACCACCCCGACTACCGGTTCATCGAAGGTGATGCCCGCGACGTCGACCTGATCTCCGGCCTGCTCGCCGACTGCGACCACTTCATCGCCGGTGCCGCGATGATCGGTGGCATCTCGTACTTCCACGCCTACGCCTATGACCTGCTCGCCACCAACGAGCGCATCATGGCTTCCTCCTGCGACGCGGCGATCCGTGCCTTCCAGGCCGGCACCCTCAAGAAGATGACCTACGTGTCGTCGTCGATGGTGTTCGAGTCGACCGAGCACTGGCCGAGCAAGGAAGGCGACGAGCGCCGCATCCCGCCGCCGCTGTCGTCCTACGGCTTCCAGAAGCTCGCCGTGGAGTACTACGCGAAGGCCGCGTGGGACCAGTACAAGCTGCCGTACACCATCGTGCGCCCGTTCAACTGCGTCGGCATCGGTGAGGGCCGCGCCCTCGGTGACGCGGAAGTGTTGTCCGGCAACGTCAAGCTGGCCATGTCGCACGTCGTGCCCGACCTGGTCCAGAAGGTCATCAAGGGTCAGGACCCGCTGCACATCCTGGGCGACGGCGAGCAGGTGCGCCACTACACCTACGGCGGCGACCTCGCCCGCGGCATCGTCGACACCCTGGAGCACCCGGCGGCGTTCAACGAGGACTTCAACCTCTCCACCGCCGAGTCGACCACCGTCAAGGCGCTCGCCGAGGTGATCTGGCACAAGATCAAGGGCCCGGACGCGCCTTTGCAGCTCGTGTCCGACACGCCTTTCGAATACGACGTGCAAAAGCGCGTGCCGGACGTCAGTAAGGCCCGTGACGTTCTCGGTTATGAGGCCACCACCTCGCTGACCGAAATGCTCGACGAGGTCATTCCGTGGGTCACCCAAGCGGTGGCGGACGGCCGACTCTAGGCTTTCTATTTCCGCTGTTCATGTGGGGCGTGCCACCGTCGAGTCGACGGTGGCACGCTTCTTTAACCAAGTCTTGCCATTTGGTGTCCGCTGGTCGATGATTGCCCATCACCAGCCCCCGCCAAGAGGTAGAAGATGACCACTTCCGAATTGTCTGCGCCCTCACGGGAGCAGGCTGAAAGTCCGGCTTTACCACGCCTCTTGGTATTGCGGCAGCAACTGTCAAAGCTCTTTCCCGAGACCGAGGCGCGGCCCCGGCCCAAACGGGCGCTGCTGTGGTCGGCGCTGGCCGTCTTCGCCGGCACCATCGTGAGCCTGGCCCGCACCACCGGAGCGGGGCCTTTTCAGACGATCTGGGAGGAGGACGCCCGCGACCTGCTGACCGACGCCCTGATGAGCCCCACCGCTTACAACCTGGTCAAGCCCTACGTGGGCTACTTCCAGGTGGGCCCGCGCATCATGGGCGAGGTGGCCGCGCTCTTCCCCATCTCCTGGGCCGCCGCCATCCTGTCGATCCAGGCCGCAATGTTGTGTGCCGTGCTCGCCCTGGGCGTCTACATCGCCAGCGGCACCCACTTGCGCCACCCCTTGGCCCGGTTCCTTGTCTCTGCCCCGATGTTGTTCTCCCCCACCGCCGAGAACTGGGCTTCCGAGATCTACAACCGTCCAGCCACCATCCAGTTCTTCTTGGTGTACGCGATGTTCTGGTTCGTGCTGTGGGTGCCCGGCGGCCGGGCCGGGCGCATTGTCCAGGTGGCTGCCATTGGCATGTCGGCGATTTCCACGTTCCTGGTGGTCATCCTGATCCCGCTGGCCGTCGTCCGGCTCTGGGTGCGCCGCGACCGCCTCAGCCTGATGATGGCCGGCCTGCTCACCTCCGGTCTGGTCATTCAGATGGCCGGGCTGTACTTCGGGCTGACCGACCGCAACTTCGCCTCGCCGCGGCAAGACCCGTTCTGGGCCCTGCAAAGCTTTGTCCTGTGGGCGATGCCGCACTCCATGCTCGGCTGGAATCAGGCCTGGATGCTCAGCGAGCACCCGGTGAGCCTGGACCACGTGCTGCGGGCGGTGGTGGCGTGGCTGATCGTGCTCGCGGCGGTGGCCGTGGCGTTCTACCGCCTTACCCGGCCCCGCTGGCTGCTGGCCGCGGTGGCCTTCGCCCACGCTGTCGCCTTGGCCTGTATGACGATTATGGCCAACGGCATGATCACTCAACGCTATCTGCTTCCGGTGGAGATGCTCATCTTCACCGCGCTCGCCGCGCTGCTGATCCCGGCCAGCCGTCCGATGGCCGATCGCCGGGCTTTCGCCCTCGCGCATGCCCCACTGGCCGTGCTGACCTGTTTTCTCCTGTTGGTCAGCGCCGTCAACTATCGACACAACGACACCTATCGCCACAAGGGTCCGCTGTGGACGCAGCAGGTGAAGCTGGGCGCGGAGTCGTGCAGTGAGTGGAGCGCAAGGCGCGAGGTGACCCTGCGCTCAGGGCCGGCGCCCTACTACTCGCTGGTGGTCGTGCCGTGTCACGTGTTCCGGACCTACCGCTGGTGCGAATGGCCCTACTGCGTGCAGATCGACGACGGCGTGCCGGACTCGGCGACGCCTCGCAAAGAGGACTGAAGCCTCGGTCACATCGACGCGATAAGCCTTTCCACCCGCTCGTCGTGGGCGCGGAAGGGATCCTTGCACAGCACGGTGCGCTGCGCCTGGTCGTTGAGCTTCAGGTGGACCCAGTCCACGGTGAAGTCACGGCGCTTCTCCTGCGCGTGGCGGATGAACTCGCCGCGAAGGCGCGCCCGCGTGGTCTGGGGCGGCGTTTCCTTGGCCTCAAAGGTGCGTAGGTCGGTGACCACCCGGTCGACCTTGCCGCGCTTTTCCAGCAATGGGTAGAGACCGCGGCCGCGGCGCAGGTCGTGATATGCCAGATCCATCTGCGCGATCCGCGGGCTCGACAGCGGCAGATCGTGCTTCTTCTGGTAGGCCTCGATGAGACGGAGCTTGGTCACCCAGTCGATCTCGCGGCCGACGCTCGCCAGATCTCCGTCCTCCACCGCGGTCAGCACCCTGCCCCAGAGGTCGACCACGCGTTGCGACACCGGGTCGGCGCCGCGGCGGCCCATGAACTCGACCGCCTTCTCGTGGTAGATGCGCTGGATCTCCAGCGCGCTGGCCTCCTTGCCGTTGGCGAGCCTGACCTTGCGCCGTCCGGTGATGTCGTGGGAGACCTCGCGGATGGCTCGAATCGGGTTCTCCAGCGCCAGATCCGGCATGGCGACGCCGGTTTCAATCATGCGCAGCACCAGATCCGCGCTGCCGACCTTGAGCAGCGTGGTGATCTCGTTCATGTTCGAGTCGCCCACGATGACGTGAAGCCGGCGGTAGCGCTCGGCATCGGCATGCGGCTCGTCGCGGGTGTTGATGATCGGCCGGCTGCGGGTGGTGGCGCTCGAAACGCCTTCCCAGATGTGCTCCGCGCGCTGGGACAGGCAGTAAACCGCGCCCCGCGGGGTCTGCAGCACCTTTCCCGCGCCACAGATCAGCTGGCGGGTGACCAGGAACGGGATGAGCACATCGGCGAGCCGGCCGAACTCGCCGTGCCGGCTGACCAGATAGTTCTCGTGACAGCCGTACGAGTTGCCGGCCGAATCGGTGTTGTTCTTGAAAAGGTAGATCTCCCCGGCGATTCCTTCGTCGTGAAGCCTTCGCTCGGCGTCGACGAGCAGCCCCTCCAGGATCCGCTCGCCGGCCCGGTCGTGCGCGACCAGATCGGCCACCGAGTCACACTCGGGCGTGGCGTATTCGGGATGGGAGCCGACGTCGAGATAGAGCCGGGCGCCATTGCGCAGGAAGACGTTGCTCGATCTGCCCCAGGAGACCACCCGCCGGAACAGATACCGGGCGACCTCATCGGGAGAAAGCCGCCGCTGCCCGCGATAGGTGCAAGTAACGCCGTACTCGGTTTCGAGCCCGAAGATTCGCCGATCCATGCTCAGACAGTAGCGGGCAAAGCGCCCAAGGTCACATGCCGCCATGCCTCAAACTTGCCGTGTAGTCACGACAGTCTGAGAATTGCGGCAAAATGCCCTTTTGTTCCGCCTCGGCGAGGGTCGGTGCGGTCTCGTCGCGCGCCGACAGGATCGGCTGAGCCACCGGCCATTCGATCCCGAGCGCCGGATCCAGCGGATGCACCACGAACTCGGCGGCGGGGTTGTACACGGCCGAACACATATAGGCGATCATCGTGTTGTCGGTAAGCGCGCAGAAGCCGTGCCCGAGGCCCTCCGCGAGATAGACCGAGCGCCGATTGGTCTCGTTGAGGCGCACCGCCTCCCACTTGCCGAAGGTTGGCGAGCCGACCCGCAGATCGACGACCACGTCCAGAAGCGCACCCTGCATGCAGGTGATGTACTTCGCCTGGCCGACCGGCACCGACGCGAAATGGATGCCGCGCACCACCCCGGCGGCCGAGATGGAAATGTTGGCCTGTGCCAGTTTCAGCGGATGCCCCACCGCCTCGGCCAGCGCGTCCCACCGGTACCACTCCATGAACTGGCCACGGGAGTCGCCGCGCAGCTCAGGCTCGACCTCGAAGGCGCCCTCGATCCCGAGAGGATGAATTTTCACACCTGACTCCCCGGCGGCGGGCTCTGCGTCGCGCTCGTCGCTTCCAGCAGGCCCAGCAGATAGTTGCCGTAACCACTCTTGAGCAACGGCTCGGCCAGGTCACGCAGCTGGCCGTCGCTGAGGAAACCCGCGCGCCAGGCGACCTCTTCGACACAGCCGATCTTCATGCCCTGCCGCTCCTCGATCACCCGCACATACTCGGCGGCCTGGACCAGGGAGGCGAAGGTGCCGGTGTCCAGCCACGCTGTTCCCCGGTCGAGCACGCTGACCATCAGCTGGCCGCGGCGCAGGTACTCGGCGTTGACCGCCGTGATTTCCAGCTCGCCCCGGGCCGACGGGCGCAGATCGTGGGTGATCTTCGCGACCTGGTTGTCGTAAAAGTAAAGGCCGGGAACGACATAGCGGGAACGGGGCTGCTGCGGCTTTTCCTCGATCGACAAGACCCGGCCCGACTCGTCGAACTCGACGACGCCGTATTCCTGCGGGTTGGCCACCGGGTAGGCGAAGATGCGGCTGCCCTGCAGCGGCGCTCTCCCGCCCAGTTGCCGGCCCAGACCCGTACCGTGAAAAATGTTGTCGCCCAAGATAAGCGCCACATCGTCGTCGCCGATGAACTCCTCGCCGATAAGGAAAGCCTGGGCTATCCCCTCGGGGCGGGCCTGCACCGCGTACTCAAGCCGCACACCCCACTGCGAGCCGTCCGCCAGCAGCCGCTCAAATTGTGGCCGGTCCTGCGGTGTGGTGATGATGAGCACATCGCGAATACCGGCCATGATGAGGGTGGACAGCGGGTAATAAACCATAGGCTTGTCAAAAACCGGCATCAGCTGCTTTGAGACCGCTTTCGTGATCGGCCAAAGCCGCGATCCGGTGCCGCCGGCAAGGAGAATTCCACGCATCCGGCGAGCCTACCGCGCACCGGGCGCGTGCTATCAAGGGCTGGTCACGGCTTTGCGCGGTGGTCGCGTAGACTGCCCGAGCTATGAGGATCCTTGTCACCGGCGGGGCCGGCTTCATCGGCTCGAACTATGTCCGCATGCTTCTGGGCGACAGCATCGGCCACGATGAAGTGCACGTCACCGTGCTGGACAAGCTGACTTACTCCGGGAACATGGCCAATCTGGCGCCTGTGGCCGACCATCCCAATCTGGTGTTCGTGCAAGGCAGCATCTGTGACGAAGATGTTGTCGATGGCGTGATGCAGCGCCAGGATGCCGTCGTTCACTTCGCCGCCGAATCCCACGTCGACCGTTCCATCACCGGGGCGATGGAATTTGTGCGCACCAATGTCGAAGGCACCCAGACCCTGCTGGACGCGGCGCGCCGGCACGCGGTGGGCCGCTTCGTGCATGTCTCCACCGACGAGGTTTACGGCTCGATCGCCGAGGGCTCCTGGACAGAGGAGTGGCCGCTGGCGCCGCGATCGCCCTACGCCGCCTCGAAAGCGGGATCAGATCTGATCGCGCTCGCCTGCCATCGCACGCACGGGCTGGACGTGGTGGTCACCCGATGCTCGAACAACTACGGCCCTTACCAGTTCCCGGAAAAGGTCATCCCGCTGTTTGTGACCAACCTGTTGGACGGCAAGAAGGTGCCGCTCTACGGAGACGGCCTCAACATCCGTGACTGGCTGCACGTCGATGACCACTGCGCGGGAATCCAGCTGGCGTTGACCAAGGGCCGTTCCGGCGAGGTCTACCACATCGGCGGCGGAACCGAGCTGACCAACCGCGAGCTCACCGAGCGGCTGCTGGAAGCGTGTGGCGCCGACTGGTCGATGGTTGTGCCGGTGGAGGACCGCAAGGGCCACGACCGGCGGTACTCGCTGGACATCACGAAGATCCGCAACGAGCTCGGCTACGAGCCAGGAGTCAGCCTGGCCCAGGGCCTGGCCGACACCGTCTCCTGGTACAAGGAGTCGCGCGCGTGGTGGGAGCCGCTGAAGGCAGCGCCGGCTCAATGACCCGGTGGCTGATCACGGGCGCAGGCGGGATGTTGGGGCATGACCTCGCGGAGCTGTTGCGTGCCGATGCCACCCAGGAGATCACCGCGCTGAACCGGGCCGGTCTTGACATCAGCGATCCTCAGCAGGTGCGCGATGCGGTGCTGGGGCACGACGTGGTCGTCAACGCGGCCGCGTGGACCGATGTCGACGGCAGCGAAACACAGGAAGCCGCCGCGACCGCGATCAACGGTGGTGCCGTGCAAGGGCTTGCCGACGCGTGCCGGCAGACCGGAGCCATCCTCATCCACCTGTCCACCGATTACGTCTTCGACGGGCAGGCCACGTCGCCGTACCGGGAGGACGCGCCCACCAAGCCCGTGAACGCTTACGGCCGCAGCAAACTGGCAGGCGAGCAAGCCGTGCTGGCCACCCTGCCCGAGACCGGTTATGTCGTGCGCACCTCCTGGCTTTACGGCGCCAACGGGCGCAACTTCGTGCAGACCATGCTCGATCTGGCGTCGAAACGGGAAACCCTGTCCGTTGTCAACGACCAGCACGGCCAGCCCACCTGGACCAAAGCCTTGGCCGCCCAGATCGCCGAGCTGGCCGCTTCGGCGCGGCAGCGCCAGGCGCCGGCCGGGGTCTACCACGGCACGGCCGGCGGCCAGACCACCTGGTTCGAGCTTGCCGTGCAAGCTTTCCGGCACGCAGGCCTCGACCCGGCCCGGCTCACTCCGGTGTCCAGCAACGAATTTGTGCGTCCCGCTGCCCGGCCCGCCTACAGCGTGCTCGGGCACGATCGCTGGCGTCAGGCCGGATTGGCCGCCCAGCCCGGGTGGGACATTCAGCTCAAGGCGGCCTTCGAAGCAGAGGTGTTCAGAAAGGTGAACCCGTGAAGCGGCTTGCGGCGCTGCTGCCCAAAGGCACCCTGCTGGTCGGCCTCGGGGTCGGCACGCTCGGCGCGGCCGCCTACGCCCAGCTCGCGGTAGCCGGCCACACCCTGCCTGCGCAGGAGATGGCAGCGCTGGCCGTGATGTGGTCGATCGTCGCCGCGGTCGCGCCCGGGCTGTTTTTGCCCCTGGAGCAGGAGGTGACCCGTCTGGTCGCCAGCCGCAGAGCGGTCGGCGACCCGATCGGGCCGGTGCTGTCCAAGGGCCTCATCGCGGTCTGCCTGGCCTGCTGCGTGTTGCTGGTCGGCGCCTGGGCCACCCAGGATTGGGTCGCTTCGCTTTTCTTCCACGGCAACCGGACCATGGTCTGGCTCACCTTCGCCGCTATCGGGGTGACCGCGGCGGCCCACGCGACCCGGGGCGCTCTTGCCGGCTTGGGCCGCTTCGGCTGGTACGGGTCACAGCTGGCCATCGACGGGTCCATCCGCCTCGTCGGCACGGCCGTGGTCGCGAGCAGTGCCATGTCCGGCAACGTTTCCGCCTACGCGATGCTGATCGCGCTCGCCCCGCTGGTCTCCGTGCTCTGCACGCTGCCCCCGATCGTGCGCTCCAACACCGCGGGTGTGGCGCTGCCGTGGGCCGATCTGTCTGGCAAGCTCGGTCAGCTCACCGCCTCAGCATTCCTCAACCAGCTCATGATCAACGTGGCGGTCATCAACGCGCAGCTGCTGGCCGGCCCAGACGACGGCCCCGAGCTGGCCACGGCACTGCTCGCCGCGATGATCCTGGTGCGGATTCCGGTCTTCCTGTTCGGCGCCATGCACGGGGCGTTGCTGGCCGGCGCCACCACCGCGGTCGCCGAGTCGGACAGGGAAGGATTGCGGCGTCTCATCCGCCGCGCTCTGATCGCGGTCACCGCGATGGCAGGCGCCGCGGCCGTGGTGCTGGTGCCGTTGGGGTCGTTCCTGGCCGCCCGCCTCTTCAACGCACCCAGCGTGCTGACCTGGCTCGATTTTCTGCTGCTGTGCCTTGGCGTGGTGGCCTATCTGTGGGCTTTCGTCTTCGGCCAGACCTCGGTGGCGCTCGAGCAGCACGGCCGGCAGGCGCTGTGCTGGATGGCGGGAACGGTCGTGCTTTTCGCCGTATGCCTTCTCCCGCTTCAGGTTTCGCTGCGGGTCGAGCTGGGCCTGGTGCTCGGGGCGTTCACGACGGCCGCACTGCTGGGCATGGGCCTGCGCCGCAGCATTCAGTCGGCCCCCACGCTCACCGTCTTGGTTCCCGAGGCCGCCGCCAGATAGCGACGGCCTCGGGTCTAGCGCGGGTCTAGCTCAGCTTTCAGCGCGCCTGGGTCGCTTTCACATCCGCGCGGCTGGACATCGGGGTGACCCCGGTGCGCCGCCACAACGCCCACTGGCGGTCTTTGTTCTCGTAGGTGTAGACCCGGGTCCAGCCCAGCGCGGTGCCGTCCCAGTGCACCGAGTGGCAGTCCTTGGTTTCCTCTTCCTCACAGACCTCGTTGGCCTTCTCCGGGTACCAGGGCGCGATGACCACGGTCGCGGAGGGGCCTGGCTGCCCCGTCAGAGCGTCGAACTCTGTGACCGGTGACCAGGTGACCTCACGCTGGTGGTTGAGGCGGGAGCCGAGGTCCACCTGGACCGCGGACTGCACCACGTCGTCGCTGGTGACCCCGAGGTCGTGGACGAGCCGGGATCCGGGCACATATTCCAGGGCCACCATCGGCTGGATCGAGTTCACGTTCACCGACACCATCGCCACTGTCCAGACGATGGCTGCCACGCCCATCGGAATGAACCAGCGCCGCAGCAGCCACAGGGCCAGCATCGCCATCGCCAGCAGCGCCGCCTTGAACGGGCGGAACGCCTCCCAGGCGTTGGCCAGGAACGACACCTCCGGGGTGTCGAAGGGAGAGAACCACTCGCCCACCGCCATGCGCGCCAGGACCACGAACATGGTGACCGCCAGAACCACGCCGGCGTCGCGCATCAGCCTGAGCTTGGCCCGCTGCTCCGCCCCCACCAGGGCCGCGATGCCGACCATGAGCCAGATCGGGGCCAGCCAGGCAATGTAACGGAAGTAGACGTGGTTGCTGACCCGGCCGTCGGGCGGCAGGGCGGCCGCGCTGGCCAGCGCGATCAGGACGGTGCTGGCCAGGGCCGTGCCGAAGACCGCCCGGCGGGCGAAGTCGCCCGGCTCGCGCATGGCCCGGTAGCCGACGACGACGCCGACCAGCGCCAGGCCACCGGTGGCCACACCGAGGTACCAGATCTGCCCGGTGGCATCGGTGACCATGCGCACGAATCCCAGCGCGTCGGTGACCGCCTCCAGCATCTTGCTGTCAGGCTCCACCCCGCCATGCTCCAGGCTGCTGCCGACGACCGTCTTGAGCAGCCAGTCCAGCCGGGTGACAAGCAGCGCCGTTACCGCGGAGGCGATGCCTAAGGCGTACCTACTGCGCTTGGACAACAGGACGACCGCCACTAGGCCAAGATGAATAGCCAGCATGATGATGCCGCGCACATGAACGACGTAGGCATAGCCGACCACGATGCCGGCGAAGACCGCTGCGGTGACCCGGCCAACGTTGGTGCGCCCGCCCAGCCATCCGTGAATCAGCAACAGCCAGGCCAAGCCGAGCGGCGCGAACAGAACATCGGTAAGTGTGAATTCGCTGTAGTAAACAACCGCAGGCAACGCTGCGCCGACGAAGGCCATCGCCAGCGACAGGGCACGGCCGGTGGCGAGCAACCGGCGGGCGAACAGATAGGCCAGCGGGAAGGTGAACGCGCTGATCACCGCGCCGATCAGCTGCGCGTAGTGGTAGACCTTGAACGGATCCTGTACGTACCAATAAATAGGGGCCAGCAGAATCGGGTAACCGAGGCGCCGGAAGGCCACCGTGTCATTACCGAAGCCGCCCGGCCCGCCGGTCAGCGCCCGCGCGGAAAGCAGATAGCGGTCCTCGTCTGCGTGCGCCACAACGGTGGGCACATAGCGGATGAGCCAGATGCGCCATGCGAGGTGGGCCGCGAACCCGAGCAGAAGGAGCAGCGGCAGAAAAATTCGCCACTTGTTAAGTGAAGGTCGTGTGGTAGGCCCGGCCTCCACGGCTGCCTCCCGAGTCTGACTGTCAAGCAGGCTCGTCACGCGCAGATCCCCAATCGCGGTAGAAAGTACGCAGCCACCTTACATGTGACGCTATTCGCCGGTGGTGAGACACTGCCCCAGCTGCCCAGTCACCCTGACCGATCAAAAGCTGGCTAGGATGCAACATCGTGAAGGCATGGGCCACGGTGCGACGGCACTGGGCGATTCTGATCCTGCTGGCACTGGCGGTCGTCCTGCGAGTGCTGATTATGGCTGCCTACCAGCCGGCGTTCTGGTTCTACGGGGACAGCGGCGCCTTCATTGAAAGCAGTATCCGCTCCGGCCTGGATCCGTATGACGTGGGTGGTCTCGGTTACAGCGTCGTGCTCAAGGTGCTCAAGGTCACCGGCTCGTTCGCGGTGGTCGTCGCACTGCAACATCTGCTCGGTCTGCTGACAGCTCTCGCCATCTATACCTTTCTTTACCGCCGTGGGGTACGAATTTGGCTTGCCTGCCTGGCGACAGCGCCTCTTTTGTTTGACTCGCTGCAGGTGACCCTGGAGCACTATGTGCTCGGCGAGACCATGTTCGTCGCGCTGTCGGTGACCGCGATTCTGCTGCTTCTCTGGCCGAAGAAGCCGGGCTTGGTGGCGTGCGCGCTTTCCGGCTTCGTCATCATGTTGGCTTGGTTCACCCGGCCCAGCACCATCCCCATGGTGATCATCATGCTGGGCTTCCTCGCGATCCGGCGCGTGGGATGGCGGCCGCTGCTGGCGTTCGCCATCGCATTCGCCATCCCCTATGTCGCGGTGCAGAGCTGGATCGGCGACCGGCCGTCCGCCTTCGGCACCAGTTACGCCAACCGTGCCCTCTACGCCCGGGTGTCCAGCTTCGTCGACTGTGACCGGCTCACCCTCACCGAGGCTGAGCGGCGGCTGTGCCCGCTGGAGCCGCTGGGTCAGCGCCACGACCGCACCGACTACTACGGCTGGAACGGGCCAGCGGTGCAAGTCCCGAAGAACGACAACGAAATTCTGCGCACCTTTGCCCGCAAGGCCATCGCCGCGCAGCCAGCCGACTATGCGCAGGTGGTGCTGCGCGACCTGGCGCCCCATTTCATTCCGGGCCGCCATATCGGCCCGGAAAGTGATTGCCTGCGCGAAAAATGGAGCCTGCCCGCCACCATCAAGGGCACGCCCGTCCCCCTTGCCTGCACTCCCGCGCTGACGCAGAACACGTGGGACAACGAATTCGCCGACGACAAGGACGCCCCTGCCGCGACCGGGCTGAGCACCTTCCTCGCCGGCTACGGCAAGGTGATGCGCACAGTGCCCATCGTCACGTCGCTTGCCCTACTGCTTGCGCTGGTCGCCGCGATCCGCTTCCGCCGTGGCAGCCGCGACGCTGCAGACACCATCACGCTCGCTCTCATCACCGTCAGCCTGGTCATCCCGCCCGTGCTGGTGGCCATGTATGAGGCGCGCTACGGGCTGCCCGCGCTGGTGTTCGCGAGTATGTCCGCGGGGCTGTCATGGCGCCATCTCAGCAAGGCCGGCTCCTCCCACCCGGCAGGCGACCAGCCGCAGGTGCCGGCTACCGAGCCCGCGGGCATCGCATGATAACCAGCACGACGCCTGCGCGGCGATTTGACTGGGCGGTAGTTGTCCTTTTTGGACTCTTCTTGGCCGGCCGGGTGGCCATCGTCTTACAAGGTAAGGTCTTCACCTCGTTCGACACCTTCTCCTACGCGTACCGCAACGACCCTGCCTGGGACAGGGGGGCGCTGGTTTCGTTCACGGGGCAGGCACCGCGGCCCTGGGGGGTGCCGCTGTTCTTCGCGATGTTCTCCGACGATGGCAGCCGCGCAGTCGGGCAGTGGGCGCTGGGCACCCTCGCCTGGGCCCTGCTCGCCCTATCCGTGGCCATGTTCCTGCGCCACCGGTCCGCCCGGATCGCCGCGATGGCGGCCATCGTCCTTTTAGGACTGACGCGCTCGGTCGCCAGTTGGGACTTCGCCATCCTCTCCGAGTCGCTGTCGATCAGCCTCGGCGTGGCCACCCTCGCGCTCTTCCTGTGGTGGCTGCGCACCCGTGCGCTGTGGCCGTTGGTGACGATGGTGGTCGTCGCCGTGTGGTGGATGTTCACCCGACTCGACATGTTCGTCTTGGCCGCGCCATTAGGGGTGGCTCTGGTGTGGTTCGTTTGGCGGCAGCGCGCTTCCGGGCAGCCCAGCTCCGGGCGATGGCGGGCCGCCGGCGCGGCGGCCGGTGTGCTGGTGCTGCTGCTCGCAGCGGGCTGGAGCTATGCCATCGGGCCGAAAAGCGTGCAGACCCAGGTGAGATGGACGGCCGATCCCACGCTGTCGCACGAACGCGGGCTGATGATGTACCGCCTGCGCCTGAGCGTCTTCAGCGATCCGCAAGTCTTGGCGGCTTTCCAGAGCGAGCTCGGCATGCCCGGGTGCGCTGCCGTCGACCAGATGGTCCGCACCCGGCAGGACTGGGCCATCGAGGAATTCGCCCGCGCTGTGGACACCTGCCCCGAGTTGCGGACGTGGACTGACGCGCACCTGACCGATCTGTGGAGCCGTTACGCCACCACGATGCCGGCACTTTTCGCACGCCAGGTGATGGGGTCAACCGGTGACTCGCTGACCGGTGCGGCGTATGCCGATGTTCCGGCGCTTGTCCCGGTACCCGTCGAAAAAATGTTGTTCTCCAAGCGATTCCCGTTGCCGATCACGATAGCGATGCTTGGCCTGAGCCTGTTCTTGGCGCTCTTCGCGGGGTCGAGGCGGCTGCAGCCGCAACTGATGATGACCGGAATCGCCATGGCCGCCACGGCTTTGGCAAGCGTGGTGCTGACCGTCATTGTGAGCTCTGGGGAGGTGTGGCGCTTCGGGATTCAGGAGACCATCGCGGTGCGCATCGCCATAATCATCCTGCTCGCAAGCGCCCTCGACTCATGGCTGACCTCGAGGCATTCAGCCGCGCCGGGCAAGCCGAGCTGACCGCATTACTTCCGGCGCATCGCTCAATCTCTTCCCTGCGCGGACTTCGTTTGATCATAACTGTGTATGTGTTTTGCTCCGAAGTAACGCCGCTGTATGGTAACCGGGGTTAGTTCGCGCACAGGGCTCCTGCCTGGCAAATCAGGCGTCACGCGAGCTGTTTTATGATCACTTGAAGGGAGTGACATGTCCAGCGAAGGTTGGTCAGCGGACCTGCCAAGAGTGACAGCCATCGTAGTCGCTTACAACACGCCGGAGCCGTGGCTTCGCCACGCTGTCACCGCATTGACGACCTCGGAGAAGGTTGACGTCGATGTGGTGCTGGTGGACAACGGCGGTGTCGACGACGCCGCCACCGAGCTGTCCCGTGACCCCCGCGTAAAACTGGTGCGCCCCGGCCGAAACACCGGCTTCGCGGGCGGCTGTAACGCTGGAGCTGAATTCGCTACGGGCGATTACATAGCGTTCATCGGCGATGACGCGGTGGTGGAACCCAGCACGTTGGCCCGCCTGATCGAAGAATTGCAGACACCGGATATCGGTATCGCTGCGGCAAGCATGCGGCTTTCTGAAAATCCGGAGTTGCTTAACTCACGTGGCAACCAGATCCACGTTCTCGGGCTGAGCTGGGTGGGCGGTCTGGGTGAGCCGGAGACGCGCACGAGCCCTTCCAACACCGCCGGCGCCATGGGCGCTGGCATCGTGATGAGCCGGGCGCATTGGGAACGCTTGGGCGGCTTCTTCGATCACTACTTCGCGGGCTACGAGGACGCCGATCTGGCGCTTCGAACCTGGCGGATCGGATTGCGCGTCGTCAGTGTGCCCGATGCCCCGATCGTTCATAGGTACGTCTTCCAAGCCCATCCGGGCAAATACTTCCGGACCGAACGCAACCGCATCATCTTCGTCACCACTCTCTGGAGCCCACGCGCACTGTTCCTCCTCGCCCCCGGCTTGATCGGGCTGGAGCTCTGCATGATCGCCCTGTCGGTCAAGCAGGGCTGGTTCGGCGACAAGGTCAACGCCTGGAAGGACGTCTGGCAGAACCGCCAGTCGATCATCGCGCGGCGCCGGGTCGTGAGGCGGGAGCAGACCGTGCCTGACCGGGTGTGGATGCGCATGCTTACCGCCAGATTGGACACGCCACTGCTCAAGGAGATCCGCGTGCCCCAGCCGGTGGTCGGCACACTCAACGCGATTGCCGGGGCATACTGGTCGCTCGTCCGCCGATTGGTCTAAGCCCGATGGCTAGACCTCCTGGTGGCCCCGCATCTTGCACGTAGGGTAAGGTCGGGCCCGAGTCATGCTGATTTTGAAGGGGCCAGCCTGTGGCAGACAACAACATTGAGGTCACGGTCGTTCTGCCGTGCCTGAACGAAGCCGAGACACTTGCTGTCTGCGTCACCAAGGCCCTCAAGTCACTCGCCGAGCTCGGCGTCGTGGGTGAGGTTCTGGTCAGCGACAACGGCTCGACCGACGGTTCGCAGAGCATCGCCATCGAGAACGGCGCCCGGGTGGTGAACGCGCCGATCCGCGGCTACGGTGGCGCGCTCATGGCCGGCATCGACGCAGCCCGCGGCCGCTATGTGATCATGGGTGACGCCGACGACTCCTACGACCTTTCCAACCTCGGCCCCTTCATCGAGAAGCTGCGCGAAGGTCACGACGTCGTCATGGGTAACCGCTTCAAGGGCGGAATCGCCCCCGGCGCCATGCCCCCGCTGCACCGATACCTGGGCAACCCGGTGCTGTCCTGGATCGGCCGTCACCTGTTCCGCCTGCGCAACGTCGGCGACTTCCACTGCGGTCTGCGCGGCTTCTCCCGCCAGCGAATCCTCGACCTCGGGCTGTGCATGCCGGGCATGGAGTTCGCCTCCGAGCTGGTGGTCCGCTCCTCGCTGGCCGGTTACTCCATCGTCGAGGTTCCCACCACGCTTCAGCCCGACGGCCGCAGCCGCGCGCCGCACCTGCGCACCTGGCGCGACGGCTGGCGTCACCTGCGCTTCCTGCTCGTGTTCGCGCCGCGCCGCACCCTGGTCCAGCCCGGCATCGCGCTGGCCACCATCGGCATGGTCGCCACGGTCGCCCTGGCCCTCGGCCCGGTCACGATCGGCAACGTCACCTTCGACATCAACGCGCTGGCGTACAGCTGCCTGGCCCTGCTGGTCGGTTCGCAGCTGGTCCTGTTCGGCGCATTCGCCGAAGTCTATGGACGGTTCGAAGGCATAGTTCACGAATCGCGGCTCATCAGCTGGACCAAGTGGCTCCGGCTGGAGGTCTGCGCGGCCATCGGCCTGGCGCTGGTCCTGCTCGGCCTCATCGGCACCATCGGCGCGCTGAGCGCCTGGGGCTCGGCCGACTTCGGCACGCTCGACCCGCACGGCACGATCCGCCTGGTGCTTCCTAGCGCCACCTCGATCGCCGTCGGCGTGGTCATCCTCTGCGCCGGGCTGTTCACCAGCCTGCTGACCCTGCGCAAGAGCGCCCGACTGATCAGCCACGACACCCAGACTCCCGAGGAAAGCGACTCGGCCCTCCTGGGCGTCTGACCCCCCGGGTCTGCAAGCAACTCAAAAGGCGGTGGGCTTCATGCCCACCGCCTTTACTTTGCCTGTGTGCTACTTGGCTGGGCCGTTGCCCTTGCCGTTGGTCTTCGGCGGAGTCGTGCCGGGGTCGCCGTTGGCGGCGGCACCATTGGCGGCCTCCTCGCTTGCCCCGGCCGGCTTGGCTGGCTCCGCAGGAGCGGCCGCCGCCTTGGCCGGCAACAACGTGGCCAACGCCGGCCCCAACACCCGCCGGAACGTGCGGCCCTTCCGCGCGCGGTCAAGCACCGCCACCTCGAGCTGCTCCGCGGCGATGTTGCGCGAATTGCCACCCTCGCCGCCCACACTCGCCAGCGCCTTCACCGCGAGCTTCAACGCATCCTCGAACGAGTGCGACTCGCTGTGCTCGGCACGCAGCACGTTACCGATCGCCTCGGCCTGGCCACCCATCGCCATGAAACCCGGCTCGTCCTGTACCGAGCCGTCGTAGGTCAACCGGTAGAGCTCGTCCTTGGCCGCGGTGGCACCCACCTCGGCCACACAGATCTCCACCTCGTAGGGCTTGCCCTGCTCGCTGAAAATCGAGCCGAGCGTCTGCGCATAGGCGCTGGCCAGCGCCCGCCCCGTCACATCGCGGCGATCGTAGGAGTAACCCCGCAGATCGGCCATGCGAACCCCGGCCGATCGAAGATTCTCGAACTCGTTGTAGCGGCCCACCGCGGCGAACCCTATCCGGTCGTAGATCTCGCTCACCTTGTGCAGCGTGGTGGAGATGTTCTCCGCCACGAACAGCACACCCCCGGCGTAGGTCAGCACCACCACACTGCGGCCGCGAGCGATGCCCTTGCGGGCATACTCCGAGCGGTCCCGCATGATCTGCTCAGGGGAGGCGTAGAACTGCATAGCCACGGCGGTAGGTCTCCTTTAGACAGTGGGCTCGTTGCGGCGCTCTGCGAGAACGGCTTCAGCCATCGCGCCCGTTTCCGCGTCGCTGAGCCGGTTGGTTCCCTCCGCGGTGGCTGTCATCACCACCGGGAAAATCTTGCGGATCACGTCCGGGCCACCGGTCGCGGTGTCGTCATCGGCCGCGTCGTACAGCGCCGCCACCGCCAGGTTCGCCGCCGCCTGCGCGTCAAGGCCGGGCCGGTACGTCTTCTTCAGCGCCGACTTGGCAAACAGCGAACCCGAACCGATCGCGTCGTAGCCGTGCTCCTCGTACAGCCCGCCCGCCACATCGAAACTGAAGATGCGCCCAGCCTTCGCCGGGTCGGACGCGTCGAGATCGAACCCGGCGAACAGCGGGATCACCGCGAGCCCCTGCATCGCGGCACCCAGGTTGTTGCGAATCATTGTCGCGAGCCTGTTCGCCTTGCCGTCCAGCGACAGCATGGCGCCTTCGATCTTCTCGTAGTGCTGCAGCTCCACTTGGAACAGTCGCATCAGCTCCAGCCCCACCCCGGCCGTGCCCGCGATGCCCACCAGCGAATAGGGATCGGCCGGATGCACCTTCTCGATGTCACGGCTGGCGATCAGATTGCCCATCGTGGCGCGCCTGTCGCCGGCCATCACCACGCCACCGCTGAACGTCAGCGAGACGATGGTGGTCGCATGTGGAGCAATGTCGTGGGTGCCGGCCGGCAACGTCCGCCTGCCCGGCAACAGCTCTGGTGCGGCTTGGCTCAAGAACTCCGTGAAGGAAGACATGCCCGGCGTGGTGAAAGCAGCCGGTAGACGCCCGGATGAATTAAAACCCGCTGACACGAGGTCTCCTTCAGGTAGGTGATCGCATTACTGGTTCCACGAACATTACCGAATGGGTGGTCATGTTCAACGCGCTCGGGTCCCGGTGCGCCGCAGTTCCGCTCGAGTCAGCGTCGAACGCCGCTTGAGCTGGCTATCGCGTCGCAAAAATCGGACAAATATACTTATTGCCCGCCTTTCTGGACATACCCCCGGACAAATTCTTCGGCGTTTTCCTCGAGTACGGCGTCGATCTCGTCGAGGAGGTCATCGACGTCTTCGCCGATCTGCTCGACCCGCTCGGCGACCTCGGGATTGACCTCGGGCGCTACCTCATCGACCTCATCTTCACGCCGCGATTTGCCTGACTGCGACTGCCCACCGTCTTGTGTGGCCATCGGGTGCCTCCTACTTTCGAATGCGTTAAACGTAGCGCGCTGGTGTCATGAAAGCGATCACCGCTAGAGGATCAGCTGGTGATGATTTCCAGAAGGTCCTTAGCGCTCGGGCAGCGATCGAACAGCGCGCCAACATGTTTCTTGGTGCCCTTTTCCGGTTCCATCATGGGTACCCGAACCAGTGCCTCGCGACCCACATCGAAGATGACCGAATCCCAGCTGGCCGCAACCACCTCGGAGGCATACTTGGCCAGGCAGCGCCCGCGGAAGTAGGCGCGCGTGTCGTCGGGCGGCTCGACCATGGCGAGCTCGACCCGCTGCGGGTCGAGCATGGTCTTCATCGCGCCGCGGGCCACGAGCCGGTGGTAGAGCCCCTTTTCCTCGCGCACATCGGCGTATTGCAGGTCGACGAGCTGGAGTTTGGAGGAGGCCCAGCCGAGGTTTTCGCGCTCGCGGTAGCCCTCGAGAAGGCGAAGCTTGGCCACCCAGTCGAGCTCCTGCGAGCACAGCATCGGGTCGCGGCCCAGCCGCTCCAACACGCTTTCCCAGCGCTGCAACACGTCGCGGGTCATCTCGTCGGTGTCGGACCCGGTGCGATCGTCCACAAAGGACTTGACCCGCTCGTAATAGGCCCACTGCACGTCCAGCGCGGTGAGGCGGCGCCCGTCGCGAAGGCGCATCAGGTGTTTCAGCGACGGGTCGTGGCTGACCGAGCGCAGCTCGGCGACCGGGTCGGCGATGCCGAGGTCGGTGCCGAGCGCCTTCTCCTCAATCATGGTGAGGATCAACGCGGTTGTGCCAAGTTTCAGATAGGTCGAGATCTCGGAAAGGTTGGCATCTCCGATGATGACGTGCAGCCGCCGGTATTTGTCGGCGTCGGAATGGGGCTCGTCACGCGTGTTGATGATGGGCCGCTTCAGCGTGGTCTCCAGGCCCACCTCGACCTCGAAGAAGTCGGCGCGCTGGGAGATCTGATAGCCGGCCTGGCTGCCGTCCTGTCCAATCCCGACTCGTCCCGCGCCGCAAACGATCTGGCGGGTCACGAAGAACGGGGTGAGGTAGGTGACGATATCGGCGAACGGCGTCTGCCGGCGCATGAGGTAGTTCTCGTGGGCGCCGAACGAGGAGCCTTTGTTGTCGGTGTTGTGCTTGTAGAGGTGGATCGGGTGGCTGCCCGGGATGGTGGCGGCGCGCCGGGCGCCCTCGGCCATCACCCGCTCCCCCGCCTTGTCCCACAGCACAAGGTCCAAGGGATTGGTCACCTCGGGCGTGGAGTATTCGGGGTGGGCGTGATCGACGTAGAGCCGGGCGCCGTTGGTCAGTATCACGTTGGCCAGGCCCAGATCCTCGTCGGCCAGCGCCTCCGCCGGGTCGTAGGCGGTGCCGGTGTAGGTGAAGCCGCGCGCGTCGCGCAGCGGCGACTCCTCTTCGTAGTCCCATCGCGCCCGGCCGCCGCGGGTCAGTTCGGGACGGGCCCCGTAAGCGTTGACCACCTGTGATGAGGTCACCATAGGGTTGGCCCCGGGCTGGCCGGGCACGGAGATGCCGTACTCGACCTCTGTTCCCATAATGCGCCGAACACTCATGCCATCAGCCTATCCGCATAGAGAGCGGGGCGGCGCCTTGCGGCACCGCCCCGCCTGGACGCCTGCTTTTACAGGTATTGCCCGGTATTGGTAACCGTATCTATAGAGCGACCTGATTCCGTCCCCTTGCCGCCTGAGACCAGGGTGCGGATGTAGACGATGCGCTCGCCCTTCTTGCCGGAGATGCGGGCCCAGTCGTCGGGGTTGGTGGTGTTGGGCAGGTCCTCGTTCTCCCGGAACTCGTCGAGGCACGCGTCCAGCAGGTGCTGCAGGCGCAAACCCTTCTTGCCCGAGGAGAGGAATTCCTTGATGGCCATCTTCTTGCCGCGGTCGACGATGTTCTGAATCATCGCGCCCGAGTTGAAGTCCTTGAAGTACAGCACTTCCTTGTCACCATTGGCGTAGGTGACTTCGAGGAACCTGTTCTCCTCGGTCTCGGAGTACATCCGCAGCACCACCGCGTTGATCATCGCGTGAACGCAGGCCTCCGCGGAGCCTCCGTGCTCGGCGATGTCGTCGGCGCTGAGCGGCAGATTGGTGAGGATGTATTTGCTGAAGATGTCCTTGGCGGCTTCAGCATCGGGCCGCTCAATCTTGATTTTGACGTCGAGGCGACCCGGGCGCAGGATGGCCGGGTCAATCATGTCTTCACGGTTGGAGGCACCGATGACGATGACGTTCTCGAGACCTTCCACACCATCGATCTCGCTGAGCAGCTGGGGAACGATCGTGTTCTCCACATCGGACGAGACGCCGGAGCCGCGGGTGCGGAAGACCGAGTCCATCTCGTCAAAGAACACGATGACCGGCGTGCCCTCGGAGGCCTTCTCCCGGGCGCGCTGGAAGATGAGCCGGATGTGCCGCTCGGTCTCGCCGACGTATTTGTTGAGCAGCTCAGGGCCCTTGATGTTCAGGAAGAAGCTGGTGTGCTTGTCCTGGCCACGGCTCTCGGCGATCTTCTTGGCCAGCGAGTTGGCCACCGCCTTCGCGATCATGGTCTTTCCGCAGCCGGGAGGCCCGTAGAGCAGAACGCCCTTGGGCGGCCGCAGGTGGTGCTCGCGGAACAGGTCTGCGTGCAGGAAGGGCAACTCCACCGCATCGCGGATCTGCTCGATCTGGTTGGTCAGGCCGCCGATGTCGTGGTAACCGACGTCGGGAACCTCCTCCAGCACCAGCTCCTCGACCTCGCTCTTGGGGATGCGCTCATACGCATAGGACGAACGCGGCTCGATCATGAGCGAGTCACCGGACCGCAGCTGCGATTCGATGAGCGAGTCGGCGAGGAACACGATGCGCTCCTCGTCTGCGTGCGAGATAACCAGCGCGCGGTCGCCGCCTTCAAGGATCTCCTTGAGGCCGACCACTTCGCCAACCCGCTCGAACCCGAACGCGTTGACGACGTTGAGTGCGTCGTTGAGCAGAACCTCCTGCCCACGCTGCAACCGCTCGACCTCGATCGAGGGCGACACGGCCACCCTGAGCTTGCGCCCGCCGGTGAAGACATCCACCGTGCCGTCATCGTGACGGGCGAGGAAGACACCGTAACCGCTTGGCGGCTGTGCCAGGCGGTCGATCTCCTCCTTGAGGGTGACGATCTGGGCGCGCGCTTCTTTGAGCGTGGCGACCAGTCTCTCGTTGTTGTCGGTCAGCCGCGCCAGCTGTGCCTGAGTCGCGGCGAGCCGCTCCTCCAGCTGACGAACATGCCGCGGACTCTCACTGAGCTTGCGCCGCAACAGGGCGAGCTCCTCCTGCAGGAACGCGACCTGCGTGGAGAGATCGTTGGCTTCTTTCTCCCACCGTGCTGCGCGCGCATCCGCGTCATCGCTGCGTGCCACGTCCCACCTCCCCGGGGGCTTTTCCTGCGCTGAGTCCTGCCTTGTTGGACCCCGCGTCAGGCTGCTCTTAACACTAGCTGCTCTTGGCCCTCAGGTAACCCTCCCGACACCCCGTGAGTGCAACAACCTGGCCACGGTACTGTCGTGGAGTGACCGAACTTCGTGTCCGCGTGGATCAGGACCTGTGCACTGGTGACGGGCTGTGCGTGCAATACGCCCCCGAGGTTTTCGAGTTCGACGTGGACGGGCTTGCCTACGTGAAGAACGAAACCGGCGAAATGCAGCTCGCGGCGGGTGCATTGGTCGAGGTGCCTGCCCATTTGCGGCTCGAAGTCATCGACGCGGCCGTCGAGTGCCCCGGGGAGTGCATCCACCTCCACCGCGAGCAGGACTCTCATCAGCTCAGTGAAGAAGAGCGCGCTCAAGTCCGGGTGGAGATATCGACGCGCGCTTAAAGTAACGGGCGTCCGGCTAGCGAGGCGACCAGCGAAGCGAATTCTTCGAGCCGGCTGATCTGGCCGGGGCCGCCGTCTTCCAGGGTTTTGCCGAAGCGCAGCGCGTCCTGGCGGATGTGGGCGCGGTGGTCGTCGCCGGGATGACCGTTGCCGGATTCGTCAAGGGAACTGAGCAGCAGGTACACGTCGACACTGTCTACTCGCAACTGATTGCTGGCGGTGCGGGTGAGCCTTCGGCGGCAACCCACCTCGATGACCACCGAAAGTGGCACAACGCGCAGCGAGGACACCATCGAACCGGAAGGCCCGTCGCCGGGGCCCACATCCTCGCCGTGCCAAAGCAACAGACGGGATCCATCGCAGACGACAACCTCCTGCCACACCCCGTTGTGCTCGTTGACGAAGCGCTCCAGGGTGAAGCCCAGCACCTGCGAGCCCGCCAGCACGCCACTCAGAACGTCCAGCGCCACCTCGGGATCGCGCAAATAGGCTCGGGCGGCCGATTCCAGGTCGGGATAGGGCGACCAGTCCGGAAAGACCGAGGGAATCATCACGACTGCTCCCCTCCGGCAGCCGCCAACTTGCGCGCCTGGTAAGCCTCCGCTCCCTTGCTCGGCTTACGGCGCCGGGGCGGGGCGGTCACGCCCGGCGCGAGCCGGCGTGACCGCACGAGGAACGCCGTGTGGGCGATCATCCGGTGGTCGGGCCGCACGGCCAGGCCGTCGGCGTGCCAATCTCGTACCAGCGACTCCCATGCGTAGGGCTCGGTGAAACAGCCGCGCTCACGCAGCGCCTCGACCAGATCGGAGAGCTGGGTGGTGGTCGCCACATACCCGATGAACACGCCACCGGGCAACAGAGCGCGCTCAACCAGGTCAAGCGCGGCATATGGGGTGAGCATGTCGAGAATGATGCGGTCGAAGCCGGTCTCGGCGCAGTCGGAGACGTCGCCCACCTTGAGATTCCACGCCGCGGGCGCCCCGCCGAACCAGGCTTCCACGTTCTTGCGCGCCACCGCGGCGAAGTCTTCGCGAAGCTCATAGGACCACAGCTCGCCGCCGTCGCCCACCGCGTTGAGCAGCGAGCACGACAGCGCCCCGGAACCCGCGCCGGCCTCGAGAACCTTCGCGCCGGGGAACACGTCACCCATCGCCACGATCTGCGCCGCGTCCTTGGGATAGATGACCTGGGCGCCGCGCGGCATCGACAGCACATAGTCGGCCAGCAGCGGCCGCAGGGCCATGTAGGCCGTGCCGTTGGCCGAGGTGACCACGCTGCCGTCGGGCAGCCCGATCAGATCGTCGTGCGCCAGCGCGCCGCGATGGGTGTGGTAAGCCTTGCCAGGCTCCAGAACGATGGTGTGCATCCGCCCCTTGGGGTCGGTGAGCTGCACCCTGTCCCCCACCTCGAAAGGCCCTCGCCGCCCCATGTGCTACCGCCTGTTCTGCTCCGGGTCCAGCACCCTGACCACGTCCATGATGGTCACCACTCCGACGACATCATCCCCGGCCATCACAAGGTAAGGCCTGTCCGGGTCCCCCCGCAGCAGCTTGATCACGTCTGCGCCGCGTGCCGAGGCCGGGATGGTGGCCACCGCGTCGATGCCGCGGGCCAGGGTCTCCACGGTCACCCAGGGCCGGCGCTGGTCGGGCACGGCGGCGGCCGCGGCGGGCACCACCAGGGCGATGAGGCGGCCATCGGGGTCGGTGACACCGAGCGCCGCCTGGGTCACGCCCGCCTCCTCCGCCCGGCGCAGCGCCTCGGCCAGCGAGGTCCCGGAGGGTACCGAGAAAATCGGACGGGCCAGCTGAACCGGGTCGACCATCGGATAGCGCGCTCGCACCTTCGCGGTGAGCACCGCCGTCGTCGCGCCGCGCCAGATGGTGAAGGCTATCCAGGCGCCGATCAGCAGCGAGAACACGGAGTCGTACCAGCCCTGAAGGAACAGGGCCACCGACGCCGCGCCGGTGAGCACCGCGACCACCCGGCCCGACCAGCCCGCCACCTTCAGGCCGCGATCGCGGTCGCCGTTGACCGCCCACACCGCCGCGCGCAGGGCGCGGCCGCCGTCGAGCGGCCAGCCGGGCAGGGCGTTGTAAACGGCGACGATCAGGTTGGCCACCGCGAGCTGAGCAGCGATCTTGTCGCCGATCGTGCCCTCGGGCAGGGTGATCGCCGCGATCGTGCAGCCTATTCCCAGCACGGCCGAGACCCCGGGCCCGGCCAGCGCGGTGGCCAGCTCCACCCCCGGACGCGGCGAGTCCTGGTCGAATTCGGTGTAGCCGCCGAGCAGGTCGAGGGTGATGCCCCGCACGCCCACCCCGAAACGGCGGGCGGTCAGCGCGTGACCGAGCTCGTGTAGGAGAACCGACAGCAGCAGCCCGGCCACGAAACCCATCCCGGCCAGGTAACGGACCGCGCCGTGCAGACCCAGCGTGTCACCGAGGATGTCGCTGTAGAACAACACGATGAACAGGGCCAGGAAGACCCAGGAGCTGGTGAGCCGCAAGGGAAACCCGAGCACCCGCCCGACCTGGAACCCCGCCGGCCGGTAATCGTCCCCGGACGCGTTGCTCATGAAAGTGGCTCCATACGCGACCATGCTACGGCCCCGATGTCGTAGGGCTGTCCTAGCCTGTTGCCATGACCGAAGCTGCGGCCGCCACTGTGGCCGGTATCGTCCCCGACGAAACGGCGGAAGTGCGACGCCTGCCCTCCCTGTCCCCCTCGCGAGCGGCCGACTTCAAGACCTGCCCGCTGCTGTTCCGTTTCCGCAGCATCGATCGCCTCCCCGAGCAGCCCAGCGCCGACCAGGCGCGGGGCACGCTGGTCCATGCCGTGCTGGAGAAGCTGTTCGACCACGCCTCGGCGGAACGCACCGAGGCCACCGCGGCCGCGCTGATCGCCCCGCAGTGGGAGCGGCTGGCCGTCGAGCAGCCCGAGCTGGCCGGGCTTTTCGCCGATGGCGAAAGCGATCAGCTCGCCGGGTTTCTGGCGTCGGCACGCGAGCTGCTGGGCGGCTACTTCAGCGTGGAGGATCCGCGGCGGCTCGACCCTGCCGAGCGGGAGGCGCTCATCGAAGCGACCATCGACGATCAATTGCTCATCCGGGGGTACGTGGACCGCCTCGACATCTCCCCCGCCGGCGATCTGCGGGTGGTCGATTACAAGACCGGCGGTGCGCCAAGGGAGGCCTTCGAAGCGCGGGCCCTGTTCCAGCTGAAGTTCTATGCGCTGGTGCTGTGGCGCACCCGCGGTGTGGTGCCCCGGGTGCTCAGATTGCTCTACCTCAAAGACGCCCAGGTCTGCGACTATTCGCCCGACGCCGAGGAGCTGGTCAGCTTCGAGCGCACGCTGATAGCGCTGTGGCGGGCCATCGAGGCGGCGACCGCCGCACAGGATTTCCGCCCCAAGCCCAGCAAGCTGTGCGCCTGGTGCAGCCATCAGGTGCGCTGCCCGGCGTTCGGTGGCGAGGTGCCGCCCTTCCCGCAGCAGCTGACCGTCGCCACCGCCGACAGCCGCCAACTCCGCCTCGACGGCGTCCAGCAGCCCTAAGCACCCGCATCCGCATTGCCGCGCCGGTGTCTGGACTGAGCGATCATGAAGCCGCTCTCTTTGGCTTCATGATCGTGAGGGAAGACAGCGGCTTCCAGGCGGCAATGCCGCGCGTTGCTTCGCACGCGCCATATACCCTGCCTACGTGGCTATCCCCTCTTGGCTTTCGCCGATGCTGCGCACGACGTGGTGGACGACGTGGCGTGCTGACGCTGCGCTGGCCGCCGGCGTGCTGGCGGTCGAGCTGATGATGTGGGTGGCCGGCCCCGACGACTGGTACGGCGGTCCCGGCCCGTGGCTGCCGTTCTGGATAGCGCTGACCTTGACCCCGATCGTCATCCGCCGCCGATGGCTGTGGGCCGCGGTGGCGGCGACCGGGGTCTTCATCCTCCTGGGCGTGCTGGAGCAGGACCTGTGGGCGGCCCAGGGCGTCGCGCTCTACGTGCTGGCTTACACGCTGGCCGCCTACGAAACCTGGTGGCGGGCGGTGGTCGGCAGCGCGCTGTTGTGGCTGGCCAACGATCTGGCCTTCCTGGCGGCGGTGCGCAACGGCGCTCTCAACGGTCACGACGGCCAGCCACTGATCTCCACCTCGGCTGGGATGCTCGTCAATCTGGTGATGATGGTGGTGCTGTTCCTCATTGGACGGACCATTCAGGCCAGACGCCTTGCCGCGCAAGCGCTTCGGGAGCGGGCGTCCGCCGCCGAGGACGGCCGGCAGGCCCACGCCGAGCAGGCCGTGGCCGAGGAGCGCCGCCGGATCGCGCGCGAGCTGCACGACGTGGTGGCCCATCATGTGAGCGTCATCGGGGTGATGGCCACCGGCGCCCGGCGCGTGCTCAAGCACGACTACGACGCGGCCGAGCAGGCGCTGAGCACCATCGAGCAGACCAGCCGCACCACGCTTCGGGAGCTGCGCCGGCTGCTGTTCCTGTTGCGGGTGGAGTCGGAGGAATCGCAGCTGACCCCGCAGCCAGGGCTGGGCGGAGTGCGGGCGCTGGTCGAGCAGGTCCGCGAAGCGGGTCTGGCGGCGACGCTTCGCGTCGAAGGGGAGCCCGCCGAGCTCGATCCGGGTGTCGCGCTGACCGCCTACCGCATCGTGCAGGAGGCGCTGACCAACGCGCTCAAGCACGCCGGGCACGCCACCGCCGAGGTGCGCATGGCGATCCAGCCGGACCTGCTGACGATCGAGGTGTTCGACACCGGCCATGGCCCGCGCGAAGGCATGATGCCCGGCCACGGCCTGCTCGGCATGCGAGAAAGGGTGGCCGTTTACGGCGGAACGCTGCGAACCGGGCCCCGGCCCGGCGGCGGCTTTCGGGTGTACGCCAAAATTCCCTTGGAACCTCTGACAACCGAGGTAGAAGTGGGGGCGGTGGTGTGAGGCCGATCCGGGTGCTGCTCGCCGACGACCAGCAGTTGCTACGCACCGGCTTCAAGCTGGTGCTGGGCACCGAGGCCGATCTGGACATCGTCGGCGAGGCGACCGACGGCGTCGAGGCCGTCGAGATGGCCCGGCGGCTGCTGCCCGATGTGGTGCTGATGGATGTGCGGATGCCGCGCCGCGACGGGGTCGCCGCGACCCGCGAAATCGTGAACCTCAAACTTCCGGTAAGGGTCCTCATCCTCACCACCTTCGATCTGGACGATTACGTCGTCGGCGCCTTGCGGGCGGGCGCGAGCGGGTTTCTGGCCAAGGACGTTCCGGCCGAGGAGCTGGTCACCGCGATCCGCACCGTCGCCGCGGGCGAGGCCGTGGTGGGCCCGCGCATTCTGCGCCGCCTGCTCGACCGCTTCGCCACTCTGCTTCCCGACCCCACCGCTGTCCTGCCCAACCAGCTCTCGTCGCTGACCGAACGCGAGACCGAGGTGCTGATTCAGGTCGCCAAGGGACTGTCCAATGCGGAGATAGCCCAGGCGCTGACAGTCAGCGAGACGACAGTCAAGACCCATGTGGGACACATGCTGACAAAGCTGGGCTTGCGCGACCGGGTCCAAGCGGTGGTACTTGCCTACGAAACAGGCTTGGTCAAGCCGGGGGCTCCTTCTTAAGGAGGAGCGCTTCCCCCACAGGGCCTAGGCCAGAACCGTGCTGCGGTCTGAGGGTCAGCTGAAAAGCCGCTGTCACGCTGAGTGGCATGAATTCGCCTATGAGCGCCGCCGCACGTGCGGTGGATGTGTGGAAGGTATATGGCGTCGGGGAGGCGCAGGTCATCGCGCTGCGCGGGGTGAGCCTTGAGGTCGAGCGGGGAAAGTTCACGGCCATCATGGGTCCTTCCGGCTCGGGCAAGTCGACGCTCATGCACTGCCTGGCCGGGCTGGACTCGGTCACCCGGGGCCAGGTGATGATCGGCGAGGCCATGGTGACCGGGCTGTCCGATGCCGGGCTGACCAAACTGCGCCGGGAAAAGGTGGGCTTCATTTTCCAGCAGTTCAACCTGTTGCCGACGCTGACCGCCGAGGAGAACATCCTGCTGCCGCTGGCGATTGCCGGGCGCAAGCCGGACCAGGAGTGGTACCAGACTGTGATCAACACGGTGGGTCTGGCCGATCGGCTCAGCCACCGCCCGAGTCAGCTGTCCGGTGGACAGCAGCAGCGGGTGGCGTGCGCGCGGGCGCTCGCCTCGCGGCCCGAGGTGATTTTCGCCGATGAGCCGACCGGCAACCTCGACTCGCGTTCCGGCGCGGACATCCTGTCGTTCCTTCGCCGCAGCGTCTCCGAGTACGGCCAGACCATCGTCATGGTGACCCACGACGCCAACGCGGCCTCGTATGCCGATCGGGTGGTGTTCCTCGGCGACGGGCGGATCGTGGACGAACTGCATTCGCCGACCGCGGAAGCCGTACTCGATAAAATTAAGAGTCTCGATCTGACGGTCGGAGCGCCGGAATGATAAAAGCTAGCCTGCGCGGGCTTTTGCAGCGCAAGCTGCGCCTGGCTCTTGCGGTCATCGCCATCGTGCTGTCGGTCGGTTTCCTTTCCGGCAGCATGGTTCTGAGCGACACGCTCAACGCGCGCTTCGCCGGATTGTTCGCCACCATCAACGAGAACGTCGCGGTGCAGGTCCAGCCGACCAAGGAGTCGGACAACGGCGAAAGGGTGCTGCTGTCCGCCGCCGAGCTGGAGAAAATGTCCAAAGTGGACGGTGTGGACAAGGCCAGCGGCGAGGTGAGCGGGCAGGGCGTGGTGCCCTTCCAGTCCGACACCGGCGACGAGGTGACCACCCAGACCACGATCGCCGCGGGCACCGACGGACGCGACCCCCTCGGCCTGGTCGAGCTGCGCGAAGGCGACTGGCCGCACTCCGCGGACGAGGTGGCCATCTCCGCCAACACCGCCAAGCTGGCCAAGGTGAAGCGCGGCGAGCAGCTCAAGATCTTCGTGCCGCAGCTCGGCGAGCCCAAGAACTATCGCGTCAGCGGCATCGTCGGCTACTCCGGCGGCCGCGATTCGCTGGCGGGAGAGGCGCTCATCCTCTTCGAGCTCGGCCACGCCCAGGAAATGTTCTACGGCAAACGCGATGTCTTCGCCAACGCGTCGTTCAGCGCCAAGGACGGGGTGACCCACGAGGAGCTGAAGAAGCGCATCGAAGCGCAGCTGCCGGCCGGGTTCAAGGCGCTCACCGGCGAGGAGGTGACCGAACAACAGTCCAATGTGCTCGGTGACCAGTTCAGCGTCTTCCAGATCATCCTCACCGCCTTCGCCATCATCGCGGCGTTCGTCGGCATCTTCCTCATCTACAACACCTTCAACATCATTGTGGCGCAACGCTCCCGAGAGCTGGCCCTGCTTCGTGCCATGGGCGCGGGCTGGGGTCAGGTGGTGGGCTCGGTCATGCTCGAGGCGCTCATCGTCGGCGGGGTCGGGGCGACGCTCGGTCTTGCCCTCGGCGCGGGCGTCGGGGCTCTGGTCGAGCGCATGCTCACCAGCGGCATCGGCCTGGGCATCGAAAGCGCCGGGATCGTGTTGTCGCCGTGGGCGGTGCTGTGGTCCTACGCGATGGGCATTCTGGTCACCGTCATCGCGGCCTTCGTACCGGCTATCAAAGCCTCGAGCGTGCCGCCGGTCGCGGCCATGCGCGAGGTGGTCCGGCCGGACAAGTCGCTGGTGGGTCTGACCATTACCGGCAGCTGTTTCCTGGTACCAGGATTGGCGCTAGTGGCATTGCCATTGCTGGCCAGTGTGCCGCAGAGCACGCTCATCCTGGCCGCCGGCCTGGGGCTGGTCTTCATCGGCGTCATGCTGCTCTCCCCCATGCTGGCCAAGCCGGTGGTCCGGTTGCTGGGCTACCTCGTGGGATGGGGCCAGGCGGGCAAGCTCGGCGTGCGCAACTCACTGCGCAACCCGCGCCGCACCGCGGTCACCGCCATCTCCCTGATGATCGGTGTCACGCTGATCAGCGCGGCGGCCACGGTCACCGAGTCGTTCAAGACGAGTCTGGAGAACGACATCGGCCGCTATGACGTGGCCATCATCGTGCTGGGCCCCAACACCGCCCCGCCCGATGGGCGCACCGGGTACAACCCAACCGCCATGGACAAGGTGAGCCAGCTGCCGGGGGTCACCGATGTCGCCTCGTGGCACATCACGCTCAACGGCGCGCTGGGCGGCCAGCCCTACCCGGGCCTGGCGGCCACGGATGTGGCTGTGGCGCAACGCATGTGGAAGATGGAAACGATCGAGGGACGGCTGGGCAAGCTGTCGCCCAACGAGTTCGTCATCGACGACAATCTCGCGAAAGACCGCGGCTGGAAGGTCGGCGAGAAGGTCAAGGTGCGCATCGAGGCGGTGGAGCGCGACTACACGCTGGTCGGCATCTACAAGGCGACGCCGACGGTCTCGGGTCCGCTGCTGGCCGAGGCGGCCGTCGACGACTTCGCCGGGGGCCTTGCCTACCAAGGGTTCGTGTCGGTGTCGCAGGGCACGGACGTGGCCGCGACCGTGGCCTCAGTCGACAAGATCATGTCCGATTATCCGGGTGTGACCGTGGGCGACATGTCGGCGTTCCTCAAGCAGTTCAACCAGATTTTCGACTTCCTGCTCCGGGCGATCACCTTCCTGCTGGGGGTGGCGCTGATCATCGCGCTGCTGGGCATTCTCAACACGCTGCTGCTGAGCATTGTCGAGCGCACCCGCGAGCTGGGGCTGGTTCGCGCGATCGGGTTGAGCCGCGGTGCGGTGGTGCGCATGGTCGGGGTCGAGTCGATCCTGATCGCCGTCTTCGGCTGCCTGCTCGGGCTCGTGGTCGGGGTCGGGTCGGGGGCGGCGTTGTCGCAGGCGCTCATCGAGGCCGACTTCATGACCACCATCGTGCTGCCGTGGACCAACCTGATCGCCTATGTGGTCACGGCCATCCTCTTCGGGGTGTTCGCCGCGGTGGTACCGGCGTTGCGAGCGGCGTTCCTGAACGTTCTCGACGCTATCGCCTACGAATAACCGTTTTTGCCCGAATAAGCCCTCATCACGGCTTATTCGGGCAAAATCACCCCCATGACGATGACGCCTGCCGCCCGAGCGGTCGAGGTCTGGAAGGTCTACGGCACGGGCGAAGCCCAGGTCCAAGCGCTGCGGGGGGTCTCCGCCGAGTTCGAGCGGGGCAAGTACACCGCCATCATGGGCCCATCGGGTTCGGGCAAGTCCACGCTCATGCACTGCCTGGCCGGGCTCGACACCGTCAACGCCGGCACGGTCTACATCGGCGAAACCCAGGTGACCGGGCTTGGCGACGCCGGGCTGACCAAGCTGCGGCGCGAAAAAGTGGGCTTCATCTTCCAGCAGTTCAACCTGCTTCCCACGCTGACCGCGGCGGAGAACATCACGCTCCCGCTCGCGATCGCCGGGCGTCAGCCCGACAAGGCCTGGTACGACACGGTGATCCTCACGGTCGGGCTGGGTGACCGGCTGCATCACCGGCCCAGCGAGCTGTCCGGCGGCCAGCAGCAGCGCGTCGCGTGCGCCCGCGCGCTGGTCTCCCGGCCCGAGGTCATCTTCGCCGACGAGCCGACCGGCAACCTCGACTCGCGTTCCGGGACAGACGTGCTGAACTTCCTTCGCGACTCGGTGCGCCAGCACGGTCAGACCATCGTCATGGTGACCCACGACCCGAACGCGGCCTCCTACGCCGACCGCGTGGTCTTCCTCGCCGACGGGGAAATCGTCGACGAGATCCTCTCCCCCACCGCGGACAGCGTGCTGGACCGCATGAAGAAGCTGGATCGCAATGCTTAAGGCGATGCTGCGCGGTCTGTTCGCGCACAAGCTGCGGCTCATCCTCTCCGCGCTGGCGATCATCCTCGGCACCGCGTTCATGTCGGCCGCTTTCGTCAGCGGCGACACCATCTCCAAGGGCTTCACCGACCTGTTCTCCACCATCAACGAGGACATCGACGCTCAGGTCACCGCGAAGAGCGACGTGCCGTCGCTGGAGGGCGGCGGCGGCGAAGCGCTGGTCACCAAGGTCGTGCCGCAGGATGTCGCGGACAAGCTCAAGGGCCTCGACGGCGCGGAAAGCGTGACGCCGCAAGTGGTTTCCGACGGCGCTCGGGTCATCGGCAAGGACGGCAAGGTGGTTGCCTCCAACGGCCCGCCTCGCCTGGGCGGCGCCTGGCCGGCCAATATCAACGAAGATCCAAACCTTGAGCTTCGTCTGGGTACCGGGCCAACCGCCCCGGATCAGGTGGTGCTCAGCGCCAACCTGGCGAAGTCGGCCGGGGTGACGGTCGGCGACAAAGTCGAGATCATCACGCTGCAGCCGCGGCGCACCTTCACCGTCTCGGGCATCTCCGGATACAAAGGCGGCCGCGATTCGCTCGGCGGAGAAACCTTCGTCTACTTCACCCTGCCGGTGGCCCAGGAGCTGATGCTGGGCACGACCGGCGTCTACTCCAATGTGGACATCAAGGCCGCCCCGGGCGTGAGCCAGGAAACCCTCAAACAGCGCGCCCAAGCCGTGGTCGGCGACGGCTACACCGTGCGCACCGGCGAGGAAACCTCCCAGGAACAGGCCAGCGGGATCCAGAGCTTCCTGTCCATCTTCTCCACCGGCTTGGCGGTCTTCGGGTTTCTGGCCCTGTTCACCGGCGCGTTCCTCATCTTCAACACCTTCTCCATGCTGATCGCCCAGCGCACCCGGGAGCTGGCGCTCTACCGGTCGTTCGGGGCCAACCGGGGTCAGGTGCTGCGTTCGGTGTTGCTGGAGTCGCTTCTGCTCGGCCTGGCCGCATCGATCGTCGGCCTGCTCATCGGATTCGGGCTGGGCTGGCTGCTCACCCGTTTGCTGCGCTCCACCGGATTTCCGGGCGGGGCCTTGGTCATCTCGCCGTGGGTCGTCATCGGCACCCTGTTCGCCGGCACCATCATCACGGTGCTCTCCGCGCTCGCTCCGGCGCTGCGCGCCTCCCGCGTCGCGCCCATCGAGGCGATGCGCGACGCGGCGAAGCCCGACAAACCGTTGCGCCGCTTGACCACATTTGGCCTCATCCTGATGGCGGTCGGGATCGCGCTGCTCATCCTCAAGGGCACCAAGACACTCGAGGACAACGTCCTCACCCTCGGCGGCGGATGCCTGTTCATCTTCATCGGCGCGGTGATGGTCGCGCCCGCGCTCAGCCGCCCGATCACTGGCACCATCGGCAAACTGGTCGACTGGGCCACGCCGGGCCGGCTCGGGGTGCGCAACACCGGCCGCAATCCGCGCCGCACCGCGCTCACCGCCGCCGCGTTGATGATCGGTGTCACGCTCGCCACGGGCGCCGGGGTGTTCGCGTCGTCGGTCAAGGCGGGCCTGAGCGACATCTTCGCCAGCGAACTGAACGCCGACCTCATCCTGCAGACCGACTTCACGGCCGGCCCGACCGCCGGATTCCAGCCCGCCCTGATGGACCAGGTGCGCCAGATCCCGGGCGTGAGCACGGCCGCCGCGCTGCAGACCGATGGCGTGAAGCTGGCCAACCGGGACGAGTTCGTGGTGGCCACCGACGCCAAGGCCGCGCAGACCCTGTTCACTCTCGAGCCACGCGAAGGCGAGATCCGTGAGCTGAACTCGGGCGAGATCATCCTCAACGACGGCTTCGCCACCAAGACCGGGCTCAAAGTCGGCGACACCGCCACCATGCAGACCGCGCGCGGCGAGGCCAAGGACCTCAAGGTGATCGGCATCCTGGCCTCGAGCCAGGTGGTGACCAACCCGCTGATCAGCCCGGCCGACGCCAGCGGTTTCCGCTCGCCACTGGCCCAGCAGGCCTACATCAAGGTCACCGATCCGGCTCAGATCGAGCCGGTCCGAACCCAGCTCAAGACCCTGGTGGCCGACAATCCCGAGGTCAGCGTCTCCGACCCGTCGGCGCAGATCAAGCAGGCCACCACGTTCCTGGACCTGATGCTCAACGTGCTCAACGTGCTGCTCGGCCTGACCATCCTGGTCGCTGTGCTCGGGGTCATCAACACACTGCTGCTGTCGGTCTTCGAACGCACCCGCGAGCTGGGCCTGCTGCGCGCCATCGGCATGAACCGCAGCCGGATGGGCTGGATGATCACCGTGGAGGCGGTGCTCATCTCCGTCTTCGGCGCTCTGCTCGGGATGGTGCTGGGCACCGCGCTCGGGATCACCCTGGTGAAGATCTTCGGCGGGAACTTCCTCAAACTCACCATCCCGTGGGGGTACCTCATCGCCACGCTCGTGCTGGCCGTCATCGCGGGTCTCATCGCCGCGCTGCTTCCCGCCTGGCGCGCGGCGCGGCTCAACGTCCTGCAGGCCATCGCCTATGAATAAGGGTTGACCCTGAGGCTCGGGTGAGGGTCACCCCGCGCTTAAAGAACCGGGTCCGCTCGCCCGCTGGACCGACGTTTTCCTCCTTGCCCGCATTGAAGATGGGTTCACTGGCCTGCTCTGCGACGAACGGGCCAGTCCATTTCGGTACCCGGCAAAGGATTGATCATGACTATTGCGGCACCAGCCCGGCAGATCACCGCAGCGGCCGCACGCGCTGACGGCGTCTGGAAGGTCTACGGCACTGGCGAGGCCCAGGTGGTCGCGTTGCGTGAAGTGAGCGTGGAACTGCAGCGCGGCAGATTCACCGCCATCATGGGACCCTCCGGCTCGGGCAAGTCCACCTTGATGCATTGCCTGGCGGGCCTGGATTCGGTGACCCGAGGGCAGGTCTACGTTGGCGACACCCAGCTGACCGGCCTTAACGATGCGGGCCTGACCAAGCTTCGGCGCGAGAAGGTGGGTTTCATCTTCCAGCAGTTCAATCTGCTGCCGACGCTGACCGCCGAGGAGAACATCCTGCTGCCGTTGGCGATCGCGGGCCGCAAGCCCGACCGCGCCTGGTTCCAAACGGTGATTGACACGGTGGGTCTCGGAGACCGGTTGAGCCACCGGCCTTCCCAGCTCTCCGGCGGGCAGCAGCAGCGGGTGGCCTGCGCGCGGGCACTGGTCTCGCGTCCGGAAGTCATCTTCGCCGACGAGCCGACCGGAAACCTGGACTCACGTTCGGGCGGCGAGGTGCTCAACTTCCTGCGCCAGTCGGTCATCGACCACGGCCAGACCATCGTCATGGTGACCCACGACGCGACCGCCGCCTCGTTCGCCGACCGTGTCATCTTCCTGGCCGACGGCAGCGTCGTGGACTCCCTCGACGACCCGACCGCCGAGCGTGTGCTGGACACCATCAAGCGCATCGGAGCTGATCACTGATGCTCCGCGCCACGCTGAAAAGCCTTCTGGCACGCAAGCTCCGGCTGATTCTCTCCGGGCTCGCCGTGCTGCTCGGCGTCATGTTCGTTTCCGGCTCGTTCGTGCTGACCGACTCGCTCGGGCGCTCATTTGACAACATGTTCGCCAACTCTCTTTCCGGTACCGATGTCATCGTCACCGCCGACCCGGCCATCAATGTGTCCGAAATGGAGGGTGAACCGGTCCCGGGCATGCTCACCTCCGCCGACCTCGCCGCCGTGCGCGAGACAACCGGTGTCGCCCAGGCCATCGGCGATGTGCAGGCCGACGGCGCCCGTGTCATCGGCGCCAACGGCAAGGTCGTGGCCACCTTCGGCCCGCCGCGTTTCGGCGGCAACTGGACGGGGGAGGTCGGCGGCCGTGAGCTGCGCGAGGGCGTTGCGCCCAGCGCCGCCAACGAGATCGTGGTCAACGCGGCCCTGGCCAAGAAGGCCGGCATCAAGGTCGGCGACCAGGTCGGCGTGCTCACCACCCAGCCGAAGCAGACCTTCAAATTGGTCGGCATCTTCGGGTACGAGGGCAGGCTCGACAGCCGGGGACCGGTCACCGAGGTCCTGTTCACCGAACCGGTCGCGCAGAAACTCATGCTCGGCAAGGAAGGCAAGTTCACCAGCATCTCGGTGACCACGGCCGGCGGATCCGACCCGGTCGCGGTTCGTGACGCGCTGAAGACCAAGCTGGGCAAGGGTTACGTCGTGCAGACCGGCTCTGAGGCCGCGGCCGCGATCGCGAGCGGATTCAAGGAAGCCTTGGACGTCTTCAACAAGATTCTCCTCGGCTTCGCCGGTGTGGCCCTGTTCGTGGGCATCTTCCTCATCCTCAACACCTTCTCCATCATCGTCGCTCAGCGCACCAAGGAACTCGCCCTTTCCCGGGCCCTGGGCGCCAGCCGCGGGCAGATGATCGGCTCGGTACTGGTAGAGGCAGTCGTGATTGGACTGATCGCGTCGGTGCTCGGCCTGGCCGCCGGCTACGGCGTGGGAGCTCTGCTCTCCCAGCTGTTCGCCAGCTTCAGCGAGGTCCAGCTGGCCGGGGTGGGCCTGCCCCTCGCGGCCGTCATCAGCGCCTTCGCCGTGGGCCTCATCGTCACCATCATCGCCGCGATCATGCCGGCCATCCGCGCTTCGCGGGTGCCCCCGGTCGCTGCGCTGCAGGAGGTGGCCACTCCCGACCGTCCGCTGACCAAGCTCACGGTTTCGGGTGCGATCATCACCGCCATCGGCTCGGGCCTGATCGCCTTCGGCATCGCGGAAAACGTGTGGCTCATGTTCGCCGGCGTGCTCACCGCCTTCATCGGGGTGGCTCTGCTCAGCGCGTTCCTGGCCCGGCCCGCGGTTTCCGTGCTCGGCCGGGTCTTCTCCTGGTCCGTTCCGGGCAAGCTGGGCCGGCTCAACTCCGGCCGCAACCCGCGCCGCACTGCCATCACGGCCGCCGCGCTGATGGTCGGCATCGCCCTCGTCACCGGGGTCAACACCATCGTCACCTCGGCCGAAAAGAGCCTGCGCGGCTCGGTGGCCGAGGAGTTCCACGCCGAGCTGATCGTCTCCGGGCAGGGCAGCCCCGGCCTGCAACCCACCTTCGATGGCACTCTACTGCCGCGAATGAAGCAGGTCCCCGGGGTCACCGCCGTCTCCGCCGAATACGGTGACCAGGCGATGATCGATGGCAAGCCCGGCTGGGTCAGCGTGAACACCGACTTCCCCGCCGCGGTGAAGATGTTCTCCCTTTCCCCTGTCGCCGGCTCGCTGGCCCAGCCCGGACCGGACGAGGTCATCGTCGACGACGACTCCGGCCATCACCTCAGCGACGTGATTTCCGTCCAGCACGCCAACGGTTTGCAGAAGACCTACACCGTCACTGGTGTCTACAAGCAAGGCGAGATCTACGGTGGCATGGTCTTCGGCTCGGGCGCGATCGAAGGCATGCGCCAGCAGTTGCCCTCGATGGCCTTTGTCGACCTGTCCGACAACGCCAACGAGGCCGCCGCCCGCAAGTCGCTGGAGGCGCTGCTTGTGGACAGCCCCGAGATGCTCGTGCAGAACGCCGACGAGTACCTCGACGCCCAGTCGGCCGAGACGGCTCAGTTCCTGCTGATGATCCAGGTGCTGCTGGGCCTGGCCATCCTCATCGCCGTGCTGGGCGTGGTCAACACGCTGGCTCTGTCCGTCCTGGAACGCACCCGCGAGCTGGGTCTGCTCCGCGCGATCGGCCTCGGCCGCATGGCCACCATGCGGATGATCACGGTCGAGGCGATGGTCATCACCGTGTTCGGCGCCGCGTTGGGCCTCGCCGTCGGCGTCGGCCTCGGCACGGCCGTCGTCCGCGGGCTGGCCGATGAAGGCCTCAAGGAAGTGGTCCTGCCCTGGGAACAGATGGGAATCTATCTGGTCCTCGGTGCCGTCGTCGGAGTCATCGCGGCGATCCTGCCCGCGATCCGCGCCGCCCGCACCAACGTCCTGGCGGCTATCTCCTACGAATAAGCCCATTGTGGGGGAAGAGCGATCCGCGGAGCCCGCCTGCTCCGCGGATCGCCTTTTTCATGTCTCAGAATTCAGTGCACAGGAATGTTTGCACTCAATGCCTCTGCGCGCTAGTTTCAAAGCATGAGCAGTCGTCCATCGACACAGATCACCTTGGATGCGCGCAACCTGCGGGGCATCGCCCATCCCGTGCGGGTGCGCATTCTCACCGCTCTGCGCACCGATGGGCCGGCGACCGCTTCGGATCTGGCCCGTAGCTTGAATCTGAACACCGGAGCCACCAGCTATCACCTGCGCCAGCTGGCGCAACACGGCTTCGTCGTCGACGAACCTGTTCGGGGCATACGCCGCCAGCGTTGGTGGCGGGCCGCGCACGACAACACCTCTGTGCCCGCGAATGAGGTGGGCACAACATTTCTGCGGACTCTGGCGCAGGTATGGTGCGACTCCATGTTCCGTGCCATCGACGCCACGCCGAAGCTTCCGGCGCGCAGACGCGATGCTCAGGATTTCAGTGACTACGCGCTTCGGCTGACACCGGCGCAGGCGCGACGGCTCATCGAGCAGATTCATGGCATCCTGCGGGGCGTTGCCGATGAGCCCGGAGGTGTCCCGTACACAGTGCAGCTTCAAGTCTTTCCGACGCCCCCGGCTCCTGAGGGTTGAGATGTCGGCTCAGCCACCACCGCGATCCTTCCGCGGGCTTGTCGGCGTGCTCAGCGCCTACGCCACTTCCCTTTCCGCCAACCGCCTGCTGTCCATCGCGGTCCCCTGGTTCGTCTACACCACCACCGGCAGCGCGGCAAAGACCGGCCTGATTGCGTTCTGCCAGATCACGCCCTTCGTCATCACCCAGGCGCTGTCCGGCCCCATCATCGACCGCATCGGCCCGCGGCGCATCAGCATCGCCGGCGATGTCGTCTCGATGCTTGCCATGGTCGCAGCCACTCTGCTCTATGCGGTCGACACGCTGCCCCTGTGGGGGTTGATGGTGCTGCTGGCTTTCGCGGGAGCCGCAGACGGCCCAGCGGTCGCGGCCAAAGCGGTTTTCGTTCCCTCAGTGACACGGGCCGCCCGCGCACCCCTCGAACGCGGCACCGGCCTCGTGACGACGGTGGAACGGTCTGCGACCGTGATCGGCCCACTTATCGCGGGCTTCGTGGTGGCGGCCTTCGGCGGTGTTCGGGCACTGCTTTTCGCCGGGGCACTGTTCGGCCTCGCCGCTCTCGTCACCGCAGTCACCTTGACCGACCCCAAGCCCGATCCCGGCGAACCTGCCCACGCGCCGGTGGGCGGATACGTGGCCCAGTTCAAGCAGGGGGCCACCTTCCTGCACCGCGAGGGCTTGCTGCGCACCATCGTCGTCATGCTCATAGCCACCAACTTCCTCGACCAGGCCTTCATGGCGGTGTTGCTCCCGGCGTGGGTGCAGCGTTCCGGCCACGATGCGGACACCTTCGGGTTCCTGGTGAGCACCTTTGGCGCGACGTCCATCATCGCGTCGCTCCTGGCCGCCGCGTACGGTGACCGGCTCCCCCGCCGGGCCGTATACCTGATCGGTTTCACCATCGGCGGCATCCCACGTTTCGCTGCAATGGCGCTCGGGCTTCCGCTATGGGCGGTGGTGCTGACGTTCGCCATCGGCGGCCTCGGTTCCGGATTCATCAACCCGATCCTCGGGGCGGTCAACTACGAACGCATTCCCGCACCGCTGCTCGGACGCGTGCGTACCCTCACGAGCGCTCTGTCATGGTCAGGCATCCCGTTCGGCGGGCTGTTCGCCGCCGCTATGATCACCGCGTCGGGCGTCACTGGGGCTCTATGGATCGTGGGTGCGGCCTATTTCGTCGCCATCGTCATCCCGGGCCTGAGGCCAGAGTGGTCGCAGATGCGACTGTCCACAACAGACATACCTGCGCAACGGCCGGGACCGCCTTCCGATCACGGCTCACCGGGTCACCTCACAAATGATCATTTCGGCGGAACTTCCTAGCCTCTTTTTTGTCTTACCCCTCTTCTATTTTGTTTCCATGAACGCGGGGGCGATCGATGAGCTGATTGCACAGAACCGGGTGGTGGCCCGAGAAAACGCCCGGCTGCTTTCTCTGGTGCGGCAGGTCTTCGACTCCGCACCAGATCCGCGCTTCGGCGTGGACGAGGTCGCCTTCGCCCTGACCTGGACCAAAGCCGCCGCCGACGCCCAGCAAAGCTTGGCCCACTACCTCATCACCGGCCTGCCCGACGTGTTCACCGCCCTGCACTGTGGCGACATCGATGTTCCCAAGGCCCGCGTCTTCGCCGACACCTTGCACGCCCTCGACCCGGCGGTGGCCCAACACGTCGCCAGCCTGGTGCTGCCCGTCGCGCCGCAGAAAAACACTGTCCAGTTACGCGCCATGCTGCACCGCCGCGCCCTAGCCGCCGACCCTGACCACGCCCGCAAACAACGCACCCAAGGCGTCCGTGAACGCCGCGTCATCGTCGAACCCGCCCCCGACGGCACCGCCCGGTTGACCGCGTTGGGGCTACCACCAGAGCGCGCCCAAGCCGCGTTCGAGCGCATCACCGCCATCGCGAAGGCCCACAAACTGTCCGGGGCGACCGCCACCATGGACCAGCTACGCACCGACGCCCTGCTCGACCTCCTCGAAGGCCGACACATCGATGTCACACCAGGCCCACGGCGCGGCGTGG
>NZ_BONY01000071.1 GCF_016862955.1 Rhizocola hellebori | reverse complement strand
GTAGCGCTCAAAGAACAGATGCGCCAACGTCAGCGCCGCTGCCCGACCCAACGCGGCGGCGCACCACCGGCCGGTGCCTGCCTATCGATCAAGACTGTGGGGGTGGTCCGATTCCGGGTACCTGTTCAACCGCCGAACCGATCGGCGCCAGTATGGCTGCAAACGAACGCATCACGGTCTGTTCCGCTGTTTCGGGCCACGCTGGCACTTCTTCGTCTCTGGACCAGGCCGAAACCGCCTTGGCTGCCAGTTCCGCCAGCACCCGGGGGGGTCACCGGCGGCACCCGGAACACCGACAGCGCCAGGTCGACGGCATCGTTGGGGTGCCTAGACGAAGGTCCAGTTAGATCCTGTGCCGTGTAGGCGCGGCCCTGGTGGCATTGTGCCAGAAATCCCGCGCGCACCCGTCCAATCGCGCTGCGCCTCCGAAGAAGCTGCGTGTCGCCCGGTGGGCGCACAGACTCGCGACAGAGGAGAACGAAGATGCCAAGGAAGTGGGTACTGGGCCTGGCGGTGCTGGCCGTGACCGGAGCCATGACGGCGGCCGCCGCGGTGGTGACCAAGGCCGGGTCGCAGGGATCGGATCCGTTGCTGGTCAGCTACAACGACAACTCGCCGGACCGGCGCAACGACCACCGCGTGATCGGCCTGACCGGCGACGGCCGCAACCTGGTCTGGTTTCGCGCCAACGACCCGGACAAGGTTCGCAGCATTGGCACCGTGGGCGGCATGGTGGGTGACACGCGTCTGATCGGCATCGACTTTCGCGCCCAGAACGGCAAGCTCTACGGCGTCGGCGACAGCGGCGGCATCTACACCATCGGCATCGATAATGCCAAGGCCAGCAAGGTTTCTCAGCTGACCATCGCCCTGTCCGGCCAGAGTTTCGACATCGACTTCAACCCGGCGGCCAACCGGTTGCGGGTGCTCAGCGACAACGGCCAGAACCTGCGCCACAACATCGATGACCCAGCCGGCACCCCGGCCGCGGGCATGACCGCCACCGACACCGGGCTGACCACACCACCGGCGACAGCCGTCACGACGGGGGTCACCGGTGCCGCGTACACCAACAACGACACGGATCCGAACACCGCCACCACCCTTTTCGACCTCAACGTCATGACCGACCAGGTCGCCGTGCAGTCACCGGCCAACCAGGGTGAGCTGGCCCCGGCCGGCAAGCTGATGGTCGACACCGACGGCGACACCGGCTTCGACATCTACAGCGCTCTGCGCGTCGGGGTCAGCGCGGGCAACACCGCATACGCCACCCTCAAAGTGGACGGCCGCTATCGGCTCTACCGCATCGATCTGCTCACCGGCCGGGCCGCTCAGAACGGCTCGTTTCCCAACCGCACCCAGGTCACCGACATCGCCATCCAGCTCGACGCCTGAACGGACGGCAACAGACGGCAGCAGGCGGCGAAGTCCAATGAGGACATCGCCGCCCAGCGTACCTAGCCATCGGGTCACGGCATCGCCGGTGATGCCTGTATGAAGGTCCATTGGTGTGCTTCGAGATCCCGTGCCGTGTAAGCGCGATAACCGTGCTGCTGGATCTCCGAGACGATGGTGGCGCCGTGACCCGTGGCCCGCGCATGGTGCGCGTCGAGGTCGTCTACATAGACCCACATCTCGTGGGTGACCGGCTCGTCGGCGGAACGCTTGCCCGCCAACGGGAAAAGGAGCACGGCCACGTTGCCGACGTGCAGCTCGATCCACGACGGTTGAGCCCCTTCGGCGGGGATGCGGTCCCACGAGGTCAGCCCGAAAACCTTGGCCAGCCAGCGGGCTGCGGCCGCAGGATCCTCGTAGTAAAGCGCAGCGCTCAACCGGGCCAGCTGCCGTGGCTCAGGTGAAGTCGCGGCATCGCGTCGGGCGCACCACGATTCAAGCCAGTGCAGCACGTTGGGCCAGAAAAGCGAACCCTCGCCCACCTCGCCGCCGGGTAGCAGGTAATGCTCGACGCGCACCCGGGTGCCCGAGTCGATGGCCTCGAAGCGCACGTCGACCTCGGTGGCGTCGACGCTGCTGCGGTAGACCAGCCGCGCCCCCGGCTCCCACACCGTGATCCGGCCCAGTTCGAGGGCATCGCCGGTGGTGTCGTCGTACACCTCTAAGAATCGCCCGCCGACGCCGGGCTCGATCCGTTTGGTCACGGCACGTGCGGAGTCCCAAGCATTGATGGGCCCGGGAACCCACCACTGTCCTATCTCCTCGGTGAAGGCCTGGAACGCGATCAGCGGGTCGACACCGACCTCGATCGATGCGGTAGCCGATTTGCGGGTCATGGTTTGGCCTTCCCTTCAACATGGCGTTTGAATGAGCCGAGCTGTTCGTTCCAATGCGCTTGTACCTGATCGAGCCAAGCCTGCAAGGCGACCAGAGGATCGGGGCGCAGCCGGAACACCCGAACCCGCGCATCGGTGGCCACCCGTTCGTCGCTGACCAGGCCGGCCTCAAGCAGGATGCGCAGATGACGGCTGATCACGGGCGCCGAGGTGCCGGTGGCCTGGGCCAGCTCGCCGGGCCGGCGCGGGTGCTCGCCCAGCAGCTGGATCACGCGGCGGCGGGTGGGATCGGCCAGCACGGTGAAGACCGCCTGCACCGAGTCATCTAACACCCTCTAATAGTTAGAGCAGATGCTAACTATTGTCAAGCCCGCCAGCTGGCCCAGGCCCGCACCCCGAGATTGCGCACGGCCAGGCCGAGCCGCGTCTTCGGAATGAGCACTCCCGCGGCCACACCGATGCCGCGCTGCCTCGGGTTTACCAGCCTGCGGTGGGTGGCCTCATAGTGGCGCAACGCCCGCGAATGGTCACCCGGATCGGCGCCAAGCGATGCGGCGAGGGTGAAAGCACCGGCCATAGCCAGACTGGAACCCTCGCCCAACAGCGACACGCACGAAGCCGCGTCGCCGAGCAAAGCAATGCGGCCGCGCGACCATGTCGCCAGGCGCACCTTGCTGACCGAGTCGAAGTAGAGATCGTCGGTGGCGCGAAGCGTCTCAAGCAGCTGAGCAAGCCGCCAGCCGCCGCCGGAGTAGGCCGCAGTGACAATTTCCTTGTGCCGCTTGGTGTCCCGGTGATCGAGATCGGCGATGGCTGGGCCGCGAAAGATGAAGGCGGCCAAAGCATTGCCCCGCGACGGGTGGATGGAGGCCAGCCTGCCGGGAGTGTTGTACAGCAGCACCTCCCGGGGATTATCGGCGCCAGCCCCGAGCGGCATGGTGGCCACATAGACGCCCATGTGGCGCACGAATTCGGCATCCCGGCCGAACGCCAGCCGCCGCACGGTGGAATGCAGTCCGTCAGCGCCGATCACGAGGTCGAATCGGCGCGGGGCGGAACGCTCGAAGGTGACATCCACACCGCCCTCGTCCTGCCGCATTTGCGCGATGGAGTCGTCGAACACGAACTCAGCGGTGTCGCGAGCTGCCTCATAGAGGATGGCGGCCAGGTCGGCACGCGGAATCTCGACCTCCTGATCGCTTGCGCCGCTTCGGGTTGCCGACATGGGCAGCCGGGCGATCCGGCGGCCGGCCGCATCGACGAAGCTCATCGACTCCACGTTGGTGGCCGCATCGCGCAGCCGGGGCAGCAGGCCCATCTTTTCCGCCACCGGCAGGGCCGGCCCGCGGACGTCGACGGGGTTGCCGCTCGAGCGCGGCGCTGTGGACCGTTCCACGACGGTGGGCGTGAACCCGTGCCGCGTCAGCCAATAGGCAAGGGTAGGGCCGGCCACACCAGCGCCGGAGATCAACACGTTTTGCGGCTTCATACTCCGCACGGTACCAGCACTCAGTGCAATTCTGCAATGAGTGCATAATTGCGCGGAGTGCGGCGTGCCGTACACTGATCGGCATGTCACTGCGCGACCGCAAACGGGCCCGGACCAGGCAGGCACTCGTCGACGCCGCCGCGGATCTGTTCGAGCGCAACGGTTACGACCAAACCACGGTCGCCGACATCGCAGCGGCGGCCGACATCGGCACGCGCACGTTCTTCAGCTACTTCGCCAGCAAGGAAGAGCTGCTGTTCCCGGAGAGCGACAGCCGGGTGCAGGCCACGGTCGACGCGATCGCGGCGCGCAAGCCAGCCGACGGCCCGGCCGAGGTGCTGCTCACAGCGCTGCGAAACATCGGCGAGGACAGCAATGACATGGTGAGCCCGCTGGCCGGGTTGCGGATGCGCCTGATTCAAACGGTGCCGGCCGTGCGCGGGCGCGCCCTGCAGATCCAGCTCGACGCGCAGCGCGAGATCGCCAGGCATCTGGCGGCCGAGTTTCCCGACCAGCTTGACCAGGTGAGCGCGGCCGCGCTGACCGGAGCATTCGTCGGCGCGGTCCAGGGCGCGCTGCAGGTGCTGCTGGAAGACCCTGAGCGGCAAGCCAATCCGGCCGCCATGCGGGCGGCGGTGGGCCAAGCGGCCGACATCGCGCTCACCCCATGGCTACGCCACGGCTCGGCAACGCGGCATTAATCAAAGGGAAATAGATCCACGGTGTACTGGACCACGACTCACCCAAGGTGAGGCGCGCCTAGGGTTCCGCCGCCCATTCGGGCGGGCTGGTCCGAGAGGTGCAGGTGCCCGGGCACGGCCAGGGCGCTCCACGGCGGGACAAAAGCCCGGGAGACAGCCGAAGACTGGCTGTGCCCCAGCCGGTCCAGTCCCGACGGAGGCACCATTGGGATTCCACCACCACCCCCAGCACGGCCCCGAAGCCAAGTACGCGGTCGAGCGTGAAGCCGAGCTGCCCACCACACAATGGGAAGAGGAGGTCGCGCGCGGCCTCGAGCTCGGCCTGCCCGGCGCCGACTCCATTGTCGACAAACGGATCCCCACCTTCTCCCGCGGCGAGCTGCCACACTTCGCGGGGATCAACACCTTCCTCAAGGCCCCCTATCTGGAGGACGTGCGCCGATGCGGCGAGTACGACGTCGCCGTGCTGGGAGCGCCCTTCGACGGCGGCACCACCTATCGCTCCGGCACCAGGTTCGGCCCGCAGGGCATCCGTAAGATCTCGGCGCTCTACGGCCCGTATTCGTTCGAGCTCGGCGTCGACCTTCGCGAGTCCATCACCATCGCCGATCTGGGCGACATCTTCACCATCCCCGCCAACATAGAGAAGACATTCGATCAGATCTCCAAGGCGGTGGCGCACGTCTACGCCTCGGGCGCGTTTCCGGTGGTGCTCGGCGGCGACCACTCCATCGGCTATCCCACCGTACGCGGGGTCGCCCAGCATCTGCAGGGCAACCTCGGGATCATCCACTTCGACCGGCACGTCGACACCCAGGAAACCGATCTCGACGAGCGGATGCACACCACCCCGTGGTTCCATGCCACGGACATCCCCAACGTGCCGCCGAAAAACCTGGTGCAGATCGGAATCGGGGGCTGGCAGGCGCCACGGCCGGGGGTCAAGGTGGGCCGGGAACGCGGCACCACCATCATGACCGTCACCGACTGCGTCGAGATGGGCATCGAAGCGGCCGCGGAGCGGGCGCTGGAGGTGGCCTGGGACGGCGCGGAAGCGGTCTGGCTCAGCTTCGACGTCGACTGCCTGGACGCCGCCTTCGTACCGGGTACCGGCTGGCCCGAGCCGGGCGGCTTCCTGCCACGCGAGGTGCTCAAGTTCATCCAGCTGATCGCCGAGCGCCCGCTGGCCGGCATCGAGGTGGTGGAGTGCTCGCCGCCCTACGACAACGCCGAGATCACCGCGCTGATAGCGACCCGTGTCATCTGCGACACCCTGGGCTGCCTGGTCAGGGCCGGCCACCTGCCATCGTCCACATTGGAGAAGAAGTCATGAAGAGAAGGGTCGTCGGCCTGCTGGCCGTCCTATCGCTGGCCATATCCGGCTGCGGCACCGCGGAGGAACCGGAGCAGGCCAAAGCCAAGGTGACGCTGGCGTTCAGCGCGTGGCCGGGCTGGTTCCCGTGGCAGGTCGCGCAGGAACAGGGCCTGTTCGCGAAGAACGGGGTCGAGGTCGAGCTGAAGTACTTCGACAGCTACACCGACAGCCTCACCGCGCTGGCCACCGGAAAGGTCAGCGCCAACAGCCAGACGCTCAACGACACCCTCGCCTCGGTCAGCGGCGGCGCGGCGCAGAAAATCGTTCTGGTCAACGACAACTCGACCGGAAACGATCAGATCATCGTGGCCCCGGGCATCACCGGCGTGGCCGATCTGAAAGGCAAGGCGATCGCGGTCGAGCAGAGCACGGTCGACCACTATCTGCTGTTGCTGGCGCTACAGAAAGCGGGTTTGAAGGAAAGTGACATCACGCTCAAGCCGCTGCTGACCGATGCGGCCGCGGCGGCGTTCGCGGCCGGCGAGGTCGACGCGGTCGGCGCTTTCGCCCCGTTCACCTCCGACGCGCTCAAGCGGCCGGGAAGCAAGGTGCTGACCTCGTCCAAGGACTTCCCGGGCGCGATCCCCGACCACCTGGTGTTCACGGCCGAGTTCGTCTCCGCCCACCCGACCGAGGTACAGGCCGTGGTGCGGACCTGGTTCGACACCATCGCCTGGATCCAGGCCAACAAAGAGGCGGCGATCGCCATCATGGCCAAGAAGGCGGGGGTCAGCGCGGACGAGTACAAGACCTACGACGCGGGGACGACAATCTTTACGCGGGAACAGAACCTGTCCGCCTTCGCCAGCGGGAGCACGCCGGCCAACCTCGACTATCAGGCCGGGCTCATCGCGCAGTTCCTCGTCGACACCAAGCTGGCCGAGAAGAAGCCTTCGCTTGACGGCCTTTTCGAGCCCAAGTTCGTCCAGGCGGTTTCGGGATGAGCCTGCCACGGCGTCGGCCCCCGCGGCCGACGCCGTCCCTGCTGGCCATCCGCAAACCCAACTCGCGGCGGGCCACCGTCGTGCTGGTGACCCTTTCGGTGCTCGTGCCGCTCGGGCTGTGGTGGGGGCTGAGTGTGAGCGGGCTGATCCAGCCCGCCCGCTATCTGCCCACCCCAGCCGCCACTTTCGCCGCGGCGCTGGAGATGGCGGGCTCCGGTCAGCTGTTCACCGATGCCTGGGCGAGCCTGCAGCGGGTGCTGCTCGGGTTCGGGCTGGCCATCGCGGTGTCGGTGCCGCTGGGCATCGCGATGGGCACCTTCCGCGCCGGGCAGTCGCTTTTCGAACCGGTCATCGGGCTCCTGCGCTACCTGCCCGCGAGCGCGTTCATCCCGTTGCTGATCATCTGGCTGGGGCTGGGCGAACCGTCCAAAGTGGCGCTGCTGTTCATCGGCACCGTCTTCTTCAACACGTTGATGACAGCCGATGCTGTACGCGGCATCCCGACCTCGCTGATCGACGTCTCGTACACGCTGGGCGCCCGCACCGGCGAGGTGGTACGCAAGGTGGTCATCCCGCACTCGCTGCCGGGCATGATCGATGCAGTCCGGGTCAACGCGGCCGCGGCGTGGAACTTCGTCGTGGTGGCCGAGCTGATCGCGGCCGATTCCGGGCTGGGCTACCGGATCGTTCGGCTGCAGCGCTTCAGCCAGGTGGACCGGATCTTCGCGGTGCTGGCGGTCATCGCACTGATCGGTCTGGCCATCGACCTTCTGCTGCGGCTCACCCGCGACCGGGTCGGGAGGTGGACATGATCAAGCTGGAACTGGCCGACGTCGGCATGCGTTTCGGGGACGTGGTCGCGCTTGAGGGCATCAACCTGGCCGTGCCGCGGGGAAGTTTCGTCTGCGTGGTTGGCGCCAGCGGCTCGGGCAAGTCGACGCTGATGTCCCTGGTGGCCGGGCTGACCAGGCCCACCAGCGGGGAGGTCCGCCTGGACGGCTACCCGGTCACCATGCCCGGCCCCGATCGCGGTCTGGTGCTGCAGTCGGGCGCGGTGTTCCCGTGGCGTGACGTGGAACGCAATGTGGGCTTCGGGTTGGAGCTGCTGCCCCGACTGTCCAAAGCGGAGCGTTCGGAGCGGGTGCTCCGCTACCTGGAAGCGGTGGGGCTGAACGAATTCCGGCACGCCCTGCCCAAGCATCTGTCCGGCGGGCAGCGCCAGCGGGTCGCCATCGCGCGGGCGCTGATCGTCGAGCCGGAGGTGCTTCTGCTCGACGAACCCTTTGGCGCGCTTGATGTTCAGACCAAGGAGGACATGCAGCTGCTCATCCGCAAGGTGTGGCGCGACACCGGGACGACCGTGCTCATGGTCACCCACGATGTGGAAGAGGCGGTCTTTCTGGGCCAGCGCGTGGTGGTGCTGGCGAGCCGCCCGGGGCGGGTGGCCGCCGATCTGAGCGTGCCGCTGGGCGACCACCGCGATCTGAGCGTCAAACGCGAGGACTCCTTCCTCGCGCTACGGGCCAAGATCGAGGATCTGGTGCGCGCCTTTCACCGCACCGGCGGGCAAGGCCCCAGGCAGGTGGTAGCCGCCAGGAGCTATACCGATAGCGCGGCACGCACCAGGTCGGCCGAGCTTTCCCCGCCGGAGCCGGTCGAGGTCACCCGGCCGGATTCGAGGACGTAGTAGTTCTGCGCGGCCCGCAAGGCGAAGCCGAGGTGCTGTTCCACCAGGAAGATGGCGACGTGGTTGGCCAGATCGAGGATCTTCTCCTCGATCTCGGCCACCACCGACGGCTGGATCCCCTCGGTCGGCTCGTCGAGCAGCAGCAGCCGGGGACGGGTGATGAGCGCGCGAGCGATGCCCAGTTGCTGGCGCTGCCCGCCGGAGAGCAGGCCCGCCCTGCGCCGCAGCAACGGCTTCAACGCGGGGAACAGGTCCAGCGCGGCATCGAGGGATTCCTTGCCCTGCTTACGCCCGTCCGCGGTGATCTGCAGGTTCTCCAGCGCGGTCAGGTGCGGAAAGCATTGCTGTCCCTGGGGAACGTAGGCCATCCCGGCGGCCACCCGCTGGTGGGCCGGCATCCGGGTGATGTCCTCGCCGTCGAAGGAGATGGTGCCCTGTCTGGGTTTGAGCAACCCGATCGCGGCCCGCAGCAGGGTGCTCTTGCCCGCCCCGTTGTGGCCGAGTACGGCGGTGACACCCGCGGCGCCGACGCTGATTCCGATGCCGTGCAGCACGATGCTGCGTCCGTAACCGGCTTGGAGACCTTCTATTGTCAGCATCAGGCTTCCTTGGTACCCATATAGACCTCTTGAACTTTGGGGTCGGCCTGGACCTGGGCGACAGTGCCCTCGCTCAGCACCCGGCCGGCATGCAAAACGGTGACGGTCTGGGCGAAGCGCCGCAGGAAGTCCATGTCGTGCTCGATGACCACCACCGTGCGGTCGCGGCTCACCTTGCCGATCAGCTCGCCGGTGGCATCGCGTTCGTCGTGGCTCATGCCCGCCACCGGCTCGTCGAGTAGCAGCAGCTTCGCGTCCTGCACCAGCAGCATCCCGATTTCGAGCCACTGTTTCTGGCCGTGGGCAAGGGTTCCGGCCGCCTGATCCAGCTGACCGGTAAGCCCGATCGTCTCCAGCGCCTCCTGCACGTTCTCGGGGATGCCCCGACGGCGGCGGATCATGGTCCAGGCGCCGCGGCCGGTGCCCGCGGCGATGTCGAGGTTTTGCAGCACGGTCAGGTTTTCGAAGACCGCCGCGGTCTGGAAGGTGCGTCCCACCCCCAGCCGCGCGATGCGATGGACTTCGGTGCCGAGCAGCTCGCGCTCGCCGAAGCGCACCGATCCGCTCGCCTTGACCAGCCCGGTGACCGCGTCGACCAGGGTGGTCTTGCCAGCGCCGTTGGGGCCGATGAGGAAGCGGACGTCGCCCGGGGAGACGTCGAGGTCGACCCCGCCGACGGCCACGAACCCGTCGAAGACGACGCGCAGGTCACGGATGCTCAAGCCGTCCATGCGGTTGCCTCCTTAGCAGACGGGCGAGCGAAGCCAGCCCACCGGGCAGGACCGCGATCACGATGACGAACAGAGCACCCTGCAGATAGATCCAGGCGCCCGGAAACCGTTCAGAGAGCGTGGTTTTCGCGTAGGCCACCGCGACCGCCCCGAGCACCGGCCCGAGCAGGGTAGCCCGGCCGCCGATGGCCACCCCGATGACGAACTCGATCGAGGGGACGATGCCGATCAGCGCGGGCGAGATGATGCCCACTGCGGGAACGAAAAGCGCCCCGGCGAGCCCGGCCATCCCGGCTGCCGCCACGTACGCGACCAGTTTGACGGTGGCCGGGTTGTACCCGAGGAAACGCACCCGCTCCTCGGAATCGCGCACCGCCACCAGCAGCTCCCCGTACCGGCTGTGCATCAGCTGGCGCACCAGTGCGAGCAGGCCGAGCAGGCAGGCGGCGATGATGAAGTACACCATCCGCTGGTTGACCGGATCGTCGAGGTCGTAACCGAAGAAGCCTTCGATGTCGGTCAGGCCATTGGTGCCGCCGGTGGTGCCCTGCTGTCCAATCAGGAGGATCACCATCGCGGCGGCCAAGGCCTGGCTCAGGATCGCGAAGTAGGCCCCGCGAACCCGCCGCCGGAAGATGAGCGTGCCCAGCGCCAGCGCCACCAGCATCGGCAACAGCACGGTGGCGGCAAGCGCGAAGACCGGATTGGCGAAAGGACGCCACCACCACGGCAGCGCGTCAAGCTGGCCGTAGAGCTCCATGAAGTCGGGCAGGTTGCCCTCGCCCGCGTCGGCGAGCTTCAGATGCATGGCCATCGCGTAACCGCCGAGGCCGAAGAAGACACCTTGGCCGAGCGTCAGCAGCCCGCCGCGCCCCCACGCCAGGCCGATACCGACCGCCACCAGCGCGAAGCACAGGTATTTGGCGAGAAGGCTGAGCCGGAAGTCGGACAGCACCGCGGGCGCGACCCCGAACAGGACAACGGCACCAAGCGCGAATCCCGCGGCCGCGCGCCACTTCATGCCAGGCTCCTGGTGCGCAAGGTGAACGCGCCCTGGGGCCGCCATTGCAGGAACGCCACGATCGCCACGAACACCGCCACCTTCGCCACGCTCAACGTCGTGAGATATTCGACGCTCGACTGAAGCACTCCGAGGACAAACGCCACTATGACGCTGCCCCGCAGATGACCGATGCCGCCCACGACCACCACCAAAAAGGCGTCAATAATTATGTTGGTACCCATGGTCGGCCCGATCGGGCCCAACAGAGTCAAGGCCACCCCGGCGATGCCGGCCAGCCCGGAGCCGATGAAGAAGGTGAGCCGGTCGATGCGCGCGGTGGGCACCCCGGAAACGGCGGCCAGATCACGATTCTGAACCACCGCCCGGATCCTGCGGCCGAAGGAGGTCAGCCGCAGCGCCACCGTCAGCGCGGCCACCGCGAGCACCACCAGGCCCAGGATGAACAGCCGGTTGTTGGCCATGGTCAGATCGCCCGCGATTCGGGTGTTGCCGGTGAGCACCTCGGGCGCGCGGGTCTGCACATTGGGCGCGCCGAAGATGTCGCGCGCAAGCTGTTGCAGCAGAAGCGAAACACCCCAGGTGACCAGGAGCGTGTCGAGCGGGCGCGCGTAGAGCCGCCGGATGAGCAGGAATTCGAGCAGCACGCCCATCGCCCCGGCCACGGCGAACGCCACCGGAATCGCCACCAGCAAGGAGACTCCGGCATCGGTGATCGCCGACTGCAGAACGAACGTCGTGTAGGCGCCGGCCATGATGAACTCGCCGTGCGCCATATTGATCACACCCATCTGCCCGAAGGTGAGGGCCAGGCCGAGCGCGATGAGCAGCAGTACAGCGCCGATGCTGATACCGGTGAAGAGCTGACTGGCAACAACTGTCACGTGTCGCCTCCGGGCGGGACGGCCGGTGGCGTCGCCGCCACCGGCCCTCGATTGGGGTGAGTCAGGACAGGCCTGAGGCCCAGGGATAGGCCTTCAGGTACGGGTCGGGTTTGACCGGGCCACCGGAATTCCACACCTCGGTGATCAGGCCATCGTCGCCGATCTTGCCGATACGCGCGGTCTTGTGGATGTGTTGGGTCGCGCCGTCGATGGTGACCAGGCCTTCCGGCGCTTGGAACGTGATGCCGTCGGAAGCCCCCTTCACCTTCTCCACCTCGAACGACTTCGCCTTTTCCACCATGGCTTTCCAGAGGTAGACCGAGACGTAGGCGGCTTCCATCGGGTCGCTGGTCGGCTTGTCCGCGCCGAACTTCGCCTTGTAGGCCTTGACAAACTTGTCGTTGGCGGACCCGGTGGTGGTCTGGTAGTAGTTCCAGGCGGTGAGCTGGCCGGCGAGGTACTGGGTGCCGATGCTCTTGACCTCTTCCTCGGCGATGGACACCGAAATCACCGGCATCGTCGCCGCGGTGAGCCCGGCCGACTTGTACTCCTTGAAGAAGGCCACATTGCTGTCCCCGTTGAGGGTGTTGAACACCGCGTCGGCCTTGGCCGCCTTCACCTTGTTCACGATCGTGCCGAACTCGGTCGAGCCCAGCGGCGCATAGTCTTCACCGAGCACGGTCATGCCGTTGGCCGCCGCGTAGGCCTTGATGATTTTGTTGGCGGTGCGGGGGAAAACGTAGTCGCTGCCGACGAGGTAGACCGACTTCTTGCCCTGCGCCTTGAGATAGTCAAGACCCGGCACGATCTGCTGATTGGTGGTCGCACCGGTGTAGAAGATGTAGGGCGACTGTTCCAGCCCTTCATACTGCACCGGATAGAAAAGCAGCGACTTGTTCTCCTCGAACACCGGCTTGACCGCCTTGCGGCTGGCCGAGGTCCAGCAGCCGAAGACCGCGCCGACCCGGTTCTCCTTGATCAGTTTTTCCGCCTTCTCGGCGAAGGTGGGCCAGTCCGATGCGCCATCCTCGCTGATGGGCTGGATCTTTTTGCCGAGTACGCCGCCTGCCGCATTGATTTCCTCGATGGCGAGGACGATCGCGTCCCGCACGGTGACCTCGCTGATGGCCATGGTGCCCGACAGCGAGTTGAGCAGGCCTACTTTGATGGTGTCCCCGGAAACGTCAATGGTGACACCGGTTGACGTGGTTTCACCGGTCTTGCTGCCACAGCCGGGCAGCACGAGCGCGACGGCCAGCGCCGCGCACAGTACGGCCACGCGGCCGCGAATAGTCGACATGAGACTCCTCGCCAGGAATGGAATGCGGATGCTTGCGGAGAAACAGCGCCGGGTGAGGATGTGGGTCGGCGGTGGGGCACCATGGCGGCGGCCTGGCTCGGTTGTGCCGAGGATTTCCGCCTTATGGCTGGGCAGGATTAGCGTCGATGAATTCGATTACGCCGATGTTTCCCAGCCCTTAATTACCCGTTTCCATCAGCAATTCCAGCCCCGGGTCGAAGGCGCGGAAATGGCTGCCACAAACGGCTTTCCAAGCGAATTGGAAAGCGCGCGCGGCAGCCATCGATAGGAACCATGTGGAGGATTACTTCCTACAGGAAGTATTCTTGGAACGACCGTGACAGTCAATACTCGAACGGCTTCACAACCGGCCGACAGGGCTTGTGAATTCGGCTTACGACGTCAGCTGTGCCACCACGTCGAACTCCAGCCCGCGTGCCTTGGCCAGATAGATTCGCTGCCGCACATGACGGCGTCGCACCTGCAACAGGCCACGCGGGCCTTCGTAGCTGACCGACTCGGCACCCGCCTCGATCGAGCGCACGTCCAGCGCGCGGGCCCGCTCGATGAGCGCGGCGAGCAGAAGCACGCCCTCGTAACAGGACTCGCCGAGGCTGCCCAGCGGTGGCGCGTCGGCGCCGAAGCGGGCCGCGTACTGGCCGTGGAAGTCCAGATTCTCCGGCGTCACCAGGGAGGCGAAGAAACCGGCCGCGCTGAACAGGTCCTCCCCCGCCCCGGCCCCGCCGGCCAGCAGCATGTTCTCGTCCATCAGCGTGCTCAGCCGGGGGCAGCGCGCGGCCAGGCCGTAGCGGGCGAAGGCGCGGTTGAAGCGCACCGCGTCGTTGCCCACCAACAGCATCAGCACCGCGTCGGCCTCGCTGCGCTCGATGCAGCGCAGCACCCCGGAAAAGTCTTGCGTGCCAAGGGGCACAAAGGCTTGCCCGCAGATGGCCGACCCCAGCGCGAACGCGTAGCGCCGCGCGGCCCGCGCCGTGCGGCGGGGCCACACGTAGTCGTTGCCCACGATGAACCAGCGCTTGATCCGCCGCTCGCGGGTGAGCAGCTGCATGGCCGGGCGCAGCTGCCCGTCCGGGGTCTCGCTGGTGAGGAAGACCCCCTCGGTGCGCTCTCCGCCCTCGTAGAGCGCCGTGTACACATAGGGCACCCGGCCCGCGATGCGCGGCGCGATCGCTTGGCGCACAGACGAAATGTGCCATCCGGCGACGCCGTCGACGACCCCGAGCGACACGAGCGCCGCCACCTGCGCGGCTACCAGCTGCGGGGAGGCGCCGCCGTCGACCGGCAGCAGGCGCAGCTCGCGCCCGAGCACCCCGCCGGACCTGTTGACCTCCTCGGCCGCCAGCTGCGCGCACAGCTCGCAGGTCGGGCCGAAGATGCCGGCCGGACCCTGCATCGGGTAGACCAGCGCGACCGTCACCGCCGACCGATCCACCGCGAAGTTGCGCATGCCGTCGATACTCCCGGCCCGGGCCGCGATCTGGAAGGTGTGTCGGGAACCTGCCGCCGTTCTGTAGCATGGGGCAGCCGTTTTCAGATCGGAGGACCGGTGGGCGGGCAGACGGGCGACATCGTCGTCCTGTTGGCGCGCGCGGAGAAACTCGTCGCGCGCAGGCTGGCCGCCGTGCTGGAAAACGAGCGGCTCACCGTGCCCGGGTGGCGGGTGCTGACCCTGCTCGCCGATGGCCTGGGCCACCCGATGACCGAGGTTGCCGATCATTGCCTGCTGCCGCCGGGAAGCCTGACCAAATTGGTCGATCAGCTGGCCGAGGACAACCTTGTCTACCGCCGCATCGATCCCGCCGACCGGCGGCGCATCCGCGCCTTTCTCACCCGGCGCGGGCGCGAAACCCAGGCCCGGGTCGCCCTCGACCTCGAGCTCGACCTTGCCGGCGCCTGCCCGGCCGAGCTGGCCGGCCACCTGGCGACCCTCATCACCGCGCTGGAGTCAGCACAGCCCGCAGCGCCGGCGCTGCCTCGGCGGTAGCCGTCACCAGCCAGCCGGGCCCGGTGCCCAGTGGCATCCGAACCGCTGTCGGGCTGGCCACCTCCGACTGCGCCATCATCGCCTCCGGCGCGGCCGTCCTCGGTTCAGGCCATGATTCGCTGTTGACGCCAAGGAGGCTGCCGACGGCTTTGGCCCCGCCCAGCACGCCGGGGCCGGCCCAGTGCACGGCGCTCGGGCCGACCTGTAAAGCCTGACGCAGCAATGGTTTTCCGGCATAGGTCACCGAGGTGCTCACCGTGACGTCGCCGGGTTGCTCGTCATGGCGTCCGCAGATCAGCTCCTCGCGCCAGAGCAGCCGGGCGCCCTCCGCGAGCTCCACATTGGACATGGCGAGGTGGTGGCAGCCGCGCGCCGCGATGAGCTGTTCGGGCAGCCAGTGCAGCTCACCGCCGCTCGCCACCCGAACCGTGACTGTCATCCGCGACACCGCGCCCGACCGGGCGGGCAACGCGATGGAGGCGGCGATGCCGCGCACGCACAGCCGCGCCCGCTCCCCCACCGCGATCTCCAGCCGCAGCTCGTCGCCGCCGAGCGGACCGGCCGCGCCGCCAAGCAGGTGCACGACGGCCGGGCCGGTGGTAGCCGGGGTGTGCCGCAACAGCAGCGGCGCTTCGCTGCGCAGCCCGGTCAGCCGGGTGACGCCGGCGTCGTCGGCCTGCGCCACCACCCGGGCGACGGCCCGCATCAGTGCTCGTGCGCCAGGAGCGCGCGAATCCAGTCGGCCACCTTGACCGCCTGCCGATCCTGGGCGATCGAAAGGAAGATGGTGGGCAGGTCACCGCGGCGTGCCCTGGCGTCACGCTCCATCACCGACAGATCCGCTCCCACCATGGGCGCCAGGTCGGTCTTGTTGATGACGAGAAGGTCGGCGGCAGTGACTCCGGGGCCTCCTTTTCTGGGTACCTTGTCACCCCCGGCCACATCCACCACGAAGATCTGCCTGTCGACCAGGCCACGGCTGAAGGTGGCGGTGAGGTTGTCGCCTCCGCTTTCCACGAGCACCAGATCCAGCTGGCCCAGCTCCTCTTCGAGTTCCTCGATGGCGGCCAGATTGGCCGAGATGTCATCGCGGATCGCGGTATGCGGGCAGCACCCGGTCTCCACCGCCCGGATGCGTTGCGGGTCAAGCACTCCGGCCCGTTTGAGGAAGTCGGCGTCCTCGGTGGTGTAGATGTCGTTGGTGACCACGCCGAGCCGCAGCTCGCCCGCGAAAGCCCGGCACAGCGCCGCCACCAGAGCGGTCTTGCCCGAGCCGACCGGCCCGCCGATGCCCACCCGAAACGCACCGTGATGGTGCAAAGCCGAGTGCGGGTCAACGTTCGGGTCCGGATGGGTGTGCACGGTTTCAGGATGCAAAGAGACGCACCTCCCAGGTCGCATGAAGCTCGGCCGAGATGTCGGCCAGCGGTGAGGAAAACATGGGCAACTCGGCCGGGTCCTTCCCGGCGTGCGCCGTGGCCGCCATGGCCACCGCGTCGCATTGCCCGGCCAGCTGAGCAAGCAGCCGCTGGATGTCGTAGGGGCTGAACCCCAAGAGCCGCAAGGCGGCGCTGGCCTGACCGGTCACCTGCGAATAGCACGCGATCAGCGCCGCCTCAGCGCAGGACAGCCCCGCCGCCGCCGCGGTCACGCCCAGCACCACGGCGTGATGCACCCCGTCGCGCCGCTGCGGCAGGAGCCCATAGCCGTCACCCGGCCAGACCATCTTTGCCGCCCGCAACAAAGCCGCCCCCTGCTTACGCGAAGCCACCCTGGTGGCCGGTGAAGCCATGCGCGCCTCCAGCTCCTCATCCAGCTGCAGCAGCACCTCCGACCCCGCTGCGCACTCCATGTCCCCCAGCCGCGGCACCGACCCACCCTCCACCGCACCGGACGGGGTGGCAAGGTGGGCGGCGGCAGCGCCTTGGGCCGCAGGGTGAGCGGCGGCTGTGCTGGTCGCAGGGTGAGCGGCGGCGTGGTGCGAGGCGGCGGCGAAGGCGGCGGTGACCAGGCCGGTGGTATAGAGGCGGCCCAGCAGGAATGACTCCAATGTGGACAGGCTGCTGACCCGGCCGGCGGCCACGGCGGCTTCCAGGCCGCTGGAGTGGGCGTGGCCCCCGGCCGGGAAACGGCCGTCGGCGAGAAGAAGCAGCGCGCTGGTCATGCCCGGCCTCAGAACAGGAAGTAGCGCTGGGCCATGGGCAGCTCGGTGACCGGACCCGGCTCGTAGACGACGCCGTCGATGCGCACCGTGAACGTGTCCGGGTCGACCTCGATGTGGGGCATGGCATCGTTTTCCGGCAGGTCGGCCTTTCCACGCGAACGGACGTCGGCCACCGGCACCAGCCTGCGCCGCACGTCGAGCTTCAGCCCGGCTTCGATGGCGGCCGGCGCCACAAAGGAGACGCTGGTCGCCGCAGCCGCCGCACCGAATGCCCCGAACATCGGCCGGGGCAGCACGGGCTGCGGAGTGGGAATGGAAGCGTTGGCGTCGCCCATCTGCGCGTAGGCGATCATCCCGCCCTTGATGACCAGGTGCGGCCTTACCCCGAAGAAGGCTGGATCCCAGAGCACCAGATCGGCCAGCTTTCCCGGCTCGACCGAGCCGATCTCCTGCTCCAGGCCATTGGCCATCGCTGCGCAGATGGTGTACTTGGCCACGTAACGGCGTGCCCGATGGTTGTCGGCGACGCCGTCTCCGGGTAGCGATCCAACCCGATCCTTCATCACGTGCGCGGTCTGCCAGGTGCGGATGACCACCTCGCCGATGCGGCCCATCGCTTGGGAGTCCGAGCCGATGATGGAGATCGCGCCCAGGTCGTGCAGCAGGTCCTCGGCCATCATGGTGCTCGGCCTGATCCGGCTTTCCGCGAAGGCCAGGTCCTCGGGCACGGCCGGGTTCAGGTGATGGCAGACCATCAGCATGTCCAGGTGCTCGGCCAGGGTGTTGTGGGTGTAAGGCCGGGTCGGGTTGGTCGAGGACGGCAACACGTTGGGGTGGCTGGCCACGGTGATGATGTCGGGCGCGTGCCCGCCACCGGCGCCCTCGGTGTGATACGTGTGGATCGCCCGGCCATTGATCGCGGCCAGGGTGTCCTGCACGAAACCGGCCTCGTTGAGGGTGTCGGTGTGAATGGACACCTGGACTCCGGACTGATCCGCCACGCGCAGGCACGCGTCGATGACGGCTGGCGTGGTACCCCAATCCTCATGAAGTTTGAAACCACCGGCTCCGGCGCACAGCTGCTCCCACATGGACTCCTCGGAGACCGTGTTTCCCTTACCCAGCAATAAAACGTTGACCGGGAAGGTGTCCAGCGCCTCGTGCATGCGGGCCAGGTGCCACGCGTTGGGGGTGACCGTGGTGGCCTTGGTGCCCTCGGCCGGGCCGGTGCCGCCACCGACCAGGGTGGTCACCCCACCGGCCAGGGCCTCGTCGATGAGCTGCGGGCAGATGAAGTGGACGTGGGTGTCCACCGCGCCGGCCGTGAGAATCTTTCCGTTGCCCGCGATGACCTCGGTCGACGGGCCGATGATCAGGGCGGGGTGGACCCCGTTCATGGTGTCGGGGTTGCCCGCCTTCCCGAGCGCCACGATGCGCCCGTCGCGGATCCCCACGTCGGCCTTGACAATGCCCCAGTGGTCAAGCACCACCGCACCGGTGATGACGGTGTCCAAGGCGCCTTCGGCCCGCGTCACCCGCGACTGCCCCATGGACTCGCGGATCACCTTGCCACCGCCGAAGACCGCCTCATCGCCGCCGAAACAGCGGTCCTCTTCAATTTCAATCATCAGGTTGGTATCGGCCAGCCGCACCCTGTCCCCAGCGGTGGGGCCATACAGGGCCGCGTATCGATCCCGGCTCAGATAGCTCATGCCATGGCCTCCGCATCCAGGTTGCCGGGGGTACCGCCGCGGAGTCCGGGGACTATCCGGGCACCGCCCAGCGGGACGAGTTCGACTTCGCGGGTCACGCCCGGCTCGAAGCGCACCGAGGTACCGGCGGGGATCGCCAAGCGCTTGCCCCAGGCCGCTTTCCGATCGAACTCCAGCCCCGGGTTGGCCTGCGCGAAGTGATAGTGCGAACCGACCTGCACCGGCCGATCCGCCGTGTTGACGACGGTGACCACGGTCAGCTCCAGCCCGGCGTTGATCTCGACCTCGCCTTCGCCGAAGACGATCTCACCCGGGATCACCGCACCGGGTGGTGCACCGTCACCAGCTTGGTCCCATCCGGAAAGGTCGCCTCCACCTGCACCTCCTTCAGCATCTCCGGGACGCCGTCGAGCACGTCCTGCGCGGTGAGCACGCCACGCCCGGCTTCCATGAGGTCCACCACGGTCCGGCCGTCGCGAGCGCCCTCCAGCAGGAAGGAGGTGATCACCGCGACCGCTTCGGGATAGTTGAGGCGCAGACCGCGCGCGCGGCGTTGCTGGGCCACCATCGCGGCCACATGGATCAGCAGGCGCTCCTGCTCATGCGGGGTAAGAAACACAAAATCCCTCCGGGGTCCCAAAAACCTGGTGCCGCGAGTCGCAGGCCGCCGGCGGTGACATCCTGACGATCTTTGGCGGCCGAAGGTTGCCAAGATCGGGCTTGGATGTCGCCGCCTTTCTGGGCAGCCTGCCGCGCGTCGCTTCGCACGCGCCGAAATTACAGCCCAGGAGGTCCGGAAGGGTGCGGGGATCGCCCGCGACGCAAATCGGCTCTGCCGCATGCAGCATCCCAGCCGATCGCGCCCGGATCAACCCCCCACGCGAGGGTGGTCAAACCGCGGTGGCGCGGAAGGCTAGTTTAAGGAAAGCTAACCTGATCGACCGCGTAAGGAGTGAACGGGCTGTGACTGCTAATCCCTTGTTGACACCAAGCACGCTTCCCTATCACCTGCCCCCGTTCGCTCTCCTCCGTGATGAGCACTATCTGCCCGCCTACGAGCAGGGCATGGCCGAACAGCTGGCCGAGGTGACGGCGATCGCCGAGCAGGCCGACGCGCCCACCTTCGCCAACACGATCGAGGCCATGGAAAGGTCCGGCCAGCTGCTGGAACGGGCAAAGCTGGTGTTCACCATCATGACCTCCACCAACAGCAACGAGGCGCTACGCGCGATCGAGGCGCAGGTGGCCCCGCTCTACGCCGCCCACCGCGACGCGATCCTGCTCAACAGCAAGCTGTTCGCGCGCATCAAGGCGCTCTACGACGCGATCGATGAGGTCGAGGGCGCCGAAGAGCAGCGGCTCGTCGAGCGGTACTACCTCGACCTGGTCCGCGCCGGGGCGGCGCTGCCGCAAGCCGACCAGACCCGCCTCGCCGAGCTCAACCGCGAGCTCGCCGAAGCATCCACCACCTTCAATCAGAATCTGCTCGCCGCGATGAACGACGCGCTCGTCGTGGTGGACACGGCGCAGGAGCTGGACGGCCTGTCCGAAGGCGAAATCGCCGCGGCGGCACAGACCGCGGCCGAGCGGGGCCACCCCGGCAAGTACGCGATCAGCCTGATCCTTCCCACCTCGCAGCCGGTCCTCGCCACGCTGACCAACCGGGAGCTGCGCCGCCGCGTACACGAAGCGTCCATGGGCCGAGCGGCTGAAGAGAACGCCGAAATCGCCGCGCAGATGGCGGTGCTGCGGCTGGAGCGCGCGCGGCTGCTGGGCTTCGCCAGCCACGCCGACTATGTAATCGCCGACCTGACCGCGGGCAACGCCGACACGGTGATGGAGATGCTCGGCCGGATAACCCCGGCCGCGGTGGCCAACGCGGCGCAGGAGGAGACGGCCCTGCAGACCTTGGCCGGCGGCGTTCAGCTGGCCGCATGGGACTGGCCGTTCTACGCCGAGCAGGTGCGCCGGGCTGAGTACAATGTGGACAGTGCGACCATGCGTCCCTACTTCGAGCTGGAGCGGGTGCTGGTCGACGGCATCTTCTTCGCCGCGCACAAGCTCTACGGCATCACCGTCGTCCCGCGGCCCGACCTCGTCGGCTACCTGCCGGAGGTGAGGGTCTTCGAGGTGTTCAATGAGGACGGTTCGCCGCTCGGGCTGTTCCTGGCCGACTACCACACCCGGGCCGGAAAGCGCGGCGGCGCTTGGATGAACGAGCTGGTCAGCCAGTCCCGGCTGTTCGGCACCAAGCCGGTGGTGGTGAACAACATGAACATTGTCAAGCCACCGGAAGGCGAGCCCGCGCTGCTCACCTTCGACGAGGTCAACACCATGTTCCACGAGTTCGGCCACGCCCTGCACGGCCTGTTCTCCAGCGTGCGCTATCCCCGATTCGCCGGGACGAAGGTGCCCCGCGACTTTGTCGAATTCCCCTCACAGGTCAACGAGATGTGGGCGACCTGGCCGGAGGTTTTCACCAACTACGCCAAGCACTATCAGACCGGCGAGCCGATGCCGATCGAGCTGGTGGAGCGATTCCGGGCGGCGTCGGGGTTCAACGAAGGTTTCCGCTCCACCGAGTACCTCGCCGCGACCCTGCTCGACCTGGCCTGGCACCAGATCACCGAGCCGCCCGCCGACCCGGCCGCCTTCGAGGCCAAGGCGTTGCAGGAGGCGGGGGTGTCGATCGCGGCGATCCCGCCCCGGTACCGGACGAACTACTTCGCGCACATCTGGGCCAGCGACTACAGCGCCGCCTACTACTCCTACATCTGGAGCGAGGTGCTCGACGCGGACACGGTCGAATGGTTCACCGAAAACGGCGGGCTGCGCCGGGAAAACGGCGACATCTTCCGGCGGGAGCTGCTCAGTGTGGGCGGCAGTGTCGAGTCGCTCGCCGCTTTCCGGGCGGTTCGCGGCCGCGGGCCGAGCATCGAGCCGCTGCTGGCCCGGCGCGACCTGAACTGACCACTAGCGGCGGCCGAACGCCTCGTTGACATATCGCCTGGGGTTGGCCAAGGTGTGCGCATGAGTGATGATGAGCGCACCGAGATCGTGGCATTTGACACCGACGGCGACGGCGTGGCCGATGTCCGCACGTTCGACACCGACGGCGACGGCAAGGCCGACTTCATGGAGCTGGACACCGACTCCGATGGTGAAGTCGACATCGCCAAGTCGATTTAGCAGCAAGGCAATCGATGGCCTGGGCGCGCCGCGCCCGGGCCATCAGCTTTCGGCCATCAGCGTTCGGCCGCGTCGCCCAGAACCACCCGCAGCCCCTGCCGGCCCGAGACACCGAGCTTGGTGCAGGCGCGGGCAAGGGTGTTGTTGACGGTGGTGACCGCCAGCCCCAGCTGCTCGGCCACCTCCCGGCTGCTGTGCCGGGTCGCCAGCATGGCCACCTCCCGCTCGCGCGGGCTGAGCAGGTGGAAGTCCTGATCGCTTGCGAGCAAAGGGGTTCGGGCCCCCGGGCAGAGGTCGCGCAGCTTGCTCGCGTAGAGCAGCGCGCCGCTGTGCCGGCTGCGCATGCCGGCCGCCTGCCACAGCCGGGTGGCCACGGTGGCCGCTTCGGCCGCGAGCAGATCGTGACCCAGCTGCTCGAAACTTCGCGCCGCGGCCAGCAGTGCCCCGGCATCCTCGCCCGCCACGGCTTCGGCCGCGGTGGCAAGGGTTTGCGCGAACGGGGTGCGCAACTGCGCGGCCAGCTCTGCCAGGCGCTTGCGATCGGTGGCGCACTGCGCGGCGGGCACGCCCAGCCTTATCGTCTCGTAGCGGGCCGCCGCCTCGATGGTGGGCAGCTCCAGCTCGTTGGCGAGCTGAGCCGAGCGCCTTGCCGAATCGACGGCCGCCAGCTGTGCCCCTTCGGCATATTCCACCCAGGCTCGCCAGATGCCAAGCGATGGCTCCCAAATCCGGTTGTGGCGACCGGCCAGCTCGTCCGCGCGGTGCATCCAGCGCCGCGCGGCCTCCGGGTCGCCCTTGGTTCCGGCTATCCAGGCGAGCGCGCCGACACAGCACCGCGCGACGTGGAAGGTGTCGTTCTCCTCCAGCCGCCCGACCGCCTCCCGCAACAGGTGCGCGGCCCTGTCCAGGTGGCCGCGGGCGGCGGCCACCAGACCGGAGTGCAAGGCCCACCCGGCCACCATCATCGGCATGCCCGAGGCGAGAGCGGCCTGGTATCCGCCTCCGGTCACGGTTTCGGCCTGGGCCAGGTCGCCCATGGCCAGGTTGGAGAGGCAGTACCCGATCTCGATCTCGAAGGCGGCCCACGGCAGCTCGTCGGCTTTCTCGCGGGCGATCCGCATGCCGCGCTGGAAGAAGTCCGCGGACACCACGGGATCGCCGAGGAACCCAGACGCCGCCGAACCGCTGGCACAAGCCCACACCACCGCCAGTTGTGACTGTCCATCCCGGACAGCCAGCGCCTCGCGCAGCGCCCTTTCACACTGACCGTCGAAGAAGAGGATCCAGGACCAGGAGCCGCGCGCCGCGTCGCCACCCGGCTGATCGAAGACGGCGGCCAGCATCCTCTCCGCGGCGGCGAAGTCGCCGTTGCCCCAGTAGAGGTTCTCGGCATGGGTGACCGCCCAGCTCACCGGCTCGGCATCGTGGGAAGCCTGCTCCGCCAACAACATCGTGGCTTCGGCGTCGCGGCCCCGATATTGCAGGATCTCGGCGAGCAGCCGGTCGGCCTGCGGGCTCGGCTGTGCCAGCCGCGCGGCCCGTGCGAGCCGCTCGGCGATGACGAGATCCGCGCGGCCCACCGCCAGCGCGGCTCCGGCGCGGACCACCTCGGCGTCGATGACCCTGCCGCCTTCCACCTGCCACAGCGCGGCCCGCAAGGCATCGTCGCGGCGGCGCATCGGGGTGGCGAGGATGGCTTCGGACAGGTGGCGGTAGATCTGCCTGGCCCGAGCGGCCGACAGCCGGGCCCGGATCACCTCGCCGTAAAGGGGATGCGCCAGCTGTGCCTCGACCCGGGCCTGGGCGGGCTCGACCACCACCGCGCCGGAGGCTTCAGCCAGGTCGATCGCGGTGAAGTCGGCGAGCCGCTCCAGAACCGACAGCGACACCGGCTCGCCGCAGGTGACCATCTCAAGCACGGCGCGCGCGGCCGGGTCGAGGTTCTGCAGGCGATGCCACACCAGATCGGCGAGCTGGTCGGGCACAGCGAAGGAGGTGTCCAGCAACCACACTCCGTGACGCTGATGAAGCCCACCGCCACGCAGGATCTCGCGTAGCGCCAACGGGTTGCCCCGCACGAGATCGTGCAGACGCCGCCGGCTCAACCCGTCGACCTGGCCGTCCACATACTTGTCGATCAGTGAATCGAGCACCTGTGGCGGCAGGCCTTCCAGCTCAAGGCGTTCCGCCCGGCCCTGCTTGTAAAGCGAGACCGCGAGCTCGGGCACCTCGGCGTCACGGCGCAGTGTCATCACCACGAACGCCAGCCCGGCTGAGATCAGGTGGGCGATCGCCGCGGCCGACGCCGGATCCAGAAGGTTGGCGTCGTCCACTCCGATCACCACCCGCCGCCTGCCGGGCAGTGCCGAGAAATAGTCGGTGATGGACAGCAGCAGCCCGGTCGGGCCCGCATCGACCTGCGGTCCAAGCAGATGGGCCACCGCACCGAACGGAATGGCGGCCACCGTGCGGGTCGCCGCCGCCCATTCGATATGCAAACCCTGCCGCCGCCAGGCCGCCAATGCGGCCCGTACCAGCGCCGTCTTGCCCACCCCAGCGTCACCCGTGACCACCAGGGCGGCACATTCGGGCTGACGGAATGCGGCGTTCATGAACGCCAGCTCCCCGTCACGCCCGGCAAAAGCCCAGTCCCGCGCCATCATCATCGATTATGGGGCGGCCGTGGCGGATTGGCCAACCCTGGCCCTACCCTGAATTCGGTCGCGAACACCCAATTTTCGGCGGGTGTCCACATCGGATGCGGTAACCCGGGGTCAGGCCGGCTGCTCCGCGCCCAGGAAGGCGAAGTGGTCCAGGGCCGGATCCGAGGACAGGATCGCGCGCTGAAGGCTGTGGATCCGCCGCGACGGTTCCAGCCCGACGTCCTCAAGCAGGGTCCGGCGTAGCCGCTGAAAAGCGTTGAGGGCGTCGGTTCGGCGCCCGGCGCGGTAGAGGGCGACCATGTACTGCGCCTGGAGATCCTCGTGCAGCGGGTGCTGCGCGGCCAGACCACTCAGCTCGCAGAGCACCGCATGGTGCCGGTCGAGGCGCAGCTCGGCGTCGAAGCGCAGCTTGCACGTGGCCAGCCGGCTCTCCTCCAGCTGGCTGACCTCGACGGTCAGCACCGGGCCGAGCCGCACGTCGACCAGAGCCGCGTCCTGCCACAGCTTCAATGCCTTGCCCAGCAAGCAGGAGCCGAGGGTGTCGTCCCGCTCGGCCAGGGCGGCGCGCCCCTCGGCGGCCAGCCTGGAGTATTCGTGGAGGTCCAGCTCGCCTTGCTGGACGCGAAGCAGGTACCCGTCCGCGGCGGTGACCAGGATGTCGCGGGCCACCTCCTCGGAGCTGAGCCCCAGGGTGGCGGCGAGCATCCGCCGCACCTGCAGGACATAGGTCTGCAGGGTGGTCTGAGCGCTGGCGGGCGGCTCATCGCGCCAAAGCTCACGGCTCAGGGTCTCGATTGGCACGACAAGGTTGGCCCGCATCAGCAGCAAGGCGAGCACCTTGCGCGGCTTGGGCGCGGTCAGGCAGCCGACGCGGCCGCCGGAGCGCACCGCCAATTGGCCGAGAACGCGACAGTCCATGTTTCCTCCGAATGTCGCAGAAGCCCAAAAGCCCCCCAATTGGAACTTTCAGTTTGTTCTGTGATCAAACCTACTAGGCCCATCGGATTCTCGCCGATCTTCGCTCGGATCCCTGGTCAGCGACTTATGGCCGAACGCGAGTGAAATTCCACCGATCGTCTAGCGGGGTACTGGAAGGGTCGATATCGGCACAAAGCCTCGAATCAGATGTAACAGGCATTTATCAGTGAAAGGGGGTATCGGAATGGCAGAACCGACGCAGGCGCCGTGGGTGCTGTGCCCCGGTTGCCAGGCCGTCATCTACGGCCGGCGAATGGCCAGCGCCGACGGAGTATGCCCACAGTGCGGCTGCTACGGCGCGCTGACCGCGACCGAGCGGCTCGCCCTGCTCGCCGACCCGGACTCGCTCGAGCTGCTCAATTTCGACCTGCCCGACAGCGATCCGCTCGCCTTTGTCGACCGTCGGCCCTACCCGAGCCGGATAGTGGAGGCGCGCGAGGCCACCGGCCTGCGCGAAGCCGTCCTGTGCGCACGGGTTCGGGTGGGCGGCACGCCCGCGGTGATCGCGGCCATGGACTTCCGGTTCATGGGCGGCAGCCTCAGCGGCGCGGTGGGCGAAATCATCACGCTGGCCGCCGAGACCGCCCTTCTCGACGGCTCGCCGCTGGTGATCGCCACCGCGTCCGGTGGGGTGCGGATGCAGGAAGGCGTGGTCGGCCTGCTGCAGATGGTGAAGACGGCACAGGCGCTGCAACAGCTCAACGAGGCCGGGCTGGCCACCGTCTGCCTGATCACCGATCCCACCTATGGCGGAGTGGCCGCCTCTTTCGCCCTGCTCGGCGACGTGATCATGGCCGAGCCCGGCGCGCGGCTCGGCTTCGCCGGGCCACGGGTAATCCAGGAGACCATCCGGGAGAAGCTGCCCGACGGTTTCCAGACCTCAGAATTCCTGCTGGAGCGGGGATTCATCGATCAGGTGTGTCCCCGCTCGGCGTTGCGTGACCGGCTGGGAAGGTTGCTGTCGCTGGCCACCGGACGGCGGCGCACCGCTTACACCGAGCCGGTGGAGCAGATCGTCGTCCGCGAGCCGGAGGCGCTGGAGCAACGCCCGGCGTGGGAGGCGGTGCGCAAGGCCCGCGACATCGGGCGGCCGACCACCTCCGACTATCTGCGGATGATCCTCGACGATTTCGAGGAGCTGCGCGGAGACCGGGTCGGCGGCGACTGCCCGGCCATCATCGGCGGCGTCGGCCGGCTCGGTGGCGACCCGATAGTCGTTATCGGGCACGAGAAAGGGCACACGCCCGCCGACCTGACCGCCCACCGGTACGGCATGCCGGCGCCGGCCGGATATCGCAAGGCGGGGCGGCTGATGCGGCTGGCCGCCAAATGGAAATTGCCGATCGTGACGCTGGTGGACACGCCCGGGGCGCATCCGGGTCTGGACGCCGAGCTGCAGGGGCAGGCAAGCGCGATCGCGGAGAACCTGCGGCTGATGTCCACGCTGCCGGTTCCCGTGGTCACGGTGGTCACCGGCGAGGGTTGCAGCGGAGGCGCTCTGGCCATCGCCGTGGCCGATCGCCTGCTGGTGATGGAGAACGGCTTCTACACCGTCATCAGCCCGGAGGGGTGCGCCGCGATTCTGTGGCGCGAGCGCTCCGCCGCGCCCGAGGCCGCACAGGCGCTTCGGATCGACGCGCGGTCCCTTCTGGAGCTGGGCGTGGCCGACGGCGTGATTCCGGAGCCGCCCGGCGGCGCCGAGACCGATCCGGCGCAGGCCGCGTCCTTGCTGCGCACGGCCATCCGATACGAGCTGGCCGAACTGGATGCTTTGGACCCAGCCGGGCTGATCGCCGCCAGGCGTGCCCGGTACCGCGATTTCGACGGCACGAGCCGCCGGGCGCTCTACGCCGCACCGGCCCTGGTGACCGCTTCTGACAGGAGGATCTCGTGACTGAGGTGATCAATTCCGAACCGCGCATCGGCGCCGGTTCGCTCGCGGAGGCGCTGAACGATGTCAGCCGCAGCGCGCAACAGCTCCTCGCGGACGTCAACAGCCAGCCGCGGGCGCTGCGGATCCGCGCCGGAGACGTGCAGGTCGAGCTGGAATGGCCGGCGCATGTCGGCTCCGCGCCGGCCGGCGTGGTACCACAAAACGTTGCCACGGCTGAAGAACTGACCGCAGGCGAAACGGCGACCGCGAGTGGCCTGTTCGATCTGTGCGCACCCACCGTCGGCACGTTCTACGTCTCCCCGGAGCCGGGGGCGGCGCCCTTTGTGGCCGAAGGAGATCTGGTCCGCGCGGGACAACAGGTCGGCATCGTCGAGGCGATGAAGCTGATGATCCCGATCGAGGCGGAACGCGATGGACAGGTCATCGCCGTCCTCGCCGCGAACGGGGGTCCCGTCGAGTACGGCGACCGCCTGTTCACCTTCGCCACCGCGTGCTCGGAATAGCGGGGGGCAGCCGTGTTCAAGACTGTGCTCATCGCCAATCGGGGCGAGATCGCGCTGCGCGTCGCCCGCACCTGCCGGGAGATGGGGCTGCGGGTGGTCGCGGTGTATTCCACCGAGGACCGCAACTCGGCCGTGGTAGGCCTGGCCGACCAGGCCGTGTGCATCGGCCCCGGCCCGGCCAAGCTCAGCTATCTCAACCTTTCCGCCGTCGTCGAGGCGGCGCTGGCCACCGGCGCCGACGCGGTGCATCCCGGCTACGGTTTCCTTTCCGAGGTACCGGATTTCGCCGAGGCGTGCGAAACCTCGGGCCTGACCTTCGTAGGCCCGCCCGCCGCTGTCATGGATCGCTTGGGCGACAAGTCATCGGCGCGCCGGGCCATGGCCGAGGTCGGCCTGCCCATGTTGCCGGGCAGCATCGAGCCGATTGTGGACGCGGACATGGCGGCCAAGGTCGCCGCCGATGTCGGCTATCCGGTCATCGTCAAGGCGGTGGCGGGCGGCGGCGGGCGCGGCATGTGCGTGGTCAGCGAGGCCGGTGAACTGCCGCAGCGCTATCGCGAGATCCGCACCACGGCACAGGCGCTGTTCGGCGACGACCGTGTCTACATCGAGCGGTATCTGCCCTCGGCGCGCCACGTCGAGGTACAGGTGGTCTGCGACGGCTACGGCGGCGGCGTGCATCTGGGGCTGCGCGACTGTTCGGTGCAGCGGCGGCGGCAGAAGATTATCGAGGAGACACCGGCCCCGAGCATGCCGGCCTCGCTGACCGAGGAGATCTGCGAGGCGGCCGTGCGCGCGCTGGTCGCCACCGGGTACGTGGGCGCGGGCACCGTCGAGTTTCTCCTCGACGGCCCGGACCGGTGGTACTTCATGGAAGTCAACTGCCGCATCCAGGTCGAGCATCCGGTGACCGAGATGGTCTACGGCGTCGATCTGATCCGCGAACAGCTGCTGATCGCCGCCGGGAATCCGTTGAGCCTGCGGCAAAGCGAGCTCATCCCGCGCGGCGCCGCGATCGAATGCCGGATCAACGCCGAGGACCCGGCGCGCGACTTCCTGCCCACGCCGGGCCAGCTGACCGAGCTTCGCCTGCCGGGTGGCCCGTTCGTGCGAGTGGACACCGATGCCCGCTGCAACAGCCGGATCTCGCCGGCCTACGACCCGCTGCTGGCCAAGATCTCGGTCTGGGGACCGGATCGGCCGCAGGCACTGGCGCGGATGTTGCGCGCCCTGGACGAATTCCACGCCGAAGGTCCCGGCGTGTGCACCAACCGCGACTTCCTGCGCACCGCGTTGCGGCATCAGCCGTTTGTCGCAGGCACCCACAACACCTCGCTGGTGGCCGACTTGGCGCCCGCATTGCCCTGAAGGAGAGGAACCATGCCGACCGAGAAATTCTCCATCGACGACCTCATGACGTTGCTCGTCACCAAGGCGGGCCTGCCACCGCAGGCCCGTACCGAAAATCCACAGTGGACATTCGCCGACATCGGGCTGGACTCGCTGGCGTTCCTGCAGTTGCAGGCCGAGCTGCAGAGCCTCTACCGGGTGGAGCTGCCGTCGGACAAGCCGCTGGCCTACACGTTCGGCCAGATCGTCAGTCACGTCAACGAAAGCCTTGCGCGGGAACAGGAGCGTGTCGCATGAGCGCACCCACTATCGGACATGTCGACAACTCGATTCTCATCAACTCGGACCTGGACCTGGTCTGGGATGTGACCAACGATGTCGAGAACTGGCCGGAGCTTTTCACCGAGTACGCGTCGGCCGAAATCATTGACCGGCAAGGCGCCACGGTCCGGTTCCGGCTGGCCATGCACCCCGATGAGAACGGCAAGGTGTGGAGCTGGGTTTCCGAGCGCACACCGGATCCGGTCAAGCGGCGGGTGGTCGCGCGCCGGGTCGAGCCGGGTCCGTTCGAGTTCATGAACATCGAATGGATCTACACCACCGAGCCGGGCGGCACCCGGATGCGCTGGATCCAGGATTTCCGGATGCGCCCCGACGCGCCGGTGGACACCGCCGCCATGACCGACCGCATCAACGCCAACACGGCGATTCAGATGGACATCATCCGTAAGAAGATCGAGCAGCTAGCAGGTGACAACGCATGACCACGGAACTTGAAGCCACCAGCACCCACCACATCAAGACCATCTCCATCAGCGATGTGCCGGCCAACCGGCGGCGCGGTGGCGACATCCGCACCATCCTGTCTCCCGCCACCTGCGGCGCGACGTCGGGTTTCCTTGGCACGCTTCGGCTTGAGCCGCTGGAAGTGGTGACCGAACACTGGCACCCCTATTCCGAGGAGTTCCTCTTCTGCGTCCAGGGCGTGGTCACGTTGCGGCTCAACGGCGAGGAGCGCCTGTTGAGCGCGAACGAGGGCATCCTCATCCCGATCGGGGTGCGCCACCGGCTGGTCAACGAGGGCTCCACTCCGGCCTTCCTCGTCTTCCAGCTGGCGCCGTTGGCACCGGCGCCGCACCTGGGCCACGTCGACACCGAAGATCTGCCTGAGGAAACCCGCGAGGCCGCGCGATGACCGGCGGCGCCCGCCGCACCGTGGTCACCGGCGTCGGCGTGGTCGCTCCCGGCGGCACCAACCGCGAAGCCTTCTGGAAGCTGTTGACGGCCGGGCAGACGGCGACCCGCAGAATAACGTTCTTCGATCCAGCCGACTTCCGCTCGCAGATCGCCGCCGAGTGCGACTTCGACCCGAAGGCCGCGGGCCTTACCCCGCAGGAGATCTACCGCAACGACCGCTTCGTTCAGTTCGCGCTCGCCGCGGCGGACGAGGCGGTCGCCCAGAGCGGGCTGGATTTCGTCTCCGGGCACGGTGTCGACCACGACGCGGTCGCGGTGAGCATGGGCAGCGCGGTGGGCGCCACCACGCGGCTGGAGGACGAGTACGCCGTCGTCAGCGATCACGGCCGGAACTGGCTGGTGGATCAGCGCTACGGCAGCTCGTTCCTCTACCAGGCACTGGTTCCCAGCGCTCTGGCCACCGAGGTGGCCTGCCGCTACCGTGCGCACGGGCCGGCTGCGGTGGTCTCCACCGGCTGCACGTCCGGGCTGGACGCGGTCGGCTACGGCCATCAGCTCATCGTGGACGGCGACGCCGACGTGGTGATCGCCGGGGCGACCGACGCGCCGATCTCGCCGATCTCCATGGCGTGTTTCGACGCGATCCGGGCCACCTCGGCCCGCAACGATGATGCCGGGCACGCCTCGCGGCCCTTCGACGCCACCCGCGACGGGTTCGTCATGGGGGAAGGGGCGGCGGTGCTCATCCTGGAGGAAGCCGAACATGCCCGGCGTCGCGGGGCCGAGGTGCTGTGCGAGATCCGGGGCTTTGCCAACCGCTGCAACGCCTATCACATGACCGGGCTGCGGCCCGACGGCGTGGAGATGGCCGAGGCCATCAACGCGGCGCTGGCCGAGGCGCGAATCGATCCCACACAGATCGGCTACGTCAACGCGCACGGCTCCGGCACGATCCAGAACGACCGGCACGAGACGGCCGCCTTCAAACGCAGCCTCGGCAACCACGCCTACCGCGTTCCGGTGAGCTCCATCAAGTCGATGGTCGGCCACTCGCTCGGCGCGATCGGCGCCATCGAGGTGGCGGCGTGCGTGCAGTCGATCCGGCACGGGGTGGTGCCACCCACGGCCAACTATGAGCACAGCGATCCGGAGTGCGACCTCGATTACGTGCCGCGGCAGGCCCGCGAGCACCGCGTCGACGTAGCGCTCTCAGTCGGCAGCGGGTTCGGCGGGTTCCAGTCCGCGATCCTGCTCACCAAGCCGGGATGGGGACTGTGATGTCTAAAGCAGAGATGGCCAAAACCGCTGTGGTGACCGGCATCGGGGTGGTCGCCCCGAGCGGGATCGGCATAGAGGAACACTGGCGCAGCACGCTGGCCGGCGAGTTGCGGGTGCGCCCGATCGAGTCCTTCGACGCCAGCGGGTACGACACCGTCCTGGCCGGACAGGTGGACGGATTCAACGTCGAGGACCACGTCGACGCGCGGCTGGTGGTGCAAACCGACCGATGGACGTGGATGTCGCTGGCCGCCGCCCAGCTGGCGCTCGATGACGCCAAGTACGACCCGGCGGCATACGACCCGTACCAGACGTCGGTGGTGCTCTCGGCCGGGTCGGGCGGCAACGAATTCGGCCAGCGCGAGATCCAAGCGTTGTGGAGCAAGGGACGCACGGCGGTCAGCGCCTACCAGTCGATCGCCTGGTTCTACGCCGCCAGCGCCGGGCAGACCTCCATTCTGCACGGCACCAAGGGACCGGCCTCGGTGCTGGTCTCCGAGGGAGCGGGCGGGCTGGACAGTCTCCACGCGGCACGGCGGGTCATCCGGCGGGGCACGCCGACGGTGCTCGCGGGGGGCACCGAGGCGCCGCTGTCGCCCTATGCGCTGGCCTGCCAGATCGCCAACGGCCGCACCACGCACAGCCGTGATCCGCGTGAGGGCTACCAGCCCTTCGATGTTCACGCCAACGGTTACGCACCCGCCGAGGGCGGCGCGGTGCTGGTGGTCGAGGACGAACAGACCGCGCTGGAACGCGGCGCCCAGCAGATCTACGGCGAGATAGCCGGGTACAGGGCCACGCATGACGCGTTCCACCACGAGAATCCGGCGCCGGACAGCCGGCAGCTCATCCGCGCGATGCGCGGCGCGCTCGCCGACGCCCAGGTCCGGCCGGAACAGGTGGGTCTGGTCATCGCGGACGGGGCGGCAGTGCCCGCATTGGACACGCAGGAGGCCGAGGCGATCCGCACCGTGTTCGGCATCTGCGCGGTACCGGTGTGCGCGCCGCAGGGATTCATCGGCCGGCTGTGTTCGGGAGGCGGCGCGCTCAGCGTGGCCACCGCGCTGCTGGCCTTGCGCGACGGGGTGGCCCCGGCGGTGGGCAACCTGACCCAGCCCGTGCCGTGGTACGGGCTGGACTTTGTCCGGCAGCCGCGGGAAATGGAAAAGGACGTGGTGCTCGTCATCGCCCGCGGCCACGGCGGGTTCAACAGTTGCATGGTGGTTAAGCGTTATCGAGAGGGACAGCGGTGACCGAGAACAACGACAAGCCTGTGCGCGCGATCCTGAGGATGCGGGTACGGGAAGGGTGCGAGGCGCAGTTCGAAAGCGCCTGGCGCGAAGCGGCCGCGGAGATCAGCCGGGTGCCCGGCAACCTTCGCCAGGAACTGAGCCGCGACACAGACCAGACGCGGGACTTCATCATCACCAGCGAGTGGACCGACCAGGGGGCGCTGGACCTGTTCGGCCGCAGCGCCGCCCGGGACAGGCTCACCTCGGCCCTGCGCGATCTGCGCGAGTCGGCCGACCGCAGCACGCTGGAGGTGCTGCACGTCGTCGACGCTCAGGCGCCCCGGATCCGGGTGGTGGTCAAGGTGGTCGTCCCGGACGGCAAGGAGGAGTCCTACGAACGCGCCTACCGCAAGGTGGCCGAGCGGATGCGCGGCACTCCCGGGCACACCCGCGAGGAGCTGCTTCGGGAGGTCGGCACCAAGAACTACCACCTGTTCGCCGAGTGGGAAAGCGAAGCGGCCTTCAACGCGTGGGCCGATGATCCGGCTCATATGGAACAGACCGCGCCGCTTCTTCCGTACCTGCTGGAAAGCTTTGAACGCACCACATTCGAAATCGTCGCCCGTCCGGAGGACATGCTGCCGGAGGTCGAGGCGGCGGCCGCGAAGCCGGTGGCGGCCGCCAAACCGGCGCCGGCCGCGAACCCGAAGCCGAGCGCGATTGCCATGCCCGAACCCCGGGCCACCCTGGAGGTCAAAGTGCCAGATCTGCCGCCCCTGACGTCGATCGCCGGATCCAGCGACGCCTCGGCTGCCGAATTCGACACCGACGTGCTCGTGGTCGGGGCGGGCCCGGCCGGGCTCACCCTCGCCATCGAGCTGGCCCGCCGCGGCGTGCGCTGCCGGCTGGTGGAAAAGCGCGCCGAGCCGTCGAGCCAGGCCGACAAGGCCATCGGCATCCAGTGCCGCACCATGGAAATCTGGGAGAACATCGGCGTCGTCGGCGAGGCGATGGACGCCGGCAGCTGGCTGCACGGCCAGACCGTGTTCGTCAACGGCAGGCAGACCCACCAGGTCGACTGGGACCTGCCCGAGGTTCCCTATGCCCACCTTGGCCTGCCGCAGTACGACACCGAGCGGATCCTCACCGGCTGCTTCGAGCGGCACGGCGGCCGGGTCGAGCGGGGCGTGGAGCTGCTCGGGTTCACCCAGGATTCGTCCGGCGTCACCGCCCGGCTCAGCGGCGGCGGGCAGACCTCGCAGCTTCGGGCCCGCTATCTGGTCGGCTGCGACGGCGCGCACAGCACTGTGCGGCAGGCCATCGGCGCCACCTTCGAAGGTGGCATGGGCATGTTCCCGCAGCTGTTCATGCTGGGCGACGTCGATCTGGATTGGACGATGCCCGAGGGTCACCTGCTGCGCTTCATCCACGTCGAGGACGAGGAGATGAAGGGCATGCTGGTGTGTGTGCCGCTGCGCGGGCCCGGCCGCTTCCGGGTGGCGACGCTCGCGCCGCCGCGGCTCATGGCCGAGATCGGCACCGGGCCCATCCCGCCCGGCTTCTCCCAGGAGTACACGCCGCCGACCCTCGCCGACATCCAGACCGTGCTCGATGAGCTGGCTCCGGCCGGGACAACCGCGAGCAACCTGCGCTGGTCGTCGATCTTCCGGATCAAGCACGGCATCGTCGACCGCTATCGGGACGGCCGGGTCTTCCTGGCCGGGGACGCCGCGCACCTGCACCCGCCCGCGGGCGGCCAGGGCATGAACACCGGCATCCAGGACTCGTGGAACCTGGGCTGGAAGCTGGCCAGCGCGGTGAAGGGGACGGCCGCGGCCAATCTGCTGGACAGCTATCAGGCCGAGCGCCGCCCGGCCGGGAAGTCCATTGTGGACAGAGCGGTACGGGTGGCCTTCACCGACGAGATGGACATGGAGGACGAGAAGCTTCAGTTCCTCACCGACATGCAGATGACGCTCACCTACGCGGGCAGCCCGCTGGTCGGTGAGGTGGTCGAAGACTCAGCCGGCTTCGACGGCGGACCCGCACCGGGCGACCGGGCACCCGACGCCGAGCACCTGCGGCGCTTCGGGGTGAGCCACCCGGTGCGCCTGTTCGAGCTGACCCGCGGCACGGCCCACACCCTGCTGGCCTATGTCGACACCTCCACCAAGGAACACGAGGTGATCGGGTTCGAGAAGCTGGCCGCCAAGGTGCGCAGCCAGGGCGCCGGGCTGGTCAACGTCTTCGTCATCGCCCACCCGGACGCCGCCGTGCCACCGCAACTCGACCTGCCCGTGTTGCGGGACACCGCGGACGCCTTCCGCGCCGCCTACGGCATTCGCGGGGGGAGCGCCTATCTCGTCCGCCCGGACGGGCACGTGGGATTCAGGTGCGCGCCCGTCTCCGCGGCGGCGATCGACGAACATCTGTTCAAACTGTTCACTATCTGACCGATTGCGCGGGCTCTCCGGTGATGGCTGTCCAGTCATCGCGGGAGGGCCCGTCCGGCATCGACGGGAACTTCGGATGCGCCTCGAGCCAGCGGGCCACGTGGGCGCGAACCTCCTCGGTGCCGAAGGCCACCTCCGGCGCGAGCACCAGATGGCGTACCTGGGCCTTGGCCCGCATCACCACCGGATCGTCGAGCGCGCAGGGGTTCAAGGCGAACTGGGCTCGCGTCGCGGCGTCGAACGCCCGCCCGGCAAGCATTTCCGGGCCGCCGGACAGGAACGCCTCGTCGCCGCGGTCGACCTTCACCTGGTGGTCGAACCACGGCTTGAGACGCCGCATCGCCCATTCGTGGTAGTCCACGGCGAAGTCCGCCTGGTCCTGCATCGCACCCACGGTCGAGGCCACCCGCTGGGCCGCCAGCAGGGTCAGCGCCACGCCCTGTCCCAGCGTCGGGTTGGTGTGCGTGATCGAGTCGCCGACGCCCAGCAGCCCGGTCACCACCGGGCCGTGCTCGTCCACCAGCGCCGTCCACCGGTTGTCCAGCCCCGCCATGATGTGTACGTCGCCGATGCCCTTGGCCCCCAACCCGAGCCACGCGCCCGGCCCGGGGAAGATGGCGGCCAGCGCATCGAAGATTGTGGTGTCGCGCAGCGCCGTCCGGGTTGGATCGTTCACCGAGATGGCCAGGGTGACCCCGAAGATGTCGTTGTCGCCCGGGAACACCAGGCCGATGGCGAAGGGCGTGACCGAGACGTCGCTGACCCGGCCGGGCACCCGCGGCGCGTCGGGGCTCAGCTTGTACCAGCGGGAGAAGTAGGCGATGCCGATGTTGTGGTTCTCCACCACCGGCGGCCGGCATCCGGCCTGACCGAGCCAGGTGCCTACCGGTGAGCGCCGCCCCGCGATGTCGAGCACCAGGTCGGCGTCGTGGACCTCGGCGCCGCAGCGCACCCCGGTCACCCGGGGGATCGCACCCGTCAGGTCGAACTCCAGCCCGTCGACGGTGTCGCCGCGGCGCAGCTCCACCCCCGCCTGCCCGGAAACCGCCTCGTACAGGGCCGTTTCCAGCAGGACGCGGCGGGTCCTGGTGGTGACCAGATCCTCGTCACCCGGGCGGATCGGCGGGTGGGTGCCGAACCAGTCGAACTCGTGGTATTCGCGCGCTCCCAGTCGCAGCATCGCCGCGTAGACGTCAGGCGCTTCGGCGCGCAGCACGTTGCGGACAGGCGCCATGAACGCGTGCGGCTGGGTGGCCTGTGGCGTGCGCGGCCTGGGCCAGTTGAAGAAGTCTTCATCGAGATTGCCTGTCGGCCAGCGGTTCTCGGATTCGAACACCGTCACCGAGTGACCTCGGCGGCCCAGGAACAGTGCGGTGGCAAGGCCACCGATCCCGCCGCCGATTATTGCGAGCTTCGCCAACCCAATCGCCCCCGTGTCTGGAAGAAATGCCTTCCCAGCATGGTGATGCTGATTCGCTAAGTCAACGGACACGCCGGGGCTGGACCGCTAGGTTCGAGGAGAAGCTGGAAAACCATTACGGGGAAAGGTGAACCATGAACAGAACCATCATCGTCGCTCGCATTCAGCCCGACGCCGAACGCGCCGTGGCGAACGTCTTCGCCGCCTCCGACGCGACGTCGCTGCCGCGCGATCTGGGTGTCAGGCACCGTGCGCTCTATTCGCTTCAGGACATCTACCTGCACGTGATCGACTTCGACGAGGATCCGGGCGTGGCCATGCGCAAGGCCGTCAAACTGCCGGGCTTCCGGCAGATCAGCGAGGAACTCAAGCCGTTCATCAAGCCCTATGACGAGCAGCGCTGGCGCACCCCGCAGGACGCGGTCGCCAACCAGTTCTACCGCTGGAGCGCCACCGAAAGGTGAGCTCAGCGGGGGCGGCCGGGCAGAACGGCCGCCCCCACGCTCTCGGCCGGACAACAATTGCCAACCGTCCGGTGTGGACCGCGAGCCGACGGCCCCCGTTCCCACCGTCGGATCCGCAAAGGTGAACGCCTTCGTCAACCTTGCCGCAGCCAGGTCATACGAATGGGCACATGTGCAGTATCCGTTGGCGATCATGGTTGGGCACAGACAATGCTTCACCGTGGAGGTGGCGGTGAAGTTCCGGGTGCTTGGCGCAGTTCAGATCAACGTCGCAGGTCAGTGGCTTCGGGTGGAACGCCCGCGCCGCCGCGCCCTGTTGGCGTATCTGCTGCTGTCGGCCAACACGACGGTGACCGTCGCCCGGCTCACCGAAGCGCTGTGGGGGCCACACCCGCCCAGCACCTCGCGATCGCAACTAAAGAACGATCTTGCCGCTATCCGGCGGAACCTCGCCGAAGCCGGCTATCCAGATCTCCTGCGCACCCAGACCGCGGGTTACCAGATCGATCTCGAGCCCGGCGACCTTGACCTGCTGGTGTTCACCCAGCGGGTGCAGCAGGCCGAGAGCGAGCTGGCGGCCGGGCGGGCGGCACCGGCGTCCGATCTTTTCCGCTCTGCGCTGAGCCTGTTCAGCGGGCCCGCGCTGGCCGATCTGCGGGCCTGGTTTACCGAGTCGGCGCAGTCGCGGCTGGAGGAGCTTCGCCTCGCCGTGGCCGAGCAACTGGCCGAGGTCGACCTGCTGCTCGGCCGGCATCTGTGGCAGATAGCCGAACTCACCGAGCTGGTGGCCCAGCACCCGCTGCGCGAACGGCTTCGCGGCCTGCTGATGGTGGCCCTGTATAGGGGCGGGCGGCGCGCCGAGGCGCTCGCGGTGGCCCGGGACCTGCGCAAGGTGCTCATCGAGCAGCACGGCTTGGACCCGCAACAGGAGTTCACCGAGCTGGAGGCTCGGATCCTGCGCGGCGACCCGGGTCTGGCGCCCGAGCCCGATCATCCAATCTCGACACAGGTCCCCGCCCAGTTGCCCAAGGACATCTACGCCTTCGTCGGCCGCGAGGTTGAGCTGAAACGGCTGGCCGCCGTGGCCGACGAGGTCGACGGGCCGAACCTGTTGCTCATCGCGGGAAACGCCGGAGTGGGCAAGACCGCACTGGCGACACACTGGGCCCACCGCATCGCGCCCAGCTATCCCGACGGGCAGCTCTACCTCAACCTGCGCGGTTTCGACCCGGGCAGCAACCCGATCGAGCCGCTCGACGCGCTGGCCCGTTTCCTGCGCGCGCTGGGCGCCGACGACGCCGAGATCCCGCGTGAGGTCGATGAGGCGGCGGCCCTGTTCCGGTCGCTGCTCGCCGGGCGGCGAATGCTTGTGCTGCTTGACAATGCGCACTCCGCTGAGCAGGTCCGCCCGCTGCTGCCGGGAGCGCGAAGCTGCCTGGTGGCCGTGACCAGCCGGCGCGCCCTGCACGGGCTGATCGCGCACGAGGGCGCCCATCTGCTTGAGCTTGGCGTGCTCTGCGCCGATGACGCCAAGGAACTGCTGAGCACCGTCCTGCATGACGGCTCCTTCGCCGTCGACGTCGAGGCCACCGACGAGCTTTCCAGACGATGTGGGTACCTGCCCCTCGCGCTTCGGCTGGCGGCCGCGCACCTGACGTGCCACCGGCATCTGCCGATCGCGCGTTACACCAGCGAGCTGGCCGGAGACGACCCACTGGCCGCGCTGGACCGGAGCGCCGGCGAAACCGCCACGGTCAGCGCCGCCTTCGGCGTGTCCTATCGCGAGCTGAGCCCGGCCGCGCAAAGGATGCTGCGCCTGGCGACGCTGGCCCCCGGGGCGGATTTCAGCCTTGCCACGGCTGCCGCGCTCACCGGCCAGACCTTCGTCCAAGCCGGACAGTCCATCGGCGAGCTGCGCGCTATGCATCTGATCAACGAGGATCAGCCGCAGCGCTACTCGATGCACGATCTGTTGCGCAGCTACTGCAGCGCGCGGGCGATGGACGAAGATTCGGCGCAGGCAAGGTCCGACGCCACCCGACGCATGATCGACTTCTACGGGGAAACCGTCCACCACGCCTACCCGCTGCTGCAACCGGTCCGGGCCAAGATTGCGATGGAGCTGGCCCATCCTCCGCTGGAAACGCTCGAGTTTTCCGACCGTGCGGCCGCAATCGATTGGTACGACAAGGAACGCGAGTCCCTGTTGGGGGCCATCGAGCTGGCCTTCGCCAACGGCTGGTTCGCCTCGGCGTGGCAGCTGAACTGCACCCTGTTTCCCTTCTTCCTGCTGCGCCGGCACTGGCCCGAGTGGCTGCGGGCGCTGCAGATCGCTCTGGCCGCCGCCGAACAGGCGCAGGATCTCAACGCCCGGCTCATCACGCACAACATCTTCGGGATCGCCTGCCGGCAGATGGGCGAAAACGCTTCCGCGCGACACCATTTCACCTGCGCGCTGGAGCTGGGAACCACCGTCGGCGCGCCCAGCCGGATAGCGGCGGCGCACGTCAACCTCGCCGACGTGTGCATCGCGGAAGGCCGCCTCGAAGAAGGCGTCGCCCATCTGCGCATCGCCTTGCAGGATCCCGGCTACGGCCACGAACCCGCGCTAGCGTCGGTCACTTATCACACGCTGGGCTGCGCCCTGCTCGACATGCAGGATCTCGGCGAGGCCAAGGCGGCGCTGACCAAGTCCTTGGAGCTGGCGCACGCCTCCGGTGACCCGCTGATGGCCGGCTATGCCCACCTCAACCTCTCCGAGGTGGCGCTGAGCCAGGCACAGGTCGGCACGGCCCGCGCCCATGCCGAGCAACAGCTCGAGCTCGCGGTGCAGACCTCAGACCCGCTGCTGCACGCCACCGCGCTGGACGTGCTGGCGTCCTGCCTCGCGGTCAAGAGCCTGCCCACCGCCCGTGAACACTGGCGTTCGGCGTTGCGCCTCTACCGCGAGCTCAACCATCGCCGCGAACAGAGCCTGGCCGATTGGCTGGCCACCATCGAGACCCAGGCCGAGCCGGTCGCCCTCACCGACCTGCAAGACGTTCGCCTGCACCAGCGCCATCTGCGTTGAAGCCAGGGCCGCGGCCGCGCCCGCTCGCGAGGAACGACGGGCACGACCGCAGCCGGTCTGGAACCGATGGCAGGCCTACTGGGTGAAGACGATCGGGCTGCCGGCCACGCTGGTGTCACGCACCGGCGCGTACTTGGCCGAGAAGAAGGCGTTGGCGAAACACAGCCCCGGACCGCTGGTCTTGGTCAGCTGCTGCGTGGTGAAGGTGAGCGAGTTGTCGGTGTTGCTGGCCGTACCCGAAAGCTGGTTGCCGACCGCGGTGTACACGCACGTGATGTTGCCCAGCAGGGTGCCGAGCACGACCGTGGAGCGCAACGGGTTGCCGCTGATGACAGCCGCCTTGGTGCTGCCGTTGACGCTGACCGTGTAGGGAAGGCTGTTGACCGTCACGCTTCGCACCGCGGTGACACCGAGGACGTTCGCGGTACAGCTGCTGAAGGTTTGGGTGGTAAGGCTCTCGGTGGTGACGCCGCCCGCGGCCGGGTTCGTGAGAACCGTCGCGGCGAAGCTCGACACGGCACACCGCAGGCCGGTGGTGTTGGTGGCCGACGAGAAGAAGGTGGCGTTGGTACCGGCGGCGAGGCTCGCCTGAAGGACGTCCCCGACCGCGACGGCGTTGCCGCCGAGGCTGCCGTAGGTGAGCACGGCGTTGGCGGCGTGGGCGGGCGCGCCCCACAGGGCCAGCATGGTCGCGGCGCCGGCGGCGACGAGGAGCCTGGAGATTGTGCGCATGGTTGTCTCCTTCGACGGATTGTGCTTGCAGCCGTTGGTTTTCGGCTGAACGAGGGCAGAGTGGATCTCCTCGCGGCGCGCAGCTGAGCTGCGGCAACAAGGTGCTGTGGAGAGGGGAACTGATTTCAGGGAGCGGCTGAAAATGCCATCATGTCTATGAACCCCCTACCCGGTCTGAAAGCAGGTAAGTCGGCACCGCACTCACGCCACGGCCATTCCGCAGCTGGCCGGGCGGGTGGTGCGAGGAGTCCACATCGAAATAAAAACCTCCTGATGTTATAAACCTATGGAGGTCCCGAGTCAAGTGAGGGAGGCCAATATGGCGATGGATGATGCCGCCGATCCCAGACTCCCCCTGCTGCCCGGCGCCCGGGTGGCCAGAGACCCGGCGCGGGCCATCAAACGCGGCCCGAGCCGGATCCCACCCGACGTGGTGGCGGCGAACCAGCGCGAGCGGCTCTTCGACGGCCTGGTGCAGATGGTCGCCCTCAAGGGCTATCCCAACGCTCGGGTCGGCGACATCTGCCAGGCGGCCGGGGTCACCAGACCCGCGTTCTACGCGCACTTCGAGGGCAAGGAAGACGCGTTCCTGGCCACCTACCGGCACGGCACGGGCGTGATGCTGGGCCTGATGGCAGCGGCCTTCCACGGCGCCGGTGACTGGCGCACCGGCGTGCGCAACGGGCTCGACGTCCTGCTGACCGTTCTGGCCAGCGTGCCCACCTTCGCGTCCATGGCCATTGTGGAGATCGACGGGGTTGGCACAGCGGCCCGCCGCGAGCGCGATCGGATGCTCAGCCGCTTCCGCGAGTTCTTCGTCAGCGCGCCGCGCCGTGACCAGCTGCCCGACGAGCTTGTCGAGAGCGTCATCGGCGGGATCTACGTCTCCATCTACCGCCAGGTGGCCGCGGGGCGCACCGAGTCGCTGCGCGATCTCCTGCCCACGCTGACCTACTTCGCTCTTGTGCCATTTCTCGGTCACGAGGAGTCGGCCTCCGAGTTGCTGCCGTCGCCGGAAAGCCCTGCTACGTCGCTGCCCTGCGGGGCAACCGTGCCCATGCCGAGCGTGGGCTCGGCATGATCCAGTCACTGACCTAAGTGGATTGACTTGACGACGTTTGATACCCGGCGGTAACTTGCTGGCATCCTCATCGAAATATGGACACGTCGCTAGTTGCTCAACGGTCCGGCAGCCATCCGCAGTGGCCGCCGGCCGCGCGGCAACGCCTGGTAGAGCTCACTCATAGGAGAGCCTCTATGTCCATTGATTCGTCCATCTCGTGGCGGCGTTTCGCGGCCGCCATGCTCACCACCGGCTCGGTCGCGGCAGTCCTGGTCACCTTGACCGCGCAGGGTGTGCTCGCCGCCAACTTCTCCATCTCCGGCCTGCCTTTCACGGTCACCGCCGACAAGATCCAGGGTGAAGGGCTCGAACAGTTTGCCGCGCTTGACGAAATGGCGCCGGGCAGCCCCAACGAGGGCGACACCGGTGGCCAGGTGGTGGTCATCGTGTCGGCGATCCGGGAAGCCAAGCTGACCAACCTGTGTCAGAGCATCGACATGGGCGGCATGTTCCTGCGGATCACCGCCGGCGACAACGGCACCGATGTCACCGCCAGCAACCTGGTCGTCGACTCCGACCTGGTCAGCGGCGACGCCACCTTCGCCGACATCGAGATCGGGCGCGACGCCAGCACCATGGACCGGGTGCCCGACGTCAGCGGCAACATCGGGGTCTTCGGCCAGCAGGCGCGCACGGTGACCATCGAGAACCTGCGCCAGAACAACTTCGCCACCACCGCCTCCAGCTTCAAGCTGCCGCACCTGCGGATCGCCTTTGCCCAAGAGGGTTGCTAGCCGATGTCTGACGCACAGATCGCCGAGGGCGCAACCGGTGCACTGCCGGCGCCCTCGGCGCGCCGCACCTTCCGGCAGTGGCGGCGCTCCCGTCCCTTCTGGGGCGGGCTACTCGTGGTGCTGGGCGGGCTGGAGATCATCGCGACCATCCGCGCTCCGCTGCCGGTCGTGATGCATGTTGGCATGCAAGGAGCCATCGGCTATCTGATCCCGTTCATCATCGTCATCTGCGGGTTCCTGATCGTATTCACCCCCGATCAGCGGATCTGGAACTCATGCGTGGCAATGGTTCTGGCGCTCGCCACCTGGCTGACCTCCAATCTGGGTGGTTTCCTGCTCGGCATGCTGCTCACCCTGGTCGGGGCAGCACTCGCCTTCGCCTGGCGGCCGGGGCAGGGTCCGAGCCGCGCCCCGTAGCTCCATATTGGACAGAAGCGGCTTTGCTGCAACTTCTGGACGCTGGCGGTGCAAATCCTCGTGCCCGCCAGCGGCCCGCAGGTGCAGCAATTGCGGACATACAGCCACGTAACAACGTCGATTTGACTGCAACAATCCTGCACATCGATCTTCTTGACTATAGGAAAGCGCTTTCCCTAGCGTGGTAACCGAAACGTTTCGCACTCTTGCCCGTGGCGCGGCCGGCCGCGGGCAGCTCCTCGGGCCGCCCATGCCCATACGGCGGCCACGAATCGAAAGGACGTGCGAACTTGTCCGCCAGTCCAGCTCAGTTACCGTCTGCTGCCCGTCGCCGGGCCTGGCTCGCCGCCGGGATCGCGACCGCGGTCACCGCGACCGTGTTCCTCATGACCGCCACCGCCCAAGCCGCAACGCTTTTCAGCGACGACTTCAACGACGGCAACGCCAACGGGTGGTCCAAGTCGGGCGGCAGCTGGTCGGTCGTCACCGACGGCTCGCCTGTCTACCAGCAGAGCAGCACCGGCAGCGACGCCAAGGCCCAGGCCGGCTCCGCCTGGGGAAACCAATCGGTGCAAGCACGGGTCAAACCACTGGCATTCAGCTCCGGAACCGGCCGCTTCACCGGCATCATCGGCCGCGGCCAGAGCATGACCAACTACTACTATCTCGTTCTGACCAATTCCCAGGTCCTCCTGGGCAGGCGCAACAGCGGCGGCTACACCACCCTCGCTTCGGCCGCCGCGTCGGTGAGCACCGGCACCTGGTACACCCTAAGGTTCGAAGCCTTTGGCAGCGCCCTGCGCGGCTACCTCAACGGGACGCTCGTGGCCAGCGCCACCGATTCCGCTTTCGCCACCGGCAAAGTCGGTCTGACCACCTACTTCTCCAGCGCCTCCTTCGACGACGTGGTCGTCACGGACACCCCCGGACCGGGACCGTCGATCAGCCCGCCGGTAACCCAGACGCCACCCCAGTCCCCCTCGCCGACGCCTTCCGTGTCGCCGTCGCCCTCGCCGACCCCGACCGGCACCCCGACTCCCCCACAACCGGGCCAGGCCGACGGCTTCGCCGGCGTCAACGCGTGGGGCCAGAACGGCACCTCCGGCGGCGCCGGCGGCGCCACGGTCACCGTCAACACGACGGCGGCTTTCCTCAGCGCGATCGCCCAGCCGTCACCGCTCATCATCCAGGTCAGCGGAATGATCTCGCTCCCCGGACCGATGCACGACGTGACCTCCAACAAAACCATCGTGGGGCTGGGAGCCAACTCCGGGCTCACCGGCGGCGGCCTGAACGTCGGCCTGCCGATCGACGACGACATCCTCTCGCCACCCGCGAACGCGGTGCGCAACGTCATCATCCGCAACATCAGCATCACCAACTGCCCGGATGACTGCATCAACGTGATGATGTTCTCCCACCACATCTGGATCGACCACAACGATCTGTCCAACCAGTTCGACGGCGCCCTCGACGTCAAACGCGGGTCGAGCTACGTCACCATCTCGTGGAACCGATTCCACAACAGCGACAAGAACTCGCTGCTCGGCCACGACGACTCCAACGGCGCGCAGGACATCGGCCGGCTGAAGGTCTCCTACCACCACAACTTCTTCGACGGCAGCATCCAGCGCAACCCGCGGGTCCGCTTCGGTGAGCCGGTCCACATCTACAACAACTACTTCCTGCACATCACCGGCTACGGCGTCGCCTCGCAGATGAACGCCGGCGTGCTCGTCGAAGGCAACTACTTCGATGATGTGGAAAAGCCCACCCGCAACGACGTCGGCGGCACGGCCGGCCGGATCGTGGCTCGCAACAACATCAACGTCAACACCGAGGACCCGATCGTCACCTCGGGTTCGGTCGAGGAGGCGAGCAACTACTACTCGTACACCCTCGACAACGCCGCCAGCATCCCGGCGACGGTCGCCGCCGGAGCGGGTGTCGGCAAGATTTAATCGGGTAAATAAAGCGGGGTGGGCCTGTTTCACAGCGCCCACCCCGCACCAATTTCGGGGAAGGTGTCGAAATCCGGGTCGCAGCTTCGTCCTTAAGGTGAGAACGCCCGTAGCGGCGTACGAGGAGAGGACTGAGCAATGCCCGACAAGACAGCGATGCCGCCCATCGTCTCGGCGAGCGAATGGCGCCAGGCGCGCGATGAGCTGCTGGTGGCCGAGAAGGAGGCCACCCGCAAGCTGGACGCGCTCGCCGCGCGGCGGCGGCGGCTGCCGATGACGGAAATCGACAACGGATACATCTTCGACACGCCGGAGGGGAAGAAGACCCTGGTCGACCTGTTCGACGGCCGGAACCAGCTGGTCATCTACCAGTTCATGGACCGGGGACCGGACACCTACTGTCCGGGTTGCACGGCGTTCACCAACAACATCCCGGCGGCCGGTCCGGCCAAGCTCGCCGCGCGCGGGATCACCTGGGTGACCGTGTCGAACATGCCGCTGGAGCAGATCGAGCGTTACAAGGCCCAGATGGGCTGGACCGTGCCGTTCGTGTCCTCGCACGGCACCTCCTTCGCCAATGACCTGGAGGTCGGCGAAGGCTTCCGGTTCCTGGTGTTCATGCGCGACGGCGACCACGTCTACCGCACCTACGACACCACCTCCCGCGGCGTCGACCGGATGCTGTGGACCTACAACATCCTCGACGTCACCGCCTACGGACGGCAGGAGGACTGGGAGGACTCCCCGGAGGGCTGGCCCCAGCCCTTCTGATCGGGGGAAGGCCGCCGTGGCCGATCCTGGCCACGGGCGGCCGCGGACGGCCCGGGCAGTTGACCGGGCCGAGGCTTGTCACTATCATCTTCTTCGATTGGAAAGCGCTTTCCTCCGCGCTTTACCTGGGGCGCCACCGGGCCGGCGTGTCCACCGATGAGCACTCGACCACGGAGAACACATGAGACTCAAGCCTTTCCTCGCCCTGGCCGCCCTCGCCGCCGGCGCGATCGTCATCTCGCCCGCCTCACCCGCGGCCGCCGCCACCGTCCGCTACGAGGCCGAGAACGCCCCGGCCACCTGCGACGGCACCATCGACTCCAACCATGCCGGCTTCTCCGGCACCGGTTTCTGCAACGCCCGCAACGCTGTCGGCGCGGCCTTGCAGTTCACGGTCAGCGCCTCGGTCGGCACAGCCGCGGTGCTAGTGGTGCGATACGCCAACGGCACGACCACCAACCGTCCCGCCGACGTCTTCGTCAACGGCACCCTGCTGCAGACGCTGCCCTTCGCCGGGACAGGCGCCTGGACCACCTGGTCCGGCAGCACGCTGACGTTCAATGCGATCACGGGCAACAACACCATCCGATTCAGCCCGACCACCGCCAACGGCCTGGCCAACATCGACCTCATCGACTTCACCACCGAAGGGCCGCCTCCCCCGGCCAACAACCTTTACGTCGCGCCCAGCGGCAACGACGCCAACGCCGGCACCCTCGCCGCGCCCCTGCGCACCGTTCAGCGCGCGGTCGACCTGGCCCAGCCCGGGTACACCATCTTCCTTCGCGCCGGCACCTACGCCCCCACCACCAACGTGCAGCTGGTCAAGAGCGGCACATCGAGCCAGCCGATCACGATGACCAACTACAACAACGAGCGGGCCATCATCGACGGCGAGAACATGCCACACACCCCGGCCCCGGTCGGTGGCAGCATCCCGCGCCCGGAACGCGGCGCCATCCACATCGAAGGCGAATACTGGCGGCTGATCGGGCTGGAAATCATCAACGGCCCCTACGGCATCTTCGGCCTCGACACCAACTTCAACATCTTCGATCGCCTCATCACCCGCAACAACTATGAGAGCGGCCTACACTTGCAGGGCGCCTCCGGCAACAACCAGATCATCAACCTCGACAGCTCCGGCAACCGCGACCCCCGCAACAACGGCGAAAGCGCTGACGGCCTGGCCATCAAGGAAGGCTCCGGCACCGGCAACGTCGTGCGCGGCGCGCGTCTGTGGAACAATTCCGACGACGGCCTGGACTTCTGGGAGTTCCTCTCCCCCGTCTTGGTGGAAAATAGCCTGGCCTACGGCAACGGCTTCAACCGCTGGAACATCCCCAACTACAGCGGCGACGGCAACGGCTTCAAACTCGGCGGCGGCGACGTGGACCTGCCCGCCGCGCACATCACCCGCAACAGCATGGCGTGGGACAACTCAGCAGGCGGATTCGTCGACAACGCCAACCCCGGCGCTCTATTGGCCGACCACTGCACCGCCTGGGACAATCCCGGAACAGGCTTCGACTTCGCCGACGCCGACGGCACCCTGACCCGAAACCTGGCGGTAGCCAACGGCACCAACTCGTCGCTAGGCTCAAACTCCAGCGGCAGCAACAACTCCTGGAACCTCGGCGGCACCTGGACCTTCGTCAGCACCGACCCCAGCACCATCACCGGAGCACGACAAGCCAACGGCGCCATCCCATCGTCCACCTTCCTGCGCCCATCCAACGGCGCCGACGTAGGCGCACGATTCTAGCCACCACAACCCAACCGGGGCGCAGGCTTGCACCCGCGCCCCGGTGCCTCACTCTCTTTTCTTTGCGCCGTAGCGCCATTTTTTCTTTGCGCCGTTCCGTAGCCTTTCTTTGCGCCGGTCCGTCGTGGCCGGCCGCCGCACCTCCCGGGCGGCAACGCCACCTCCGTGCGTGGTCACCCCCGGCGGCTCCGCCGCCGACCCGCACGAGCCCACCAATCCCCAGCTGTCGTCCTAATCGGACACTAGCCTCCCGCCTTTGCCTTCCTCTGCGATAATCGGCTCCGCCGCAACGGTTTCCCTCACCCACGACATTCGCGACCAGGCAATTCACTGCTCTGATCCGTTG
>NZ_BONY01000070.1 GCF_016862955.1 Rhizocola hellebori | reverse complement strand
CTGCCCCCGGCTCTCGTTGCCCGCTGCGCCGCTTCCGCCGCCGCGGCGAGATGGGGTGCGTCGCTTGTCCATCTCTGTGTCAGGGAGGTGAGGCAGAGATGGACATGGGAGGGAGGGTGGGTGGGGCGCTGCCGGGGGGCGGCTCTGCGTTAGGGAGGTGAGGCAGAGATGGACAAGCGAGGGAGCAGGGGGTGGGGCGCTGCCGGGGGGCTCTGCGTTGGGGAGGTGAGGAAGAAAGGTGGGGGAGCGGGTGGGTGCTGGAGGCGACGGGGAGGGTGGGGGAGCACCGGTGGGATGTTGGCTCGGCCCAGGAGTTCACCGGGTGGCCTGCCAATGGCGGGGAGCCGCGGGGGGTGACCACGCATGAAGCTTCGTTGCCGCGCGGGAGCTTGCGGCGCGTGACCACGACGCAGCGGCGTAAAGGAAAGATGTTGCGCGGCAAGGGCGGCTAGAGGAGGTGGGCGCGGGTCCAGAGGAGGCGGGCGGGGCCGGCGATTAGGCCTAGGTCGGTGAGGGTGGCGGTGACGCGGGTGGCGGACCAGCGCAGGGTGGCTTGGAAGTGGGGGTTGGCGCGAGCGGCGCTGCGGCCGAGGTTGGGGTCTATGCCGACGGCGCGGTAGACGGAAGGGTGCACGAGGCGGGTGGCCACGGCGTAGGCGGCGCGGGCGATGACGAGGCGGGAGTAGGCCAGGGCGATCGGGTTGGCCGAGGCTACCTGGCGGTCCAGCTCCTCGCGGGCGAAGCGGATGTGCCGGGCCTCCTCGATGACGTGGATCCGGGAAACCATGCGTATCAAGGGTTGTAGCGTTTCGTCGGCCATGATTTCGCGTTGGAATGAATCGAGGATCTCCTCGGCGATGAGGATGGCCGCATACATGTGCGGGCCGCGAGCGGTGGTTTTGAGGAACCGGCCGAGGAAGTGGTCGGCGCGGCTGGGCGGGTAGACGGGACAGCCGGCGGTCGAGATGAGACGGCCGAACATGATCGAGTGGCGGCACTCGTCGGCCACTTCGGTGAGCGCGTATTGGGCGTGCTGGCTGGTCGGGTCGGCGTCGTAGTAGAAGCGGATGAGCATCTGCATGAGGATGGTCTCGAACCAAAGCCCGGCCGATGCCGCGCTAGCCACCTCGTGTTTGGTGAGTTCGACGCGCTGGCGGTGGGTGAGGCCGTCCCAAAGCGACGTGCCGTAGAGGCTGCTGCGGGTCGGCGGGATCCAGAACCGGTCGGGATCCAGCGGCGCCTCCCAGTCGATGTCCACCTGCGGTTCGTATTGGCGCTGCAGGGAGAGGTCCAGCAGGCGGGAGGCGGTCGCCTCACGAGTTGACATAACTCCTCCTTGACGTTACCTCCGTTAACTGTTACGAAAAGTAACGTGCAAGTCAATGCCAGGAAAGCCCGTTGGGCTGAGCATCGGGAGCAGCGCCGGATCGAGCTGATCCAGGCGGCGATCGAGGCCGCGGTCCAATACGGACCGGCCGTCGATATGGATCAGGTGGCCAAGGTGGCCGGGATCAGCAAACCCGTGCTGTACAGGTATTTCGCTGACAAGACCCAGCTGTGGCTGGCCGTGGGCGAGCACCTTGCCCACCAGGTCGTCGCGATCGTCATCCCCGCGATCGATCAGGTGCGCGAGGAGCGCGAGCTGATAGCGGCCACCATCGACTCCTATCTGGGGGCGATCGAGGGGCAGGCGGAGCTGTACAGATTCCTCATGCAGCAACAGGTTCCCGGCGTGCATCACCTGGTGAACAGCGCCTCGCAAACGGTCGAGAGCGGGCTGTCCCGGGTGATCGGCGACCGGCTGCGGGCCCTGGGCCTGGACGCCGGGCCTGCCGAGCCGTGGGCGGTCGGAATAGTCGGGCTGGTCCAGGCCACCGGCGACTGGTGGATGAAGCGCGACCGGCCGATGCGCCGCGAGGCGCTGACCGACTATCTGACAACGCTGCTGTGGCACGGGATCGCCGGGGTCAGGGCGGCCGCGGACATCCCGGGCGGGCTGGCCAGCCATGCGACTTGAGACCGAGCACGGCACGTTTGAGGTGCAGGCGCGGATGCTGGGGCGGGTCGAGCCGGTGGACGGGCGCTACCACTGGGACGGCCGGATCGAGCCAGATGAGCGGATCGCGGCGCTCGTGCGGTCGGGGGCAAGGCAGGCAAGGCTCGACGGGGTTGCGGTCAGGTTGACTGAGGTCGATCCTTGGGGAGGCGTGCTGGTGAGAGGGACGAGACCGTGACAGATACCGATGTGGCTGTGATCGGAGCGGGGTTCGGCGGGCTCGGCGCCGCGATCCGCATGCGCCAGAAGGGGCTTACCGACTTCGTGGTCTTCGACAAGGCTGAGGAGATCGGCGGCACCTGGCGGGACAACACCTACCCGGGCTGCGCCTGCGATGTGCCGTCACATTTGTATTCGTATTCGTTCGCGCTCAATCCCAAGTGGACGGACACCTTCTCCGGTCAGCGGGAGATCTGGGACTACCTGCTGCGTTGCGTCGACCGATACAAGGTGCGGCCACACCTGCGGCTGGGTCACCTTATCGAGGAGATGAGCTGGGAGGAGGCCGCGCAGCGGTGGGTGATCACTACCTCGCAGGGCGTCTATCGGGCCCGCGTGGTCATCCTCGCCACCGGCCCGCTCAGCGAGCCGGCGACGCCGGACATCCCGGGCCTGGAATCCTTCACCGGCACCGTTTTCCACTCCGCGCGCTGGCGGCACGACCATGACCTAAGCGGGCGTCAGGTGGCCGTCATCGGGACGGGCGCCTCGGCGATCCAATTCGTGCCGCAGATCCAGCCGGTGGTGGGAAAGCTGCGGCTCTTCCAGCGCACGCCGCCCTGGGTCATGCCGCGCCGGTCGCGTCGCGTCAGCAAGGCCGAGCACGCGATCTATCGATATGTGCCGGGCGCGCAGCGGCTGATGCGAAGCCTCCTCTATTGGGCCCGCGAGGGGCAGGGCATCGGCTTCTTCCACCCGCGCATCAACCGGATGGGTCAGCGGATCGCCGAGCTTCACCTGCGCAGCCAGGTCAAGGACCCAGTGCTGCGGGCCAAGCTGACGCCAAGCTACGTGATGGGCTGCAAGCGGGTGCTGCTTTCCAACGACTATCTGCCCTCGCTGACCAAAGACAACGTAGACGTCATCACCTCCGGCATCGTGCGCGTCACGCCCAACGGTGTGGTCACCGCCGATGGTGTGGAACACCCCGCAGACACCATCATTTTGGGTACCGGGTTCCGCGTGACCGACATGCCGGTGATGCACCACGTCCGGGGCAGGGAAGGGCAAACCCTTGCCCAAGCGTGGACCCCGACCATGCGCGCCTATCTCGGCACCACGGTCGCCGGTTTCCCCAACCTGTTCTTCCTGCTCGGCCCGAACACCGGCCTGGGTCATACCTCGGTGGTGCTCATGATGGAAAGCCAGCTCCGCCAGGTCCTCAAAGCGCTGGAATACATGCGCCGCACCGGGGTCACCGCGATCGAGCCCACGCCGCAGGCGCAGCAGCGCGACAGCGCCGAGGTCGACCGCAAGATGGCCGGCACGGTTTGGGCCACCGGCGGGTGTAACAGCTGGTACCTCGACTCGACCGGCCGCAACTCCACGCTGTGGCCCGGTTTCGCCACCACCTTCCGCCTGCGCCTGAGGCGCTTCCGCCCCCATGATTACCAGAGCGTCGGAGCACATCGTGAACTCATCAATCAGTAACAAGGTCGTCCTCATCACCGGTGCGGCACGCGGAATCGGGGAGCAGGTCGCGCGGCAGGCGGTGGCCAAGGGGGCCAAGGTTTCCGTGGTGGGCCTGGAACCCGAGCGGCTCAAGAAGCTCGCCGGGGAGCTGGGCTGTCATTGGGCACACTGCGATGTCACCGATCAGGCCGGCCTGGATCTCGCGGTGTCCTCCGCCGTCGAGGCGCACGGCCGGATAGACGTCGTTCTCGCGAATGCCGGTGTGGCCAACATCGGAACGGTCAACACTGGGCCGGTCGAGGCCTTGGTGCGTACCATAAACGTGAATTTGAATGGGGTTATCCGCACCGTGAGCGCGGCCTTGCCGCATCTGATCGAGTCGAAGGGCTACGCCCTTCTCGTCTCCTCGGTGGCGGCGTTCACCGCGATGCCCGGCATGGCCGCCTATTGCGCCTCCAAGGCCGGTGTGGAGCAGTTCGGCAACGTGCTGCGCCTCGAGGTGGCGCATCTGGGTGTGCGGGTGGGCACGGCCCATCCCATCTGGGTCGACACCGATCTGGTCCGGGACTTCCGGGAGGACCTGCCCAGCTATCGCCACGCGCGCAAGAAGATGCCGTGGCCGATGTCGACGGAGCTGACCGCGGAACAATGCGCGCAGGCACTTTTGCGCGGCATGGAGAAACGCAAGCGGCGCGTTTACATCCCGGGTTCGATCGGGCTGGTTCAGGCCCTGCGCACGGTAATGCTCAGCGGATTCGTCGACGGCATCATCAAACGCGGTTCGGGCGGTGGCGAGATGGTCACCGCGATGGAGCAAGAGGCCCGCGACCTCGGCCGGCCCTTCGGGAGTCACAGTGTTGGTCAACAGTGAGAAGAGGGGAAGCGGGCCGCCGCTGGTTCTCATCCACGGCATCGGCCACCGCTGGCAAGCCTGGGAGCCTGTACTCGACGAGCTGGCCCGCCACCACGAGGTCATCGCCATCGACCTGCCCGGATTCGGCCGCTCGCCGGTGCCCGACGGGGGCATGCCGCACGGGATGGCCGAGACGGTGGCCCGGATAGGCGAACACTTCGCTTCGGAAGGGCTGGAAAGGCCGCACGTGGCGGGGAACAGCCTCGGTGGTGCGATCGCCCTTGAGCTCGCCGCCGGTGGCCTCGTCTCCTCGGCCACCGCGCTTTCCCCGGCCGGTTTCTACACCGAGGCGGAGCGGCGTCGCGCCCTGCGGATGCTGAGCACGATGCGGCTCAACACGTTCCTGCCCGGGCCGGTGATGAAGGTGGGTCTGCGGTTCCCGGCGATCCGAGCCATGTCTTTCTCCGGGATAGTGGTCCACCCGGGGCGGCTGTCCGCCGATCGCGCCTACCAGGATGCGCTCGCGATGAGGCGGGGCAAGGGTTTCCGGCAGGTCGCCAAGTCTGCTTTGGACTATCGTTTCGCCGGTGCGCCAACGGTTCCGGTGACTGTCGCCTGGGGGACGCAGGATCGGATCCTGCGTCCCAACCAGGCGGAGCGAGCTCGCGAGCTCTTGCCGCAGGCCCGGCACGTGCCATTGCCCGGCTGCGGTCACGTGCCGATGAGCGACGATCCAGACCTGGTGGCCGCGCTCATCCTGCAGACCACCGGGGCACGGGTCACCTGAACATGTCCATCTCGGTGGCGCTGGACAGCTCGATCAGCTGCTCCGGGCTGAGCAATGTACCGGTGGCGAAGGCAAAGATGGTGCTGTGCGGGCCGTATACCTCTGTCATCAGCATGCCTTCCCGCGTCCGGAAATGACGCACGACCACATCGCCACGTTTCTCAAAGCTCCAACCGGATTCGGGCCCGGTGGGCGGCTCCCATGGCTTGCTCACGCTGATATCGAATTGGATTGACTGGCCCGGGTGGACGATGACGGCCGAGGCGGCATAGATGCGATCTCCATCCCTGCCCCGCCAGCGATAGTCCAAGACCGAGTAGACGGCCAGTGGCTCGCTGTCGCCGTTGCCGTACTGTGGATCGTTGTCGTGGAACTGTGCGAATTTCGCTCCCGGCGCCATCCGCTGTAGCTCGCGTTTGAGGTAGCACTCCATCTCCCGCATGCGCGGCTTGTCTGGAGGATAGGTGGGCGCCATCGTCAACCAGCCCGGGTCGGGAAAGATCACTACCGAGTCGGTCGGATAGGGCGACGGTTCGATGGTTGGAGCGGGCGACGGAAGGTAGGTCGGGTAAGCGGTCGGCATGTTGGTGGGGTGGGTGCTCGGCGCGTTGGTGGGATTGGGGGTTGCTTCCCCGCTCGGGTCAGGCGTAGGCCACGGGCTCGGATTGTCCGGCGCGGTCGACGGCTGGGCGACGTAGCCGTGTATCACCGGCACGCTGCATCCCGACTCCAGCGATGGACTGCCTCCCAACGGCACCAGGGCGATCGAGGCCACCAGGCCGATCGCGGTGACTGTGCCGCCCGAGGTCAGGCCCATCCGCCACCGATGCCGGCGGCGGCCCTTGCTGAGCAGGGCTGCGGCGCTCAAGCCCAGCGGAGGTTCGTTGTCGATCACGTGGTGGCGCAGGGCATCACGAATCTGAATCTCTTCCATTTCTACTCTCCCCGCATTACGGGTACGGCCAGGGCGGCTCGGAGCTTGTCGAGACCGCGGGCGGTCTGGCTCTTCACGGTTCCTTCGGTGATGCCGAGCAGCGCGGCGGCTTCGGCGACCGAGATGTCCTCCAGATGACGCAACACGATCAAGGCCCGCTGCCGGGGTGGCAACTGGGTCAATGCGGCTCGGATGTCCAGCTCGGGGCCTGTTGCGGGCTCGGGTGTGGCCCGGTCAGGTGGCTGGGACACCACGTGCTCCCGGCGGCGCAGCCGGCGATCGGAGAGGAACGCGTTGACCACGATGCGGCGCGAGTACGCGTCGAGCGTGGCCGGTTCGATTCGCTTCCAATGCCGGTAGAGCTGCAGGAACGCGTGCTGGGTGAGGTCTTCGGCCAGGTGCCAGTCGCCGCAGAGCCCGTAGGCCAGGCGGCGCAGTGAGGCGGCTCGGACGGCGAAGTAATCGGAATAGTCCGACTCCCAGGTCATGCACTCCTCCTTCCTTCGCGCCGTATACGTCACAGGCCGCCGAGGGGTTGCACGTGAGCGGTAAATGTTAGCGTCGACAGCATGCGCGCGATCTACGCCGAGTCGATGAATCCAGACAATCCGCTGGCCGGTCTAGTGGTGGGAGAGCAACCTGATCCCCAGGCGCCCGAGGGCTGGACGACGGTCAGGGTGCGCACCAGCTCGCTCAACCATCACGATCTTTGGTCGTTACGCGGGGTCGGGCTTTCCGCCGAGCAGCTGCCGATGATCCTGGGCTGCGACGCGGCCGGGATCGACGAGGACGGCAACGAGGTCGTGGTGCACGCCGTGCTGGGGCAGGGTGAGGACGAAACCCTTGACCCGAAACGCACCCTGCTCTCGGAGAAGCACCCGGGCACGCTGGCCGATCTGGTGTGTGTGCCGCGCCGCAATGTCGTCCCCAAGCCGCAAAGTCTTGATTGGATAGACGCGGCGTGCCTTCCCACCGCCTGGCTCACCGCCTATCGCATGCTCACCACCCGTGGCCGGCTTCCCAAGGACGGCACCGTTCTTGTCCAGGGCGCCGGCGGCGGCGTGGCCACGGCCGCCGTGGTGCTGGCCAAGGCGCTAGGCGCCCGAGTCTTCGCGACCAGCCGTGACGCCGCGAAGCGGGCGCAGGTGGAAGCGTTGGGCGCCACCGCTTTCGAGCCCGGCGGGCGGCTGCCCGAACGCGTCGACGTCGTCATCGAAACCGTGGGCGCGGCCACCTTCGACCATTCCATCAAGAGCACGAAGCCCGGCGGCCGCATCGTCGTCTCCGGCAGCACCTCCGGCCACCTGGCCGAGGTCGATCTGCGCCGCATCTTCTTCCTGCAGCAGGAGATCGTCGGCTCCACCATGGGCACCCGGGCCGAGCTGGTGGCGCTGATGGATCTGGTGGTGGCGCAACAGATCCGTCCGGTCATCGACAGCGTCTACGGCTTCACCCAGGCTCGCGAGGCCTTCGACCGTCTCGCCCACGGCGAGGTCTTCGGCAAGATTGTCATCGACCATTCGAGCTGAGCAGCGCCTCGGTCTGTGTGGCGATCTCGAGCTCCTCGTCGGTGGGAACCACGCAGACCGCCACCCTCGCCCCGTCGGGCGAGATGATGGCTTCCCCCTTGGCGTTGCGGGTCTCATCGACCGCGATGCCCATGAACTCCAAATTGGACAGTGACGCTGCCCTTACCGCAGCCGAGTTCTCGCCGACTCCGGCGGTGAAGGCGACCGCGTCGACACCGCCGAGCATTGCCGTGTAAGCCCCGACGTAGCTCTTGATCCGCTCGCAGTACATCGCCAAGGCCAGCTTGGCCTGCTCATCGTCGCGGCGCAGCACCTCACGCATGTCGCTGTCACCGCACAGGCCAAGCAGCCCGCTGCGCTTGTTGAGCAGATCGTCAATGGCCTCGACCGGCATTCCGGCCACCCGATGCAGATGAAAGATGATGGCCGGATCTATATTGCCGCTTCTGGTGCCCATGACGAGCCCCTCAAGCGGCGACAGTCCCATGCTCGTGGCGAAGCTGCGGCCGCCCTTGACCGCGCAGGCGCTGGCCCCGTTGCCCAGGTGCAAGGTGATCACGTTGACCTCCGCCGGCTCCCGTCCCAGGAGCTTCGCCGTTTGCCGTGACACATAGGCGTGCGATGTCCCGTGGAAGCCGTACCGGATGATCCCGTGCTCCGCGGCGACCGCCGAGTCGATGGCGTAGTGCGCGTTCATAGGCGGAATGGTGCGATGGAAAGCGGTGTCGAAGACCGCCACCTGCGGCACCTCCGGCAACATCCGCCGAGCCTCCCGCACCCCCGCGATGTTTGGCGGATTATGAAGCGGCGCAAGTGGAATCAGCTCGGCCACCGCCGCTATGACCTCGTCGTCGATGAGGGTCGGCCGGCTGAACCTGAGCCCCCCGTGCACCATCCGATGGCCCACCGCGTCCAAACCGGTCAGGTCCACCGCAGACAGCACCTCGTGCAGCGCCGATCCGTGGTCGGTGACGCGTTCCACCAGCCCACCCGCCACCTTTTCGGCCTGGTCGAACAGGCGCCATTTCAGCGAGGAGGAGCCACAGTTCAAAACGAGCGTTCTCACAACATCACCCTAGTGCGTTACGGTGTGGACGTTCGTGACGTTTGGAGACCGACGTTGAGGGATGAGGCGGAGGCGGTCGCGGTCCAGTTGCGGCTCCGCGAGCGAGTGGTGACGGATGCGCCGCTGGGGCGGGCGCCGCGGCTGGTGGCGGGGGTGGATGTCGCCTACGCCGAGGGGAGCGATCTGGTCGCGGGGGCGGTCGTGGTGTTGGAGCTCGACACCCTGGCCGTGGTGGAGACGGTGACCGCTATTGGGGTGGCCGGGTTTCCTTATGTGCCAGGGTTGTTGGCGTTTCGCGAGATCCCGGTGCTGGAGGAGGCGCTGTCTAAGCTGACAGTTACACCGGATCTGCTGGTCTGCGACGGGTACGGGATAGCGCACCCGAGAAGGTTCGGGTTGGCGAGCCATCTGGGGGTGGTGACGGGGATTGCGGCATTCGGGGTGGGCAAGACCGCGTTCATTGGCACGCATGGGCAAGTGGGCGCCGACCGTGGGTCTTGGGCCCCGCTTGTGGACGGTGACGAGATTGTGGGGCGTGTGCTTCGTACCCAGAAAAATGTGAAACCGGTCTTCGTCTCGCCTGGCCATCTGATCGACGTCGAAGGGTCGGCCGAAATAACATTGCGGTTGTCACCGAAGTATCGGCTGCCGGAGACCACCCGGCACGCCGACAGTGCCTGCCGCGCAGCGCTTAAAGCTGTGACTGGATAGCGGTGATGGCGACGGTGGAGATGATGTCGCGCACGGTCGCGCCGCGGGAGAGGTCGTTGACGGGCTTGCGGAGGCCTTGCATGACCGGGCCGATGGCGACCGCGCCGGCCGAGCGCTGGACGGCCTTGTAGGTGTTGTTGCCGGTGTTGAGGTCCGGGAAGATCAGGATGGTGGCCCGGCCGGCGACGGCGCTGTCGGGAAGTTTGGTGGCGGCGACCGTCAGATCGACGGCGGCGTCGTATTGGATTGGGCCCTCGACGGGGAGGTCGGGACGGCGTTCCTGCACGATTTTGGTGGCCATGGCGACCTTGTCGACGTCGGCGCCGTGGCCGCTGACCCCGGTCGAGTAGGAAAGCATGGCGATGCGGGGCTCGACGCCGAAGCGGGCGGCGGTTTCGGCCGAGGAGATGGCGATGTCGGCCAGCTGCTCCGGGTTCGGGTCGGGGTTGATGGCGCAGTCGCCGTAGACCAGGACGTGGTCGGGCAGACACATGAAGAAGATGCTGCTGGCCACCTTGACCTCGGGCGTGGTCTTGATGATTTCGAAGGCGGGCCGGATGGTGTCGGCGGTGGGATGCACGGCGCCGGAAACCATCGCGTCGGCGCGTCCAGTGTGGACCATCATGGTGCCGAAATAGTTGACGTCGCTCATCAGGTCGTGCGCCAGCTCCTGCGTCATCCCCTTGTGGGCACGCAGTTTGGTGTACTCGGTGGCGAACTCGCGCCGCCAGCGGTCGGCGTGCACGGGATCGACGACCCGCACGCTGCCCAGATCGAGGCCAAGCTCGCGGGCCCGCTGCTCGATCTTGTCGACATCGCCCAGCAGAGTGAGGTCGCAAACCCCGCGCCGGGTAAGGGATTCCGCGGCGCGCAGGATGCGTTCCTCATCGCCCTCGGGAAGCACGACGTGGCGGCGGTCGGCGCGAGCGCGCTCGATCAGCTCGTACTCGAACATGAGCGGGGTGACCCGGTCGGAACGAGCCAGGTCCAGCCGCGCGGCCAGCTCGGTGAAGTCCACATGCGACTCGAACAAACCCAGCGCTGCCATCACTTTGCGCGGATTGTCGGGCCGAAGGCGGCCCTCCAGCCCGGTCAGCGCCGCAACGGTGTCGTAACTGTCAAGGCGCACCATGAAAATCGGCAACTCCACCTTGAACCGGCTCACCAGCGCGACCACCCGAGGATCGGGCTCGATCCCGAGCGTCAGCAGGATCCCCGCTATCGAGGCTTGGCCCGCATGGTGAGCGGCGACCGCGGCCACGATGAGGTCTGCCCGGTCGCCAGGCGTGACCACCAGCGTGTTGTCTCTCAAGTTCTCCAAGAAGGTGGGTACGGAAGCCGCCCCCACCATGGCATCCACCACATCGCGGGACATGGCCGCCTCAGTGGTGCCGTGCACGGGAGTGGCTTGCAGCGCCGAAGCCACCTCCGCCATGGTCGGCGCGGCGATCGCGGCGAGCCTGGGGATCGCGTAGACCGGCACACCCGCCGGCAGGCTGACCCGAAGGTCGGCGTCGGCCCGGTTGGCAAGCACCGCAAGCACAGGCAGCTCTTCGCACGCGTAATAGGCGGCCCGCACCGCGTCGGCGACCTCGGAGGCGCTGCGCCCATCGCCCCGCACCACCGGAAGCACAGCCGCCCCCAGCTCAGCGGCCAGCCGCAGATTGAGGCTCAGCTCGTCGGGCAACGCCGGCTCGTCGTGCCCGGCCAGATCGTGCCCATAATCGGTGCCGACGATGATGACCGCGTCGCAGTCGCGCTCCAGCGCGTGGAAGGCTTCGAGCACCTCACCCATCAGCTCATCGCGCCGCCCGCCCCCCAGCAGCTGCGCCGCGCGCTCATAACCCGGCCCGCGGCCGTGGCGCATCCCGTACCGCCGGCGCAACAGCTCCACCACAGGATCGGGTTCCACCCGCACGAAAGGCCGGAAAACCCCCAGCCGCCGCACCCGCCGGCTGAGCACCTCAGCCACCCCAAGTGCGATCGCCGACTTACCGCCGCCAGGCTCAAGGCTGGTCACGTAGACATTGCGCGCCACTCCCTCAGCCTAACGACCGCCTCCGACGACCTCCCGCCAACCGGCGCTGCAGCGTACGGCGCGGAGATCGTCACGAATTCAGCGAAAACGTCCCCTCGCACGAAGTGGATCGGACGATTTCCCCGAAAGCGCGAGGATCTTGAGGGCGGGCGCGCAGGGCGGACTAGTCTTCGTCGTCGTCGAGGCGGGCTAGGTAGGTGGCGAGGCGCTCGATGGGGGTTTCGAACTCGGGATTGAGGTCGACGAAGTCGCGAAGGCGCTCGGCGAGCCACTCGATGGTGACCTCCTCGTCGCCGCGGCGGGTCGCCAGCTCCTCAATCCCGCGATCGGTGAAATACATGTGGCGTCACACCTTCGGCAGCGCGGCCTCGAGCAGCGCAGCCTGTTCGACATCGTGCAGCTTGGTGGAGCCGACGGCGGGCGCGGCCGCGGCCGGGCGGGAGATGCGGCGCAGCCGCACGCCCTCGAGGTGCTCCAGCAGGTTGAGCGCGATGAACGACCACGCGCCCTGGTTCGCCGGCTCTTCCTGCACCCAGGCGAAGTCGCTCGCCGCCGGGTACTTGGCCAGCTCTGCCCGGACCTCGTCGACCGGCAGCGGGTAAAGCTGCTCGATGCGGACGATCGCGGTGTCCGTGATGCCGCGCTCTGCGCGTGCCTGGATCAGGTCGTAGTAGACCTTGCCCGAGCACAGCAGCACCCGCTTCACGCCCTCGGGCGCCAGCGCGGTCTCGCCGATCACCGGCTGGAAGGTGCCGTTGGTGAAGTCGGCCACCGGAGACACGGCAAGCTTGTGCCGCAGCAACGATTTCGGTGTGAACACGATCAGCGGCTTGCGCTTGGCCGACAGCGCTTGGCGGCGCAGCAGGTGGAAGTGGTTGGCCGGGCTCGTCGGGATGACGATGCGCATGTTGTCCTCGGCGGCCATCTGCAGCCAGCGCTCGGGACGGCCCGAGGTGTGGTCGGGGCCCTGGCCCTCGTGCCCGTGCGGCAGCAGAACGGTGACGCTGTTGTGCTGTCCCCACTTCACCTCTCCGGAGGAGATGAACTCGTCGATGACCGATTGGGCGCCGTTGACGAAGTCGCCGAACTGTGCCTCCCAGACCACGAGCGCGTTGGGCTGTTCCACCGAATATCCGTACTCGAAGCCGAGCGCGGCGTATTCGGAAAGCAGCGAGTCGTGGGCGTGGAAGCGGGCATCATCTTGCGCCAACTCGGCGACGGGCAGGTACTCGGCACCGGTCTTGGCGTCGACGATGGCAGCGTGCCGCTGCACGAAGGTGCCGCGCCGGCTGTCCTGACCGGACAGTCGAACGGTAACCCCTTGGGCCAGAAGCGAACCCATCGCGATGATCTCGCCGAAGCCCCAGTCGATGTCGCCCTCGACGGCCATCTTGGCCCGCCGGTCGAGCAGTTGCTGGATGCGCTTGTGCGGGGTGAACCCCTCGGGCAGCGCGGTGTGTACCTCACCGACGCGCCGCACCAGCTCGGCCGGGATGGCGGTGGCCACGTTCGGCTCGGGCTGGGCTTCCTTGGTGCGGGTGAGGCGGCTCGACACCCCGTTCGCCGCGTCGCGGGTGGCTTTGAAGACCGTCTCAAGCTGGCTCTGGTAGTCGCGCAGCGCTTCCTCGGCCTGCTCGACGGTGATGTCGCCGCGCCCGATCAGCTCTTCGGTGTAGAGCTTGCGGACGGAACGCTTGCCATCGATGATCGCGTACATCTGCGGGTTGGTCATCGACGGGTCGTCGCCCTCGTTGTGGCCGCGGCGGCGGTAGCAGACGAGGTCGATGACGACGTCCTTGTTGAACGCCTGCCGGTACTCGAAAGCCAAGCGCCCCACGCGAATCACGGCCTCCGGGTCGTCGCCGTTCACGTGGAAGATCGGCGCCTGGATCATCCGGGCCACGTCGGTGGAGTAGAGCGAGGAGCGGCTGTATTCGGGGGCGGTGGTGAAACCCACCTGGTTGTTGACGACGACGTGAATGGTGCCGCCGGTGCGGTACCCGCGAAGCTGCGAAAGGTTCAAAGTCTCGGCCACCACACCCTGCCCGGCGAAGGCGGCGTCGCCGTGCACCAGAACCGGGAGCACGGTGTAGCCGGTCAGCCCGAGGTCGAGCCGGTCCTGCTTGGCCCGCACGATTCCTTCGAGTACCGGGTCGACCGCCTCAAGGTGGGAAGGGTTGGCGGTCAGCGAGACCGTGGTCACCCCGGACCCGTCGGGCGTGGTGAACTTGCCGGTCATGCCGAGGTGGTACTTCACGTCGCCGGAACCCTGCGCGCTCTTCGGGTCGAGGTGCCCCTCGAACTCGTTGAAGATCTTCTCGTAGGGCTTGCCGACGATGTTCGCCAGCACGTTGAGGCGGCCGCGGTGGGCCATGCCGATGACGACCTCGTCGAGCTCCGCCTCGGCCGACGACTGCAGCACCTCGTCGAGCAGCGGGATCAGCGACTCCCCGCCTTCGAGCGAGAACCGTTTCTGGCCAACGTATTTGGTGGCGAGGAAGGTCTCGAAAGCCTCGGCGGCGTTGAGCCGGCCCATGATGTGGCGCTGCTCTTCCGGGCTGGGCTTGGCGTACTTCTTCTCCACCCGCTCCTGGATCCAGCGGCGCTCTTCCGGGTTCTGAATGTGCATGTACTCCACGCCAACCCGGCGGCAGTACGAATCCCGAAGCACGCCAAGCACATCGCGCAACCGCATCTGCTGCTTGCCGGCGAAGCCGCCGACCGGGAACGCGCGGTCGAGGTCCCACAGGGTGAGGCCGTGTTCGAGGATGTCGAGGTCGGGGTGGCGGCGCACCTCATACTCGAGCGGGTCGGTGTCGGCCATCAGGTGACCACGCACCCGGTATTCCCGGATCAGCTCCATCACCTTGGTGGTCTTGTCGACCTGGCCCTCGTGCACGTCGCGTACCCAGCGCACGGGCTCGTAGGGGATGCGCAGCGCGGTGAAGATCTCGTCGTAGAAGCCGTGCTCACCGAGCAGCAGCTCGTGGATCACTTTGAGGAACTCGCCCGACTGCGCGCCCTGGATCACGCGGTGGTCGTAGGTGCTCGTCAGTGTGATGATCTTGCTGACGGCCAGCTCCGCGAGCTGGGTGTCGCTCATGCCCTGGAACGGCGCGGGATATTCCATCGCGCCCACGCCGATGATGACGCTCTGGCCCACCATCAACCGGGGCTGCGAGTGCACCGTGCCGATGCCGCCCGGGTTGGTCAGCGAGATGGTCGCGCCGGTGTGGTCTTCCATCGTCAGCTCGTTGCGGCGGGCGCGGCGGACTATGTCCTCATATCCCTGCCAGAACTGGCGGAAGTCCATCTGCTCGGTCGCCTTGATCGAGGGGACCACGAGCTGGCGGGAACCGTCCGGCTTGGACAGATCGATGGCGATGCCCAGGTTCACGTGCGGCGGGACGACCATGTTCGGCTTGCCGTCGACCACCGCGAAGGAATTGTTCATCTCCGGGTGCACGGCCATCGCGCGCACCAGGGCGTAGCCGATGAGGTGGGTGAAGCTCACCTTGCCACCACGGCCGCGCGCCAGGTGGTTGTTGATGACTATGCGGTTGTCGGCCAGCAATTTGGCGGGTACGGCACGCACGCTCGTCGCGGTCGGCACGCTCAGCGACGAGTCCATGTTCTCGACGATGCGGGCCGACACGCCGCGCAGCGGGATGTTCTTGGCTTGCGTCTTGGCGGGTGCGGGCTGGTCGGCCTTGGGCGCCGGGGCGGGTGCCGGAGTGGCGGCGCCGGCGGGCGCCTTCGCCTGGCCCGGCGTGGCCGGAAGCACGGGCGCGGCCGGAGCTTGCGGGGTCTGCTCGGTTACCTGGGCCGCCTTGGCAACCGGGGTCTCGATGGCGGGCCGGTAGTCGGCGAAGAAGTCGTGCCACGCCGGGTCGACGCTCGACGGATCGGTGAGGTACCGCTGGTACATCTCCTCGACGATCCACTCATTGGTCCCAAAGCTCGCCAGGGTTTTGTCCTGCTGAGTCGACACGCTGCCATCCGCCCGTTCTTAACGAGTGCTAAACCGCTGTAAAGGCTACGCCATGTGTCGCAGTGATCTATCACACAGTCAGGGCTATCCAGGTCGCTTCGCCGCGCGCCGCAACGCGCGCATCGGGCGTGTAGAGAGTGGTCCTGACCAGTGCTTTTCTGCCTTCACGGGAGAGCGCCTGGCCCACCACGACACACCGCTCACCCGGCTTGGGGAGGTGGTCGATGGCGACCGCGAAGCGTCCCAGAACCCAGGGACGGTCGCCTTCGATGACGGACCAGCCGCCGGGGCAGTCCAGCACCGCCCACACCATGACGGCATCGATGTCGCTGGGGACCTCGAAGGGCGAGGCAGTCCGGCCGTCGGGGAGCTTGCCAGGGAAGATGCCCAGGCCATCGGGTCGCTGCGGTCCGCACACGAAACAGGTGGGAAAGTGATGGCTGCCGTGGCCCGCGTAGTTGCTCGATGCCTGTTCCGCCTCGGCCAGGGTGGCGGCCGCAACGGGTGAAATGTCGTCTTCACGACTTCGGGCGGTGGCGATCACCACTTCCGAGGGATCAAGCACCCGCAACCCCTCCGGCGTATAGATCACGGTCAGCGGCGTCTCGAGGGGCGGCGGCTTCTGCAACGTCACCTCCGGGACACCTTCTGTTATGAAAGCGCCGATCAGACCCGCCGTCCAGCCGCCGTTACCGGTGCCTGGGGGCCCGTTATGGCGGGCGTCGACCATCAGAGGGCTGTTGTTGGGCTGCACGGGTAAAGCATTTCACGTTGATGTCAACTGCGACCGTCACCCTCGCGCCATGAGCACGATGTTGCTGACCAAGGCCCCTACCGGCTACTCCGCGCTGATCGCTGGCGACGCCCACCTCGTCGAAGCCGCGCAGCGCCTGCGCTATCGCGTTTTCGCGGAGGAGCTCGGTGCCCAACTAGACGAGTCCGGAATCGATGTCGATGACTTCGACGCCTACTGCGAGCACCTGATTGTTCGCGAGGACCGCACCGGAGAGGTGGTCGGCACCTACCGCCTGCTCTCTCCGCAGCGCGCTATCTGGCTCGGCCGGCGCTACGGCGACGGTGAGTTCGACCTCGGCCCGCTGACCGTGCTGCGCGACCAGCTGGTCGAGGCGGGGCGCAGCTGCGTGCACCCCGATCACCGCACCGGCGCGGTCATCAACCTGATGTGGGCCGGGATAGCCAAATATCTGGAGCGTTTCGGCTACCGGTGGCTCGGCGGCTGTGCCTCGGTTCCGCTCGCGGACGGCGGCGCCCAGGCAGCCGCCGTCTGGGACCTGGTGTCCCGCAAGCACTTGTCGCCGCTGCCGCTGCGCGTGAAGCCGCACCTGCCGTGGGTCGCGCCGACGCCGGAGAAGGCTGGAGCGCTTTCCGATGTTCCTTCGCTTCTTCGCGGGTACCTGAGACTGGGCGCCTGGGTCTGCGGCGAACCCGCATACGACCCAGCTTTCGGCTGTGCCGACTTCTACGTGCTGCTCGGCCTCGACCGGATCAACCCCCGCTACCTGCAGCACTTCCTGCAGAAATGACCGACCTATGGCGTCCGCCCTGCCCGTGCGGCGCTGACTGTCTGCTTGCCCCGGCGGCGCGGGTGTCGTCCCTCAAGGCGGCTCTGCGTGCCGTGGCGGCGGCGGGCGTCCTGCTCACCGCGCTGTTTCGCCCCCGAGCCGCGAGCAGGGTGGCGCGGGGTTTGCTGAAGGCGATAGGTGTCCGGTGGAGCGTCGCCGGCGCGGCGCTGCGGCCGGGCGCTCTGCTCACCGGCAACCACGTGTCCTGGCTGGACATCGTCGTCATGATGGCCATCGCCCCGACCGTCATGCGCCCACCCGCTGTCGGCCCGTCTGGCGTCGGCCAGGGGGCCGCCGGCCAGAGGGCCGCTTTGGCCGATGGCGGCGTGGCGGGCCGCGCCGCCGCCGACAACCGGCCGCGGTTGCGGATGGTGGCCAAGACCGAGGTGGGCGCGTGGCCGGTGATCGGGCGGCTGGCACGCGCGTCGGGCTCGATCTTTGTGGATCGGTCGCGGCCCCGGATGCTTCCGGTGACCGTGGCCGAGGTGGCCGACGCGCTGCGCAAGGGCGACACCATCCAGGTCTTCCCGGAAGGGACCACCACCTGCGGCGCGCATCCGGCGCGCTGGCGGCCGGCGTTCCTTCAGGCAGCCCTCGACGCGGGTGCTCCGGTGCAGCGGTTCACGCTTTTATTCAGTACCCAGAAAGCGGCTTTTGTGGCTGACGAGACGCTGTTGGCCTCGCTGTGGCGGGTGCTGCGGCTGCGCGGCCTGAGCGTCACGGTGCTCGTGGACGAGGCGCAGCGGGTGGTGGCGACCAACCGCAAAGAGCTGGCCACCCGGCTTTCCCCGAAACGTGCGTCCCGGCTACAGCAGCGCGTCCACCACGGTCGTCGCGCGTGACTCGTGCTTGGCGTAGGCACCGGGATAGGCGGAGACCTGAACAGCCTGCGCAGCCTCGGTGAGAGACATGCTTTCCCAGTCGAGCTTGATGAGCTTGCCGAAGAACTTCTCGGCCTGATAGGCCGGGCGCATCAGGTTGGCCACCGTTCCCCAACCTGAGCTGGGCCGTTGCTGGAAAACGCCGATCGAATCGTGATCGACGCTGGTGCCCTCGTGGGGGTACTTGAGCGACTCCGGCACGGCCTCGCTGGCGTTGTTGTGCAGGTCGCTTTCCTGCATCGCGGTGGCGACGCCGATGATCATTGCTTCGCGTGGCAGGCTCATCGCACGGGCGACCTCGACGATGATCGCGGCATTGTTCATTTGAACCGCGCTGAGCCCGGCCACCGGTGCCGGCATTGCCTTCACAGTCGGGCTGGGGATGGCCGAGGGGCTGGGGCTGGAGGGGGCTGGCGACCGCTCGCTTGAGCGGCTGAGCTCGTCCTCGGCGAAGGCCCGATCATCGAACTCCAGGCTCAGATCCTTGTTGACCCCGGGATCGACCTGGGGGGCCAGCGCGGTGGTGCCGAAGACGGCGGCCGTTCCGAGCAGGCTTGCGGCTATGAGAAGCCTGGGTAAGCGGACCGCCGATCTTTTACGGACTCGGTGGCGCCCGTGGGCACGCTTGCGACGACGATGTGCTCCGGGGGAAAGCATTGACCTAACCTAGGCAGGGGCATGTGGCCCTGGCCACACAAAATGTGTGACGTTTACAACTTTCGGGTGTAGCCGCAGGCCAATGGCTCTCAGGAAGCATGCAGCTAAGCCTCAGCGAACCGGTAGCCGACCGTTGTTAGATGGATCCATGGCTGAGGCGAGTCTGCTCGTGGTCGAGGACGACCCAAACATTTTGGAACTTTTGTCGGCGAGCTTGCGCTTCGCCGGGTTTGACGTCAGATCGGCCACCAACGGCAGCGCCGCGCTTCACGCCGCCCTCGATGAGCGACCCGACCTCGTGGTGCTCGACGTCATGCTGCCCGATGTCGACGGCTTTGAGGTGATCAAGCGGTTGCGCGCCGACGGTGATCGGGTGCCGGTGGTCTTTCTGACCGCCCGCGACGGCACAGATGACAAGATCCGTGGGCTCACCCTGGGCGGCGACGACTATGTCACTAAACCGTTCAGTCTTGAGGAACTGACCGCCCGCATCCGGGCCGTGCTGCGCCGCACCACCGGGGACGCGGGTGCGCCCAAGCTTGCCTTCGCCGACCTCGAGCTCGACGAGGAAACGCATGAGGTGCACCGGGGCGGTCACCTCATCCAGCTCTCGCCGACCGAGTTCAAGCTTTTGCGTTACCTGATGCACAACCCGAACCGGGTGCTCAGCAAGGCCCAAATCCTTGACCACGTCTGGAATTACGACTTCCGCGGCGATGACAACATCGTTGAGTCCTACATCTCTTACCTGCGGCGCAAGGTGGACAATGTCCAACCGCGACTGATCCAGACCTTGCGTGGCGTCGGTTACGTGCTGCGCAAGCCAGTCTCATGAAACTTGCCCACCAGCCCCTACGCGTCAAGCTGGTAGCGCTGGTGCTGCTTCTGCTCACCTTCGCCATCGTGCTGATCGGGCTGGCGAGCAACCTTGCCATGAGCACCTACCTCACCGGAAAGGTCGACGCGGACCTGGAAGTCGCCGCGGCCCAGCTACAGGTCACCCTGCCGGATCTGTTGCAGGCGGCGGACAACAGCGAGCCATTGGTGCTGCCGAGCGAGTTCGTGGTGCTGATACCGAGACGGGACGGGAAGTGGGTGCCCATCAAGTCCACCAACGTCAAAGAGGAATACGAGCCGACGCTGCAGCCGGCCCCGTCCGAGCTGGCCGGCCGGATCGGCGATCACATGACCGTGAACGCCAAGGATGGGACGCACAAGTGGCGCGTGGCGGTGAGCCGCCAGGGCCAGACCGGCCCGGTCTTCGTGGTGGCGAAGAGTCTGTCCGATGTGGAGGGTGTGAAGAACCGCGTCTTTCTGACCACCGTCTACGGCGGGCTGGCCGTGCTGATCCTCGCCGCAACCCTTGGCACAGAGCTAGTTCGGCGCAGTCTCCGTCCACTCACGACAATCGAGAAGACGGCCGGCTCGATCGCCGGTGGTGACCTGACCCGCCGCGTGCCCGACCCCGAGGAAGGCGAGGCGGAAGCCCAGACCGAAGTGGGATCGTTGGCCCGTTCCCTCAACAGCATGCTGACCCAGATCGAGCAAGCCTTCACCGCCCAGGCCGCCTCGGAAGCCGCCGCGCGGTCGGCCGAGGTGGTGGCCCGCGACGCGGCCGAAGCCGCGCAGGTGTCGGAGGCGCGTGCCCGCCGGTCCGAGGAGAAGATGCGCCAGTTCGTCGCCGACGCCTCACACGAGCTGCGCACGCCGCTCACCACGATCCGTGGCTTCGCCGAGCTTTACCGCCAGGGCGCGGTACGTACGCCCGAGGAGACGGCCTCACTGGTGAAGCGGATCGAAGATGAGGCGCGCCGAATGGGACTCCTGGTCGAAGACCTCCTCTTGCTCGCACGGATGGACGAAGAACGTCCGCTTCGTCCCGGCCCGGTAGAGTTGCGGGTGCTCGCGATGGAAGCGGTACAGGGAACCCAGGTCATGGCGCCCGACCGGAAGATCGATCTGGTGGTGGCGCCCGGCTCGGGAGACCTTGTGGTGCAAGGCGACGACGGCCGGCTCCGTCAGGTTCTCAACAACCTCATGGCCAACGCGGTGGCCCACACGCCGGACGGAACACCGATAGAGCTCAGGCTTGCGCAGGAGGGGGCGCAGGCCATCATCGAAGTCATCGATCACGGTCACGGTCTGGATGCCGAGCAGGCCGAGCGGGTCTTCGAACGCTTCTATCGGGGTGACCCGGCGCGTACCAGACATGCCGACGGTCACGTGAGCACCGGCCTCGGCCTGGCCATCGTCGCCGCGCTGGTCGCCGCCCACGAAGGCAAGGTCGAGGTGGACAGCAAACCGGGGGAGGGAGCGACCTTCCGAGTGCGCCTGCCTCTTCATCCAGATTCGATCGAATCGTAGTGATTCTCAGCAGAGTTACAGACCAAACCCAGATTGAAGCAAGCCGCAGAGGGAAGACTAATAGACATGAGCGAGATCGATAGGCCAGGGAGCCAGTCCCAGCAACCACACGAGGGGGACGGCGCTTACTACGCCCCCACGGCCGGCACCCCAGCGCCGGCCTCGCACACGCCTCCTACGCCACCCCCCTCATCAGGGGCCGGCACCCCAGCGCCGGCCTCGCACACACCAACCCCTTTAGTAGAGGCCGGCACCCCGGCGCCACTCCCATCAGTAGAGACCGCCGGAACACAAGACGCCGGCGCTTCCTCGGCGGCGGCCGCAGCCAGCGCGGCTCATCCCCCCTTTTCGCGGGAAGCTGCGGCCGCCGCCGCGGCAGCACCGGTTTGGCAGACGCCGGTCTCGGCGACCCCGGTCACGGCCGGTCCTGCCGAGCAAACCGCTTGGCAGCAGCCGGTTTACGCGACCGGCGGCTACCCGCCGGTCCCACCGAGCGGTCCTCCCGTCTGGACCCCGCCGGCCAGCACCGGACCCAAGCGGATGCCGACCGCGGTCAAGGTGGTCATCGGCGGCGCGGCCGCGGTGATGCTCGCGCTCTGCTCCGGCGTCACCGGCGCGGTGGTCGCCACCGCGTTCCATGACAACAACGGCGGGTTCTCCCTGCCGGTGTCGACCGACGCCGCCCCGGTGGTCAACCGCGACTCGCTCGCCGGGGTGGCCGAGGAAACCCAGCCCAGTGTGGTGAACATCGCCACCAGCTCTGGCGAGGGATCCGGGGTGATCCTCACCGCTGACGGTTACATCCTCACCAACAACCACGTGGTGGAGTCGGCAAGCGGCAGCACGGTCTCGGTCACGCTCTCGGATGGCAAGAAGGTCAAGGCCACGATCGTGGGGACGGATCCCAAGACCGATCTCGCGGTCGTCAAGGCCGACGCGACAGGGCTGAAGGCGGCGACGCTCGGTGACAGCAATAGAGTCGCGGTGGGTGACACCGTGCTCGCCATCGGCAGCCCGCTCGGTCTGCAAGGCTCGGTGACCAGCGGCATCATCAGCGCGAAGGACCGCACCATCGGCGTGGGCCAGAGCCGCGCCGGCTCGCTGTCCGGTCTACTGCAGACAGACGCGCCGATCAACCCCGGCAACTCCGGTGGGGCACTGGTCAACATGGCCGGTGACGTCATCGGGATCAACACCGCGATCGCGACCAGCGGCGGCGGTGAAGGCAACATCGGTGTCGGCTTCGCCATCCCGAGCAACAAGGCCAAGCAGGTCGCCGAGCAGCTCATCAAGGGCCAGAAGGTAAGCCATCCCTTCCTCGGCGTCTCGGTGACCCCCAACGACACCGGCGGGGCGAAGATCGGCACGATCAGCCCCAACAGCCCGGCAGCCGCTGCCGGACTCAAGGAGGGCGACGTCATCACCAAGTTTGGCGACCGAGTCGTCAACGACAGCGATGACCTGGTCTCAGCCGTCCAATCGGGCAATGTGGGTGATCGAGTGACGGTGGAGTTCAACCGAAACGGTGAGAAGATGACCGCAACCGTAACGCTGGCGGAAGCGTCTTAAGCGGTAAGCGCACACGACCTGTGCCTCCTCCCCAAAGGGTGGCGGCGGCGGTGACCTCCGGGGGTTGGTCACTGTCGTCGCCACCCGCCATTTATGGTTAGGGCAAGGTTTTCTGGACGGCGGCGGCCCATTGGGCGGCCGCCGTTTCGCGTGCGGTGTCGTCTGTGGACGGTTGCCAGCGGCGGTCGGCTTTCCAGTGGGCGCGCAGCGTGGGCAGGTCGGGCCAGACCCCGGTGGCCAGGCCAGCGGCGTAGGCGGCGCCCAGGACGGTGGTTTCGGTGATGGTGGGGCGCACCACCTCCACCCCGAGTACGTCGGCCTGGATCTGCAGGAGCAGCTCGCTCGCGGTCATCCCGCCGTCCACGTTGAGGGTTTCCATGGCGACGCCGGACTCCTGTGCCATCACCGAAGCGACGTCGCGCACCTGGTGAGCGGTGGCTTCCAGGGCCGCGCGAGCCAGGTGGGCCTTGGTGACATAGCCGGTCAGGCCGCTGATGACACCGCGTGCGTCGGGTCTCCAATAGGGAGCGAACAGCCCGGAGAAGGCTGGCACGATGGTGCATCCGCCGTTGTCGGGCACGGCCGCGGCCAGTTCGTTGACCTGCGCCGCGGTCGAGATGATGCCGAGGTTGTCGCGCAGCCATTGCACCAGGGCTCCTGCGACGGCGACCGAGCCCTCGAGGGCGTAGACGGCGGGCTGGCCGGCCAGCTGATAGCCGACCGTCGTGACCAGACCGCGCCGTGAGGCTACGGGCGACGTGCCCGTGTTGAGGAGCAGGAAAGCGCCCGTGCCGTAGGTGCATTTGGCTTCACCGACGTCGAAGCAGGCCTGCCCCATGAGGGCGGCCTGCTGATCGCCGAGGACCCCGGCGATGGGCACGCCGCGCAGCGGGCCGGTGGTGATTTCGGCGATCGGCCCGGAGGAGGGGACGATCGAGGGCAGGATCGCGCGGTCTATGCCGAAGGCGGACAGCAGCGACGGGTCCCAGTCCAACGTGGACAGATTCATCAGCATGGTGCGGCTGGCGTTGGTGACGTCGGTGGCATGCCGGCCGGTGAGCTTGTAGATGAGCCAGCTGTCCATGGTGCCGGCCATGACCGAGGTGTGCCGGTGGTGGTCGAGCAGCCAGCGCAGCTTGGGCGCGGAGAAGTAGGTGGCCAGGGGCAGGCCGGTGGCTTCCCGGAAGGTGTCGATGTCGCCGTAGTCGGCGAGCACGGAAGCCGTTCGGGTGTCCTGCCAGACGATCGCGTTGCCGATCGGCTCACTGGTCACCGAGTCCCAGAGCATGGTGGTCTCACGCTGGTTGGTGATGCCGACCGCGCTCACCGCCGGGTTGCCCGCCTTGTCCAGGGCGGCGGTCACCACCGCGCGCACGTTGTGCCAGATCTCGTTGGCGTCGTGCTCGACCCATCCCGGCCGGGGAAAGATCTGCCGGTGCTCGCGCTGGTCGAAAGCGACGATCGCGCCGGCGGAGTCGAAGACGAAGCAGCGCGACGAGGTGGTCCCTTGATCTATGGCGACGACATAAGACACGAACGCCAGTCTCGCAGGTAGAGGCGGCTCTGCCACTAGGCGCGTGCGAAGCAACGCGCGGCAGATCGCCTCGAGGAGGCGGTGCAATGCGGCCGTCAAAGATCGTCAGGATTGCACCGCCGGCGATCTGCGTTTTCGCGCGAGCCGGGCCTTGGCGCCTTCGATCAGTGAGTAGAGGACCGGAACCAGGACCAGGGTGAGCAGGGTGGAGGTGATGAGGCCGCCGATCACCACCACCGCTAGCGGCTGCGAGATGAACGCGCTGGATTCGGTGAAGCCGAGCGACATCGGCAGCAGCGCGAAGATGGTCGCCACCGCGGTCATCAGGATCGGGCGAAGCCGGCGCCGGCCGCCTTCGACGATGGCCTCACGCACGTTGACTCCGGAAGCCCGGTACTGATTGATCAGATCGAGCAGCACGATGGCGTTCGTGACGACGATGCCGATGAGCATCAGCAGCCCGATCATCGCGGGCAGGCCGAGCGGCTCGCCGGTGATGGCCAGCAGCCCGAGCGCGCCGGTGGCCGCGAACGGGATCGAAATCAGCAGGATGAGCGGCTGGGCAACGCTGCGGAAGGTGCCGATCATCACGATGAAGACCAGCGCGATGGCCACGAGCATGGCGAGGAACAGGTCGCCGAAGGCGTCCTGCTGCTCCTGGGTCACCCCACCGACCGAATAGGTCGCGCCCGCGGGAAGCTTGAGCTCCTTGAGCTTGGCCTCCAGCGCGGCGCTGACGGCGCTGAGGCCTTCGGCTGTCGGCGTGGCGCTGACCGTGGCGGTGCGGGCCTGATCCACGCGATTGATCTGACCCGGGCCTTCGACGGTGTTGATGTCGGCGATGTCGTCCAGCTTCACGCCGGGAGCGACCGGCAGGGCCTTCAGCGCGGCCACATCCGACGGCGCGGCTGCGGCACGCATCACCACCGGCTGCTCAACTCCATCGAGCACGATGCGGCTTATCTGGGTACCCCGAAAAGCCTGGTTTATCAATTGCCCCACCGAAGCGTCGGTCATGCCGAGCTTCGCGGCGGCCGCGCGGTCGAGCGTGATCTGCACCTGCGGGGTGTTCGCGGCGAGGTCGGTCTTCACATCGGTGACGTCAGCCAAGCTCGCCATCGCCACGCGGACCTGTTCGGTGGCTTCGCGCAGGGTCTTCTCATCGGCCGCCTCGATCTCCACCGCGAGGTCGGAGGAGCCGAAGGCCCCGCCACCGGCCGCGCCCACGACGATTTCGCCGTCGAGCCCCTTGGTCGCTTCGCGCAGATCGCCGATGACCTTCTGCTGGTCGGTGTCGTCGCGTGAGGTGATGCGGAAACTGGCTCGGTTGCTCGAAGAGCCGCCCTGGCCGAAGATCCCGCCGCCGCCTCCACCGACCGTCACCTGATAGCGCGCGATGTCCGGCTGGCCGGCGAGGATCCGCTCGATGTCCTTGGCGGCCTCATCGGTGACGGCCAGGCTGGTGCCGTTGGGCATCTGCATCGTCATCTGCAGCGTGGTGCCCGAGCCGCCGATGAAGCTCGTCTCGATGGTGGTGGCCAGAACCCCTGTCCCCGCAATGATTCCACCCGCGACCAGAAGCGTTACCAACCGGTGGCGCAGCGCCCAGCCGAGCACGGGAACGTAGGCCCGTTGCAGGCGGCCGTTGGCTTCCGACTCGGCGGGCTTGGCGGTCTTGGGCGGCTTGAGGAACCAGAAGGCGAGCACCGGCACGATGGTCAGCGAGACGATCAGCGAGGCCAGCAGCGCGGCGGTGACGGTGAGGCCGAACGGGCCGAAGAACTGACCCACCAGCCCACCCACGAGCGCGATGGGCAGGAAGACCGCGACCGTGGTCAGGGTCGAGGCGGTCACCGCGCCCGCGACCTCTTTGACGGCGTTTCCAATCGCGTCGCGTTTCGCCTCGCCTCCGGCGAGATGCCGCTTGATGTTTTCGAGCACCACGATGGAGTCGTCGACCACGCGGCCGATGGCGATCGTCAGCCCGCCCAGCGTCAGCATGTTCAGCGAGTAGTCGGCCGACCAGAGCGCGATCAGGGCAATGACCACGCTGACCGGGATCGAGACCGCGGTGACGAGCGTGGACCGCACGGAAAGCAGGAACACCAGGATCACCAGCACGGCGAAGCTGAGGCCCAGCATGCCTTCCGTGGTGAGGCTGCCGATGGCCTTCTCCACCTGGGGCGCCTGGTCGAAGATCACCTCAAGCTCGGCGCCGGTGGCCTGCTCCAAAGTGGACAGCTGGTCGGAGACCTTGTGCGAGATCTCGACCGCGTTCGCGCCGGGAACCGCGGTGACCGCGATGCCCAGGCTCGGCTTGCCGTTGGTGCGGGTGATGCTGGTGATGTCGGCCTGGGCGGGCTCGACCCTGGCAACATCCTTGAGCTGTGTCGGCGTGGAGGCGGCGCCGGGTCGCGGGCTCGCACTCGGGGCCGGTGCGGCGCCTCCGCCGGTTGCGCCTCCGCCGGTCGCAGAAGACGTGAGGTAGAGATCGCGGAGCTGGTCGAGGTTGTTGAAGCGGCCGCCGACCGCGACCGAGTAGGAGAGGTTGCCTTCGGTGATCGTCCCGCCCGCGGTGGACACGCCGTTGGCGGTCAGCGCCGTGATGATCGACTGTGCGGTCAGGCCGCGCCGGGCCAGCTCGGCCTGGTTCACGGTGATGACGACCTGCTTGGCGCGAGCGCCGCTGAGCGTGGCCTCGCGAACGCCGTCGATCTGGCCGATGGTCGGCAAAACCTTGTCCCGCAACGTTTCCTCGTCGGCGCCGGTGGCGGCCAGCACGATGACCGGGATGTCGTCGGTGGTTCCGGCCAGCACGGTCGGGTCGACGTTGGCGGGCAGCCGGTTCTGGACGCGGCTGAGCGCCTGTTCGACGTTGGCCGAGATGGCCTTGATGTCGGCGCCGTAGTCGAAATTGACCCAGACGGTGGCCGAGCCGGTGCGGGAGGCCGAGGTCACCATCGTCACCCCGTCGATGCCGCTGACCGCCTGCTCGATCGGGACGGCGACCTGCTGCTCGACAAGCTCAGGGGTAGCTCCCGGATAGGCGGCGATCACCGAGACCGACGGGAACTGGATGTCGGGCAGCAACTGCTGGCGCAGCTGCGGAACGGCCGACAGGCCAAAACCGAAGATGGCTATGGTGATCAGCGCGACGAGGCCGCGATTGGCGAGGCTGAGCCTGGTGAGGAACGACACCCGGATACCCAACCAGTAATTTGCTCACGTTTGCTGAATCAAACCTGAAAGTTCCCCACAAGATCTTTGCGGCGCGGTGATCTGCGGGCACACTTGCGCCGTGCAGCAGCGATTGCTTGTGGTTGATGACGAGCCGACCATCGTGTCCCTGTTATCGGCGAGCCTGCGCTTTGTCGGGTTCGAGGTGCGCACGGCGGCCTCCGGGGCCGAAGCGCTGAAGGTTGCCGCCGACTTCAAGCCCGAGCTGCTGGTGCTCGACGTGATGCTGCCCGACTACGACGGCTTCGAGGTGGTGCGGCGGCTGCGCGCCGACGGCCGCCACCTTCCCGTGCTCTTCCTCACCGCGCGCGACGGCGTTCAAGACAAGATCACCGGATTGACCGTGGGTGGCGACGATTACGTCACCAAACCGTTCAGCCTCGAAGAGGTGGTGGCCCGGATCAAAGCCGTGCTGCGGCGCACCTACGCACCGCTTTCCGCCACCGACCGGGCTGCGCTGCGCTTCGCCGATCTGGAGATGGACGAGGAAACCCACGACGTGGTGCGTGGCGACAAACTGATCAAGCTGAGCCCCACCGAGTACAAGCTGCTGCATTACCTGCTGGTCAATGCCGAGCGCGTGGTGAGCAAGGCGCAGATCCTCGACCACGTGTGGCGCTACGACTTCGGGGGCGACGCGCGGATCGTCGAGTCCTACATCTCCATGCTGCGGCGCAAGGTCGATGTGGTCGACCCGCCGCTGATCCACACCCTGCGCGGGTTCGGCTACTCCCTGCGCCTGCCCCGGGTATGAAAGCTCCCCGTCGCTGGTCGCTTCGGGCACGCCTGCTGGCAGGCGTGCTCACGCTCGTGGCGGCCGGATTCACCTGCGCCGGGGTGGCCAGCGTCAAGCTGCTGGGCAACTACCTCACCGATCGCGTCGACGAGCAGCTTCGCATCGCGCAGCAGGAGCTGGTCGATGCGCCGCTGCAGCAGGTGATAGACGCCAGCGGGCGGGCCCGGGTGCTGTCGGTGCTCGATGGCTACGTCGTGCAATGGCGCGATCCCAGCGGCGTCTTGGAATACAGCATCTCCGGGCCGGGTCAGGAGGGCGCGCCGAAACTCCCGACGCTGGATGAGGCGACCGTCAAAAAGCTTGCCGGCAAACCGTTTCACGCCCGAAATGCGGGCGACTACCACGATGCCGGGTTCCGGGTGCTCATCACCGAACGCCCGGACGGCCAAGGTTCCCTGGTCATCAGCTACGACTTCACCGAGACCGCGCGGACCATGGGACAGTTCGTGGTCATCGAGCTGGCCGTGATGATGACCGTGCTGAGCCTGTCCGCCCTGCTCGGCGTGGCCATGGTGCGGGTGGGTCTACGGCCGCTGACCGAGGTCGAGCAGACCGCCGAGGAGATCATCGCCGGTGGGGATCTCTCTCGCCGGGTACCGGAACTGGCCGCCCCCGGCACCGAGATGGGCCGCCTGTCATCGACCCTGAACACGATGCTCGCCGAGATCGAAGGCTCGGTGTCGCGCCTGCGGCGCTTCGTCGGCGACGCCTCGCACGAGCTGCGCACCCCGGTCACCGGCATCCGCGGGCTGGCCGAGCTCTACCGGCAGGGGGCGGTGACCGAGCCGGCCGAGGTCGCCGCGCTGGTGGCCCGGATCGAGAGCGAGGCCACCCGGATGGGGGTGCTCGTGGAAGACCTGCTGCTGCTGGCCCGGCTCGACGAGGAACGGCTATTGCGCTCAGAACGGGTGGATCTGGTACCCATAGTGGCGGAAGCCATCGAAGGTCACCCGATCGATCTGGAGCTGGTGGGCGACGAGGAGCCCATCGTCATGGGTGATGAGGACCGGTTGCACCAGGTGGTCACGAACCTGGTCACGAATGCCTTGACGCACACCGCTTCCGGGACGCCGATCACCGTCCGGGTGGGCGTCGACGCAGGCAAAGTGCTGCTGGAGGTGGTCGACCACGGTGTCGGAATTCCGCCCGAGCATGTGAAACGAATCTTCGAGCGCTTCTACCGGATCGATCCGGCGCGGGTCAGGGATCACGAGAGATCGCCTGCTACCGGCGCTGGCCTGGGACTGTCCATTGTGGCCGGGATTGTGACCGCGCACGGTGGCACCGTTTCCATAGCCCAAACTTCCGGTGGCGGCGCGACCTTCCGCGTCGAGTTGCCATTGTCGGAGTAGTCCGGGGCTGCCAAGGATCTCAGCAGGATGGCATGCTGTCTTCCGATCGCCGAGGACAAACTACGGGATGGGTGAATGACAGGCGCTGCGCCATCAGCGGGTCCAGGGCGTCCGCTGCGCCCGTCGGATCCGACTGAGCTTGGGCCATACCGGCTGCTCAGGCGGCTTGGTGAGGGCGGCATGGGCAGCGTCTATCTCGGGCGGCGCGACGAGACAGGCCCGCTGGTCGCGGTCAAGATGATCCGCAAGGACCTGTCCACCGACCCCGACTTCCGCCGCCGGTTCCGCAGCGAGGTGGCGCGCGCCCAGCAGGTCCCGGCTTTCTGCACGGCCGAGGTGCTCGACGCCGACCCGGATCATGAGCCGCCCTATCTGGTGGTCGAATTCGTCAACGGCCCCTCGCTGGCCCGGGTGGTGCAGAACCAGGGCCCATTGAGCCCGGCCAACCTGCACGGGCTCGCGCTCGGGGTGGCCACCGCGCTCACCGCGATCCATGGGGCCGGCATCGTCCATCGGGACCTCAAGCCCGCCAACGTCTTGCTGGCACCCGGTGCGCCCAAGGTGATCGACTTCGGGATAGCGCGGGCCGCCGAGGCCACCGGCTCCGACACCGCCCCGCACCAGCTGATCGGCACGATCCCATATATGGCGCCGGAGCGGCTCGACCAGCAGGGCACCCGCACAGTCAGCCCGGCGGCGGACATCTTCGCCTGGGGTGCGGTGGTGGCCTATGCGGGAACGGGCCGGGTGCCGTTCGGCGGCGGGTCCGCGGAGGCGGCAGCCCGCATCCTCACCCAGCCGCCCGATCTGACCGGTCTCACCGGGACCTTGCGCGACCTGGTCGAGCTGGCGCTCTCCAAGGATCCCAAGGATCGGCCCGCCGCGCGTGAGCTGCTCGATCGCCTGGTGGCCGGCGGCCGGCACGAGACCAGGCAGGGCCTGATCGAGGCCGGCTCGGAGCAGGCCGTGGTGACGGTGGCCAACGTTTCCGACCCGACCCGCTTGGCCTCCATCGACCAGGCGCCATCGATCATCGAGCGCAACTTCGTCCCCGAGCCGCCGCGCCGCGAGCGCAAGCCGGGCCGGGCGCTGATATCGATGCTGGCCGCCACGGTGGTGATCTTGACGGCGACCGTCGTCGGCATCTTCACCGGGGTGATCCCCCCGTTCAGCGGGCGGGCCAACGAGCCGCCGCAGTCCTCCTCGACGCCGCAGGCCAACGCGCCGACCACCTCTTCGTCGTCGCCCACAGTGTCGGCCTCCACCTCGCCAACGGCCACGCCGGGGCTGGCCGTGCCGGCCTTTCCCCCGGTCGGGATCGATCCGGAGGTCAGAGAGAGCCTGACCAAGGATTCGTTCTGGTTCAAGACGCGCGACGAGCTGCAGACCACCTGCCTTTACACCAGCGCCGGTTACCAGGTGCGCAGCACGTACAAGTACACCTACAAATGTCACTCGGATGTCAACGCGTTCAAGGACTTCGCGCTCCAGGTCGAGGTCAGCCTGCGCACGACGGCAAGCTGCGCGGCCATCTGGTTCCGCTTCGACGCCAGCCGGGGATATCTGCTTTCGATCTGCCCCGACCGCTACGAGCTCTTCGATCACGGCGCCAAGGTGGAAAGCATCAAGAAGTGGCCGCAGCCCATCAAGGCCAAGGAGTCCTTCAAGGTGGGCATCCACGTGCAGGGAAGCCGGCTGATCTTCTTCCACAATGGACAGCCGCTCTTCGAGGTCGATGACGACTACACCTACGTGAGCGGGACGATCGGGCTCGGCGTCGACGAGCAGAAGAGCGATACCGATCCGCGCGAGGTCATATACAAGGACATCACGATCTGGCGACTGCCCTGAAGTAAGCCTTAAACCCTGTGGTCACGTCTTGCGTGGCCCCGGTCACCGCATTAACTTTTAGCAAACTTTCCTATTAGGTTAGTGCGCCCTAGGAGCGTGTGGCCATGCAACGCAAGCCCCTCATCACTCTGATCACCGCGGCGGTGACCGCGCTCGCGGCGACCGGGATAGCCGTCGCCGTCGCGGGTTCCGCCGTCTCGGCGGTCGACCACGAAACCTGCCGACCAGACGGCCTCTACCGGACCCCCGGCGTCGCGACCCCCTACTGCAACGCCTACGACAGCAACGGCCGCGAGCTCATGGGCGCGGGCCACCCCCGCCGCGTCATCGGCTACTTCACCTCCTGGCGCACCGGCAAGGACGGGACTCCGTCCTATCTGGCCAGCAATATCCCCTGGGACAAGGTCACCCACATCAACTACGCGTTTGCCCACGTCGACGATCAAAATCGGCTTTCGGTGGGTACCCCCACAGCGGCAAACAATCCGGCGACGAACATGACCTGGCCGGGCGTGGCAGGCGCCGAGATGGATCCCGCTTATTCGTATACGGGTCATTTCAACCTGCTCAACAAATACAAGAAAGCCAACCCGAACGTGAAGACGCTGGTGAGCGTCGGCGGTTGGGCGGAGACCGGCGGATACTTCAACGACGCCGGCACCCGCTTGGATTCCGGCGGCTTCTACCGCATGACCACCACCGCGAGCGGAGCCGTGAACACGGCTGGTATCAACGCTTTCGCCGACTCGGCGGTGGCCTTCGTGCGCACCTACGGCTTCAACGGTGTGGACATCGACTACGAGTATCCGACATCCAATGTGGACGCGGGCAACCCGCTGGACTTCCCCCAGGCCAACGCGCGCCGGGCCGGGCTCCACGCTTCGTACTCGGTGCTGATGAAGACTTTGCGCGAGAAACTCGACGCAGCCGCGGCGGCCGACGGCAAGTACTACCTGCTCACCGTCGCCGCGCCCGCGTCGGGTTGGCTGCTGCGCGGCATGGAAGCCTTCCAGACCACCAAATATCTGGACTACATCAACATCATGTCCTATGACCTGCACGGGGCGTGGAACAAGTTCGTCGGCCCCAACGCGGCCCTGTTCGACGACGGCCAGGACGGCGAGCTCGCCGCCGCGGGTGTCTACGGCGCCTACTCGGGCATCGGCTACCTCAACACCGACTGGGCCGCGCACTACTTCCGCGGTTCGGTGCAGGCGGGCCGGATCAACATCGGCGTGCCCTATTACACCCGTGGCTGGCGCAATGTCACCGGTGGCACGAACGGCCTTTGGGGCACCGCGGCGAAGACCACCGGCTGCGCGCCCGGCACGCAAAGCCCTTGCGGCGACGGCGCTGCCGGAATCGACAACCTCTGGCACGACCTCAACGCGGTCGGCGGCGAGGAACCCGCGGGCTCGAACCCGATGTGGCACGCCAAGAACCTGGAGAACGGCATCGCCGGGTCGTACAGGGCCGCCTACGGCGTGACCGAGGGCCTCACCGGAACCTACACCCGCAACTACAACGCCACCCTTGTCGCGCCTTGGCTTTGGAACAACACGAAGAAGGTCTTCCTCTCCACCGAGGACGAACAGTCCCTCGGCGCGAAGGCCGATTACGTGGTGAACCAGGGCTTGGGCGGCATCATGATTTGGGAGCTCGCGGGCGACTATGCCTTCAACGCTTCGGCCGGCGAGTACAGGATGGGCAACACCCTCACCAACCTGTTGCACAGCAAGCTGACTGTGGCCGGACCCTACGGCGCGGCGAAGTCGAACACCGCGCTGCCCACCACCACCCTGAACGTGGACGTGCAGATCAGCGGCTTCGCGTTGGGTGACTCCAACTATCCGATCAACCCGGAGCTGCGGATCGTCAACAACTCCACCACCACCATCCCCGGCGGCGCTGTGCTCGACTTCGACGCGTCCACCTCCGCGCCGAGCAACATCAGCCAGCAGTCGGGCTGGGCCATGACGGTCACCCCCGGGCACACCGGCAACAACATCGGCGGCCTTGACGGCGACTTCCATCACGCGCGGCTCACGTTGCCGTCGTGGCAGTCGATCGCGCCTGGCGCTTTCGCCGAGCTGACGCTCGACTACAAACTCCCGCTCTCCGGCCCGTCCAACTACACGCTCACCTTCGGCGGGCAGACCTACAACCTCGCGGTCAACCTCAGCCGCGGCGGCGTGACCCCATCCGGCTCGCCCACCGTTTCGCCGACCGCATCGCCCACTTCCTCACCACCGCCCGCCTGCACCTACCCGGCGTGGGTGGCCACCTCCATCTACACCGGCGGCATGCGGGTCAGCCACAACGGCCGGGCTTGGGAAGCCCGCTGGTGGACCCAGAACAACGCGCCCGGCACCAACGAGGTCTGGCGTGACCTGGGCCCGTGCGGTGGAACTGTCTCGCCGTCGCCCTCGGTCTCCCCCTCGGTCTCGCCCTCGCCCTCGGTCTCGCCTTCAGCGTCACCTTCGGCCTCTGCGAGCCCGTCGCCCACTCCCACGGCCACTGGGCAATACCCGGCGTGGGCGACCGGCGTGGCCTACACGGTCGGCGCGAGGGTCTCCTACCAGGGCCGCAACTATCAATGCCGGCAGAATCACACTTCGCTGGCAGGCTGGGATCCGGTGAGCGCGCCCGCTCTCTGGCTAGCCATTTAAGGCAGCGGGGGACCGTCCTTTGGGGGCGGTCCCCCGCCCCGGGCGTGGAAAGCGATAGGTCGGTTGCGTCGATAACTTAGAGTTAGCGGGTGGGGAATGGACCCGTAGGGTTCGTATTGGGCGGCGGTGGCGTCCTCGGCGCGGTTGAGGTCGGCATGCTGCGTGCCCTCTTCCGGGCGCAGATCCGCCCCGATGTCCTCATCGGCACCTCGATCGGGGCCATCAACGCGGCCATGGTGGCGGTCGACCCCAATCCTTCCGTCATCGACGACCTTGTCCGGCTTTGGGCCAGCCCCGAGATGAGCGAGGTCTACGGCGACTCGGTGCCGCGCCAGATGCGGCGCTTCGCCACCCGCACCCACCTGCACAGCCCGGCCCCGCTGCAGCGCATGCTCGAGCGTCACCTGGGCAAGAATCTCACCTTCGCCGACCTCAAGGTCCCGTTGCACCTCATTGCCGCGAGCATCGAACGCTCCGCGGAGCACTGGTTCGCCACCGGTCCGGTGCTTCCCGCCGTCATCGCCGCCGCCGCGATCCCCGGCCTGCTGCCACCCATTGCCATCGACGGCGAGCATTTCATTGATGGCTCCATCGTGCGCCCGTCGCCGGTCGGCCGCGCTGTCGACCTTGGTGCGACCGAAATCTATGTGCTGCAGGTCGGCCGCATGGACAAGCCACTGAGTCCACCCCAGCGGCCCTGGGAAGCCGCAACCGTCGCGCTGGAGCTGGCCCGCCGCGCCCGCTTCGGCTGGGAGCTGGAAGCCGCCCCACCCGGTGTTCGCGTCCACCTGCTGCCCGGCGGTGACGAGGGCGACGAAAGTCCTTGGGCCTACCGCAACACCGCCGCCGTCCGCCATCGCGTGAGCGCCGCCTACACCGCGTCCCGCGATTACCTTGCCTCCGTGGGACTTTGAGCCCTTTCAGCCGGCGTTTTCGTCAGCCCGCTCGAGCAGGGCGCGACGTTCGGATTCGCTGTGCGCCACCGCGGCGGCCCGCCGGAACAGGACGGCGGCACGGTCACGGTCGCCTTGGCGGGCGGTGAGGTCCGCTTCCGCGGCGACCGCGTGTGGATAGTCGTCGAGCGCCCCACCCGCGCGCGCCTGTGCCAGCAGCGCCAGCCCGACCTCGGGACCGTGCGCGTAGCCGTGCGCCACAGCGCGATTCAGCTCGATCACCGGTGACGGGTAGGTCTTGGCCAGCCGGTCGTAGCAGCTCGCGATCTCCTGCCAGTCGGTCGCGCTCGCGGACTCGGCCGTGGCGTGGCAGGCGGCGATGCGGGCTTGCAGGGCGTAGGGGCCATCTGACCGCGGGGTCCCTTCCAGAATCGCCGCGGCTTCCCGAATCGAGGCGTGGTCCCAGCGGGAACGGTCCTGTTTGTCCAAGGTGAGCAGCCGGCCTTCCGCGTCGCGCCGGGCTTCCCGCCGCGAATGCTGGAACAGGAACAGCGCCAGCAGCTCCGGCACTTCAGGTTGCCCCGGCATCAGCTCTTTGAGCAGGCGGGCCAACCGGATCGCCTCGTCGGCGAAGGCCGGCTCACCATTGGCGTTGTAGCCGTTGGTAAACAGCAGGTACAGCACCGTGAGCACGCCGGGCAGCCGCTCGCCAAGCGCGCGGCCACCCGGGACCCGGTAGGGGATCCCGGCGTCCGCGATCTTCGTCTTGGCCCGGGTCAGCCGCCGCGTCATCGTCGACTCGCTGACGAGGAAAGCGTTGGCGATATCGGCCGTGGGCACGGCGCAAACCGTGCGCAGGGTGAGCGCGACCCGTGCCTCAAGCGGCAGCGCCGGATGGCAGCACGTGAAGATGAGCCGCAACCGGTCGTCGCCCACCTCCGACGTTTCCGCCTGCGGCTCAGCCGGATTGGGCTCCGACGTCAACGCGAGGACCGCCAGCTCGCGCAGCTTGCGCTGTTCCACGCTGGCCCGGCGCAGCAGATCGATGGCCCGGTTGCGGGCGACCGTCATCAGCCAGCCACCCGGATTGTCGGGTACGCCATCGGCCGGCCACCGCTCCAAGGCAAGGGTCAGCGCCTCCTGCGCGCAGTCCTCGGCCAGAGTCCAATCGTGGGTGACCCGGATCAGCGCCCCGACAATCCGCGGATACGACTCAGCCGCCGCGGCCGCGACCGCTTCGGCTGTCGCTGCTGCTTCAGCTGTCACTGCTCGAAGTCAGCGAGCGGGCGAATCTCTATCCGCCCCCCACGTGCCATCGGGTGTGCCCGCGCCACCTCGATCGCCTCGTCCAGGTCCGCGCACTGCAGCAGGTCAAAGCCCACAATGACCTCCTTGGTCTCCGCAAACGGCCCGTCTGACACCAGCAACTTCCCGTTGCGCACCCGAACGGTGGTGGCGCTCGACTTCGGCGCGAGCACCATCCCCTGGAGTCGCCTACCGGAGGCATCGTTCTCGGCAACCCACACGTCGATGTCGGGTTCGTTCTCCGTGTCGGTATCCGGCTCGGTATCGGTGCAAACAAACATCAGGTATTTCATGTCAGCCCTCTTCGTCGGCGATGCATCTCAACCTAGTGACGAACCGCCGACCCCGTTGCGGACAACTCCACCAAAAATTTCCACCTGCCGCCGAACGCTCCCGCCTCCTGGTCCCGGGAAGCGCGGATGTGGCGTGGGAGGGTGACCACGACCAGGTGGGGTGGGGGTTCGTGGTGCGGCGCAAGCAATGGTCATACCTGCGCGGTGGGGAGCGGCGCACGCCCGCGACAAGGCCGCGCGCACTAGACGGCACGGGCGTCGCTGGGAGGGCTTGGGGTGATCTAGCACCTGCGGGGTCGGCGGCGCAGCCGTCGGGGGTGGCCAAGCACGGGCGTGGCGTTGCCGCCCGGGAGGTGCGGCGAGGGACCACGACGTGGCGGCGCAAAGGAATTTGGTTATTGGGCGGTGCGGGCGCTCGGGATCGCTGGGGGCTTGCGGCGGCGGAGGCGGGTGGTGAGGAATAGGACCAGCTGGATCACGCCTATGACGATCAGCCAGATGCCGATGACGGTGGCCATGAGGGTGAGGGTGGGCTCTGGCCAGAGAAAGACCGTGATGCCGATGGCGATGCTGAGCAGGCCCAGCAGCGTCGGCCAGAATTTGGGGAAGCCGGCGGCGACCTCGGCCACGCCGCCGATTGTCCACACCAGACCGATGACGAGGGTGAGCAGGGTCAGCGAGCGGAAGGCGTCGCCCAGGCATACCGCGGCGACGATGACGTAGAGCAGTCCGGCGATGCCGAGCAGGACGCGGCGGCGGCGGGGCAGATCCCGGCGGATGACGGACTGAACTATGCGGATGATGCCGGCGATGAGCAGCCACACGCCGATCAGGATGGCGACGAACAGCAGGGTCTTACCCGGCCATAGCACCATGATCAGGCCAGTAATAATGGACACCAGACCGCCGATGATCATTAATTAGCAGGCTACGCGACTGAGTACGCCCGCACAGGCGCAATGAGTACATTGCCGGATAGTGCGAGATCCAAGGCTGCGGCATGCTGTCGCTCATGACTGAGGAGTCGGCCTATCCCTGCCCGGTGTGTCACACGCTGACCACGCTTGAGCACTCTTGCCCGGGCTGTGGGAGGGCGCCGGATCCCAACGCGGCAGCGGTGATCACGTTGGATCATCAGATCCTGGATCTGCGCGCGCAGGTGGACGCGGCCAAGCAGGCCTACGACGGGTTGGTCGCGCAGCTGGCGGAGCTGCGGCGGCAACGGGAGTCCTACGCCACGCTGGTGCGGATGTCGGTGGCGAAGGAGAAGTCGTCCTCGTCGCTGCCGACCGTGCAGCTGGACACGCCGCCGGCCGTGACGACGGTGCCGGTGGCCGCCCCGCGCCCCGAGGCGGCCCCGAGGACGGTGCAGAATCTGCTTTTCGTGCTGGGCGGTCTGCTGCTCGGCATCGCCGCGCTGGTCTTCACCTTCGTGGCCTGGAACAGCTATGGCGTGGTCGGCCGGGCGGTGATCCTGGGCGCGGTGACTTTGACAACGCTGGTGGTGCCGCCGCTGGTGCGCTTGCGCGGTCTGAAGGCGACGGCGGAAACCTTTGCCGCGCTTGGTATGTTCCTCTTGCTGCTGGACGGCTACGCGGCCTGGTTCGTCAACCTCGGCGGCGTCAAGGAGACCTGGGACGGCAGCTTCTACGCGGGGACGGTCTGCGCCATAACGGCCGCGATCGGTTACGGCTACGCGAAGCTGTTCGACCTGAACGGCCCGAGGTTCATCGCGCTGACCGTGGCGCAGCCGGTGCTGCCGCTGTACTTTGCCGAATCCACGGCGGGCGCGGACGTCTGGTCGCTGGTGTTCGTGTCCGTGGCCGGGCTTGACGCGCTGGTTCTGTGGCGACGGCTCAAGCCGCTGTTCTTCGCCGTGCTCGGCTGGCTCTTCCACGGGCTGGCGCTGCTTGTCGCCCTGATGTTCGCTATCGATGAGTGGGCTTTCGTGGGCAGCCTCCGTTCGTCGGCCGTACTGCTAGCGGTGGCACTGGTTTTCGCCGCCGGCGCCTGGGTCGGCGGCACCAGCGCGCACCGTTTGATCGCCGGGGCGACGGTGCCGATCGCCGTGGTGGCAGGGATAGTTCGGCCACTGGCGAAGCAATTGCACGACTGGCGGCTCCTCGTCGCGTGTTCTCTGGTGGTCGTTCTGGTGGCGTTGCTGGCCTGGTTCGGCGCGCAGCGCTTCTCCAGCCAGTTTGCGACAGGCGCCCGCTGGGGTGCCGGAATCGCTTTCCTGGCACCGGCCGCGGTCGCCGCGTTCTGGGCCACCGCGTTCGGCGCGGTCTCGGTCTGGGACGCCACGCCTTGGTGGCACGCCGATCCGGAATCGCTGCAGCGGCCCTACATCTGGGAGTTGCCGGTTTCGCTGGCCCTGCTGACCGCGGCGGGGGCGCTGGCCTCGCGGGGACGGGTGCGCAAGTTCGTGGTCGTCAGCGGTCTGGTCGCGCTGGCGCTAGCCCTTCCGGGCTGGCCGATGATCAGCGTCTGGGCCGCGCCAACGGCCGACCTGCTCGTCGCCACCGGGCTCGTGGTGTGGGCGCTCATCGTGCCGGGCCGGCTCGGGCTCATCGTCAAGGGTCTGGCGGCGCTCTTCCTTGCCACCCATGCTTTGCTTGCCGCGCAAGGCACCCCGATGCAGTCGATGATCGTGATGACGGTCGTGGTGGTGCTCGCCCTGGCCACCTCGTCGGTCGCGCCGCGCAACATGCTGCGCCCGGGTGTCACCATCGATGGACGTTACGAGCTGGCCGGGGTCTGCGCCGGAGTCGCCGATCTGCTGCTGCCGCTGCTCGCCTTCACCACGGTGGCCGCCTTCGACGGTGAGCGGGTGACCTCGTGGCGGCTGCTGCTGCTGATCGTGGTGGCGCTTCCGCTGCTGGGCGTGGGCCGCCAGTTCCGCGGCTACCATGTGGTCGCCTGCCTGGTCGTGGCGCTTTATCCGCTGTGGCCCGCGCTGCCCGACGGCGAGTCGCAGGCTATCTATTCCGCTGGTGCTGCGGTGGCGATGGCTTTGGTGGGTACGAAGTGCGCCTGGAAATGGGTCCGCTGGACGCCCCTGCTGCCGGCTCTGATCACCGTGCTGTGGACGGGCAAGAGCTGGGTGTCGGTCCTGTTCGACCCGTTCCAGCAGGTAACCAGGATCTGGCAGGACAACCCGCCGGTGGCGCAGGTCAGGTTGACCGACGCGGTGGCGCTGACGGTGTTGCTCGTCCCGCTGGCGTTGACCCGCTCGGTTCGCCTGACCGCCTTCGCCGCGCTTGTCCCCGGGCTGTTGTGGCTTGCCGTGCTCGAGGTGCAGTGGCCGGTCATTCCCGCGGTCACCCTCCTCGGCGGGCTCGCCATGCTGGCCGTGGCGTGTCTGCGCAGCCGCGCGGCGGACAGCGACCGGGGCGGCATCGACCCGGTGCTCGCCATCGTGGGCGCACTGCTGGTGCTGCCGGGGCTCGCCGGAACACTCGCTCAGGAATGGTCGACGATCGCCGGGCTCGCCGCCGTTTCGGTCACCATGGCGTCCATCGCGATCGGGTCGAAGGCAGGGGAGATCCGGCTGGCCGCCTGGCTCGCCGGCGCTGTGGCCAAGGTGCTGCTCGCCGTGGCGATCGGCCAGGCCGCTGACTTCGACCCGGAACTGACCGCCTATCTGGTACTGGCCGTGGCCCTATTACTACTAGTGGTTGCCTTCACCCCGCTGGTGCGGGAGTGGGGCAAGCCGGTGGAGGCGGCAGCCCATGCGACCGCGCTCGTGGCGCTGGCGTTGTGCCTGCAGGAGCCCCGGCCCGCCGCCGGGGTGCTGGCGCTGTGGGGTGTCGCGATCGCGCTGACGGCACTCAAGCGCAACCTCGTGCCGCGGGCCGCGGTGGCCGCCGGGTTGGAGGCCGTCGCCTGGATCGTCCTGTTGCGAGCCGCGGACGTGGGGACCCTGGAGGCGTACACGATTCCGATCGCCCTGCTCGCGGTGGCCGCCGGGACGCTCGCTGCGCGGAAGCGGCGCGAGCTGTCGAGCTGGACCGCTTACGGGCCGGCTCTTGCCGCGGCGCTCCTGCCGAGCCTGGCCGCCGTCCTCATCGATCCCACCCCGCTGCGGCGGCTTCTGCTCGGGACGGGTGCGCTGGTCGTCGTGGTGGTGGGGGCGGTCTGGCGCAAGCAGGCGCCCGTCGTCCTGGGCGGGCTGACCCTGCTCGCGGTGGCTGCGCATGAACTGGTCCTGATCTGGCAGCTGGTCCCCGCGTGGGCGCCGCTCGGCGTTGGCGGCCTCCTCCTAGTCGGATTGGCGATTACCTACGAACGCCGGCTGCGCGATTTGGGGCGATTGCGAGACACAGTGTCCAGAATGAGCTGAAATCATGTTATGGATTTTTGGGATGTGTTCTGGCTGCTTCTGATATTCATTCCGCTTTTGCTGGTCTGGGGCTTCGCCATCGTCGACATCTTCCGGCGTGACGATCTCCCGGGCTGGCTGAAGGCCCTCTGGATCATCTGTGTGGTCCTGGTGCCCTTCTTCGGCACGCTGATCTATTTGATCTTCCGTCCGGCCGGGGCGACCAAGGACGAGCGGGAACGTATCGACCAAGCCAACAAGGAATTTGTCCAGAAATACACCCCATCCGACACGTCGCGGGATCTGAAGGTGCTCTCCGACCTGCACGATCGCGGAAAGTTAAGCGACGAGGAGTTCGCGCAAGAGAAGGCGCGAATCCTGAAGTAGTCTCGGGCAATGCGGTTTGAGGTCAGCCAGGTTCTGGATGCCATCGAGCGCCGTCTGGGCACCGACCCCGCTCTGGCGGCGGGGGTGCTGGACGTCGCGGAGATGATGTATTGCGCCGATCTGGACGGCGGTGCCGGCCGTCCGGCCAACCTGTTACGCCTCGGCCTGGTCATCGACGCGCTTGCCCGCCAGGTGGGCGAGGAGCAGGTGATCGCTTATTGCGTAGTCGACAAATCGCTGCTGTCGAATCAAGACCTCACCTCCAACGAGCGCATGGTGATGCGCCGCTGGGCCGATGACGGTCTGGTCGAAGTGATCCAGGGGGCAGCGCCACGGGTGGTGGAGGTTTCCGAGCTCACCGGGCTCCCCGTCATCTCCCGTGCGCTGCCGTCCACCTGGGCGCCGATCCCGGGTGCGGGTGGGGCGGCGATGAACCCCAGAAACTCCATTCCACACGGCCCGTCGCAGACCGGGCAGCGCATGATGTCGCGCTGGTGGCACTGTCCCGACCCGGAGTGCGGCGGCTTCGGCCCGCTGCGTCGCAGCACGGGGCAGCCGATCCCGCGCCTGCGCGGCGGACAGCCCGGCTGTCCGCGACACGACGCCCCATTGCAGGACACCGGCCCCCGCGCGCCGCAGCAGGTGCTCGCGGTCCGCGTCGACGGGCTGATCCGCACCCGCTTCGTGGTCACCGCGGCCGCTCCGGTGGTCGTCGGCCGTGCCCCGGAGGGCGGTGGACTCATGCTCGGGCAGTGGCTCGGCGAGGAGGCACGGGCCAAGGTAAGCCGCTCGCATGTTTCGCTGTCCCTTACCCAGCAAGGGATTACCGTCACCGACCTGAGCATGAACGGCACCACGGTCAAGCTCGGCGGCGCGGCCGACGGCGAGCTGGTCCTCACCAAAGGCGCCCATCGGGTGCTGGGCGCCTCGGATCTGGTGGAGCTCTTCCCCGGCGTCGAGTTCGGCCGGCTGGGCGCCCTGTCCAGCACCCGCCAGCTTGACGGCTCGGTGGTGGCTGAGGCCCCCACCATGATCTTCCGCCCCAACTAGCCGCGCCCGCGGCTGGTGGCCGCGGGCGCGAGTTGGGGGTTGGGGGTTGGGATGGGTCAGCCAAGAACGGCTTTGAGTTGATCCAGGGCGTAGTCGATTTCGTCGGCGGTGATGACCAGCGGAGGCGCCAGACGCAGGGTGGCGCCGTGGGTGTCCTTGGCGAGGATTCCGCGTTCCATCAACGCCTCTGAGGCGCGGCGTCCGGTCATGACGGCCGGGTCGATATCCACTCCAGCCCACAGGCCCCGGCCACGCAGGGCGGTGATGCCCTGTCCGACAAGGGTTTCCAGGCCCGCGTGAAGGCGCTGGCCCAGCTCGGCGGAGCGCTGCTGATATTCGCCCTTTTCCAGCAGCTTGATGACTTCGATGCCCACCGCGCACGCCAGCGGGTTGCCACCGAAGGTGGAGCCGTGCTGGCCGGGCTGCAGGACGCCGAGCACGTCACGGCGGGCGGCGACCGCGGAAACGGGAACTATCCCGCCGCCCAGCGCCTTGCCGAGGATGTGCATGTCGGGCTGAACGCCCTCATAGTCGACCGCGAATGTCTCTCCTGTGCGGCCGAGGCCGCTCTGAATCTCGTCGGCCAGGAAGAGGACGTCGTTTTCGGAGCAAAGGCGGCTGACCCCGGTGAGGTATCCGGCCGGCGGCACGACCACCCCGGCCTCGCCCTGAATGGGTTCCAGGAGAACCGCAACGGTGTTCTGATCGATAGCTTCGGCGATGGCCGAAAGGTTGCCGTAGGGCACGATCTGGAAGCCGGGCGTGTAGGGGCCGTAATCGTCGTGCGCGTCCGGATCGGTGGAGAAGCTGACGATCGTGGTGGTGCGGCCGTGGAAGTTGTCCGCCGCCACGATGATTTTCGCTTGGCCCGGCTTGACGCCCTTGACCCGGTACCCCCATTTGCGGGCAACCTTGATGGCGGTCTCCACGGCTTCGGCGCCCGTGTTCATCGGCAGGACAAGGTCCTGGCCGGTCAGGTCGGCAAGGCGGTGACAGAATTCCGCGAACTGGTCGTGCACAAAGGCGCGTGAGGTCAGGGTCAGCCGGTCGAGCTGGGCATGCGCGGCCGCGATGAGTTGCGGGTGGCGATGCCCGAAATTCAAGGCGGAGTAGCCCGCAAGACAGTCGAGATAGCGGTTGCCGTCGATGTCGGTAACCCAGGCGCCCTCAGCCTCGGAGATGACCACCGGCAGCGGGTGGTAGTTGTGCGCGGTCCACCGCTCCGCTGCCACAACCGCATCCGGGGTTAGGGCGCTGTTCATGCTCTCAACTCCAAAGTGCAGCACTTGGGTCCGCCGCCGGCGAGGCGAAGCTCGGAGACGTCGACGGGAACCGGGTGATATCCGGCCTTGGTCAACTCTGCCGCAAGATTGGTGGCCTGCACCGGAAGCACGACGTTGTGTCCGTCGGAAACCGCGTTGAGCCCGAGCACCTCGCCGTCGGCGATGTTGGCGATGACCGCGTTCGGGTAGAGCTGGCGAAGAACAGCCTGACTTCCGGCCGAGAACGCCTCGGGCAGATAGGCAATGTTGGCTGGCTTTTCGCCGTTGGAACCCGACAGAACGGCGATCGCGGTGTCCAAGTGGTAGAAGCGTGGATCAACCAGTTGAAGGGAAATCACTGGACGCCCGAACAACTCCTGCGCCTCGAGATGGGCGGCGTGGGCGGTGCGGAACCCGGTGCCCGCCAAGAGGAACTCGCCGGCGAGAAGAAAATCACCCTCGCCTTCGTTGACATGCTTGGCTTCGTGTACCTCAAAGCCTTGGCGCTCAGACCAATCGCGGTAAGCAGGCGCTTCATCGGCGCGCTCCGCGTAACGGAACTGTGCCGTGAACATGGTGCCATCGATGACCGTTCCACCGTTCGCGGCGAAAACCATGTCTGGCAGTCCGGGGAGGGGATCGATAAACTCGATTTGGTGTCCGAGCTCTTCATAGGCACTGACCAGCGACTCCCACTGACTTATGGCCAGGGAGGTGTCATAAGGAGCGGACGGGTCCATCCACGGATTGATCTTGTACGTGACGGCGAAGTGTGTCGGCCGGCACATCAGGAAGCGCCTCTGCATGCCCACAACGCTAGATCGCAAAAGCGTGCAACAACTACGGTCAACACGTGCTTTCGGTCGCTATTCATTGCGTATTCACGCGATCTGACCATCGATTCATTGTTTCGAGGATCATTAAACCCTTAAGCGAGTGTCGTTCTGACTACTTTCCGTCTCAACCCCCACCGCCATTCATGTTTGGGCGAGGATGTTGCGCGTGACGGCCACTGTCAGCCCCACGTTGTCTCCGCAGCCCTCGATCAGCGTTACGGCGCTCTATCGACTCCGGCTGCGCTCTTACGTGCGCACTGTTGCGGTGGTGGACACGTTGGTAATTACCATCGCCACCACCGTTGGTTATTTTTCCCGCTTCGCCGAGACGCATGGTCCAGTCGGCCAAACGCCGCCCTACGGTGTGGTAGGGCCCTTGCTTGTCGTCGGCTGGCTTCTCTCGCTTAGGTTTTTGCGCTGTTACGACCCCAGGGTGCTGGGCTACGGCGCCGAGGAATACAGATTCGTGTTGCAGGCAAGCCTGAGGCTGGCCGGGTTCGTGGCGATCAGCGGGTACGTACTGGATCACGACGTTTCGCGTGCGTTCCTGGGCATCACCTTCGCCTGCGGAATGGTCGGGCTGCTGTGCGCCAGGTGGATCGGCCGTCAGGCCTTGCACCGGGCTCGGGCGCAGGGGCACGGCTGGTCGCATCGCGTGCTTGTGGTCGGGGATGTCCCGCACGTGATGGAGCTCGTCGGCCAGCTGCGCCGGGAGTCGTGGACCGGGTACAGGGTGGTGGGCGCCTGCATCCCGCACGCGCTCGCCGCACCGCAGCCGCAGCGCCTCAGCGACGTACCGGTGGTGGGCTCGTTCCGCACCATCGTGGAAGCGGCCACGGCCGCCGAGGCCGACACCATCGCGGTGACCGCCTCGGCCGAGCTGACCGCCTCGCGTCTGCGCCGGCTCGGCTGGCAGCTGGAGGGCAGCGGGATCGATCTGGTGGTCGCCCCCGCGCTGACTGACGTCGCCGGTCCCCGCATCAGGACGCGACCGGTGGCGGGCCTGCCCCTGATCCACGTCGAGCCGCCCGACCTCAACGGCCGCGCGAAGATCGTCAAGGGCTTCGCCGACTGGGTCATCTCCGTCTTCGGCCTGCTCCTCATCTCGCCGCTGCTGCTGTTCATCGCCGCCGCCATCAAGCTGGACAGCCGGGGGCCGGTCTTCTTCCGGCAGCGACGGGTCGGCCAGGATGGCGAGGAGTTCCGCGTCTTCAAGTTCCGCACCATGTTCATCGACGCCGAGGAGAGGCTGGCCGACCTGCGCCACCTCAATGAGGGCGACGGCCTGCTGTTCAAGATGCGCAACGATCCGCGGGTGACGTCGGTGGGACGTCTGTTGCGGCGTTACTCGCTCGATGAGCTGCCGCAGTTGCTCAATGTGCTTACCGGCGAGATGAGCCTGGTCGGCCCGAGGCCGCCGCTGCCTAGCGAGGTGGCGCTCTATGACGGCGACGTGGCCAGGCGCCTGCTGGTCAAGCCGGGCATCACCGGCCTGTGGCAGGTGAGCGGGCGTTCCGATCTGTCCTGGGAGGACGGGATCCGGCTCGACCTCTACTACGTGGAGAACTGGTCGCTCACCACCGACCTTTTGATCATGTGGAAGACGCTGGGTGCGGTCACCCGAGCGCGGGGTGCCTACTAGCACTGTTAGTGCATAAACATACCCGCTAAGGTGCCTGGCATGAGGATTGCAGTTGTCACCGGCGCGGGCCGGGGAATCGGTGCGGCCACCGCCGCGCGGCTGGCCAGCGATGGGTTTGCCGTCGCGGTGGTGGATCTGACCGAGGAGAACGGGGCCGAGACGGTCGCCGCGATCACCGACAAGGGTGGCCGCGCGCTGGCCGTCGGTGCCGATGTATCGAACGAGGAGAGCGTCGCTGCCGCGTTCGAGAAGATCTCCAGCGAGTTGGGCGCGCCATCGGTGCTCGTCAACAACGCCGGCGTGCTGCGGGACAACCTGCTGTTCAAGATGTCGGTGGACGACTGGGATACGGTCATGTCGGTGCACCTGCGCGGAGCCTTCCTGTGCTCGCGGGCGGCGCAGAAGTTCATGGTCGAGCAGAAGTACGGCCGCATCGTGAACCTTTCCAGCACGTCGGCCCTGGGCAACCGTGGTCAGGTGAACTACTCGGCGGCCAAGGCCGGGCTGCAGGGCTTCACCCGGACCCTGGCGATGGAGCTGGGCCCGTTCGGGGTTACGGCCAACGCGGTGGCGCCGGGCTTCATCGTCACCGAGATGACGGCGGCGACAGCAGCCCGGGTCGGGGTGGACTTCGAGGAGTTCCAAGCGGCGCGTGCCGCGGAGACGCCGGTGCGCCGCGTGGGCTATCCCGAGGACATCGCGCACGCGATCTCCTATTTGGTCAGTGAGGGTGCAGGTTTCGTTACCGGCCAAGTCATCTACGTCTCCGGAGGGTCCCGCGGCTAGGTTGTTACCAGCGGGTATTGTGATCTAGCTCACCGCATGGTTACCTGTCGGTAATTTGCGGATCGCCTCTCGAGGCGATCTGCCGCGCGTTGCTTGCACGCGCCGGAATTACTGAAGCGAGGTAGCCATGCGGAGAATCGTCCCTCTCCTGCTGACCCTGACCCTTACCCTTGTCGGCCTGGGCCTGCCCGGCACCGCCGCCCAGGCCGCCCCTACCACCGGATTCCGCTTTGTCGACATCGGAGTCGGCAGCGGCGTGATCCTCAAAGCCAACGTCATCGAGCCCACTACCGCCGGCCGCCATCCAGCCATCGTGTTCCCGTCCAGCTGGGGTCTCAACGACCTGGAATATGTGGCACAGGCCCAGAAGCTGGCCGAGGGCGGCTACACCGTGCTGTCCTACACGCCTCGCGGCTGGTGGGCGTCGGGTGGCGAGATCGACACCGCCGGGCCGAAGGACATCGCCGACGTGTCGCGAGTGCTCGACTGGCTGATCGCCAACACGACCGCCGATGCCGCCCGCATCGGTATGTCGGGCGTCTCCTACGGCGCCGGGATCAGCCTCATCGCCTCCGGGTTCGACAGCCGCATCAAGTCGGTCGCGGTGACCAGCGGTTGGACCGATCTTGTCGCGTCCCTCTACGGCGGCGAGACCCGGCGGGTGCAATCGAGCGCACTGCTCGTGCTCGCCGCGGCTCTGCTGGGCAACACGAGTGCGGAGTTCGACACGATCATCGATGACTTTTACGCCTATCGGAACATCGAGGCAATCAAGAGCTTCGCCCGGATACGTTCCGCCGCAACGTATCTGCCAGCCATCAACGCCAACAACCCGTCGATCCTGATTGCCAACGGGTACGGGGACTCCATCTTCCCGCCCAACCAGATCGTCGACTTCTACGGCGGTCTGACGGGTCCGAAGCGGATCGAGTTCGCACCGGGCGACCATGCCATTCCGGAACTGACCGGGCTGATCGGGCTCAACAGCTCGGTGTGGACTTCGGTCCGGCGATGGTTCGACCGGTACCTGATGGGAATCAGCAACGGCATCGACACCGAGCCCGGCGTCGTGCTCAAGTCGCTGACCGGTGGCGCGACCCAGTCCTACGCCGCCCTGCCTGCCGCCTCCACGCGTCTTGGGCTGGGCGAGGTTTCGTTCTGGACGGGCACCGGAGCACTCGGTGGCGCGCCAACCACAGGCTGGTCGCGCAGCGCAGAAATCAACCCGGACACAGATGCGCAGGGTGGCCTCATCCTGCTCACCAACGGGTTGCAGGCGCTGACCGGGCCGATCGCCAGTGCTTGGATCCCAGGGGTCAACCGGATCAATGCCGGGGTCTGGATCGCCTCTTCCGATGCGGCCCTTCGCATCCGGGGCGTCCCCTCATTGCGCCTGCGGGTGAAGCCGGAACAGTCCAATGGCACGCTCGTGGCCTACCTGTACGACATGGACTGGGCGGGCAACGCCAAACTCATCACCCACGCCCCGGTCTCGTGGCGCAGTGGTGCCGGGGTCACCCGGGACATCGATCTGCGTCTGCCCGTGGTCAACTGGGACGTGCCCGCGGGCCACAAGCTAGCGCTGGTGGTCGACGGACACGACGGCTTCTACCTCGACGACAACGACATCTTCGACACCGCCGTCTTCAGCGGACCGTCCTGGTTGGACATTCCACTTCAGTAAAAGGCGAGCCCCAAGGCTTTCGCCCGCGCC
>NZ_BONY01000069.1 GCF_016862955.1 Rhizocola hellebori | reverse complement strand
CCAGATGTGTGGCGGGATGAGTATGTGCGGTGGCAGTAGGAAGCGCCGATGTTGTTGTGGCAGAACGACATTGTCGGTGGAGTTCTACTCGCCGATGGCGCCGGGGCGAATGTGATCACGGAGGTTGACGACCATTCTCGTTACTGCGTGATAGCCAAAGTTGTTGACCGGGCTACGGGTCGAGCTGGTTGCTTGGCTTTCGCTGAAGCCTTGGTGCGCTTCGGTGTTCCGGAAGGAGGTGTTGAGCGGCAACGGAAAGCAGTTCAACGGTAGGTTCGGCAAAGGGCGGAGAGGTGCTCTTCGGCCGGATCTGCCGGGAGAACGGGATTGTGCAGTCGACGCGTGGCGGCAGCGGCTACGCCTGGTGCCATTCCGGTGTCACACACGACGCCTCAAAGTGCCACCAGCCTTCGTCCTGCCCAAGGATCAGAAGCTTCTTGACCTCCGCCAAGTCGGCTCCCGCCGGAACGGTCAGCGCGACAAGTGGCAGCTCAGCGCTGTACACCTCGCTGCCCATGCCGAACGGCACGAACTGTTCATGAACCCGCGCTGCGCTGCGCCCAAGCGGGCCGCTGGAGACCGGCAACACCCGCACGGTGCAGTTACCCGAAGCCTCAACCCTCCCCACGGCCCACCGCAGCCCGTCGCTATTGAGTTGGTAGCGAACCACGTCTCCCTCGGCCACCCCGCGGGCCAGGAGGGGCACGTTGCAAATCCTGGCCGTGTCCGCACCGACGCGCGTCGCCCACAGGCCCTCGGTGTCGAATGGAAGCCATCCTTCGCGCGGCACGAACCGAAACCAGATCTTGATCTGGCTGGCATCGCCGATCTCGTTCGTCACCGGGTCCGGCAGATTCACCGCACGATCATGGCCCAGCCGCAGGCGAGTTTCAAGACCGACAATTCCCGATGCGTAGCTCATGGGGGTCTATATTTAGTTTGTTGAATCGACGATCAAATCTGCAACTGTTGCAGGTTTGGCGCTATTCATTGACATCCACTAGTGGCTGGGATTACCTTCGATTCCGGAAAGCGCTTTCCGCATCTGTATCTCCGTGCGGGACCAGGACGCCCGGTCTTGGTCCCGCGCGCTACCTCGGAGGTCCCCTTGCAGAACCTCACGCACCCCTGGCGCAGATGGCGGACAGCCGTAACGGCTGTGCTGCTCCTCGCCTCGGCTGGAGTCCTGACCGTCGTCGCAGCTCCGGCCCAGGCGGTCACCATCAACACCAGCGCCTGGTACGTCATCGTGTCAAGGCACAGCGGCAAGGCAGTCGACCTGTTCAACTTCAACACCGCCGACGGCGCGCCCATTGTGCAGTGGGCCCGCAACGACGGTAACCAGCAGCAGTGGCAGTTCGTCGACGCCGGCAGCGGATACTACAAACTCCGCTCACGGCTCAGCGGCAAGTTCCTGGAGCTGCCCAACGCCACCGACGGCACCCAGCTGGTGCAGAACCCCGACAACGGCACCACCCGGCAGCACTTCGCCGTGCGTGACACCGACAGCGGCTTCGTCAAGTTCCTCAACCGCCACAGCGCCAAGGCGCTGGACGTGTGGGAGTGGTCGACCGTCGACGGTGGCATCATCTCCCAGTTCGCCGATCTCGGCGGATGGAACCAGCAGTGGCAGCTGATCGAGATCGGCGGCGGCGGCGGTGGAGGAGGAGGCGGAGGCGGCGGCAGCACGACCGGTCTGGTCGGCTGGGCCACTCAGGGCGGCGGCACGACCGGCGGCGGCAGCGCAGGCGCCACCACGGTCACCAGCTCGTCGGCACTGTCGAGCGCGGTCTCGGGCAGCACTGCCCGCGTCGTGCGCGTCTCCGGCACGATTTCCTGCTCCGGCATGATCACGGTCGGGTCGAACAAGACCATCCTCGGTAACTCGGGGGCGACCATCGCCGGATGCGGGCTGAACGTCTCCAACGCCAGCAACGTGATCATCCGTAACATCTCGTTCCGCGACTGGGACGACGATGCCATCAACGTCCAATATTCGACGCGGGTGTGGGTCGATCACAACAGCTTCACCAACGGTTTTGACGGCGCCGTGGACATCAAACGCTCCTCGGACTTCGTCACCGTGTCGTGGAACCGGACGTTCAACCACGACAAGACGATGCTGCTCGGGCACAGCGACGACAACGCCGGTGAGGATGTGGGTCACCTGCGGGTTACCTACCACCACAACTGGTTCGACGGCTCCGGAACACGGCACCCGCGGGTGCGCTTCGGCAACCCGGTGCACGTGTACAACAACTACTACCGCGGCAACGAATACGGCGTGGCCTCCACGATGGGCGCCGGCGTTCTGGTCGAGGGCAACTACTTCGAGTCCGTTGACTCGCCGACCCTGGTCGGTTACGCCGACTCCGCGGACGGAGCCATCCTGCAGCGCAACAACTTCTTCACCGGTTCGGGAACTCCTGAAAGCGGTGGCGGCTCGGTGGCTGGGATTCCTTACAGCTACAGCATGGAGAGTGCCTCCGCGGTGCGGGCCAGTGTGATGGCCGGCGCCGGGGCGGGACGCATCACCGTCTGACAGCGAACGCCGTGGCGGGTGAACCAGGCCCGGACCCACCCGCCACGGTCACCTCGATCGCTGCGCAATCGTGCCGGAAAGCAATGAGGTCACCAGAATGAGCGCGGCGCAGACGGCGCCGATGCCGCTGAGCACGGCCAACGGCAGGCTCGCCTGGGCGGTGGCGCTCATCGTGCGAAGGGCGAGGGGCATCGCCACCAGCGTTGTCGCGGTCACGAAAGCGCCGAGAACGATTCCAGCCACGCTGATCAGAGCGCCCTCCCAGAGCAGCATGCGCATGGCCTGACGCCGGGTCGCGCCCGCAAGGCGCAGCTGCGCAAGGTCTTGAGCCCTCTCCCGGACCGCCATGACCAGGGTGTTGACGATGGCGATGGCCGTGTAGAGGCCGGCCATGCCGAGGATGGCGATCAGGCCGATCCGGATGCCTTCGTGCTGCGCCTGCCCGACGAGCGTGAGCCAGGTGTGCCGGTCGACGGCCGTCGCCTGCCCGTTCAGGCTTGCCTGTAGCAGCTCCCGCACCGCACCCGGGTCGGATCCGGGCTTGACGGTGATCAGCGCGTGGGTGATGTTCCACGCGGTGAGGTGCCTGCGCACCCGGTCGGCGGGCAGGAACACCGATCCGCCCGAGATGCCGCCGTCGACGGTGGCCACCAGCCGCAGGCTCGCCTCGCTGCCGTCGTCCAGCAGCATCCCGGTCACCTGCCCTACCCGCCAGCCCCGTTGTGCGGCAAAGGCTTGGGACACCGCGAAGACCTCGCCGCGGAATTCGGCCAGGCTCCCCGAGCGGACCTCGAAACGCAGCGCACCGCCGGCGATCGCTTCGCCCGGGAAAGCCTGGGTGCTGTATTCCTCGAATCCGCCGCCTGCCGGGATGAACACGTGCGTTTCCGCGATCGGGGCCACCGCGGCCACACCGTCCACATTGGACGCGGTGACGAGCGCCGCTTCGGTCAGGCCGGGCGCCTCGATGGGCAGCAGCACCACCGGCGCGCTTGTGCGGGCCTCGATCTCGTTGAGCGAGGACCGTTCCAGACTTGAGGTCGCGGCCAGAAACGACCCGGCGACCCCGACCATCACCAGCACCGGGGCGGCCACCGAGGCGGTGCGCCGGGCCTGCGCCCGCAGGTTCGCCTGAGCGACTTCCACGGTCGCGTCGGCGACGCGCCGCAACGGCCACCACAGCAGGCGAATCAGGGGACGCATCAGCGCGGGGGCCAGCGCAGCGGCCCCGATCACCAGGACCTGGCCGACCAGCAGAGCGATCGAGGTCCGGCCGTCGACGTCGGTGCCGGGCATCGCGGCGAGCATCGCGATGGCCCCGCCGGTGGCCAGCACGCCGACGATCCAGCGCGACAGCGTCATCGGTGCGGGCTCGACAGCGGCCTGGCGCAACGCTTCGCTTGCCCGGATCCGCCGGGTGCGTCTCGACGCGAACCACACCCCCGCCAAGGCGACCACAAAACCCAACAACACAGCCACTATGAGGGGTACCGGGGAAAGCGCCAGATTCATCCGCGGCGGACCGACATCGAGGCCCCGCAACAGCGCCACCATCGCCTCGGCGACCGGAAGCGCGAGCAAAGCCCCTGCCCCGCAGGCGCAAAGGCCCACCAGGAGCGCCTCCATCATCACCATGCGACGGGTCTGCCGGGCGGTCGCGCCGACGATGCGCAGCAGCGCCAGCTCACGGCGGCGCTGATTGATCGACAGCGCGAAGGTGGCGGCCACGACGAAGACGGAGACGAATCCGCTGATGGCGGCCATCAGTGCGAGCAGGGTGGCCGATTCCTCATAGGCATCCGCAACCGGATCGGGCTCGGCCTGGCGCACCCCGTCTCCGGTGAGCACGCGCAAGCGGGCGTCGACGGCGCGAATCGCGTCGGCGCTCACGGCCGAACCGGCCGGCACCACCACCGCGTCGACCCGCGGCGAGAGGCGCGCCGCCTGCGCGTCGGTGAAGAACACCGGCGCTTCCCCGGTGCCGGCCGGGCCGGTAACCCCTGCCACGACATAGGTTCCCGCCCCGGACTCGGTCACGATCTGGACCCGCGAGCCGGGTGTCCATCCCGCTGCGGCGATCCGGCTGTCGACGACAATCTCGTCATCGGCCCGCGGCGGGTGGCCCTGGGCCAGGGTGTAGGGGCCGAACCCGGCACTGGTCCAGCCGTGGCCTTGCGCGGCTTGCACCGGTACCAGAAACAAGCCGAAACTACGGTCGGCGGTCACGCCGGGATCCAGGCCCCGCAGACTGTCCACTGTGGACGGCCGGATGCCGGATCGCTGGGGGTTGGCGACGATGACGGCGGATCCAGGCGCGTAACGCGATTGGCCCGGCGCCTCGGGCTGGGACGAGAGCACCAGCCCGGTGGCGGCGATGAGCGCCACGCCCAGCGACAGCGCGACAAAGGTCCCGGCGAAGCGCGACGGGCGGCTGCGCAGAGTCTGCCAAGCCAGATTCAGCACGGCTCACCCCTCCAAACCGGTCATCCGGGCGGCCACCGCGTCTGCGCTCGGCCGCTCCAGCTGCCCGGCCAGCCGCCCATCGGCGAGAAAGACCACCCGATCGGCATAGGCGGCCGCGCGCGGGTCGTGCGTGACCATGACGACCGTCTGGGCGCGCTGGTCGACGACCGCGCGCAGCAGACGCAACACCTCGCGGCCGGTGGCGGAGTCCAGGGATCCGGTGGGCTCATCGGCGAAAACCACGTCCGGCCCGGTGATCAGCGCACGGGCGATGGCCACCCGTTGCTGCTCACCGCCGGAAAGCTCGCTGGGCCGATGGTCGGCCCGATCGGCGATCCCGACCATTTCCAGTGCCTGGGCCACCTCGGCGGGCCGGGGTTTGCGCCCGGCCAGACGCAGCGGCAGCGCCACGTTCTGGGCCGCGCTCAGCGCGGGCAGCAGGTTGAAAGCCTGGAACACGAAGCCGAACCGGGTCCGGCGCAGCTTGGTGCGCGCGTTTTCCGACAGCGCCCCCAGGTCGGTCTCGCCGAGCCTGACCTTTCCCGAAGTGGGCTGGTCCAGGCCGGCAGCGCATTGCAGCAGCGTGGACTTGCCCGAGCCGGACGGGCCCATCACCGCGGTGAACGTGCCCGCTTCGAAGGCGCAGGACACCTCGTCCAGCGCCACCACCGCGCTGTGGCCGTGTCCGTAGACCCGGCGCAACTGTTCGACAACCACCATGGCACACAAGCAAACCCGGCCATCGACGCCTGCGCATTAGCGCACGCATGAGTCTTGGGGTAACGCTGGCGTTACCAAGTACCGTGTGCGTGATGAGGAGGTTGCTGGGCTCGGCCGCGCCATGGCGGGCCTTGGCCTATCTGCTCACCAGCTGTGTGCTGGGGGTGCTCGTGATGGCGGCGATCGGCTTCGCGCTGGTGTTTTTCGTGCTGCTGCCGATCACCCCGTTGGCCGCGACGCGGCTTGCCGCTCTGGAGAGACGCCGGCTGGCTCTCCTCGGCCGGCCGGTGCCGCCCAGCCCCCATCGCCAACCCCGGCAACCCGGGTTGGCCGCCTGGCTGCGCCTACGCTATGCCGAGCCGGCCACCTGGCGCGCCTTCGCCTATGCGGTGCTGCTGGCCACCGTCGTCTTGGTGGTGGATCTGGCCGCGGTCGCCGCCGTGGCCGCCCCGGCCTACGCCGCCTTCATCTGGCCCTTCTTCGACGGCCGGTGGGTGGCCAGCATCGGCTTCGTGGCGCTGCTGATCATCGGGCTGATCCTGGCGACGCTGCTCGCCACCGCGCAGGCCACCCTGGTCAGCGGCCTGCTCGGCGGGCAGATCGAGCAGCAGGTACAGGATCTGACCCGGTCCCGGGCCCGGCTTGTCGACGTGTTCGAGGCGCAGCGCCGCCAGATCGAGCGGGATCTGCACGACGGCGCGCAGCAACGCCTGGTGGGCCTCAGCGTCACGCTCGGGTGGGCCGCCTACGAGCTGCAGTCCGGCCCGCAGGCGGCGCGGGACCTGGTGACCAAGGCCGGCGAACAGGCCCAGGCCGCCCTGCGGGAGCTGCGGGAGCTGGTGCGCGGAATCCACCCGCAGGTGCTCACCGATCACGGCCTGCCCGCGGCGATCACCGAGCTCGCCGATCGATCTGCGGTGCCGGCCACGGTGGAGTTCGCGCTTGCGCGGCGGCTACCGTCCACAGTGGAGTCCACCGCCTACTTCGTGGTCGCCGAGGCACTGACCAATGTGGCCAAGCATGCCGGTGCCGCCCAGATCGCCATCAGCGGCCGGCTGTCCGGGTCCAGGCTTGTCGTCGAGGTCAGCGACGACGGCTTGGGCGGCGCCGACCCGGCCGGCGGCGCGGGCCTGGCCGGGCTGGCCGAACGGGTCGCCGCCATCGACGGCGTGCTCACCCTGTCCAGCCCGCTGGGCGGGCCGACGGTCGTCCACCTGGAGCTGCCGTGCTCCGCGTCGTGATAGCCGAGGACGCCGTCCTGCTGCGCGAAGGGCTGGCGCAGCTGCTGGACCGCTTCGGCCATCAGGTGATCGCCACCGCGCAGGACGCGCCCGGGCTGCGCGCCGCGGTGCAGCGCGACCGCCCGGACATCATCGTCACCGATGTCCGGATGCCCCCCACCCATACCGACGAGGGCCTGCGGGCCGCCATCGAGCTACGCCAACGCCATCCGGGGTTGCCGGTGCTGGTGCTGAGCCAGTACACGGCCCACGCCTACGCCGCCACCCTGCTCGCCTCCTCCGCCGCCGGTGGCGTGGGATACCTGCTCAAAGACCGCATCGGCCAGGTCGCCGACTTCGTGGGCGCCCTCGAACAGGTGGCCGCCGGCGGATGTGTCATCGATCCGGAGGTCGTCACCCAGCTGCTCTCCCGCCGCCGCGATCCCCTGGCACAGCTCACCCCGCGGGAGCGGGAGGTGCTTGGGCACATGGCGGGCGGCAAGGCCAACCAGGCCATCGCGCGGGAGCTGGTGGTCTCCGAGGCGGCGGTCGCCAAGCACATCAACAGTATTTTCGCCAAACTCAAACTCGACGCCACCGGCGACGACCATCGCCGGGTCCGCGCCGTGCTGGCCTACCTCGAAAGCGGCGGCTGACCCGGATCGGCCAGCCCGTGCGGGTCGGTGACCACGCACGGGCCTTGACCTCGCCGGGAGATACGGCGAGCAACCACGACGGGCCCGCGTATCAAGGAAAAAGCGGTCAGCAGGAGGAAACCGGGGACATCTGGGAAATCGCGCCTATCTCGATTTTCAGCAGGCGGTCGGAGGTCTGCAGCCAAACCGTTCCGGCCGGGGCGCCGTCGACCATCTCACCGCAGGCGACGCCGCCGCGGGCGTCCTTGAGCTCGACCTTGCCGTCGCCGGCGCTGGACGGCCACCAGCCGGAAACGCTGGCTAGCACCATCGCGACGATGGACAGGAAGGTCATGACGATGCCGCCGCGCAGCCGCCCGGGGGCGCTGGCGGGCATGGCCTCACCGGGGGTGGTGAATCCGTAGAGGGGAAACGCGACGCTGCCGACCATCCAGGTGGAAAGCAGCGAAGAGACGAAGGCTAGCCCCGCCATGCCTGCCGACCACCATTCCAGCCATTGCGGGCCATCTGGGGTCTGGCCCATGGACAGGACGCCGCACAGACCGATGAAACCCATTACGGCGAGTTGTATGTTGTGCCACCCTTTGGCCGATTCGGCCATGGGATTGGTAGCGGCAAGACCATCTGGTTGCATGCAGGGAATAATGGGGAACATGTGCAGATCCATCAAGACATTGCGCCCGCCCTTCGAAGAAGTGGTCACCGAGGAGGACTTCCACGCTGCGGCGTTGCAGTATGTGCGGAAAGTGTCGGGTTTCCGCAAACCCGCACCGCACAACGCCGAAGCCTTCGACCGGGCGGTGGAAATCATCGCCGCCGCGACCGCCGAGCTGTTGGGCACGCTCGAGGTACGCGGACGGTGACGCACCGGTAACATCGGCCGGGTGCGCCCCCTCGTACTGCTTTCCGCTGTCCTGCTCACCCTCTCCCTGACCGCGGCCTCCTGTGAAGACGCCCCCGATGTCACCGTGGCGCAGGTCGGCCTCGGCACGGTCAGTGAGGTGGTGGAGGCGCCCGCGTCGGTGACCGCCCGGGCGGCGACGGCGCTCACCGCACCGGCCAACGGAACCCTTGCCTCCCTTAGCGTCAAGCCTGGCAGCACCGTCGCAAAAGGACAGACGGTGGCCGTGGTGGACTCCCCAGAGGCGCAGGCCAGGCTGACCCAGGCAACCGAGGCGCTCGCGGCGGCGAAAAGCTCCGGCTCCGGCGGCGGCAAGGTCAACCTCGGCGGCGCGCAGACCAAGCTCGACCAGGCCGCCGCCAAAGCGTTCGCCGAGGCCCGCGCCGCCGCGCAGACCATCGCCGACCCGGCCCACCGCGACACCGCGCTGGCCGAGATCGCGCAGGCCGAGGCCCACTACGCCACCGTGTCGCAGGGCACCTGGCAGACCATCAAAGCGGTGGAAAAAGGCATCGCCTCGCTGACCAGCGGGCTCAAGGCGCTGGGCGCGGCCCAGGTGATGCAGGCACAGCAGGCCTACGACCTGGCCAAGTCCACAGTGGACGCCTTGACCCTGACCGCCCCCATCGCCGGAGTGGTGCAGCTGGGCGGCACCTCCGGCGGCTCGGCCACACCCACCGACCTGACCAGCCTGCTGGGCGGGCTGTCCGGCGGCCTGCCCGCGGCACCGGCCGCCGGCCCGATGCCGGGCGTGGCCAGCACCGTCGCCGTGGGAGCACCGGTCAGCGCGGGCACCGCGATCCTCACCATCGTCGACGTCTCCGAGCTGGGCCTGGTCGCCGAGGTCGACGAAACCGATGTGCTGCTGGTCAGCCCGGGGCTGGCCGCCGACGCCGAGCTCGACGCCGCGCCCGGTACCACGCTGACCGCCAGCGTCACCGCCATCGACGTGCTGCCCACCTCCAACAGCCGGGGCGCGGTGGCCTACAAGGTGCACCTGATCCTCACGCCGGGCGCGGTGACACCCCGGCCCGGCATGAGCGCCCTGGTCCGGCTCAAGGTCAGAGAAGCTTCGAACACTATTTCGGTACCAGCCGCAGCCGTGTTCAACGTGGACGGTCAAGACACCGTCTGGGTACGCAGCGAAGCCAACAAAGCACAGAAGAGACGCGTCAAGGTAGGCGTCTCCGGCCGTGACGTGCTGCAGATCGCCGACGGCCTGCGCCAGGGCGAGTGGATCGTCGTGCGGGGCGCCGACCGCGTCAGCGAAGGCAGCGACCTGCCGTGATCGAAGTGGAGCAGGTGGAACGCAGCTACCAGCTCGACGGAGTCAGCGTCGCCGCGCTGCGCGGGGTGTCGCTGACCATCGCGGCCGGCGACTATGTCGCCATCATCGGCCCCAGCGGGTCGGGCAAGTCCACCCTCATGCATCTGCTGGGGGCGCTGGACAGGCCGACCAGCGGGCGGCTGCTCATCGACGGCCGCGATGTGGCGACCCTGACCGCGCCGGAGATGGCCAAGCTGCGCAACGAGACCATCGGCTTCGTGTTCCAGTCCTTCCATCTACTGCCCCGCACCACCGCCCTGGACAACGTCGCGCTTCCCTTGGTGTACAGGGGTTTGAACGCGCGCGACCGGCGGGCCAAAGCCGCGGCCACCCTGGACCGCGTCGGGCTCGGGCATCGCAAAAGCCACCGCCCCAACCAGATGTCCGGCGGTGAACAGCAGCGCGTCGCGATCGCGCGGGCCCTGGTCACCGAGCCGAAGGTGCTGCTGGCCGACGAGCCGACCGGCAACCTCGACACCAAAACCGGTGTCGCCGTGCTCGACCTGCTCGAAGAACTCAACCGCGAGTCGGGGGTGGCCCTGGTCATCGTCACCCACGACCTCGACGTGGCCGCGCGGGCCCGTACCAAAATCACGATGCGCGACGGTTTGGTGGTAACCGGATGAGGCTGGCCGAGGCGTGGCGGGTGGCATTGGATGCCTTGCGCGCCAACAGAATGCGCAGCGGGCTGACCATGCTCGGCATGGTCATCGGGGTCGGTGCCGTGGTGGTGCTGGTGGCGCTGGGAACGGGGACCAAGAACACGGTTGAGGCACAGGTCGAAGGGCTCGGCTCCAATCTGCTGATCGTGCTGCCCGGCGAGGTGAACTTCGCCGCCGCACCAACGGTTTCCCGCATGGACAACAGCGACCTGGACGCGGTGGTGAAAATCGTCGGCGATCGCGACCGGGTCACCGCCTCGCTGACCTCCGGCGAAACCGTGCGCGCGGGCAACGCCTCCGCCTTCGTCACCGTCAACGGGGTGATGGAGTCCACGCCCAAGGTGTTCCTGCGCGACCTGCGCACCGGAAGCTACCTGACCCGCACCGACGTGGACACCGCACGGCGGGTCGCGGTGCTGGGCTCGAAGGTGGCCCGGTCCCTGTTCGGCGACCGAGACGCGGTCGGCCAGCAGGTCACCATCGCGGGAGTGCGCTTCCGGGTGGTCGGCGTCTTCGCCCCGCTCGGGCAGAGCCTCGGCGTCGACCGGGACAACGAAGTACACATGCCCATCACCACCGCACAACGCCTGTTCGGCACCGGCCGCGTCGACGCCTTCGCCGTGAAGGCGCCCGACCGCGCCGGCATCCCCGAGCTGGCCGCCGAACTGACCCGGGAGCTGTCGCGCCGGCACCCGGAAACCCAGTTCAGCGCGGTGACCCAGGAGCAGATCCTGGGCGTGCTCGGCGACATTCTGGGCATCCTCACCACCGTGCTGGCCGCCATCGCCGGGATCTCGCTGCTGGTCGGCGGGGTCGGCGTCTCCAACATCATGCTGGTATCGGTCCGGGAGCGCACCCGCGAAATCGGCCTGCGCAAAGCGGTCGGGGCCAGGCCCCGCGACATAAGCCTGCAATTCCTTCTCGAAGCCGTGCTGCTGACCACGGTCGGCGGCGTCGCCGGAATGGCGCTGGGCGTGGCGGCGGCGCTCACCGCGGCGGCGCTGAGCCCCGTCCCGGCAACGGTCACCTGGTGGTCGATGGCGCTCGCCTTCGGCGTCTCCGCCGGCGTCGGCATCATCTTCGGTGTCGTGCCAGCCCAGCGCGCCGGCAAGCTCGATCCGGTGGTGGCGCTGAGAACCGACTAGTCGGCCGGTCCCGCGACCCTTCTAAACAATTAAAATGTTCGCATGCTTCGCGCTTTCTTCGGCCGTCACAAGTCGGCCTCGACCTGGGCCAGAAACATCATTCACGAGGCCGCGGCGGTCCTGGACCTGAACATCATCACCGTGCACGTGGAGGAGCAGTGGGCCGGCTACCCCACCCTCGGTGACATGGTCCGCGACAAGAAGCCCGACATCCTCATCATGACCCGCCCATTTCGCAAGGACATCGAGACCCTGCCGCCGATGAAGGCAGTGCACCTGATCCGCGACCCGCGCGACATCATCGTCTCCGGCTACTTCAGCCACCGCAACAGCCACCCCGAGGTCTTCGGCGGCGTCGCCTGGCCCGAGCTGATCACCCACCGCAAACGGCTGCTGGAGCTGGACAAGGACGCCGGCCTGGCCGAGGAGATCGAGTTCAGCAACCTGTTCCTGGAACCCATGGCGTCATGGGACTACCACGACCCCAGCATCCTCGAAGTGCGGATGGAAGACATGATCGCCCAGCCCGAGCAGATGTGGGTAAAACTGTTCACCCACTACGAAATGCTCGGCAGCGACGGGCCGGGCAAGATGTCCGCGGTCACCTGGAACCTCGCCCCGCGCCGCCAAAAACCGAAGCTGGCCAAGCACATGCGCAAGGTGCTGCCCCGGGTTCCGTTGCGGGCCTTGCCTCCCGCCTACCTGCCCGTAGTGCTGGACCGCTACTCGTTCACCCGCCTGTCCGGCTCCAAACGCAAACCAGGCGAGGTCGACGAGAACAACCACTACCGCAAAGGGGTGGCCGGAGACTGGGAGAACCACCTCACCCCCGAGCACCTCAAACTCATCGAACAACGCTGGCCCGGCCTTGTCGAGCGCCTGGGTTACTAGTCTTCGTTGACAAGTAAGGCTTTCTCCGCCGCGTCCAGGGCAAGGCGGCAATCGTGCAGGCTTTGCCCGACCGCGGTGGCGAAAGCTATCCGCCCGGCCACCGTGCCCTTGGGCGGCGGCGACTTCACCGAGCCGATCTTGGGCAGCACTGCCAGCTGGTCCACTGCCGGCGGCGCGCCCTGCGGCCCGAAGTCGAAGCGGATCGACCGCATGACGGTGTCCTCGGCGGCCGGGTAGAAGAACCGCACCGCCGCCACCAGATTGCGGTCGTGCACCACCTGCGGCGGATTCCCGCACGCCACCGCCGCCGCGGCCAGCGCGGTGTCCACCCCGGTGGCCTGCCACCCCAGATAGGGAATCACATCCCCGCCGAGGCGGCCGTTGACCTCGATCACCTTGGGGCCGTCGGCGGTCAGCATGATCTCGGTGTGGGTGACCCCGTCGGTGAAGCCGAGGGCACGGTGGATGTCCTGCAACAAACCCAACAGCTCCGGGTCGTGCAGCAGCGGCTCATCGGCCTGAACGTGGTGCCCCACCTCGATGCAGTAGGGCGCATAGCCAATTTCCTTGTGCGCCAAGCAAAGCGGGTAGATGTCGCCGCGGTGCACCGCGGTGTCGATGCTGATTTCCTTGCCCTGCGCGCACTCCTCCACCAGGATGGTCGGCTTCCAGCCGGGGATGCCGCCATGCTTGAGGCCGCTGACATACTCGAAAGCCGACACCATCTGCTCGTCGTCGCCCACCCTCATCACCCCGGCGCTGACCGCCAGATCGGTGGGTTTGATGATGACGGGATAGCCGAAATGGTGCGCCGCCTCCAGCGCCTGCCCCACATCGTCCACCTGGCGCGAACCCGGCTGGGGCACCCCCGCGGCCGCAAGTGCTTGCCTGGTCAGCTGTTTGTCGCGGCAACGCGCGATGGAGGCCGGGTCGCCGGGCAGATCCAGGGCCTTGGCCAGCTCGGCCGCATGCGGAATGCGGGCCTCATCCCAGCACAGCACACCTGAGATGTCGTCGAGATCCTGCGCCGCCTTCACCATGGCGTCCACGTCACCGGTGTCGACCCGGGTGTAACCGTCGACGTAGTCCAGCTCCCAGGACGGAGCGGCCACGGCGAACATGTGAACGCGATAGTGCGGAGCGATTGAGCGCAGCAAGTACTCGCGGAACTCTCGCTTCCCCGTGCGAATGACGAGCAACAACGGTCGCATGGCGTTGATTGTGGAGCCGGAAGCCCGGCTCCACAATCAACCATGTGATTGCCTTGATTTACAGGGCAAGTGTCCAGCTGTTGATGAAGCCGGTGTCCAGCGAAGCGGCGTCCTGCACCCGCAGGGTCCAGGTACCGTTACGAGCCTCGCTCGACAGGTTCACCGTGTAAGTGGTGTTGATGTTGTCCGCGCTGCCGCCGGCCCGGTTGTGCAGCACATAGGCGCTGCCATCCGGAGCGATCAGCGAGACCACCAGGTCACCGATGTAGGTGTGCACGATCGCCACCGTCACCTGGCTGGTCGACGACGCGTTGCCGGTGCAACCCGACAGCATGATCGCGCTGTTCACCGTGCTCAGATCGGGGATCGTCACATCGGTGCCATTGGTGCCCGAGCAGCCCGGGCTGCCGCCGCCGCCAAGGTTCAGCGTCCAGGTGTTGATGAAGCCGATGTCGGCCGCGGCCGCGTCCTGCACCCGAAGCCGCCAGGTGCCGTTGCTGGCCTCGCTGGAAAGGTTCACCGTGTAAGTGGTGTCGATGTTGTCCGCGCTGCCGCCGGCCCGGTTGTGCAGCACATAGGCGCTGCCGTCCGGAGCGATCAGCGAGACCACCAGGTCACCGATGTAGGTGTGCACGATGGACACCGCGACCGTGGAGGTCGCCGACCCGTTGCCCGTGCAACCCGAGATGGTGATGGAGCTTTCCACCGTCGACAGGTCCGGGATCGACACGTCGGTCGGGTTAGTCCCCGAGCAGCCCGGCGCACCGTTGATGGTCAGCGAGAAGGTCGTCGCGTGGTCGGCCACCGCGCCGTCACCGTTGATGGTGATCGGGTAGGTGCCGGCCGCCGCCGAACCCGTGGTGCTGATGGACATCGTCGACGAATCGCCCGAGTTGATCGAAGCGGGGCTGAACGACACGGTCACGCCGGCCGGGGCACCGGAAGCGGTCAAGCTGACCGCCTGCGGAGCGCCCACCGTCGTGGTGGTGCTGACCGTCGCCGACAGCGAGCCGCCCGCGTCGGTCGAACCCGAAGCCGGCGACACGGCGATGGAGAAGTCCTGTGTCGGAGCCTCGTTGACGACGAAGAGCAGCTTGTTCGGTGAACCCGTACCGGGATCGGTGACCACGCCGTTGGTGGCGTTGTTCACCAGGAAGTCGCGCACCTGCAGCGGGGTCAGGCCGGGGGTGGTGCCCAGCACCAGGGCGGCGGCGCCGACCACGTGCGGGGTGGCCATCGATGTGCCGCTGATGGTGTTGGTGGCCGTGTCGTTGGTGTTCCACGCCGAAGTGATGCTGCTACCTGGAGCGAAAATGTCAAGACAAGTACCAATGTTGGAGAAAGACGACCGGGCGTCCGTCGTCGTCGTCGAGCCCACGGTGATCGCGTTCGGGGTCGAAGCCGGGGAAACGTTGCAGGCGTTGGCGCCGCTGTCATTTCCGGCGGCGACCGCGTAGACGACGCCGTCGGCGATGGAACGGGTCACCGCGTCGTTGGTGGCCTGGTCGAAGCCGCCGCCAAGTGACATGTTCGCCACGGCCGGCGCGCCGGCGGCGTGGTCTGCGGTCACCCAGTCGATACCCGCGATGACACCGGCGTTGGTACCCGAACCGGCGCAGTTGAGCACCTTGACCGCGGTAAGCGAAACGCCCTTGGCCAAGCCGAACGAGTTGCCGCCCACCGTGCCCGCGACGTGAGTGCCGTGGCCGTGGCAGTCGGTGTTGTTGCCATCGCCAGTGGTGTTGGTGCCCCACACCGCGCGGCCACCGAAGTCGGTGTGCGTGGTACGGATACCGGTGTCGATGATGTAAGCCCGCACGCCCGAGGCGGTGTTCGGGTAGGTGAACGAGTTGTTCAGCGGCAACGCCCGCTGGTCGACCCGGTCCAGACCCCACGACGGCACCGGCGACTGCGTGCCGAAGATGGTGACCTGGTGGTTCTGCTGCACATATTTGACCTGCGGCAGGGCCGCGATCTGGCGTGCCGCCGCTTCCGAGATTCGCAATTCGAAACCGTGCAGCGCGTGCCGGTACGTGTGCCCGACCGCCCCGCTGTGCTTCGACGCGAGCTTGGCGGCCTCGGTGTCGATGGCGCCGGCGGACACGGAGTCCTTGAGCACCACCACATACGAGCCCTCGACGGCGGTCGCCCCGCCGGCCTGAAGGATTGTTCCCTCAGCAGGAGCCGCGCTCGCCGCCGAACCCAAGGCCGCGGAACTCGCTGCAAGTACTGCCGCGAATCCCAGCCCGACCCAGCGATTGCGCAGGATCCCTGGAATTACCATCCTTACCTCCCCTTCGTTCCGCGAGCCAATTCGCCTGGTGGGCGCTTGTGGCGTGACCAGGCGGGAAGCTCATGGGCAATTGAGGAGATGCTATGGATAAGCTTCTTCAATTTATAGATGTTCACATGCCTAACTAGTTGCAGTATCCTATGCGACTCCGCAAAGCGGTCATGACCTGCTGCTCCAGCAGCGGCGGGAGGCCGGGGATGGCACGATGACGCCCGCAATCGACCGGAAGAGGGACGGCTTGAGCATTATCGATGTCGCCTAGGATAACCACTTCCGAGGTCGTGAATCCGACCCTTCTTGCTAGCCTTATTGGCATGGCACTTCTTGACGCGGCACAGCTGGCCGAAGCGCTGCAGGCACTCGACGGCTGGTCCGGTGACCTCAAGGCCATCAAGCGCACGGTCGAGCTGGAAAGCTTCCCGCAAGCGATCGAGACCGTCGACCGGGTGGCCGCAGTGGCCGAGGCCATGGACCACCATCCCGACATCGACATCCGTTGGCGCACCTTGACTTTTGTCATCTCCACCCACTCCGAGGGCGGTGTCACCCGAAAAGACATCGACCTGGCCGAGCTCATCGACGCAATCTTGAGCTTCGAAGCTGCCGACGATGCGGATGGGTCTGAGACGGCAACCTGACAGCCGCCCATCATCAACGCTGACAGCCCCGAACCAGGGGCATGAGAAAGCCATTCATCATCTGCGCGGCCGCCGCCCTGGCAGCGTTCACCGCTTTGGGACCAACCGGCTCGGTGGCCTCAAGCCACCGGGAGGCCCCGTTGATCGCCGGCGACCCCGCCGTCGACAACACCGACCTCTACGCCTTCGTCAGCCCGGACCGACCCGGATTCGTCACCTTCATCGCCAACTTCGCGCCCTTCTCCGCGCCCGACGGTGGGCCCAACTTCTATCCCTTCGCCACCGACGCCGCCTACTACATCAACGTGGACAGCGATGGCGACGCCAAGGCCGACGCCCGCTTCCGGTACACCTTCAACAACATCGACAAGCGGGGCACCAACACGTTCCTGTACAACAACGGCCCGGTCACCTCGCTCGACGACGAGAACCTGCTCTTCCGCCAGACCTACGACCTTTCCTCCTCCTTCGGCGGCCAGCCGTACAAGGTGCGCGCCACCGCCCAGCCCGTCGCGCCCTCACGCGTCGGCAACGCCTCGATGCCCGACTATGCGACGCTTCGCAACCAGGCCACGGTCACCCTGCCCGGCGGCTGGCGCACCTTCGCCGGACAAGCCGACGACCCGTTCTTCCTCGACCTACGCGTCTTCGACTACGTCTACGGCGGTGACCTTTCCGAGACCGGCCTGGACACCCTCGCCGGGTACAACGTCAACACGATCGCCCTGGAGGTCCCGTTCAAGGACGTCGCGCTCAAGGAGGACGCCACCCGCAACCCCGTGATCGGCATCTGGACCACCACCGAACGCAACCCGGTGCGCATGTCCGGCCGGGTCGGCAACACGCCCGGCGCGGACGGTGTCCAGGTCTCCCGGCTGGGCAACGCGCTGGTCAACGAGGTCGTGGTCCCGGCCGGCCTCAAGGACGCCTTTAACGGCTCCCGCCCCGACCAGGACGCCAAGAACCCGCAGATCGTCGCCAGGGTCACCGACCCCGAGGTGCCCAAGCTGCTGCAGGCCATCTACAACCTGCCCGCCCCGGCCACCCCGCGCAACGACCTTGTCGAGATCTTCCTGACCGGCATCACCACCAAAGCGCCCAACTCCCCCATCAAGGCCGACCTCAACTCGCAGCTCAACAACGCCGACGTCGACCCGAACAAGTTCCAGCCGTCGGAAATGTTGCGCCTCAACCTGACCGTGCCGCAGAGCGCCACCCCCAACCGGCTCGGCGTCATCGGCGGCGACCTGCAGGGCTACCCCAACGGCCGGCGCCTGAGCGACGACGTCGTCGACATCTCGCTGCAGGCCGTGGAAGGCGCGGCCCTGACCGGGCAGCTGGTCGAGGCGCTGGCGGCCGGGGACAAGGTGGACGCCAACGATGCCGACTTCGGCGACACCTTCCCCTATGTGGCCCTTCCCAACACCACCCGCATGAGCGGATCGGCAAGCGGCGCGGACCCCACCGCGACCCCCTCGCTGGCACCCAAGGCCTCCACCGTCATGGGCATGCCCAGCGACACCGTGGCCATCCTGTCCGCCTGCTTCGCCGGTGGCCTCGGGCTGCTGCTCTTCTTCGGCTGGTGGCGTCGCCGCCGGCCCTCGGAGGGCTGAGAAATGATGAAGCGCGCAGCGGCCGTGGTCCTCACGGCCGCCGCGCTGCTCCTGCTGAGCGGCGCGTTCGGTTTCAAATTTTCTGGGTACCAGGCACAGCCGGCCAACGCCGTCGATCCGCTGACCCTGTCCATAGACCGCGCCCAGCAGCGGCTCAAAGCGGTTCCCGGAGACTGGCAGACCTGGGCCGCGCTCGGATCGTCCTATGTGGAACAAGCGCGCATCACCGGCGATCCCAGCTTCTACCATCGGGCCGACGCCGCGCTGAACAAGTCGCACACCCTGCGCCCCAACGACGCCGCGCTGACCGGTCTGGGCGCGCTGGCCAACGCCCGGCACGATTTCGCCACCGCCGAAGGCCTGGCCCGGCAGGCACTGACCGTGAACCCGGCCAGCGCCACCGCCTACGGCGTCCTCGTCGATGCCCTGACCCAGCTGGGCCGCTCGCAGGAAGCCAGCGAAGCCGTGCAGCGGATGCTCGACCTCGACCCGGGACTGCCAGCTCTGTCCCGCGCCGCCTACGACGCCGAACAGCACGGCCACGTCGACGAATCCCGCGCCCTGTGGCGCCGGGCACTGGCCGACGCCTACGGCAGCAACGCCCTTTTCGTCCACCAACAGCTCGGCGACCTCGCCTGGCACGGCGGGGATCTGGCCACCGCACTGGCCGAATACCGGATCGCCGGACATCAGCTCGGGCTGGCCCGGGTGTTCGCCGCGCGCGGCGAAACCGAAGCGGCCCTTGGCTTCTACGCCGCGCTCAGCGCCACCCGGCCATCGATCTCACTGCTCGCCGAGTACGCCACCCTGCTGCGCCAACAGGGCCGGCCCGCCCCGGCCGACGCCCAGCTGGCCCTCGCCGACGCGGCCCTGGCCCTGCTCGCGGCGAGCGGCGGCACCGACCATCTCGCCGCCGCCGAAGTCGCCATCGCCCGCGGCGACTTCGTCTCCGCTGTGCGCTTCTGCGAACAGGAGTGGAGCCTGCGTACCCACAGCGACGTCGCCGATCTGCTCGGCTGGTCGCTGCATCTGGCCGGGCAGGACGCCAAAGCCCTTGTCTACGCCCAGAAAGCGGTCGCGCTGGGCACCCGCAACCGCGACTATCACGCCCACCTTCGCGCCATCGAGGAGTCGTTGAAATGATCGGCCTCGTGCTCGGCGCCACCATGGCGCTGCTGCCCGCACACCCGCTGGGCAACTTCTCGGTCAACCAGCTCGTCTCGCTGACCCTGCACCCCGACCGGGTCGAAGCGGTGGCCGTCGTCGACCTGGCCGAGCTGCCCAGCCTTCAGCTCAAGCCCGCCTGCGCCGAGATTTCCGCGCAGTTGACCGTCAAAGTCGACGGGCGCCCCCTGCGCTGGACGCTCGGCTCAGCCGACGTGGCCCGCAACCCGGGCGCGGCTGGCCTGGAAACCACCCATGTCACCTGCCATCTCAGCGCCCCCGCCACGCTCGACCGTCCCGCGTCGCTCGACGTCGTCAACACCTACCTGCCCGACCGCCTCGGCTGGCACGAGATGACCGCGACCGGCGTGGGCCTTCAGGTCACCGGGCTACCCTCGGCCAGCGCCACCGACCAGCTCCGCACCTATCCCGAAGACCTGCTCTCTTCCCCGCCCGACGTGCGCTACGCACATCTGACCGGTCAGCCGGGCACCTCCGCCTACGCCCCCACCGCCCAGGCCGCCGGCACCCAGCCCGGCATCTTCGCCCGAGCCGAAAGCTGGCTGCAGAACACCGTGGGCGACCGAACCCTGACCCCACTGGTCGGCCTGCTCGCCGTGCTGCTGGCCATGGTCCTCGGCGCAGGCCACGCCCTCCTGCCCGGACACGGCAAAACCGTCATGGCCATCTATCTGGCGGGCCGCGCCGGACGCCCCCGAGACGCCCTCCTGGTAGGCGCCACCGTCACCGCCACCCACACCGGCGGCGTCCTGGCCCTCGGCCTCCTCCTCACCGGCGCCTCAAGCCTGGCCGGTGAATCGGTCCTCGGCTGGCTCGGCATCGCCAGCGGAACCCTGGTCACCGCCGTAGGCCTAGCCATGCTCATCACCGCCCTACGCCACCGCCGCCGCACCCGCCATCACCACGCGCCCCATCACCACGCGCCCCACGACCACGCGGTGCACCACCACGCGCCCCACGACCACGCGCCCCACGACCACGCGGTGCACCACCAGGCCGCGCATCGCCAGGCTGGCGGCGAGCACGTGACGCACGACCATGCCGCACATCGCCATGCGGGGCGGCCGCATCACCACCACGGGCATTTCCATCGGCATGACGGTGGTGGCGTGTTCGGCAAGGGGCACCGGCACGACCCGGTCGACGGGGGTGCCGGTGGAGTCCGGAAGCGCCGGTTTGCCTTGGCCGCGCTGGGGATCGCCGGTGGGCTGGTGCCCAGCCCGTCCGCGCTCATCGTGTTGCTCGGTGCCATTGCGTTGGGCCGCACCGGATTCGGCATCATGCTCGTGCTCGCCTACGGGCTGGGGATGGCGGCGACCCTCACCGCCGCCGGGCTCGTCCTGCTCAAGGTCCGCGACCGGATCAGTCACCGCTTCCAGGTGCTGACCCGGCTCGCTCCGGCCGCGCCCTACGCCACCGGGGCTCTGGTGCTGGTGGTCGGGTTTGGCTTGGCCGCCCGCGCCGCAACCCTCGTGGTGTAACGGGTAAGACTTCTCAGCACCGCCACAGCCGCGGGCCGCGGTTCTCATCATCGCGGCCCGTCACCAGGGCCTGACCTACGATCACCCCGGTGTCGGACACCGCCACAGCCCGGCTGGTCTCCCCCTTCGGCACCGCGAGCTCGACCACACCATCGCCACGCAACAGCAATCCGCCCGCGACAACCCAACCGGCGGCGTTGACCGCATTGCCCGGTCCCGGCTTCCAACCTCCGGGCGACTTCGGCAAGCCCGCTGTCAGGACGGTCAATCCGCCGGTGCGCCGATTCCACAGCGCCGTTGACAAGGACGGCCACATACCGCCGGTGGCCCAATCGCCGCGTGCCGCGTAGGCGACGCCGGCCTGACCGGCCGGCAGCTCCAGCTTGTTTCCTTTGCCCTGTTGGTCCCAGGTGTAGGCCGCCTGGGCGATGCCGTTCTGGTATGTCCCACCCACGATCGTGCCTTCATCGGTGAAATCGTGGCTGAGCGCTCCGGCGGGAAGCGGCAGTTTCACCGCCGTGGCCGAGCCAGCCTTCCACAACATGACAATCTCGTTCTTCTGTGCGGAATCACCAAAGGTGTCCACGTTGATGACAACGTCCCCGGCCCCGTTGATCGCCGGATTTGAGTAGACCTGCCAGCTTTTCGGCAACGTCCGCAGCCCTGAGAACACGCCGTTCGCGTAGCGGAAGATGTACTGCTGATCGGGGTCCTGGACGAGGCCGACCACGACGCCGTTGCGGTTCACCGAGGTCGCTTGCACAGATTTGCCGGGTACCGGTAACTGTTGCGGCTGCCCGTCGGTCCACAGGATCGGCCGGAAGTCCTGCCCGACTGCGCTGTTGCCCACCACGTAGCGGCCGGTCGGATCCACCGCTTCGACCGTCACATCGTTCATCCCGGACGGCACCGGCAGCTCGCTCATCTTGCAGCGGGCGGCCGTGTTGCCGGCCGTCGCGGACGAGGCGACATTCCGGCTCGGACCTGTCTCGAGCGCCGGCAGCGGCCTCGCGCCCATCAGAATCGGTGGCACCGCCAACAGCAATACCGTGCCCAGCGCCGCGACACCGGCACCCCGAACCGACCGGCGGCGAAAGGCGCGCCGTCGCCCGGCCCGCAGCAACGCCTCGGTATCTATCCGGCTGGGCGGGACGTCGATAGCCTCCAGCCGGTCGCGTAGTCGCTGTTCGTCGTTCATGGCCTCTCCCCGGCTAGGTGTGCGGTGGCTTGCGCGGGCCGCGAGTCGAGCACCTCGCGCAGCGCGGCGAGACCTCGTGAGCATTGGCTTTTGACGTTTCCCACCGAGCATCCGAGCGCCCGCGCGGTCGCCTCGACCGACAGATCGGCGAAGAAACGCAGCACCACGACGGCGCGCTGGCCATCGGGCAGCGACCGCAGCGCCCTCATCAGCTCGTCCCGTTCCTCCACGCTGTGGTCGGCCGGGGTGGACGTTTCCGGAACCCGCTCGCGCAGCAGCACCCTCGACCACTTGCGCCGCCGCTCGTCGGCATAGCGCCGCACCATGATCCGGTGCACGTAACCGTCGAGATTGTCCGCACCGGCCGCACGCTTCCAGTCCACATACAGCGCGGCGAGCGTTGCCTGCACGATGTCGTCGGCCTGGCTAGCGTCAGCGCAGAGGAGGTACGCCGTGCGGTGCAGGCGCGGCAACCGCGCCCGCACATACTCGACGTAATCCCGTTCTAGGTCGGGCCGCATCCCGTTCCCTTTCTGGAGCGATGTGCACGATCTACCCCCGTCGCCCTGTCTGTCGGGCCCGGGCCGGTGAAAGGTTGCACGTGATCCGCATCCATTTCTAAATCTGTGTTTCCACAAACGACACCCCCGTGCGCAGCAACCCCCAGCTCCCCCGCCACCCCCACCGCCTCCCCCCTTTCCTCCCCTCCCTCCCTCCCTTCCTCCTCGCCGGGCCCCCACCCCATCCCTCGCCTCGCCCCCACCTCGCCCCTCGCCCCCACCTCATCCCTCGCCTCGCCCCTCACCCTCGCCCCTCGCCCCCTGGCCCCTCGCCTCCCGCCACGACCGCCCGCCTCTGCCGCCCGCCGCCTGTCGCCGCACCGCCTTTGGTAGCACCATCCGCCACCGACACCGCTGCCCTGCCTACTGCTCCCGCGGCACCTACATCTCTGCATCAGGGTGGTGATGCAGAGATGTAGGTGCGACGGAAGCAGACGGCGCCCTCCTCGCTGCCTCTGCCGCCCTGCCTACTGCTTCCACCACACCTACATCTCTGCATCGGGGCAGTGAGGCAGAGATGTAGGTGCCGTGGAGGTAGACGGATGTCCGCTGCCGCACGCCGCGTTGCCTCTGCCGCAGCCGCCCTGGCCACTGTTTCCACGACACCTACATCTCTGCATCAGGGCGGTGAAGCAAAGATGGAGGTGCCGCGGAAATAGACGGGTGTCGGCCACTGACTGGTGCGATTGGGGCCGGTGGAACGGTGGGTTTGGGTTGCTCGCGGACTTTGTTTTGCTCGTCGGCGGCGCAGCCGCCGGGCGCGGCCAAGCACGGAGGTGGCGTTGCCGCCCGGGAGGTGCGGCGGATGAGCACAACGGACCGGCGCAGAAAAGAAGAGACGTCAAGGGCGGAGCCGCGCTTGAGAATTTCGAGACGGCCCAATGCGCGTGTGCTTGGGGATGCTCGTAAACGCTTGAGGGAGAACAGGAGCCGGCACGGGCGCGATCAGCCGCGCTCAAAACCGTTGTCGCCGCCCGCCTTGCCTTCACGATCGTTATCTGATTGCGGCACATCATCCGACATTTCCAGGAGGTCTACGTGAGCGAAACCGCCATCACGCCCGAGCCCGGCCAGCAGCCGGACGGAGAGCAACCCAACCACCCCTCAGAACCCTACGTCGCAGCACCATCAGAACAGCCGCAGCAAACCGCGATGCCCGAGCAGACCCCAATGCCCGAGCAAGCCGCAACGCCCGAGCAAACTGCGACGGCGGAGCAGCCCCCATCGCCCGAGCGAACCGCAATGGCGGAGCAGCCCGCGATGGCGGAGCAGCCCGCGATGGCGGAGCAGCCCGCGATGGCGGAGCAGCCCGCGATGGCGGAGCGGACCGCAACGCCCGAGCAAACAGCAATGGCCGAACAGACCGCAATGGCCGAACAGACCGCAATGGCCGAGCAGCCAGCAATGGCTGAGCAAACCATGGCCGGAGAAACGGCAATGCCCGAGCGGCCACTGATGTCTGAGCCGAACACGACGCAGCCTATGGCTGCACAGCCAGCCATGCCCGAGGAGCCGCCCGCGCCGCAGCAGCAGGGCAGCCCAGCTCAGTCAGGGGAGGGCGAGCGGTCCAATGTGGGTGAGCTTTTCGGTGTGGGCGAGCAGCCAACTGTGGGCGCGCAACCAGGTCTGCGCGAGCAAACAGCTGTGGGCGAGCAGCCAGCTGTGGGCGAGCAAACAGCTGTGGGCGAGCAGCCAACTGTGGGCTCGCAAACGGGTGTGGGCGAGCAGACGGGTGTGGGCGAGCAGACGGGTGTGGGCGAGCAGACGGGTGTGGGTGGGTTTTTCGGGGTGAGTGAGCAGCCGGGTGTGGGCGAGCAGCCGGGCATGGCGGAGCAGCCAAAGGCCGGCGAGCAGGCGGGTGTGGGCGAGCGGGTGGGTGCGGCGGAGCCGGTGGGTGCGGCGGAGCCGGTGGGTGCGGCGGAGCCGGTGGGTGTGGGTGGGCAGGCGGCGGGGGGTGGCGGGCCTTATCCGCGGGGGCAGGTGGGGATGGACGATCTGTTTGCGCCTCGGGTGCCGGTTCAGGGGAGGCGGCGGGCTCGGCGGAGGTTGCTGCTGTGGATCGGGGTGCCGGTTGTGGTGGTGTTGCTGGCCGCGGCGGCGGTTGGGGCCTATCGGCTGCTGCCGGTAACCGTTCCAGTGGAACAGATTAACCTGGGTATCAGCCCAGCTCGGGTGGGAGAGACGGAAAGCACCGAGGTGTGGCTGATTCGCGCCGACGGCCGTGACGCACGCAAGCTTACCGACAACGATACCTACGACGGCGATCCTGACCTGTATCAGGATCGGCGGGTCGCGTTTGTCAGCTACCGCGACGGCAATTACGAAATTTACGTGATGGAGGCGGACGGGTCCGAGGTGAAACGCCTGACGGACAACGAAGCCGCCGATGGGACGCCGCGGTGGTCGCCGAACGGCAAGCGAATCGCCTTCACCAGTGAGCGTGACGGCAACCGGGAAATCTATGTGATGAAGTCGGACGGCTCCGATGTCAAGCGCCTGACCAACAGTGAGGGCTTCGACGGCGAGCCGAGCTGGTCGCCTGATGGTAAGCGACTGGCCTTCGTCAGCGAGCGCGACGGTAACAAGGAAATCTATGTGATGGCCGAAAACGGCGGCGATCTGAGGCGCGTCACCGACAGCCCGGAGGCCGACCAGTCGCCGTCGTGGTCGCCGGCCGACAAGAACGTGCTCGCGTTCAGCAGCGAACGTGAAGGGGTGGCCAGCATCTATCTGATGACGCCGGAAGGCAAGAACGTCAAGCGATTGACCTCTGATCCCCAGGGCGACGGCGGGCCGTTCTGGTCGCCCGACGGCGATCATATTCTGTTCTGGACCGGGCGCGGCCTTTCCGATGGCGCGCAGGAGGTCTGGGTCATGACCAACGCCGGAGCCGATCAGCGTAAGCTCACCGACTTCAACGGCAGCCGCTGCTGGCCTTCCTGCACACCATAGAAGTATCTGGCGCCCGTTGGTGCAAGCATTAGGCTTCTGGCCATGAGCATCATCTCCGACCTTGCGCCAACGGGCGTTCTGCGGGCATCCATCAATCTGGGCAATCCGGTGCTGGCGCAAGGCACCCCTGCCGCGCCGTCCGGGGTGACCGTGGACATCGCCCGTGAGCTGGCGGCGCGGCTGGGGGTCGCGGTGGAGTTGGTCTGCTTCACCGCGGCGCGCGAGTCCTTCGAGGCGATGGCTCAGGGTCGCGCCGACATCTGTTTCCTGGCGGTCGAGCCCGCGCGGGAGGCGCAGGTCGCGTTCACCGCACCCTATGTCGTGATCGAGGGCGTGTTCGCCGTGCCCGACGGCTCGGCCATCACCACCGTCGCCGACGTGGACAGGGAAGGGGTAAGGGTCGGGGTGAAGAACGGCTCCGCCTACGACCTGTTCCTGTCGCGCACCCTTCAGCACGCGAGCATCGTGCGCGGCGACGAAGGCGTCGACGTTTTCGAAGAGCTGGGTCTGGAGGTCGCCGCCGGCATCAGGCAGCCGATGACCGACTTCGTCAAGGCCCATCCGGGTCTCCGGCTGATCGAACCCAGGTTCATGGAGATCCAGCAGGCGATGGGCACAACGAAGACCTGCGCCCCGGCGACGCTCGAATTCTTGCGCGCCTTCGTCGAGGAGCTGAAAGCCAACGGCTTCATCGCCGAAGCTCTTCGGCGCTCTAACCAGCCCGGTGCGGCCGTCGCGCCACCGGGCACCCGCTGAAGCGTCAGCCGGTCAAGGGGACCTGGGCCTTGACGGAGGTGGTGGGCACCAGCGAACCGGCGGCCGGCTCGATGGTCATGGCGAGGATGTTCGTGCCGCGCACGCCGCTCACCAGGCGCATGCCGCTGACCTGGTCGGGTGCCAGCAGCCCGGCCGACTTGGGCGTGGAACCCTGGATCAGCCAGAGCTGATAAGCCTTGTCCGGGCCCGGTTCTGTGGCATCGGCCAGGACCACCACCGCTTCGTCGCGGTTGTCGGAGGTGACCACGGTCAACCGCCCGCCGCCGTCGACGTTGACCGCACGCAGCTTCGCGTCGGGGGCGGTGAGCACCGACTCGATGCGCGCCGTTTCGGCCTGGGCCACGATGCGCTGATCGCGCAACCGCAACTCCTGCACCACATAGACTCCGGCCGCAGCCACGACGGCGGCCACGCCCGCGGCCACCAGCGACCGGGAACGGTGCCGCCAGCGCAGGGCCGGCGTGCGTCGGGTGGGCGGGCGCATCGAAGGCAGGCTCTGCCTGGTGCCGCTGATCTGTGCCATCACCGCGGTCTTGAGCCGGGGCGGCGGGACGGCCCAGGTCGGCTCAGCCAGCATGGCGGCGGTCTCACGCAGCTCGGCCACCTCCACCGCGCAGGTCTCACAGGCGATGATGTGGTCCTCGAAAAGCTCCCGCTCGATATCGTCGAGGGCGTCGAGTGAATAGGGCCCGGCCAACGAGTGAACGTCCAGCGGCGAGGTCATGCCGCCACCTCCACACCGAGGCAGTCGCGAAGGCGGATGAGACCGTCACGCATCCGGGTCTTCACCGTGGGCAGCGCCGTGTCGAGCAACTGCGCCACCTCGCGGTAGGTGTAGCCGCTGTAGTAGGCCAGCGTGATCGCCTCGCGCTGCAGAACGGTGAGGGTCTTGAGGCAGCGCCTTACGCTTTCGCGCTCCATCTTGGCGGCGGCCTCCTCCACGACGATGTCGTGTGGCGTCTGTTCGGCTTCCGGCACCAGCCGCCGGACACGGTCGGCCCCGGCCTGCTCCGAGCGCACCCTGTCTACCGCGCGGCGGTGGGCGATGGTGAACACCCAAGAGGTCGCCGAGCCGCGGGTTTGGTCGAAGCGCCCGGCTGTGCGCCAGACTTCGACCATCACTTCCTGCGCGACTTCTTCTGCCTGTGCGGCATCGCGCAGCACCCGCCTCGCCAGCCCATAGACCCGTGCGGACACGAGATCGTAAAACCGGGCGAAAGCCTGCTCATCGCCGGCGGCCACTGCGCGGAGCAGGGCCTCGGCCGATTCGTCGGCAGTCGGGGAGGGCACGCGCGTGGCGCGGTCCTCAGATCTCATCAACACCTGCTTCACTTCGATCCGGCCTTCCTCGACTGGTGTACCAGATTCGGAGCACCGTCGCGAATGGATGGGTCGATGCCCCGACCGGTGGCGTCTCGTCCGGATTAGGCGGCTTCGCCCCCTTCTGCCAGGAGCGCGAGCCCCAGCACGGGTCAGCGAGGGCGCGCCGCCGCCTAGATATCCACAGCTAACTCTCAGCCGCCCGCGGAGGTGAGCCGCTCGGCGAGGATCGCCGCCGCCGCGTCGGTCATCAGGATCGTGTAGTGGTTGCTGTCGGGTACCAGCTCGACGCTCAGCAGCGGCGCAGTGGCGGCCCAGTGCTCGACGACCGGCTGTGCCATCAGGCCGCCCTCCTGGCCCAGCATGCCGCGCGGGGCGTAGAGCAGCAGAGCCGGGATCTGCAGCCGCATCAGGTCCTCGCCGTAGGAGGCCGCCTCGAGGAACAGGTCGCGCCCGTCCTGGCGCACCGCGACCGGATTGACCTTCGAGCGGAAGGCGCCGGGCTCACCGGCGATGTCGTAGCGGACGTAGGCCTCGATGTCGTCGCTCCACGAATCGGCCAGCGCCGGATGGACCTTGAAGAAGTCCACATAGGACTCTTCGGTGGGGAACGTCTGGCTCAGCCGGGCCACCGCCGGGCCGACCGTGGCTTCGAGCACCACGTCGGGGTCGAGGCCGGGCGGTACCGGAAGCGGCAGCCCACCGTCGATGAGCACCACCCGCTCGAAGAGCTCCGGCTGGGTCACCGCCGCCCGCAGCGCCGCGTAGGCGCCCATCGACTGCCCGGTGAGCACGACCTTGCCCGCGCCGACGGCGGCGGCCACCGCGCAGATGTCGCGCGCGTGCTGGTTGATCCCGAACGGGCCGGGCAGCGCATTGCTCTCCCCGCGCCCGCGCAGGTCGAGTGAAATCAGCGACCATCCGTCGGGCAGAGCCCGCGCGACGGCGCCGAAGCCCATCGCCGAGGCCGTGATCCCATGTGCCGCAACGATGATCCGCTCCCCGTCGCCGAACCGCAGGGCACGCAGGGTGCCGCCCTCGACCGGGATGTCCAGCTGCTTCATGAACTCTCCTTGATAGGTAATGCGCAGACGATGCGCAGGGCGTACTCGGCGAAGGTGTCGGCGACCTGGTCGCGGGTGTAGGGCTGATCGGGGCCGAACCAGTTGGCGACGCGGATGCCGATGCTGCCCAGCGCTATGCCGGCCAGCACCTGGTCGCCGATGGCGAACTCGCCCGCGGCGACCCCGTCGCGCAGGACGCCGTAAAGCAGCTGGCGCGCCTGCTCGCGCAGCGAGAGCGCGGGCGCGGCCTTTTGCGGCGACAGCGCGTGCATCTCGTTGTTGGCGACCACGGCCAGCAGCGGGTAGTCGGCGTGCATGTGGACCTGGGCCCTTACCAGCGCGACCAGCCGGTCGCGGGCGGACGGGCCGGCTGTGCTCAGCGCGGTCAGCATCCCGTTGTAGAGCTCCACGTGCCCCAGCGCGATCAGCTCGGCGAGGATGTCCTCTTTCGCGGCGTAGTGCGCGTAGAGCGTCGCCGAATTGATCTCCGTGACGCGGGCCAGATCGCGGATCGAGGTGCCGTGGAAGCCGCGCTCGGCGAACAGCAGCAGCGCGGCGTGCAGGATCCGGCCCCGGGTGCCCGGCGGGGTCACCCCTTCGGGCAGCTCGGCTTTGACGGCCGTCAGCCGCCGCGGCTCCCAGTTCGGCCCCGTCATCGCGCTCCTACCAACCGATCGATTGGTTGGGAGCATATGACAGTGCCAGCCTCATTGGCTAGGCGGTAGGTTGCGCTCGTGGGCTTGGTGGGTTTGGAGGTCGTGCTGTGGCGCGCGGTGGCCGTCTACCGCTTCGTCGCGCTCGGCTACGCCGCCGTGCTGATGGTGAACAACTATCACTCCTACACCCGGCCCTGGCTGGGCTGGACGGTGCTCGCCGTGATGGCGGTCTGGAGCATCGTCGCCACCTACACCTACGGCCGTGCCGATCTGCGCGGCTGGCCGCTGCTCATCGCCGACCTCCTGGTCACGATGGGCTGCCTGATCGCCAGCCACTGGGTCGTCACCGAAGCCAGCCTGCGCCGCGGCTCGGCCACCCTGCCCATGGTGTGGGTGGCCGCGGTCGTGGCGGCGTGGTCGTTCTCCGGCGGGCGCTGGCGCGGGGTGATCGCCGCGCTGTTCATCAGCGGCGCGGACCTGTGGCTGCGCGGCAGCGTCACGATGGCCACCGTCAACGCCACGGTGTTGTTGCTATTGACCGGTTTCATTCTCGGGTACGTGGTGAGCCTCGCCCTCGACGCCGAGGAGCAGCTGCAGCGCGCCACCAAGCTGGAGGCGGCCACCAAGGAACGCGAACGCCTGGCCCGGGGCATCCACGACTCCGTGCTGCAGGTGCTGGCCATCATTTCCAAGCGCGGCGCGGAGCTCGGCGGCGAAGCGGCCGAGCTGGGCCGGCTGGCCGGCGAGCAGGAGGTCACCCTGCGCGCTCTGGTCAGCGTCGCGCCGCCGCCGACCGCCAGCGGCCAGGCCGATCTGCGGGAACGCTTGCGCCCCTTCGCTTCCGCCCAGGTCCAGATCGCGTCGCCGGCCACCGTCGTGCCGTTGCCGGCGGAGGTCGCCGATGAGCTGGCCGCCGCCGTCAACAGCGCCCTGGACAACGTGCGCGTGCACGGCGGGCCGCAGACCCGGGCCTGGGTGCTGCTCGAAGACGAGGGTGACAGCGTGACCGTCACCATCCGCGACAACGGCCCGGGGTTTCCCAACGGGCGGCTCGCCCAGGCCGCGCAGGAGGGCCGGCTCGGGGTAGCACAATCCATCGTCGGGCGTCTGCGCGACATCGGCGGATCGGCGAGCGTGACAAGCCATGACGGGACAGAGGTCGAGTTGAGGGTGCCACGATGACAACGGTGATAGTGGTCGATGACCATCCGATGTGGAGAGACGGGGTGGCCCGCGACCTCGCCGAGGCCGGGTACCAGGTGATTGCCGCGGTCGGCGAAGCGGCTCAGGCCGTGCGGCTGGGCACCTCGCTCAAACCCGAGGTCATGATCGTAGACCTCCAGCTGGCCGACGGCTCCGGTGTCGAGGTCATCCGCGGCGTGCTCGCCACCCACCCACAGGCCCGCATCCTGGTGCTGTCGGCCAGCGCCGAACAGCAGGACGTCCTGGAAGCGGTCAAGGCCGGGGCGCTGGGCTACCTGGTCAAGTCGGCCGGGCGCGACGAGTTCCTGGAAGCGGTGCGCCGCACCGCCCAGGGCGATGCCGTGTTCACCGCCGGGCTGGCCGGGCTGGTGCTCGGTGAGTACAGGCGGCTGGCCGCGGCCCCGGCCACCGGCTCCGACGCGCCGCGCCTGACCGACCGCGAAACCGAGGTGCTGCGGCTGGTCGCGAAAGGCTTGTCCTACAAGCAGATCGCCGAGCGCCTCGTCCTGTCGCACCGCACCGTGCAAAATCATGTCCAGAACACGCTGGGTAAGCTCCAGCTGCACAACCGGGTAGAGCTGGTGCGATACGCCATCGAACAGGGGCTCGATGACTCAGGACGGGTTGAGTAGCAACACGGTGTTGGCCGGGCGGCCGGGCTGACTCAATGGAGGCATGACAGTCTTCCTCACCGGCTGCGGCGCCTACCTGCCAGGTGAACCCCTGGACAACGACGAGGTCGCCCGCCGGCTGGGCGACCCACTGCCCGGCTTGCGAAAACGAATCATGGCCGCCAACGGCATCCGTACCCGCCATCTCGCCCTCGACGAAAACGGCACCGTGACGATGCTCAACGAGGAGCTGGCGGCGGAAGCCGTGGTCGCGGCGCTCAAGGATCGCGGCCTCGCCATCGGCGAGGTGGGCATGCTGGCCGCGGGGACGACCCAGGGCGATTTGCTGGTACCAGGCTTCGCCTCGATGGTCCACGGCCGCCTCGACGACGCGGGCCCGATGGAGGTGCTCTCCTCCGGCGGCGTCTGCGCCTCAAGCATGGCCGCCTTCACCGCCGCCGCGCGCGCGATCGAGGCCGGTGACCACGACACGGCCGTCATCGTCGGCTCGGAACTGGTCAGCCGCAGCCTGCGCGCCCGCGAAGGCAGCCGCAACGCCGACACGGAGTTCCTGCGCTGGACCCTGTCCGACGGCGCGGCCGCGGTCGTGCTGCAGAACGCCCCCCGGCCGCAGGGCCTGTCGCTGCGCCTGGACTGGACCCACCTGGTCTCCTATGCCCACGAACGGCCGGTCTGCATGAGCGCCGGCGGCTCGCCCACGGCCGGGGACACCTGGCTCGACCCGGTCACCCCCGACGTGCGGCTGGTCCAGCTGCGCCAGGAGGTGGCCATGCTGCCCGACCTGTTCCGAACGGGGGTTCATGAGTTCGCGAAACTCATCAGGGAAGGGAAGGTCAGTCCGTCCAAAGTGGACCATCTGCTGTGCCACTACAGCGCGGAGCGCTTCCGTGGCGACATCGTCGGCCTGCTCAAGGCGGCCAACCTGATGATCGACGAGGACCGCTGGTTCACCAACCTGCACACGCGCGGAAACACCGGCGCGGCAAGCATTTTCGTCATGCTGGAGGAGGCGTGGCACGCGGAGAGGTTCCGCGAAGGCGACCGGATCCTGCTCGTGGTACCGGAATCGGGCCGGTTCTCGTTCGCCTTCGCCCACCTCACCTGTGTCACCGCGACCCAAACCGGGCCGGAGCCCGCCGCTGTCGTTGTCGCGGAACATAAGGCGACCGCGCCCGCCGCGCATGGGCAGGACGGGGCGAGCACGCAACGGCTGGTGCTGGATCTGGCTCAGGTGTGGGAGGACTTCGAGCGCAGGCTTCGCCGGGCGCCGATCGTGCGGCGTATCGAGTCCGGGACGGCCAGCGTCGAGGACTATCGGCGGCTGCTGGTTCACCTGCGCCAGCAGGTGGTCGAGGGCGGGCGCTGGATCTCGCGGGCCGCGTCGAACTTTTCCGTTGAGCTGTTTGACTTCCGCAGCGCCGCCATCAAGCATGCCGCCGATGAGCACAAGGACTACCGGCTGCTTGAGCGCGACTTTGTGGCCGTGGGCGGCGAGCTGAGCGAGATTCAGCACTCCCACAAGAACGCGGGCTCGGAAGCCTTGTCCGCCTTCATTTTCCAGCAGGCCAGCCTGCCCGACCCGGTGGACCTGCTGGGCGCCATGTTCATCATCGAAGGGCTGGGCAACCGGCTCGCGCTGGGCTGGGCCCGGCGGCTGCAGGAACAGCTGGCGCTTCGTGATGACCAGGTGAGCTTCCTCCGGTACCACGGAGAAGCCGACGAAGAACATATAGGCGAGCTGAATCATCTGCTGACCCTGGTCACCGCGCAACACCATGAGCGTGTGGTGCGCACGGCCCAGGTCGTGGCCCGCCTCTACGCGCTGCAACTGGAGGAAGTGAACTGATGATCTGGACGCAGATGCTGGTCGATCCGACCGTTCCGGTGGACCGGGACACGTTGCGGATGGTGGTCGACGATCAGCGCCGCTGGACCCGGCGCTGGCTTTACCCGATGGCCAGGGTGTTCTCCCGGGTGGCCGTCGCCGGAATCCGGGTTCTCAAGGCGGTGGCGCCGTTTCGCGCCCACCGCACGATGGACCGGCTCTGCGTCTGGTTCCTGCAGCACTTCGTCTCCCCCACCGCGGGCGCGTTGCTGGTGCGCCACTTTCTGGTGGAGACCAATCTGCTGAACTTTCTGGTTCGCAATACCGCCATCCCCGGCCTGCCCGAGGTGACGTTGCGCCCGACCACGGTCGCGCAGCTGGGCGACCGGGCGGTCATCAAACACGATCTCAACGTTTACGACGTGCTGATCGCGCTGGGCGTAAGCCGTTGGCGCAAGCCGGAACACCTCGACTTCTCCATGCTGAAGGTGGAGAAGATCGAGGTGGGCGGGCGGCGCTGGCTCAACCTGGACATCCAGACCGCGCTGTGCCTGATGAACATCCCGTTCGCGTTCTGCTTGACCCGCAAGGAATATCAGACCGCGGTGCATTCGCTGCGCCTGGACGAGTCGATCCTGGCGCTGCTGGCCGACCTCACCGGCGACGAGCGGTTCCTGCGCTGGCGGCCCGGAACGATCGTGGTGCGCGCCGACAGCGGCATGGACGTGCCGAAGGCGGTCTACGAACACGCCGTCATCTGCGAATATGCGCACGCCCACCTGCGGCGCCTGGCGGCCGACGCGCTCGAGCGCGGCTCCACTGAGCCGGCGTTAGCTTGAGGGATGCCCGAGAAGTCCACCAGGCTCGATATGTCCATGATGCTGGCGATGCACCGCGCGTTGCGCCGCGACCTGGCCAATCTGGCTGATATGGCCAATCTGGCCGATCTGGTCGCGCTGACCGACGACACGGAGCTGGCCCGGCAGCTCGCCAGCGCCCCGGGTTGGCGGCTGTTCCGCGACTTCCTGCACGTGCACCACGCCGCCGAGGACGAGACGCTGTGGCCCACTTTGCATGACTGCGTTGAGGGTTCGCCCGCCGCGCTGGAGGTGCTCACCGCGATGGAGCTCGAGCACGCCGCGATCGATCCACTCCTGGAGGCGATCGACGCCGCCGTGGCGGAGCCCGGCAGCGGCAACCAGCCGCTGGGCGAGCTGATCGCCGAACTCGTACGGGTGGTGGAGGATCACCTTGACCATGAGGAACAGGAGGCGCTGCCGCTCATCGACGCGACCCTCACCGACGAACAGTGGCTGCGTTTCGGCGCCGACCATCGCGCCAAGGTCGGCTCACAGACGCCGCGCTGGATGCCGTGGATCCTCGACGGCGCCCTGCTCGAACACACCGACATCATCCTGAGCAGGCTGCCCGATGCGGCCCGGGCCAGCTATTACGACCAGTGGCAGCCGGCCTATCGCGCGCTTGATCTGTGGGGGCCGCGCGACCGGGAGTCGGTCCCATAACGTCCAGCCCATCCTCTCGGTCGTATGTAGACACACGACCATCAGCGCAGGCATGGTCTAGTTTATGTCGACCACCTTCGACGCCGTGCTGCGCGTGGCCATCGCCAACCGCGGCCTGAGTTTGAGCCGGCTGCACGCCAGACTTCGCGACCGCGGACTCGACGTGAGTCTGGCCAGCCTAAGTAATTGGCAACGTGGCAAGTGCCGTCCGGAACCGGCCAAATCGCTGGCCGCCATCACGGTGCTGGAGGAAGTCCTCCAGGTGCCCGCGGGACACCTTGTCGCGTTGCTCGGCCCGCGCCGGCCCCGTGGCCGGTGGGTGCGCCGCCCTCCGGGGGTGATGAGCCCCGATGAGATGAGCGCCATGCAGCTGAGCATCGAGAAGCTGCTGGCCGATATCGATGGGGCCTCGGAACCGGCACTGCGCTGGCGCAGCGTGCGCGAACATGTGAGCGTGCGCGGCGATCGCGGGGAGGGCACCGTCCGCACCGAGATCGTGTTCGAGGCGCTGCACGACGGCGCCGACCGGCACATCGCCTTCCACCACAACGAGCAGGGCGTGCTGCCCGAGCTGACCGGCTCGTCCGGCTGCCGCATCGGCCGCATCAAGGTCGATCCGTCGGCCGCGGTCTGCGCGGTGGAGCTGCTGTTCGACCATGCGCTGCAGCGCGGCGAAACCTACGTCGTGGACTACGACTTCGCCCATCCGTCGCCGCCGCCGTCGACGACCTATCAGCGCTGGTTCCGGTACCCGGTGCGGGATTTCCTGCTTCAGGTGGAGTTCGCGGCGGGCGCTGTTCCGGCCAGCTGCCATCAGGTGTGGCAGGCCGGCTCGGGCACCTGGCGTCGCGACGTGCGGCGGCTGTGGCCCAACCGGGGCAAGACGGTCCACGTCGCGGAGCAGAACGTCACGCCCGGCGTCCACGGCATCCGCTGGGAATGGTGAAACCGCCGCAGAAGTGATCACGCCTGCCACACCGTGATCAGGAACGTGTGCTGAGCCGCGCCCATCGCGGTCACGGTGATCCCCACCAGCAGGCCGTGCCCGAGGTAGCAGAACGACTTGTGCAGCTCGGCCACCACCACCCTGGTGAACTCGTGGCCGGAGCGGCACAGCGGGTAGGTCGGCTCCCGGGGCACGTGCACGAAGGCGTCGCGGGTCTCGTAGTCGTACAGGCGATTGAGCAGATCTGCGGCCCGCCCGGCCCGGGTGTCGAAGGGCCTGCTTACTGTGGCGGCGAAAACAAGCCCGTAGTAGGGCGGAACGCTGACGACGTAACGCACCAGCGGTCGCCCCGCGGGCAATGCCGTGCGCGCCACAGCGGTCGCCGCCGCGCCGGGCAATCCCGGCGGCGGCACGCCAAGGTGAACGGCCACGAGCGCGGCCATGGCGAAGGCGCAGGCGAAAACACTGGCGATAACGCTGGCGCGCGCAAAGCATCGCGCGGCAGATCGCCCGGAAAGGTGGTGGGATCCAAGCGGCCGCCAAAGATCGTCAGGATCGCACCGTCGGCGATCTGCAACTCTGGCGCGCGCCAGGAAACGCACCGCCGCTACCCGTCCGCGGCCTTGTAGCCCAGGCGGGCGGCGGCTAGGTCGAGCCGGTCAGCCCAGTTGAATCGCATACTGGGGCAGGGCAGGTGGCCTTCGTCCCAGAGCTTCGGGCACGAACCGCCGCAGACTGGCAACAGGGGGCACCGGCCACACGGGACCCGATCCTCCCCCACTTGGTCATACCAGCCGTCGTACCGGCCCGGTGGACGCGGAGCGGATCCGGCAAGGTCGGTGACCGTGGCCACCACGCCGCTGTCGCGCATCCCGGGCACGAGCGGATGTTCCGAGCATGAGTAGACCCGCTCGTGCAGGTCCACAATCTCCCCGTGCACCGAGGTTGCCCGGCACGTCGTGCGCTTGAGCGCGGTGGGCAGCGAGGCGCACCGCAACCCCAGCGATTGGGCCTGGCGCAGCCATTGCGCCTCCAGCGCCGCATAGCGACGTGCGTCGATCTCTATGGCGGAGATGTCGTTGCCCCACGAGTGCACCGGCACCGGGTGCAGGCTCACCTGTGGCGAGGCCAGGCCGTGCGCGGCGAGGTCGGTGATGAGCTCGCTCACGCTGTCCTCGTTATCGGTGTCGACGTTGACGCGGATGCTCACCTCGAGCTTGGGTGCGACCTGGGCACGCACCGCTTCGCCGAGCACGCTGACGATGTGCCGATAGCTGCCGGTGCCGTTGCGCTTGAGCCGCCGCCGGTCGTGCACGGCCTGCGGCCCGTCGATGGTCACCTCCATGGAGTTGAGGTGGCAGTCGTGGTGCAGCTGGGCCAGCGTCGCCACGGTGAGCAGGCTGCCATTAGTGGCCATCCGCGCCGAGTAGCCGACCGAGTGCTCGCGGGCGGCGGCGATGAAGCGGGCGCTGAGCTGTTTGATGAGGCGCAGCGCGAGCATCGGTTCCCCGCCGAACCAGGTGATCTCCACGTCGCGGGTGGCCGGGCCGGCGATGGTCGCCTCGACCCGGTCGGCCAGGCGCGCCACGCGCTCGCTCTGCGCCGCGGTGCGGTGGTGCTCCTGCCCGCAGTAGCCGCACGCCATGTTGCAGTAGCCGGTCACCAGGATGGTGAAGCCGCGCCTGGCCGGATCATCCGATCCCGAGCGCAAAGCGGCCAGAACGGCGCCCAGCTCGTCCTCGTCGCGGGGCACGATGGCGCCGACGGCGGCCAGCTCCGGCGTGGGCGGCGCGGCGTTGCGCCGCAACTGATCAGCCGTGGCCTCGTCGAGGGCGAACAGGGTGGCCTTGCGGGCCGAATAGGCCAGCGAAGCCCGCCGCCCCAGCCGATCCAGATAGACCTTGTCGCCGAGCAGGAGGTAGCGGCTGCGCACGTAGTCCACGCGGGGGCTCCCAACTTTGGAAATCCATCCATTGTTGCACGTGGATCAACCGGTGAGCTCGGCCATCTTGGTGACGGTGTTCCAGTTGCGCACGGTCATCTCCGCGCCGAGGGACTTCTGGAACGTGCGATCGCCGATCTTGCTGCGCCCCATGCCATTGGGGAACCACAGATAGATTTCCTTGCCCGCGATGATGAACTCGTCCGGCGCATAGCGCTGCAGGTCGATTTGCACCTTGCCGGGCGCCTTGTCGAGAAAGGCGACGCCCAGCTTGGCCGGCTCCTGCTCGTGCTCGGGGAACGGGTTGGCCTCGATCACCTTGCGCAGCTGGGCGTTGGAGCGGGTCATCACCCTTATCTGCATCCCGAACTCGTCGAGCAGCAGCTTCTCCATCGCGGCCGGGGTGATCTTGTCGACTACCACGTTTCCGCTCTGCAGCAGGGTTTTCACGTCGGCGTGGCCGTGCCTCTGCATCGCCTCGCGCAGCTGGACCATCGAGATCTTCGCGTTGCCGCCGACGTTGATCCCGCGCAGGAACACCGCAGTCCTCATGAGCCAAACCTTAGCGAGCGGATCTTTTCCGCCGCGCCGTAACCCATCGCCTCGTACAGGCCGATGGCGGGCAGGTTCTGGCCGAACACGTTGAGGGCCAGCTGGCTGTCGCCGGCCTCCAGGCTGGCCTGCTCGCCCAGCTGCATCGCCACCCGGCCGTAGCCCTTGCCGCGGTGGGCCTCCTCCACCTCCACCCCGAGCACGAAGCTCGTCGCGGGAGAGTAGTGGTGGGCCAGCCAGTTGGTGGCGACCACCTCACCGTCGGCCTCCACACACAGGAAGGTGTGATTCGCGGTGTCCACACCGTCGGGCAGCAGCTCGTCGAACTGTTGGGCCGCTTTGGCCTGCGCCTCTTCGCGCGAGGCTATGCCGGAGCCGACGATCTCGTTGACGTAACCGATCTCCTGCCCGGCGCGCCACGGCCCGAACTCCTCCGGCCGCATCGCCCGCCCGGTCGCCGTCGTTGGTCTCGAATCGTTCCGGGTCAACGGTTTCACCATCTGCAGCGCCCGCGTCTCGATCGAGGCGAACAGTGCGTCCTGTGCCGGGTCGCCGCCGCGCCCGATCACCATCAGCTGATCGGCGTGCTGGGGCGCCCACTGCAGCGCCCAGCTCAGCGCGGCCCGGCCGTAGCCGCGGCGGCGCAGCTGCGGGCGCACCCACAGGTCGTTGAGCATGACCGACGGCGGATCGGTGATCTGCGAGAGCGCCAGCTGCCCCACCGGCTCGCCGCCGTCGCAGAGGGTGAACAGGTGGCGCTGCGCGGCGTCGGACCATCGGGTCAGGTTCTTCTCGATGTGGCGCTGCACCCATTGCGGCTCGGCCGAGAAGTCGCCGTACCAGGCTTGCAGCCGGTCGCGCCAACCGTCCAACCACGACTGGGACTCGAGCTCGGTTGCCTCACGCACCTCGATCATCGTCCGAGACTAGCGCGCCGCGGCAAACCGGACAGCCCGGGTCGAGACGATCAGCCATCGCAGGAGGGGACTTTGTGCCCTAGGCCACGAGGCCGCCAGCGCCAACACTAGGTGGATGATGTCGCCGCCGGTCACCGCCGAATCCACCCGCATGATCGAGCTTGATGCCGCCACGTCGCTGCATCTGTTGAGCACCATCGAGTTTGGGCGGCTAGTGTTCACGCTCAACGCCATGCCCGCCATCCGGCCGGTCAACCACCTCGTGGACGGCGGCGAAATCCTCATCCGGGCCAGCCTGCCCGCCCGCAGCGTTCCCTACACCGCCGGGGTGCCGATGCCGGAAGGCACCGTGGTCGCCTACGAGGCCGACGAGATCGACGCTCAGCACCGCAGCGGCTGGACCGTGGTGGTGACCGGGATCGCCACCCCGGTGCTGGACCCGGCACGCCACCGGCGAAGCCGGCCGCTGCTCAAGAGCTGGGTGCACCAGCCCGAAGGCGCCCTGCTCGTGGTGCAGCCCCAGCTCATCACCGGATATCGGCTCTGCGACGGCTGAACGGCCCGCGCCACCAAAGCGACTCCGGTGATCAGCGAGGACGCGACACCTGCCGCACGGCGCGGCTGGCGCGCAAGGTCGCGCGCGGCCGGGCGCAGTCTGGCCCCGCCGATGCTCACCAGGATCGCGCCCGGCCCGATCACCGCCACCGCCAGCAGCGGCGCGCTGAGGATCAGGCCGAGCCACAGCATCACCACCCCCGCCACGCCGACCGCAGTGTCGTTATTGGACAGATGGATGGCCGCCAACACCACCCCTGCCCCGAGCAAGAGCACGCCCGGCCACGCTCCCACCGGCCTACCCGACGACGATGCGGTGACCCGCCCGGCGGTCATCGATGCCGCGGCGATCGACACCACCACACCGAGCCCGACCGCCATCGCGAGCGCGAGCCCGACGTGCCCGGCGATGCCCTGTGTCGCGGCGATGCCCAGACCGGCGATGCCGCCCACAGCCGCGCTCACCGGCACGGCCAGCATCGCGCGGCGCTCGCCACGTGACTTCTGATGTGGGCGTTGCGAGGTAATCTCTGAATATGTAGAGTTATTGCATGGGTCGAACCCGACGCCCGTCCGCGCAGACCACGGCCGTGGTTCTGGCGCTGGCGGAGGAGCCTACCGCCTGGCGGTACGGCTACGAGTTGTGTCGGCAGCTGGGCCTCAAGCCCGGTTCGCTGTATCCCATTCTGGTGCGCCTGGCCGACCGGGGTCTGCTGGAGACAGAATGGGACACCGACGTCCCCGCCGGCCGGCCACCTCGCCACATATACCGGCTCACCGGTTCTGGGCGCGCCCTGGCTACGGAGCTGGCCGCAGCGGCCATCAGCACCATGCCGCTCCGCCGCGCTGATTTGGAAAGTGGGTGGCAGGGGGCATGAGCTGGACGCTGCGCAGGTTTCAGATCGTCACGGCTGTGAGCATCGCGGTGGGGTGGACGATATTCTGGCTGGTAAGCGTCGTGTTCTTCGGCCAGCCGCCGCAGACCGCGATGTATGCCCTCGTTTTCTCCACGGTGTCGTGGGCCGGTGCCGCGCTGCTTGTACTGCGCCGCTGGTGGTCGGCGACCGGCTCCGGCATGGCCTCGATGGATCCGCCCGGACGGCTGCTAACCGCCGCCGTGGCGGCGCTACCTGAACGCCGCCGCGGCTGGGGCATGGCGATGATCAGCGAGCTGTCGGAGGTGAAGGGCCGTTCGGCCCGGTGGCGGTTCGCTCTTAGCAGTGTGCGGGCCACGCTGTGGCTGCCAGCCACCGCCGCTTGGCCAGTATTCGCGCTTGTGGCTGGGGTGGTCGTGGCGGCGGCGTTGATGGCCGGGCCCGCGGTCGGTGCGAGAATGCCTGAGCTGCATGTGTTTACGGTCTGCTTCGTGGGCATCTTCGGCGCATTCGTGATCGTGACCTTGGCTCGTTCGGTCCGTGTGTCATTGTCGAGGCTGCTGCCTGCGCTGCTGGTGACCGTGGCCGTGGCTGCGGCCGTCATCATGACAGTGATCTTTCTGCGCCGCGATCCGGGCGCTGCCGTACACCTGACGCCGGGATGGTCGGTGTTCCTTGCCGCGGTGCTGGCCGGCTGCCTGTGGGCGGCTGTGGCGGCGCCCCAGCCGGAACGCATTAGCCGCTTCGCGCCGTACCTCGGAGTCGGTGCTGCGCTGGCATGCGTCGGCGGATTCTGGCTGCTGAGCCGTGTCGCCTATACCCCCCGCCTCACGGAAGCGTTAGGACAATTGCCTGCGCTGCTGGCTGTCCTGTGGCTGCTGTTCGTGCCGACCGTCTCCGTGTTCGTCGTCGCGTTGGCCGCTGCGTCGAAGGGCCGGTCGTATCACTCGGGCCTGTGGGCCGGTATCTGGGCGGGCATCGCCAGCGCGCCACTCATGTATGGCCTCTGGCTTTACGGGTCGCTGCACATGTACAGGATCAACGGCGGGCTGTTCCTGTTCGGCGACGGCGCGCCCGAGGCGGAAAACTTGAGCGCCGCCCTGTCCTTCTGCCTACTGCTGCTTGTCGTGTTCGGACCCCCGTTCGCGGTCTTCGGCGCCGCCACTGGCTTACGACTATCGCACGACCCAGCCAACTCCGTCTCACCTCAAGCGAAGTAGGCACCGGCTTCAATCTGTGGCAACAACCGGCAGACAATCGGCGGCGTCGTTGAGCATCTTCGCGATCTGCACATTGCTGTGCGTGGCCCCGTACTCGCGCACGATCGCCAACGCCTCCGGCGGCGTGCGACCTGGCCCGCGCCGCTCGACGACCAGCTCGTCGCTGGCACCAGTGTGCCAGCGGACACCGATACGCACCGCTTCCGAGTTCAGTTCCAGCAGCAGGGTCACATCGGCGATCAGCGTGCGCAGCAGCCGTTTGCGGTCACGCGGACTCGACGAGGCTCGCGCTCGGCTCAACATGCTCACCGAGCGCGAGCGCGAGGTCATCGTCGCAGGCCGACCTCAGCTAGTAAACCTCGACCTCCCAGAGCGAGTAGCCCCAAGCGGTGGCGCGGGCGGTGCCGAGCATCCGCAGGTAGCGGCCCGAGCCGGAAACGGCGAGATCGTCGACGCCGCCGTCGCCGGTGTTTGTCGTGTAGATCGTGGTCCAGTTGGTGGCGTCGGCGGAAACCTGGATCTGGTAGGCCCGGCCGTAGGCGGCTTCCCAGCGCAGCACCACCCGGTTGACCGCCACCGTGGCGCCGAGGTCCACCTGGATCCAGGACGGGTCGACGTAAAGGCTCGACCAGCGGGTGGCTGACGAGCCGTCCACCGCGGCGGAGCCGGGGAAGGTGGCGGTTTCCGTGGAGGAGACCGCGACCGGCCGGTTGAGCGCCCGGTTCGGGTTGCCCGCCGGCGCGTAGGCCTCGATCTCGTAAAGCGAGTAGCCCCAAGATGTTCCGCGGGCGGTCCCGTTCATCCGCAGATACCTTCCGGTGCCCGACAGCGTGATGTCGTCCACGCCGCCGTCGCCGGTGGTGGTCGAGTAGACGGTGGTCCAGGTGCTCGCATCATTGGACAGCTGGATCTGATAGGCCCGGCCGTAGGCGGCCTCCCAGCGCAGCACCACCCGGCCCAGCGCGGTGGGTGCGCCCAGGTCGACCCGGATCCACGACGGATCCACGTAGGTGCTCGCCCAGCGCGAGCCGTAGGAGCCGTCCACGGCGTTGGTGGCCGGGAAGTTCACGGTCTCCGTCGACGAGGCGAGCACGGGCTTGCCCAGCGCCAGATTGCCCGCGGGCGTGTCGGTCGGCCAGCCGGGCGAGCGGCCCACCGCGTCGGCGATCGGCAGCCACGCCGCGTACGTGGCGGCGGGTTTGGCCGAACCCCAGGTCTGCTGCGCCAGCACCCGCAGCGTGTACTTGATGCCGGCCGCGATCTGGTCCTCGGTTTCGGCATTGGGGTTGTCACACCACACATGCACGTTGGAGCCAAGGTTGCGGGCCGGGTCGGTGACGGTGCCACCGCCCTGGAAAAGCTCGGGCTGCCACGTCTCGTAGGCCCAGACGTTGTCGGGCTTGTCGCCGCCGAGCACGTAGTAGGTGGGATCCCACGACTCGTTGGCCACGGTGTGCCCGCGGCCGAGAAGCTGTTGCGGGGTAAGGCCGTAGTTGAACCAGAACTCCACGACGATGTTCGATGCCGGGTTGATGGTGCCATCGCCGGACTTGATGCCGTCGTTCCACATCCGCAGCGTCTTACCGCCGGCGCGGACCAAATCGTTGACCCAATTGATGAAACCGTAGTAGGTGTCCTTGGCGGTGGCGCTCGCGCCGTAGTGGGCGCGGGCGTAGGTGAGCAGTTGCGGGTACGCGGCGTAGTTGGAGACGTATTCGTCCGCGCCCACATGCCAGTAGCGCGACGGGAACAGCGGCAGGTATTCGTTGATCACGTCCTGGGCCAGCGTGTAGGCGCCCGGCTCGGACAGGTCGAGGAAATACGGATCGCGTTGCCCGGATTGATTGTCCAGCTGCAGCTCCGGATGCGGGGCGAGGATGGCGTTCATGTGGCCGGGCATGTCGATCTCCGGGACGATGGCCACGTGGTACTTCGTACCCAGAGAGATGAGTTCTTGAATTTGCTGTTTGGTGTAGTGCTGCGCCGACACGATTTCCGGGTGGGTGGTGCTCTCCAGCCGGAAGCCGAAGGTGTCGGACAGGTGGAAGTGGAAGACGTTGAGCTTGAGGTAGGCCAGCTCCTTGAGGTGGCGGCGCAGCCAGTCCACGGTGAAGAACTTGCGGCCCTGATCCACCATCAGCCCGCGCTCGGGTTTGGTGGGCCAGTCCCGTGCGGTGCCCGCGGCGATGCTCGGCGACTGGCGCAGCAGCTGCAGCGCCGAGCGCGTGCCGTAGAAAGCCCCGGCCGGGTCGCGGCCTTGGATGCGCAGCGACGCCCCGGCGGTCATGGTGTAGCCCTCGGCCGGGTCGGTGCTGCCGAGGGTGAGGAACAGGTCGCCGGTGGCCGGGGTTGCTTGCTGGACAACGGAAACCGTCCGCCCGGCGAGGATGGCGAGGTCTTCGGCGAAGGTGGCCGCGTCGGCGCTGAGCTGGGTGGCGTAGGCCGGGTCGACCACGATGCGGCTGGCCGCGCCGAACGTGTAGGAACCCGTGCCCGCGGTCCACTGCCGCATGGCTGGAACGGTCTGTTGATGGGGCGCGGCGGTGGCCGGCGCGGGAGCGAGAATGACCGCCGCGATGGCGACGGTCATCGCTGTGGCGAGGGGACGTAGACGCATTTTGGCTCCACAATGGATGGTGGTCTAGGCCGGTCTAGACCACCATACATATTGGCGTCTGTCAACCAGTGGGGAAATTGTCCGCGCTGCGGATCCGGTCCCGCACCCACACCCCGGCGGGCTTGAGCCGTCCGGTGCCCGCGAACGGCCCACCCGGGCAGGTGCCCTGGGTGAAGGCCGCGCCCGAGCGCATGTCGTCGGAGTAGTTCCAGCTGGTCCAGCCGATCTTCTTGCTCGCCATCAGATCCAGGTACTGCTGCGAACGGGTGAAGTCGTTGCCCCCATCGCCGGTGAACGTCTGCGTGCCGAATTCGGTGACGAACATCGGAATCTGGTCCGCCGCACGGGAAAGCGCGTTCAAGTACTCGGCGCCGTGCGACGCGGCGTAGAAGTGGAACGTGTACATGACGTTGCTCGCGCTGACCGGATTATTGATGATCTCGGTCTCCGTCGCGCCGTCCGAGACGCCCAGCGACGACCAAGCCCTGGTGCCCAGCAGGATGACGCTGTCGGGGTCCTCGGCCCGGATCACCGTGATGATCTGGTTGTGGTAGTTGCGGATGGTGGCCCAGGAGACGCCGTTGGGCTCGTTGGCCACCTCATAGAGCACGTTCACCTTGTCCTTGTGCCGGTTGGCGATCTCGGTGAAGAAGGTGCGCGCCCGCGCCAGGTTGAAGTTCGGGTCACCCGGGTCGAGCATGTGCCAGTCCACCAAGGCATACATGCCCCGCGCGGTGGCCTGCTCGATCAGGTTGTGCACCCGGTCGGTGAACAGCCGCGGATCGGTCTCGTAGCCGTCCTCCTGGATGTACATCGAGATCCGGATGATGTCGGCGTTCCAGTCGTTGGCCAGCGCGTCCAGCGAGGCCGCGTTCAGGCACTGGTAATACCACTGCAGGCCGTGTGTGGACATGCCACGCAACTGGATCGGCTGGTTGAACCGGTTGCACAGCTTCGTTCCGCAGACGTGCAGCTGGCCGTTGATGGCCACCGGTGTGGTACCAGGCGGCTGCCCGCCCGTGGAAACCCTTATCCGGTCGAGGTTTGGCCCGCCGGCCGCGGTCGTCGCCGACGCCCGCACGGTCGCCCCCGCGCTGAGGGTGACCGACACGTTCACCTCGGCCCAGGTCGTCCACGCTCCCGTGCCGGGGAAGTTCACCGTGACGCCGTTGACCGACAGTGGCCTGTTCGTGGTGGTGCCGTTGGCGTAACGCAGGGTCAGCGTCACGCTTCCGGTTTGCGTCACCGCGCACGCCACGGCCGAGCCCACCGCGTTGTCGTAGTTCACGAATCCGGTGCCGGTGAACCCGGCATGGTTCGACTCGACGACACCGCTGGTGATGACACAGTTCTCCGCTTGATATTCGTTGGTGGCAGGTGGTGCGCCGACCTCGAAGTCGACGAAGTCGAGGTTCGCCGGGCCGTTGGCCGTGGTGCCCGCCACCCGGATCGTGTTCGACCCCGCGTTCACCGGCGCGGTAAGGGTTTTGGTCACCCAGGTGGTCCACGCCCCGGTCGGGTTGAACGCCGACGCCGCCTGCACGACGGCGCCGTTGACCGAGATGTCGGCGGGGCGGTTGGCCGTGCTGCCGTTGGCGTAACGGATCCCGATCGTGGCCGTGCCGGCGCTGGCCGCGGTCACCGTCCACTGGGCGAACCCGCCGACGGCGTTGGTGGCGTTGCAGAACCCCGTCCCGGAAAACCCGGCATGGTTCGAGTCGATGGTGCCGTCACAGGTCGCGTTCTCCGCTTCGTACCTCGTCGGCGCGGCTTGCGCCACGCTCGGAAGCAACCCGAGCGCGACCAGGCACGCCGCGAGAATGCTCAGGCGTCTCATAGCTATCTCCTTCATCGGATCAGGGACTGGCGGATCACATCGGGGTTGCCGTTGCCGTTGTTGTCCTCATTGGACGTTGCGAACCAGATCGCCGCGTCGCCAGGCACCTTCGTCACCGCGCGCAACCGGCCGAACGTGGTGAAGTGCTGCGACTCCCCGGTCACCTCGGTGCCCGCCAGCGCCAGCCGCCACATCCGCTGGCCGCGAAGCGCACCCAGGTAAATGGTGTTGTTGACGATCGCGAAGCCACTGCAGGAACAGGCGGCGGTTCCCTTGCTCCACTTGGGGTTGGTCATTCCGGTTACGCTGCACGGGCCCTCACAGGTGGGCCAGCCGTAGTTCTTGCCCGGCTCCAGGAAGTTCACCTCGTCGACCAGCGAGTTGCCGAATTCGGCCTCCCACAACCTGTTCGCCGAGTCCCAGCCGATCCCCTGCGGGTTGCGGTGGCCCAGCGTGTAGATCCGGGTGCCGAAAGGGTTGCCCGGCGCGGCGGCACCGGTCTTGGTGATGCGCAGAATCTTGCCGTTGAGCGAATTCGCGTCCTGCGCCAGGTTCGACTGCTGCGAGTCGCCGGTGGTGACATAGAGGAAACCGTCCGGCCCGAAGCGGATCCGGCCGCCGTTGTGGAAACGGCTCGACCTGATGCCGCCCAGCACGACCACCCGGTTGGTCAGAGTGGTGCCGTTGAAACTCATCCGCACCACCCGGTTCTCGGTCACACCCGCGTCGGTGGAGGTGTGCATGAAGAACCAGTCGGTGTCGCTGGTGCCATTCCAGGTCGGCGACGCGGCGCAGCCCATCAGGCCGCCTTCCCCGTCTGTGGTGACACTATTTGGTACCGAGCCCACCTGCGTCTTGGTGCCGTCAGGCGTCAGCTTGAACACCCGGAAGGTGTCCCGCTCGGTGATCAGGGCGTAGCTCTGGCCGGGCGCGAAGCAGATGTCCCAAGGGATGTCCCAGTCCTGCGGCCCGACGATGGTCGGGTTCTGCGGCTGCCCCGCCGAACACGCGCCGGTGGTGAACGAGACCGTGTTGCTCATCGCCGACGTGTTCCCGGCCTTGTCCCGGGCCACCACGTGCAGCACGTAAGCGGTGCCACAGGTGAGGGTGACCGTGACCGAGACCGGAGGCGGATTGCCGGTGACGGTGTGCAGGTTGGGGTTGCTCGCGCTGCGTACCACGTAGGAACGCACGCCGATGTTGTCCGATGCCGCCGTCCAGGACAGGGTGGCCGAGGTCTGCGTCACGGCGGCGAAGGCCAAACCTGTTGGCGCCGTTGGCGCTGTGACATCGGTGGACGGGCCCGTGCTGCACGTGGCCAGCGGGCTGGTCGCCGAGACGTTCCCGGCCGCGTCCCGGGCGAAAATCGACCACCGGTAGGTGAAGTTGAACTGAAGATCGCTCAGCGTGTGCGGGGAGCCCGCTGGCGACGCGTAAAGGGTGCCGTCATGGTAAATGTCGTAGGCCACGACACCCACGTTGTCGCTCGACAGCGGCCAGCTCAGCGTGACCGTGTCCTGCACCGGCGAGCAGACCGGCTGGCCAGGGGCGGTCGGCGCCTGGGTGTCGGCGGGCGCGGCGACACGCAACCGGTCCAGGTTGGGGCCGCCGTTGACGCTCGTCGCGTTGAGCCGGATCGTGTTGGCGCCGCTGTTGAGGTTGACGTTGAAGGTCAGCGCCGCCCACGTGGTCCACGCTCCCGTGCCCTGGAACGCGATGTTCTGCACGGTGACGCCGTTGACGATGAGGTCCATCGGGCGCACCGTCGTCGTGCCGTTGGCGAAACGGATCTCCACGCTGCGCGGCCCGGCCGCTGCCGCATTGCTCACCGAGCAGGTGATGCCCGCGCCAACGGCGTTGTCGCCGTTGACGAAGCCGGTGCCGGTGAAACCGGCGTGGTTCGACTCCACCACTCCCAGGGTGATGGTGCAGTTCTCGGCCTGATAGTCGACGAAGCTCTGCGGCGGGGCCACCTCGAAGTCGACAAAGTCCAGGTTGGCCGGGCCCACTGCGGTCGTGCCCGCCACCCGGATCGTGTTGGTTCCGGCGTTCACCTGTGCGGTAAGGGTTTTGGTCACCCAGGTCGTCCACGCGCCGGTCGGGTCGAACGCCGCCCCGGCCTGCACGATCGAGCCGTTGACACTGATGTCGGCCGGACGCCCGGCGGTCGTGCCGTTGGCGTAGCGGATGGCGATCGTCGCCGTGCCGGCGTTGGCCGCCGTCACCGTCCACTGGGCGAACCCGCCGACGGCGTTGCTCGCATTGCAGAACCCCGTCCCGGAAAACCCGGCATGGTTCGAGTCGATGGTCCCGTCGCAGGTCGCGTTCTCGGCCTCATATCTTGTCGGCGCGGCCACGGCCGCCATCGACGGCACGAACCATAACGCGAGCAGACCGGCCATCAGGACGCTCAAGCGTCTCATGCGCATTCCTGGTCCTCTCATCGCGGAGAACAGTTAGACAGACTGACTAACTTTCATTGACCGACATTAGTGCAATGAGCGTCGATATGGAAGGAAACTTTCCGATGACCTCCCCCGCCCGCGCAGCGGGCAGCGAGAGCCGGCGGCGGCAGGAGGTCCACGGCACCTACACCTCTGCCTCACGCCCCTAACGCAGAGATGTAGGTGCCGTGGAGCAGCAGGTGGGGTGTTGCTGCCAGCCA
>NZ_BONY01000068.1 GCF_016862955.1 Rhizocola hellebori | reverse complement strand
AACCGGCACCTACGCGGTCCTCGACGGATTCGCAGTTACCTCCGCCTAACCAGCTGCGCGATGGGTAGCGCCAGGCGGCGCTACCCATCGATCGCCGTAACAGCTAAGTGGTGACACAAACCCAATCCATCTGCGCGCTCGGATGTGCCGCTGGGCCAGTCCATCCAGGCCTCATCCCCTTCCGGCACAGTGAACACCGTCGCCGCTTCCCAAGCCAACCTACGAGAGGAAGGTGCCGTAGGGACCGTTGAGGATCGCGGTCTTCTGTGCCTGGCTGAAGTGGGTATTCGGGTAGCTGTAGAACGAGGCCGACATCGGGGTTCCGTCGGTCGAGGTGGAGTCGGGCAGGCCGAACGCATGGCCGAGCTCGTGCACCATCCCGCCGTACCAGCGGTTCATAGGGCCGTTGACCCCCGCCGCACCATCCGCGTCGTGCTGGCACAGGATTACCCAGCCGCCGCCACCGCCACCGCCCGCACCCGGGCCCTCAGCACTGATCTCGCCGACATTGATCCACCTTCGATCGGGTGCGTTCAGGGCGAGTTTGCGCCGCAGTTCGGCCTGCATATTGAACACCGACCACCAATAGCGATCGGCGCCGTTGGGGGTGTTCTCGTACCAGGACTTCACCTGGTCGCCGTTGACGACCTCGACCACCGGATTGTTCAGGGTGAACGTCTTGCCGAGTTCCTGACGGTAATACCGCTGGGCCTCCCGCATCACATTGGCTATGCCGTCGGGCCAGCGCTGGTCGAAAGCCACGTCCGAAGGCTTGAGCCAATAGACGCGGACGGTCTTCTCCGGCGGCAGGGTTGGGTTCCCACCGCTGGTGTAATTGGGAAGCCGCCAAACGCGAGAGGTCGTCGTATTGCAGGGCAGCTGGACCAAGCCGATGTTCGTCGCCGCCGATCCCCCAGACGGCACCACGCACTTGGACGAGTGCACGGCCTGCAGATTAAATGTCTTGTCGGCACCCGTGATCGCCACCGGCACCAGGCGGAATCTCTGGTTGTTGCCGTTGTTGCAGGACCATTGGATGATCGTGGCATTGTCGGCGGTGGATGCGCCGAACACATCCACGCACTTGCCCGCCGCAACGGTGGCGATGGTGAACTGATCCGTTGTCCCGCTCACCGGGGTGAACGCGAAGCTTTGGTTCCCCGCGCCGTTGCAGGTCAATTGCCTTATCTGGGTACCGTTGACAGTGCTGCTGTTGGGCAGATCCGCACAGTTGCCGCCGTTCTGGTTCACCGCCGTCGACGCGAAGCTCACCGCAGCGAATGCGGGTTCAGCTCCGGTCAACACGGCAACAGCGGATGAAGCAAGTGCGGTCGCGAGCGCGAGCACCAAAATACGTCCAGGCTTTCGCATGTCACATCCTTCGTGGTGTGAAACGATTGCCCGTCGTACAGATGATTAAACCCAGTGATACCCGTCTTTGGCAACACCTCACGGCGCGGTGTCGCGCAGGGCTTCCGCGGCGTGCCGGGTCTGCTGGTCGGCGGGGTGGAACAGCTCGATGCGCAGCTCCTCCAGGGTGACGTCCTGGGCCGTGCCGAGGGTGGTTACCGTAGAGAAGTAGGTAAATGAATAACCGTCGCCTTCGAACTGGACCGGGATGATCGGCAGTTGTGGGCCTTCGTCCGGGCCGGCGGGCGGCTGCGGCATCCCCGGGTAGGCCAGCACCTCGGCCAGCAGGGCCTGCGCGCGCTCGTCGGTGCTGCCCCCGACGGCCTCTCGACGGATGCGGCGCAGCAGGGTCGCGGCCACCTCGGGCCAGTTGGCGACATACCGCATTACCCCGTCCGGGTGCAGCATGGTGCGCAGCACGTTGGGTGGGCCTGGCGGCCCGGTCTTGTGCCCGGCGTTGAGCAGGTTGAATAGCCGGGTCGCGGCGTCGTTGGTGTGCTGGATGTTCCACCCCCGATCCATCACCACGGCCGGGTACGGCTCCTGCTGGGCCAGGATCGCGTCCAGCGCGCGGCGGATCGCGGTCAGCACCGGCGCGTCCATCGGCGACTCCTGGTATGCGGGTGCGAATCCGGCGGCCAGCAGCAGCGCGTTGCGTTCGCGCAGCGGCACGTCGAGGGCGTCGGCCAGGCGCAGCACCATGACCCGGCTCGGCCGGGCCCGCCCGGTCTCGATGAAACACAGGTGGCGCAAGGAAACGGCGGCCTCGGCGGACAGGGCCAGCTGGCTCAGCCGCCGAGACCGGCGCCATTGTTTGAGCAATACGCCGACGTCGGACATCAGCTCATTATCCGGCTGTCCATGCCTGCGGCTGGAACGCCGGCTCCAGCGGCGGATGCGTTACGTTGCCCGCATAGTTGGCCAGCGCGGAGATCGCTACGCCGGTGATCACCTCGAGCAGCTGGTCGCTGCCGAAGCCCGCCTCCAGGAAGGCCTGGATGTCAGCCTCGCGCAGGTGGCCGCGGCGCTCGATCAGCGTCCGGGTCAGCGTCGACAACGCGCCCAGCCTTGGCGTGTCCGGGGTTTCACCGCGCCGGATCGCGCTGACATCCTTCTCGTCGACGCCCTCCGTCGAGGCCATCGTGGAGTGGAAGGCCACCGCCCACTGGCACGTGTTGGCCACCGCGTTGGACAGCAGCAGAACCTGGCGTTCGCCGCCGGTAAATGAGCCCGAGGTGAACTGGCCGACCGCGGCCACGAAGGAGTTCACCAGCGGTGGGGAGCTCGCCATCGTCGCGGCCAGGTTGGGTACCACCCCGAATGCCTGCTTTAAGCCCTGCAACGCGGGCTTGGCGGCGTCGGGCGCGGTGTCAATGGTGAGAACGGGAAAACTGGTCATGTGATCGACAATGCGCCTGCGGCGACCGAGAACCAATTCCCTCACAGGTAAATGGATGTGCAACACCCTGTGCCACAACGGACTTGACCCAATTGAATTCCCCGTGACGCCCATGCAGGGCTATCCGTTGTGGCACAGGGCCTAGTGGCCCCAGCCGCTACGGCTTTATGGGCCCGCCGCCGGGTGTGGTGTTGCCGGACCAGGTGTTGCCCTTCTGCGCCGCGGGCCAGTTGGCTACCGGTCCGAATTCGCTGGCGCCGAGGACGTTGTCCACCATTCGGACATTGGTGATGCCGTAGGGCTTACCGGCCTGCAGGCTGTAGAAGCCGACGCAGAACCCGGCGTCGGTGCTGAGGTGGCTGCGGGTGATCAGCACGTCATCGATGCCGGGGGCGTCCTCGGAGTAGAAGCTGACGCCGTTGGAACAGGCGAAACGATCCGAGTTGCAGCGCAGCGTGGAGTGTTCGATGCGGACATGGGCACCACCGTGTGTGGACGCGGCGGTCTGGTGGGATCCGGGTTGGACCCGCAGGTCGTGCACATAGCTGTCGACGATCGTCACGTTGCTGCCCAGCGCCAGACCACGCAGCCCGCCGTGAATGTCGCAGCGCACGCAGGAGTACCGGCTGTTGCCCACAGCGGCATAGGAATCGCTGCCGCCCACCGGCCCGGAGATTTCAACGTCGACCAGTTGCAGTCCGCGCAGGTCAGCGTCTGATGCGCCTTCGACGTGGCCGCCCTCCACGTGGGAGCGGCGGATGGTGATGTTGTCCGCGGCAATGACGACGGCCCCGGTGAACCGGCACGAGTCGTAGGTTGCCCCTGCGGTGGACAGTTTGGTGGGGCACGACCGCAGGGTCACGCCCGTATGTCGCCATCCGGTGCAGCTACCGTCAGGAAACGCGGGCCAGGCCCGGCAGGCTCCTGCCGCAGGTGGCGGGACAGGGCTTGCTGACAGGCTCGGTTTTGTCGAAGGCACTGGGCTAGGTGTGGTTCCAGACGAAGGGCTTGCGCTCGGTGGCGTGTTGAATGCGGACCGGCAGGTGTCCAGCCATGTTCGCTGTTCCGGGGTGAGGGGCCGCTGGTCGGCCAGCCGGGCGTCGCATGCTGCGGCGATGGCCGGCTGGTCGTCGAGCGATGCGGCCTTGCTTGTCCTGGCGGTGCCAGAGATGGATGTCGCCACAACGGCTATCACTGCAGCTGAGAGCGTGGCCGCGAGCGCGGCTCGGCGTCTGCGATTATTTCGCATCTTGTGATCCTTTGGGATTGATTGTAGTGACTGCGTTGGTCAATCTAGCGCTATGCCAACTCAGTTGCTCGAGATAAGTCGGCTTGCCCTATGCCATTTCCCGTTCAGGCCACTCACTCACCCACTTTTGGGTTACCAATCTCTGCGCAATTAGCAAATACATGGCGCAGAGTGCCTATCCCGTCACGCCAAGTCTCCTTATGGCGACCGATGAGTTTCGGTGGCCCGATCGGTCTCTACTGGCAACGAGACCTAGCCGTTGGAGGTATGGGCATGCGAAAAATTGTCATATACGAGTTGTTATCCCTCGATGGGGTTGCCGAAGCCCCGGATGGTTTCTTCACCGACTGGGACGACGCGATGGATGCCAACCTGGCGGCCGTTATCGCGACCCAGGACGCCGTCATTCTGGGTCGCCGCAGCTACACCGAGTGGGCGCCCTACTGGCCGAGCAGCCAGATCGAGCCATTCGCCACCTTTATCAACGGGGTCACGAAGTATGTCGCCACATCGACGCCGCTTGACCAGGATTGGGCTCACACCAAGGTGCTCGACGGCGAGCTCGTCGAATTCGCTCGGGATCTCAAGCAGAAGGACGGAGGCGACATCGGTGTCCACGCAAGCATCTCGGTCGCGCAGGCGCTGCTCGCCGGTGGTGTTGCGGATGAAATCAGGCTCGTGATAGCGCCGCGGATCGCCGGCCGTGGACGGCGGCTCCTCGACGGTTTGCCGTCGATACGGCTCGAATCGATCCGAAGCGAGACCTCACCAACCGGTCATCTGCTCGTCGACTATCGCGTTATTGGCGGCTGAGGCCGAGAGTGGCGATTAGATCTTCGTGAAGCTCGAACCAGACACGGTGGCAGGAATCGACGCTCGTGCCGTCGACCCAGCCACCGTCTCCCGCGCGGACGCGGCGCAGCGCTTCGGCGAAGCGGGTGTCGTACCCAGAAAAACGGCTGAGGATGCCGCTGAGCCGATGAATCAGCGGCGTGAGGGCGTGGCCGATGGCGAAAAGCTCATTGAGGATGCCGGCGTCCCAGGCTGGATCGGAATGGTCGTTGGGCGCGAGCCGGCTATCGCCGGTCGGACGCAGTTGCCAGCTGGTACAGGCTTGCAGCAGACGCGCATTCAGCGGCAGGAAGTCATGGTGTGTCGCATGGACCTCATCGGTTCCGCCGGAGGCGACGAGCTCGGCGGCCAGCTGGCGCTCGTTCTCGGCCCTGCCCCGCTCGGTCAGGGACCAGCCGCCCAGACCGGCGAAGGCGGCGTAACTCGCCCAGCCGTAGGCCTCGGCGTCGCCGAGGAACTCGCTGGTTTCGGCGACATCGAGGCCGAAGCGCTGGGCAATCACCGCGGCGTCGGCGAAACCTATGAGGCGAACCGCATGCAGGGCCAGGAGGCTGGAGGTGGACTCGTGCGCCGTCATTCGGCGCCCTGCCGTGCCGTCAGCCGGGTGTAGTGCTGCTGGCATGCCTGCGGGGATTTGAAGCCCATCGCCTCGGCTATCTGAGCCCAGGTAAGGCCCGCGCTGCGGGCGGCAAAGAGCAGGCCTGATTCGAGCCCGTCGATCTCGGCCCGCGCGGCGGGCAGCAGAATCAACGCGCTCAGCATGTCTTCGGGTGCCAGCGCGGTGGAACGCCAAAGCGCGAAGTGGGCGAGGTCTATTGCCGATGGGGGTACCGGGGCAGGCCGCCATGGCCGGGCATCCAGCTGCGCCGCGCCCAGCCGCAGCAGGCGTTTCTGTGCCTCCCGCTCGCGGCGCGCTTGCGCTTGATCGGCCCGTGCGGCTTCGTCCTTGCGCGACATGCCACCAATATGCAGAATCAACGAAACGTTGTCAATAAAATGTTGAAGGGGCGTTCCGAATGATCGTGTCCCTCACGGACGCCGGAGCGGAAACCAGCGGCGCCAAGGCCGGCGCGCTCGGTGTGCTGATGCGCGCCGGGCTGCCGGTGCCGGATGGCTTCGTTGTCCCTTTCCGCGCCTACCGGGAAGCCGTCCGCGGACTGGAACTCGCGTCACCGGACGTGTTGCGGCAGGCGGTAGTGAGCCGGCCACTGGATACCGGGCTGCTCGCCGCCATCGCCGCCGGGTTGGACGGGCTAGGAAACCCGCCCGTGGCGGTACGTTCGTCGGCGGCGGGCGAGGACACGGAAAGCGCCTCAGCCGCCGGGCAGTACGAGACCGTGCTCGCGGCGCACGGCCTCGATCAGGTCGCCGAAGCAATCCGCGTCTGTTGGGCTTCATTGCATTCGGAGCGGGCCGTCGAGTACCGGCAAACAGTCAATATGCCGGAGATGGCTGTCCTCATTCAGCGTCACGTGGATGCGGAGATTTCGGGTGTCCTGTTCACTGCGCCGAATCCCGGCGGCCCGACCGAAATCGAGGCCTCCTGGGGTCTGGGACCCAGCGTCGTCGGTGGCACGGTCACCCCGGACTCCTTCCGGGTCAATGCCGACGGATCGGTGCACCGCACCATTTCCGCCAAGCGAACCCGGCTGGATCGGCGGGGCGCAGAGCTGATCACCCGGGAAGTGCCGCAGGAAAGCCAAAATCGGCCGACAATCGACGATCCGGTCGCCGTCGGGCTGGCCCGGCTCGGGCTGAAGGCCGCCGAGGTGCTCGGCCGTGCGCTGGACATCGAATGGGCGATCGCCGACGGCCGGGTTTGGCTCCTCCAAGCACGTCCGGTCACCGCCGCGCTGCCGACGGCGGCAGAGGACGCGGCCCGGCCATCCGGTTCGCTGGAAGGAACTGCGGGCAGCCACGGAATCGTGACCGGCACCGCGCGGATCGTCCGCGGCCCCGACGACTTCGCCCATGTGAAACCGGGCGACATCCTGGTGTGCCCCTACACCGACCCGAGCTGGACGCCTTTGCTGCGAATCGCCGCCGGAGTCGTCACCGAAACCGGTGGGGTACTCTCCCACGCCGCGATTGTTGCCCGCGAGCTGCGCATCCCCGCGGTCCTGGGTGTCCCCAATGCCACGACACGAATTCCCGACGCCGCCACCATCACCATCGATGGGGCCACCGGCCTTGTCATCACAGCTGACCCAAAGAATTGAGGCTCAAACCATGGGAATTCGACGCCTCTATCTAGCCCGGCACGGCGCGGCCGACCCGTTCGGAACGCTGACCGATATCGGGCGCCGGCAATCGAATCTGCTTGGCGAGCGGCTGGCCGGCCTGCCCGTCGACGCCATCTGGCATTCCCCGTTGCCGCGCGCCGCCGCGAGCGCGCACGAGATCGCCCGGCATCTGCCCGGCGCGCCCGTCCTTGAGGCTGCCGAACTCATCGATCATGTGCCATACGTCCCGAGCCCCGCTGAAACGCCAGCGGCTTGGGCCGGTTTCTTCGACGGATTCGATGCCGCCGAAGCCGCCTCCGGCCACAGCCTGGCCGAGTCTTTGACCACCCGTTTCGCCACCGCCCCCGGCGCCGCTCTCGATACGCATGAAGTCCTGATCACCCACGCCTACCAGATCGCGTGGCTGGTTCGCCACGCGCTGGACGCGCCCTCATCCCGCTGGCTTGGCCTCAACAGCGCCAACACGGCCCTGACCGTCATCGAGTACCGCACCGCGTCGCCCCCGGCCATCGTCATGTTCAACGACCAGAGCCACCTCCCGCCCGACCTGCGCTGGACCGGCTTCCCCAAGACCACCTGGCCGTGAGCGCTTTTCAACCCTGGTGTTCCGCGATGATGCGGGCCGCCATCGCGGCCATGCCCGCACCGACCACATGCACCTGGCGCAGCGGCAGCCAGTAGAGCTCAAATCTGATCGGGTCAGCGGTGCCGTCGCCGCGCTCATACTCTTCCCAGCGCTCGGGCACCTCGCCATCGACCGCGAGCTGAAAGAAATGTCTAATGTGGACGGCGTCTTGACTCGGGCGCATGTCGTACTCGGCGGCACCGAGGTAACGCACGATGCGCAGGCCAGCCAGGCCGGTCTCCTCGCGGGCCTCGCGCAGCACCGCATCGGCCGGCAACTCGTTTGGCTCCACGGTCCCTGCCGGGACCTGAAGACCCGACTCGTCAAAACTGGCATCGTCGGGGTGCAGGAACACCACGATCCTGCCGTCGCGAACAATGTAGGCGATCACCTTCTCAACCATCCGCATCCGCCCGATGCTAGCCGCCTCTCAGCACGCAGGCTAACGGCGGCTTGCCGATCGGTCACCCTGCAACCTCATAGGTTATCCGGGCTTCCGCCACGCTCATACGCTCACATTGGCGGGGGCAAATATGATTCATCCTAATAGGAGCGTCGATTCCGCCCGCCGCCACAGCAAACCATGGAACCCAAGCGGAGGGAATGCACGATCATGAAGAGACGTATGTCCGCAATCCTCGCGCTCGCTGGCGTCATCGCCCTGATGGCGTCGGCACCCGCGCAAGCGTCCGTCGCTGCCGATTCGGCTGCCTACAGCGCGCCAGCAGGCGCCGCTGATCTGCAGAAGCGTGTTGACGAGGTCCTCGCCACCTACCCCGGCGGGACGCAGGTCTCTGCCACCGAAATCAAGTACAACGGCTACAACGTCACCGTCGACCCGTACTACTCGGAAAAGTCGCGTAGCACGATCAACGCCATCTCGTGCCCGGAGTGGAAATTCTGCATCATCGTGCGCGGCACGCGGTTCGACTTCTGGCAGTGTGGAACGTACCCGCTGTACAACTGGTGGGACCTGGCGCCGTACAACAACAACCAGAGCACAAACACCACCGCCGTGGCCTACGGCCAGAACGGAACGACGGTCGTGTTCACCCACACCGCTAAGGGTTCCGGTTCGGTGAACGTCAGTCCGTGGTGGTACTTCAAGCCCTGCTGACCGAGCCATCAAGCAAACGGCCGCTACCGCGACGCAGCTGTCGCGGTAGCGGCTCGTCCATGCCCTAGCTCTGTCGGCGCACCATCTCGGTGATCCAGATGGGCGCGAAAGGAGAGGTGCAGTTCGGCGGGGTCGGGTAGTCCTTGAGCACCTCCAGGCGCTCACCTATGTCGATGGCGCGGGTGCGGTGCTCGGCGTGCTCGATGCCGATCTGAGCCAGGCAGTGGTTCATCGCCCACTGCAACCTGTCCGGGGCGCCTTTCATTTGCGCCTCGATGGTGTCGAGCAGCTCGCCCAGGTCGAGTCCTTCGGGGTTCTTCGCCACGCGTTCGGTGGTCAGCGCCCAGCCGGCACTCGCCACCACCGGATCGGCATCGGCCGACCAGATCAGGCGCAGCTGCTCGGAGTGCTGGTTCTTCTTCACCACATAGTTCACGAGCCAGTCGTGCACCTTGGGGGTGCGGGCCTGGCGCAACATGAGGTCCAGCTCGTCACGCTGGAAAGGCTTAGGGCGGCAGATCAGGATCGCCAGCAGTCTCGCCGCGGTGTCATCGGTCTGCCAGAGCTGGCGCGCGAGTTCCTGCTGCGTCTTCAGCCGCTTCGCCAGCTCGCGCAGCTTGCCGAGGTTCACCCCGTGATCGTCACCATGTCGCTCGTTCACCTCGCGCGCCTTCGGGTCCTCAAGCGCGGCCAGCTCGGCCATCACCTCGGCCACCGTCGTCTCGGCCACCTCAGCCTCCCGTTCCTCACGTGCGAGCCTCCGCGCACGGCGTCGACCCTACCGCCCCTCAACCGTTGTCACGACCAGTGGACGGGCGAGAGGAGATCAGTCTTCTCGATAGGGAGGCATGCCGTCATCAAGCGCAGACAGCGCCATCCAATCCTTTTTGGTGGCGACATCGATATAGCCGGCCTGATGCAAGGCGATGGCGGCAATCGCGGGTGATACCAGAAAACGCTGGACGATCACCGACAGGGCCGCCTGAGTGACGGAAGTTCGGCTGCCAAGGAACTCGCTTACGCCATCCACCGGGACAAGGACGTGCCGTGCGAATGCGTCGGCCCGGACCTCCTCGTGGGTCCGCTCGCTCAAGTTGCCTGCGTCCTTGGCGGCCCAGTCCTCAAAGATCACGTGGCCGAGCTCGTGGGCGAGGGTGCTGCGCTGCCGCATCGGATATTGGGTGCGAGCAACGCCAATGACGACGGTGTTGCGTCGTGGATCCCTCATTGTCATGCCATGCTCGTCCGGTCCGGCGTCGAGCACAGCCACGTCGATCCCGGTCGCCTGTTCAATGAGAGCAATCAGGTCACCCATCGGCTGCAAACCCAGCCGGTGCTCCTCGCGAAATCGCGCAGCAGCAGTACGCCCCTCGATCTCAGCGCTCATCTACCCCATCCGCCTCAGATCGTGGCAGGGATCGCCTGCTCATCCAGGTAGTCGTTCAGCTCCAGGAAGTGCAAGAGCGCACGCCGCATGTCATCCATCCCCGAGTCGTTGGTAGCCCTGGCAACGCACAGAACCCGATCAGCCACCGTCCCGGCTCCGGTGAGCTGGGCGATGGTGTGCCCGGTTGCCCGCGCAATGGCCACGATCTCGGGAATCTTCGCGACACGATCGCCAGAGATGATCCGCGACAACGTGGACTGTGAGATACCGGTCGCGTCCGCAAGGGCACGCTGGCTAAGGCCGGCAGCCAAGCGGGCACGCTCAATCAACGCGCCTGCGTGCGTGCTCATCATGGTCACGAGCCGGGCGGGAGGTCTGGAGTGTGGTTCATTCGGACTGGTTGAGGGCTTTTAGGAGGAAGGCTGCTGTCTCCAGCAGACGATCGGGTAGGCCGAGGTTGCCGACGGCGATGCCGGTCAGCAGCCACACCAGGCGCCGGGGCAGGGTGACGGTGACATCGATCTGGATGAGCCGGTTGGGCGGCTGATCGAGTTGCGGCGGGGGGCTTGGCCGGTCCACGGTTCACCCCTCGCGCCAGGGTTGCCGGGCCTGCCTGCGGACCTGGGTGGCGGAAATGCCGAAGAGCTGTTTGAAGTCCCGGGCGAACTGGTCGGGGCGAAGGTATCCGTGCGCGGAGATGATGTCCTTCACCGGCATGGCGGCCAACGCGGGATCTTCTAGGCTGCGGCGGCACTCCTCGAGCCGTAGCTGTTTGAGCAGCTCCATCGGCGTGAGCTGCGTGCCCTGGAACAGCTTGTGCAGATAGCGCGGCGAGATGTTCGCCGCTTGGGCGATCTGCGCTGGGCCCAGCGCCGGGTTGCCGAGATGACGGCGGACTATCCCGCGGACGTGTGCCAGATGCAGCAGCCGGCGGGTGTGCGGGGTGAACCCGCTCGGTTGGCCGAGCCGCTGGCGGATCAGCCCGGCTATGCATTCGCGCAGAACCTCGGTAAGGGCGGCTTGTTCGGCGGCGGTGCGAGGGTCGCTGAGCCCGGCGAGGAACTGGGCGATCAGGCTGCGCCCGGGCAGGTTCCTGGGCATGACGCTGCCGATTAGCGGCGCGACCGTGGCGCGGGCGATCGGCACCGAGGTGCGCGGGAAGGTCAGCATCACCAGCTGCATCGGGATCGGCCCGGTCGTATGCGTCGCCTGCCAAGGGCGGGACAGGTCGTAAAGCGCGATGTCCGAAGCACGAAACGATATCCGATTGCCGGCCTGCTCCATCCGTACCCCACCATTGATGCTTAAAAATATTCGGTAGCATTCGGGATCGCAGGCCCTGATCAGGCGCTCAGTTCGGTACGCCACGATTTCCGAGTCCGCGCCCCAAGTCACGGTCTCGACCGCGAAGTCGCCGACCTGGGCGACCGACATCACCGCCAGCAGGTCGCCCGGCGCACGTCCACGGATCACCACCGGGGCCAGCTCGGCGGCGGCACCGGCTCGGGCGTAGTCGTAGCGATCAAGCGGGTGCACTGTTCTGGTGTCATACAACACGCGCATAGCCGTCTCCTGATACTCCGACGCCATTGAGGCCTACCAATTGTCAGGCCGGCCGGCAGCAACCGGGTTGACTATGAGCGCACAACCTCGGGACAGGGCACTAGCCGAACGCGCGCCCGGCAGCATAGGGTGCCACCAATTCGACTACGGTCTGTGTAGGTGAGTCATGGGATGGATCAAACCGTCGCTGCCCGACCTGGACGTGGCGGAATGGCGCTCGCGTCCGCATCTGCAGCGCATCAAGCCGCTGGCACAGCACTGGGTTGACCATGGCTTCGGGACCCCATATGCCATTCATTTGTTGTACGTGGCGAAGGTGGCCGGATATGCCATCGGCGGCCTGGCGGTCGCCGCCGCCACCCCGGGCATCGGTTCGCTGGGCAATGTCAGCAGCTGGTGGTTCGAGCTCGTTGTCTACCAGAAGATTGTCATCTGGACACTGCTGTGGGAGGTGCTCGGGCTCGGTTGCGGGTCGGGTCCATTGACCCTGCGTTTCCTGCCGCCGCTGGGTGGTTTGCTTTATTGGCTGCGGCCGGGCACAGTGCGGCTGGCACCGTGGCCGCGGATTCCGTTGACCGGCGGGACCCGGCGTGGCCCGCTCGATGTTGCGCTTTACCTCGCCGTGCTGGCGTCCGCGGTCTGGCTGCTGCTCTCCCCCGGCGATCCCAGCAGCATCCCGCCGGGGAACACGGTCGGCCTTATTGATCCCGTGAGAATGGTGCCCCTCGTCGTCGCGCTAGCGGTGCTGGGTTTGCGCGACAAGACAATCTTTCTGGCCGCGCGCGGCGAGCATTACTGGGTGACGTTGCTGGTATTTGCGTTGCCCTACCTGGACATGGTGCTCGGGCTGAAGCTCATCATGGTCGCGCTCTGGTGGGGTGCCGCCACCTCGAAGCTCAACCGGCACTTCCCATTCGTGGTCGCAGTCATGATCAGCAACAGTCCGTTGCAGCGCGTCAAATGGCTCAAACGCAAGTTCTATCGCAACTTCCCCGAAGACTTGCGTCCATCGCGATTGGCGGGGTTCGCCGCGCACACCGGCACGGTCATCGAATTCACCGTGCCGACAGTGCTGCTTTTCTCCAATGGCGGCACAGTGACGATGGCGGCGCTGGCGATCATGGTGCTGTTCCACACCCACATCTTCTCGACGTTCCCGATGGGCGTGCCGCTGGAGTGGAACGTCTTCTTCGTCTACTCCGCGCTCGTCCTGTTCGGCCACTACAGCGGAATCGGGTTCAGCGACGCCAGCGCGCCATTGCTTGTGGCGCTGTTGGCCGCCGGGTTGGCCGCTGTCCTCATGCTCGGAAACGTCATGCCACGGCTTGTCTCGTTCCTGCCCTCCATGCGTTACTACGCCGGCAACTGGGCGACCAGCCTGTGGTGTTTCCAGGAGGGTGCCGAGGAGGTGCTCGATCGCCGGATCCGCAAGGCGAGCGGGCTTCCGGTGACCCAGCTGTCCAGACTGTACGGTCAAGACGTGGCAGATATGTTGCTGTACAAGGGTTTGGCCTGGCGCGCGATGCACACGCACGGCCGGGCCCTGATGGGCCTGTTGCCTCGCACGGTGCCCGACCTCAACGGGGCAACGATCCGCGAGGGCGAGGCGGTCGCCGGCATGGTGCTGGGCTGGAACTTCGGCGACGGGCACCTGCACAACGAGTCGCTGCTGCGGGCGGTACAGGAGAGGTGCGGGTTCGCCGAAGGCGAGCTTCGGGTTCTCATCCTCGAGTCGCAGCCGATCCACCGGCAGTGCCAGCACTACCGGATCGTCGACGCGGCAACGGGGCTCGTCGAAGAGGGCTATGTCGATGTCGCCGACATGGTTTCGCGCCAGCCTTGGCTGGACAGCGACGGCGCGTTTCCTGTCCGCCAGCTGCGTCGCGACCCGACCGCTGTGACACTGAGCCGATGACCGAGGCGATTGTCGTCGGCGCCGGCCCGAACGGGCTGACCGCGGCGGTGCTCCTGGCTCAGGCCGGCGTGAAAGTCACCGTTCTCGAAGCGGCCAGCGAGATCGGCGGCGGCACCAGGACCAGCGAGCTGACCTTGCCCGGTCTGCTGCACGACCACTGCTCGGCAGTGCACCCGATGGGGGCCGGCTCGCCGGTGCTGCAGTCGCTGAAACTGGAACGGCATGGCCTGGTCTGGCGGCAGCCGGAGGTCGATCTGGCACACCCGCTCGACGGCGGCGCCGGTGCCTCAATGTGGCGCTCGCTGGCCCAGACACAGGCCGATCTCGGCGTCGACGGGCGCGCCTGGCAACGGCTTTTCGAACCGCTCTCCAGCCGGTTCGAGGCGCTGGCCGACGAGGTCTTCCGCCCGGTCATACACCTGCCGAAGCATCCCTTGCGATTGGCCCATTTCGGGGTGAGGGCACTGCAGCCCGCATCATGGGTCGCCCGCCGCTGGCGCACCGAGGGCGCCCGGGCTCTTTTCGCGGGTGTGGCGGCACACGCGTTCCAGTCACTGCGCACGCCCACGACGGCCGCGATCGGCATGATGCTCATCGCCGCGGGACACCGATACGGCTGGCCGGTCGCGCAAGGCGGCTCCCGGGCCATCACCGACGCGTTGGCCGCGACGCTGCGCGACGCGGGTGGAGTTGTCCAGACCGGGCGTCCGGTCCGCTCCGTGGCCGATCTGCCGGCCGCCGACATCGTCATGTTCGACCTCAGCCCGCGCGCGGTCGTCGACATCATGGGCGAACGCCTGCCGGGTCGCGTGCGGCGAGCGCTGGGGCGGTGGCGGCACGGTCCGGCCGCGTTCAAGCTTGACCTCGCCGTCTCCGGCGGCATCCCTTGGACCTACCCGCCGGCGCGCCGCGCGGGCACCGTCCATCTAGGAGGGACGTTCGAGCAGATCGATGCGGCCGAGCGGGCGATCGGCCGGGGCGAGCTACCGCGGCAACCGTTTGTCCTGATTGGACAGCAGTACCTCGCCGACCCCACCCGTTCGCGCGGTGACGTGCACCCGGTCTGGGCCTACGCACACGTGCCCAACGGGTATCCCGGCGACGCCAGCGCGGCGATCCTTGACCAGATCGAGCGCTTCGCACCTGGTACCAAGCAAAGAATCGTCGCCACTGCGGTGCGCACCACGACCGAGCTGGCCACCTACAACCTCAACTACGTGGGCGGCGACATCGCGACCGGCGCCAACACCCCACGACAGGTGATGCTGCGCCCCCGCTTCGCGCTCGACCCCTACCAGCTCGGTGTGCCCGGTTACTACCTCTGCTCCGCCGCGACGCCGCCGGGCGCCGGCGTCCACGGCATGTGCGGCTACCACGCGGCCCGTTCCGCGCTGCGCTACCTGGGGTCCTGAGCGCATGCCTCAACTCGTGATTCTCACCGGCCCGATCGCGGCCGGCAAGAACACGGTCGCGGACGAACTCACCCAACGCCTGACCGACCAGGGCCGCACCGTGGTGGTGGCAGACGTCGATGAGGTGGCGGCGATGGTAGGCCCACCTGGCGCGGGCAAAGCTCGCCTCTGGTTCGCTGCACACGAAGCGCACGGTGCGCTCGTCGGCCAGTGGCTGCGCTCCAACGTCGATTACGTCGTGGCGGTCGGCCCCTTCCACACCACCGAGGAACGCGCCGCGCTGACCCACACGCTCCCGGCCGGCACGGCATTGCTGTGGGTGGTCATCGATGCCACGGTATCCGTGACGTTCGCACGAGCACTCGCCGATCCAGGGCGCGGGCTGTCCCGCGAGCCTCGGTTCCATTGCCGCGCCCACCATCGCTTCCGGCGCCTGCTGCCCGGCATCCCCGCCGATATGGCATTCGACTCGGAAGCAATGGACGCAAACCAGATCTCGGCTGCGATCGCGGACAAACTGACGCGTCAGCTATCCGACAAGTTATAGAAGTTGTCAGTGACAGACGCCATTGTGTGAGCATGCGGTCACTGAGGGGTCCTATTTAGATGGCCGATGGCGACGAAGCAACAAGCGATCTTGAATTAGCTCCGGCACCGTCGCCGACCACCCGCCGCATACCGGCATATCTGCGCAAGCCCGAACATCTCAATGCCGCCTTCTCTGGTTTGGCCCTGGTGGTGGCCGTTCTCGCGCTCATCGTCACCGTGCTGACGCTGAACGATCAGCGCAAAGTGAACATGCTGCAAATCGAGCTGAACAATTTCGAAAGGCAGCGACAGATGCGTATTTACGCATCGCGCGTTTCCACCTGGGTTCAGGTCGGCGATGAGGCGAGCAGCGTGAAGCCGCGTGGTTTGGACATCCAGATGTCGAACAGATCGGTTGTCCCGATCCGGTCCGTCACACCGTTCCTTCCGCTGGTCGACAACGCGGGGGTCACGAGCACGGTTGGCGTCGATCTCGGCGACATTCCCCCCTGTACACAGATTTTCTATCGGGTCTTCGCACGTTCACCGCAGTCGATAGAGCGTCGGGAACAACGTGCTTCCTTCGGCGTCTTCGTCGTCTTCTCGGAGACCGTCAACGTTTGGAAGCTCACCAGCCATGGGCTCGACCTCATTCCAGCGGACCAGCATGTGCCGGATACAACCGGAATTCTCGGCGTCGTCCGAGAAAGCTCGGCCCCGTTGGCCGACTGCGGAGAAGGAGCATGACAATGCCACTGAGCGGGATTGCTTTCCGGGCGGCAGCCGGATGTCTGGTTGTGTTGGGACTCGCCGGGTGCGGTTCCTCAACGCCGCCACCTTCCGCGGCGGCGACCTCGGGCGCGGCCGGGTCGCCTGGCGCATCGGTTTCCGGCTCTTGCCCGTTGCCGCCCAGAAATGTTGAGAAGCAGACCTCGACCGCACTCACGATCGCCGTCTCGTCAAGGCTCACCGACGGATTCGGCTTCAACTATGCGCTGTCAGATGAGACACTCGCGAAGTACCCAGCCCTGCTTTCCACTGGAAAAGCGCCGGATTGGTCGGTCAGCAAGGCTTGGCAGGACGGCCTGTTCCTTCTCGGTGGCGCGCACGTTCCGATAGCCGCCAGGAACCAGGGCCGCGATCCGATCACCATCTCCAGCGTTCGGCTCGTGAACATCGTCGAGGAATGCATGCCCCTGGGCCTGGCTTACAAGCTGGGAAACGAGGGTGGAGGAAGCAGCGACGAGGACATCAATCTGCGCTTCAACATCGATGCGGATTCCCCGATCGCCTACGAACACGATAGGGGCGCCGACCCGGCGCAGATCCCCCCGAACGTGCCCTACTTCTCCGGCAAAACGGTCACGATCGCACCGGGCGAGTCCAAGGTGATTAACGTGATGGTCGGCAGTCTGCGGCGCCCACACTCATTCACCATCGCTATCGACACCACGGTGGGCGGTCAGCAGGGAGTGCAGCTGATAAGCAACGCGGGGGTGCCCTTCCGGTTCGCGCCATCGCTGTGTCCCAGCGCGACACAGCGCACTCAGATGAAGCCGGAAGACATCGCCTGGATGAAAAATCAGCAGTTCAAGAACGTGCGGGTGCGTGTCGGCATCGCGACCATGGGAGAAAGCGACCCGGCGAAATACTCGGGTCCCTGCAACGCTATCTAACTGGCCGGGTCTCGCGCCGTGCTGGCAGACTGGACGCATGACCTTGCGTGCTGCCAGCTCGACCGCGGTCCTCGTCTGTCAGGGGCGGGCGATCGCCGACGGCCGCTTCGCCGTCGGCCGGTTCGCTGACCCTATTGCCTCGCAATTGCTGGAGCCCGCGGAACGGGTCATCGTGGATCGCGTGCGCGCCGGCCAGGTGCCCACCGATGGCGCAGACCGGATGGCGTACGAAATGCGTCGGCGGACCGGGCTGACCATGGTGCCGCGGACCATCGCGATCGACGACGCGATCCGCGACCACGCCGCCGAACAGGTCGTCATCCTCGGCGCGGGGCTCGACGCACGGGCCTGGCGAATGCCCGAGCTGGGTCGGGCCACCGTGTTCGAGGTCGACCACCCCGCCTCGCAGCAGGACAAGCTGCGGCGGATCGACGGCCTCGCCCCCACGGCCGGGCGGCTTGTCATGGCGGCCACCGATTTGGCCAGCGAGCGCCTTGGTCCTCCGCTCGAACAGGTAGGCTTCGATCGCGGCCGCGTCACCACCTGGGTATGGGAAGGGGTGGTGCCCTACCTGACCGCCAGCGCGGTGCGGGCGACAGTCGGCCAGATCGCGCAGCTTTCCGCACCGGCCAGCCGGCTCATCATCAACTACCAGGCCAAGTCGTTGCCGGCGACCGTAATGCGAGCCGTCATGCGTCTCGTGCTGCGACTGTCGCGGCAGCCTGACCCGCTGGCGGGTGAGCCGTGGCGCTCGCAGTGGCGACCCGAGCACATGCGAAGTATGTTGAGCAACAACGGTTTCGACGTCAACTCGGACAGCGATCTGCTCACCCTCTCGGCAGGCCTTGACCTGCCCGCGGAAAGCAACGGCTCGTTGCGAAACGGCCGGATAACCGTCGCCGTGCGCCGCTGATCAGGCGAGCAGCTCCTGCAGCCGGCCACGCATCCGGTGGACGGCCTGTTCCTCGCCGACCCCCCGGTCTATGTCCGAAGGCTCCCGGCCGAAAACGACCGACCAGCTTTGAGCGTCGGTATCGGCGGCGACTGTGGTCCATCCCAAGTCGCTGGGGGTACCACGACCGGCTGTGTCCACCACAATGGTTACTACACCGGGCCGATACCGCCCGAGGAAGTCACGGGTGATGGCGAGCAGCTGCCCGGGCAGGTCGCCTCGCGGGTCGAGGCCGACGAGGTCGAAACAGCGGTGCCGCCGTGGCGAGAGCAGGAGGCGCACCCGCTCGGATTTGAAAAGTATCGCTCCGTCGGCTCGCTCGGCTGCCACCAGGCCAATTTGGATGTTCACCTGGGATTGGCTGAGCGCGTCGCTGACCGCGGACGTGGAGGGCGCCAGTGTCACCTGGTTGCCGTCGCTGATCGCCAGCCCCCGCGCGATAAGCGAGCTGAATCCCGCCGAAACCGATGCCTCGTGACGTTCATCAGACGTGAGGCCAACGACTTCGGCGGCTCGGCTGCCCAGCTGGGTGGTGCTCGGGCTGCTGGCAATCAAATACGACAGCTCGGCCGCGGTCAGGACGACCTGGTCTTGGGTGTCAGGCATGATGTGGGGCTCCCTCAGAAGACAAAGTCGTAAACACCCTTGCCGAAGTCAACCGCGCCGGAGGCGAGATTCTGTGCGCCGTCAACCACGCCCTCGACCACGTTGCCGGTGAATTCGGCGGTCGCATCCCAGGCGGCGTGCGCATCGGTGGCCAGCTCATTGATCACGCCGCCACTGAATTCGACAACGTCCCCGCCAAACTCCATCATGTCGTCCCAGCGGTCGCCGACCCACTCCCGAGCCGACGGGAATTCAGCGGCGAAGGCCAAGCCGACCCCAGCCACGCTCAGCAGCACTATCGCCGGCACGGACACCGGCGCGGACGCGATCGCGGCAGCCACCGTCAAGCCGACGCCAATGCCGCCCACGATGAAGCTTGCCGCGCTGAGAACAGCACCACCGGTGTCGCCTTTCATGAAATAGTCGTAGAAGTCCAAGGCCGATATGCCCAGCCCGATGGGGCCAAGCAGCTTTCCGCCCATCTTGAGCCACGGCGGCACCTCACGCATGACGTGGATGCCAATCTCACCGAGATCGACGAGGATGTGTAGTGGACCAAGGAGGCCAAACAGGCCGCGATCGTGGCCATCATGCCCGCCCTCCTGGTGCCCGTGGCCTGAGCCCGTTCCGTGGCCGATGACGCCGGATCCGTCGCCCAGGCTTGTCTCGACTTGCTGGCGAGCGTTGGCGTAGGCCACCTGACTCATCGTGCGCAGCAATTCGGCTGTGATACCCAGGGCGGGGGCGGAGGAACTGGACCAGTCCTCCCGCGCCTCAACCGAATCGCGGCCCTCCCACGTCGAGTGATACAGCAGACTGGTCAGCTGAGACCGGACATCGTCCAGCAACTCCGCGCCGGCCAGCAAGGCCGCGCCGAGTTGCTCGACCCGATGGGGGTCGGAGCCAATGAATCCCACGCCAGCATGACTTGACATCGAACCAATTCTTCCCTTCGCAGTTTCGCGCGATTGCGGGTTTCGCGCCGCCGGCGGCCCACGAAAACATGGGCCGTTGCGGCGGTCCTGCGTTTACGCGGAGGCCTGCTCCTGCTGTTCCGCATTGGAAACAGCTTTCTGCGACGCCTGGTCGATCGCGTCCGCCACGTGAAGGAGCGAATTCACGTGGTAGCTCTGCCAATCGCTGAGGAACTGGTCCCGGTCGGCACCTGTCCATGGGGTGGCCTCAATCTGGGCCCCAAGGCTGCTGGCGAGGTCGCGAACCTGTTGCGCCCCAGCGGTTAGCTGGGACGCCATCGTGCGCACCTGCTCCGGGTCCATACCAAGGTAAGGGCCAGTCATCTCTCACTCCTGTCGTAGACGGTCTTCAAAGACCATATGGCGCTATTTGGGTTCGGTACATGGGGACAACTCCCCTACTTCACTGACCAGGTGAACATATGTGACCACCGTCCGGTTCGAGCCGAAGGTTCATGTTGGCAACGCAATCTGCACGACTCGCGGTTGTCCATGGACAACCAAGAGCGCGCGGCCCGGTGGGGGCGCCGTGATTTTGGGCGCCTTGGCCTGATCAAAACCAAGCAGGGTGGAGAACTGCAGCGCGGGCGCGTTCTGCATGCCCACACCGTTTCGGGTACGGACCATGCTGAACAGGTTGTCGCCCTTCATCATGCGGGTGGAATCGCCCTCCACCACCACGAAGTGTTTATGCTCCCGGCAGACCTTGAGCATGGCCTCCAGTTTGGAGGAAAGATCGCGCATCTCGGCCAGCTCGGGGAAGCCGTCGATGATGACCGCATGCGGTGCGACCCCAATCAGTTTGGCGGCCAGGGATTCCATTAGGGTGGCCGCGGTGGCCGGGTCGAGAGCATGATCGGACCACTTTGCCGCATGCCGCAGCTCAGGGTTCGCTCGTGGCCCCAACAAGATCAAGGGCATCTCGGGACGACAGCGGCTCAGCGCGCCGGCGATGGTGCGCACGGTGGTAGTGCGGCCCGAGGTGGCCTGCCCGGTCACGATGAAGAATCCGCTTGGGTGGAACCCCACCGGTTCCAGCGTGTCATACGCCAAGCCGATCGGCGGCTGGTCCGATGCGGAGGGGAGCTGCGACAGGTGCACCTGAGCGGGCATGCTCCGAACCGGCGCGGCCGGTGGCAGATTTCGGGTGCTGTCCGCCAGCAGCTTGATCGCATGCTGCTCCGCGTCGAGGTCGCCGCCGCCCGCGACGGCGACTTGAAGCTCTGCACGCTCGAGCAGGCCGCGCCCGGGCGGCGCGTCCGGTGCCAACGCCTCGGAGCTGCGCACCCCGACCAGGTTGTAGTCGCCCTCAGCCGCCAGACGCAGCACCACCCGCAGCTGGGCCGTTCCCGAAAGGCCGCCCGGGACGGCGTTCGGGCGATCGCTCGTCATCGCGAGATGAACACCGACCTGACGTCCGCGGGTCGCGACTTCGACCAGCTTCTCGTATAGGCCGGCCGAGGTACCCGGCGCGTACTGCTGCGAGAACGTGCCCGCTCCGTCGACCAGCAGGAGTATCCGCGGCACCTGCCAGGGCTCGGCGGTGGGCAGGCGACGCCAATGCGCGGCGAGCGAAGTGACCCCGCCGAACTGGGTGGCCCGGTACTTGATGAGCCCGATCAGGCGGTCCAGTAACCGGGTCAGGCGTTCGGTGTCGTCGCCGCGAATGATCGGCGCCACCTGCCCGAGCAGTTCGAGCGCGTCCAGACTGCGGTTGCCGAAGTCGATGCCGTATACGTGGCACGGCCCGGCATCCCCGCGTACGGCGGCGATCGCCAGCGTGCGCAGCAACGTGCTTTTGCCACTGCCGCCGGTCCCGAAGACGAGAAGGTTACCAGCGTCGAGGTCGAAAACGGCGTGCGGCTGGGCCTGTTCCTTGGGCAGATCTCGTACCCCGAAAACAAGCCCTGGACTGTCTTTGATTTCATCGCGGCGCGGGATGTCTACGGCGGCTTTGAGTTCCGGCAGCCATGGCACGTTTCGCGGGGGCAGGCTCAACAGGCTGTCCGCCTTTATTACCGCTTTGACCACCCGTGCGATATCGGTCAGCGCGTGATCGGGCTCGATGTAGTCGGCAAGCCAGGGATCCTCACGGCCGAACGGCATCGGCCGGATCTGGACAGCCTGGCTTGCGGTGTCGGCGTTTGTCCAGCCGCCCGCGTAGGCGGCCTGGAAGTTGACGACCCGTCCCGGGCCGGTGCGGGCAGCCGCTCTTCCGGGAACGTCTAACGGAAATCCTGCGGCTTGTGGTGTACCCAAAACATCAATGCTGTCGCCCGCATCGGCCATGCGCAACGCGATCCGCAGGTTGGTGTTGGCCTTGAGCTGATCGTTGATCACGCCCGTCGGCCGTTGGGTGGCCAGGATCAGGTGCAGCCCAAGGGATCTGCCGCGCTGAGCGATGTCCACCATGCCGTCGACGAACTCAGGAATCTCGGTCTTCAATGCGGCGAATTCATCCACGACGATGACCAGGCGGGGTGGGGCGTGTTCCAGATGGTGACGCTCCAGATCCGCCAGGTCTTTCGCTTTGAACTTCTCCAGAGTCTTCTCCCGCGCCGTCACTTCGGCCCGCAGCGAGGTCAGCACCCGGCGGACCAGATGCGGATCCAGATCGGTCACCATGCCCACGGCGTGCGGCAACGTGCTGATCTGCCCGAAAGCCGACCCGCCCTTGTAATCCACGAGCAGGAAATTCGCCCGCCGCGGGTCATGGGCGACCGCCATTCCCAACAGCCAGGTTTGCAGCAACTCGCTTTTGCCTGCGCCGGTGGTGCCACCCAACAACGCGTGTGGGCCCACTGCCACCAGGTCCAAGGGGAAGGCCTGATTGGCGCCGACCGCACCGATCAGCGCATGCAAGCCCGGTTTGGCTTCCTTCCACCGGTCGATCACCGCGTAGGGATCGCTGTCCACATCAGATCCCTCAAGCGACACAAACGAAGCCATGCGGGGCAGGTCGCTTTCGTCGGCGACCCTGGCGCCCGCATCCTCCACCGGGGCCAGCCGCATCGCGAGCGCCTCCGCCTGCCGGTTGCTAAGCGGCTCAAGGCGAACCTTTTCCGCGCGGTCGCCGGTGCGAACAAATCCCACCTCGCCGACGGTGCCCTCGTTCACCACTTCGACAAAAGTGCGGCAGGTGGCGGGAAGGCCGGCCACCCGATCCGCCAGCCAGATGATGTGGATGCCGCACTCCGGCCCGCGTTCGGCCAAGTCCACCAAGCGACCCCTGTCCGCATTGGTGTCGTCGCTGACAAGGACCACGATGTTGGGGAGAATTCGCGACTTGTCCGCTGAACGCAGCTGAATCAGGTCGTCCAGTTCAGCCATCAATGTTGCAGCCGAGGCACCGCCAGCACTCAGCTGCTCAGATCTCAACGGTGTATGCGGCGAAAGCGGGTAGGCAGACGAGTGCGGCAGCCATTTGAGCCACTGCCACTTCTCGGCGCTGGCGGTCGACATGATGGCGCAGAGCACCACCTCGGCCGGTGAATGCAAGGTGATCAGCTGCCCGATCAGGCCGCGGGCCACTCGGCGCGCCGCGTCCGGGGCGCCGGCCACGCCCAGGGCGCCGGAGTCACGCAGGCTGGCCACGACCGGCACCAGCTCCACGGTGGCGAACGGCGTGATTGTTGCCTTCAGCTCGTCCCAGACATCCTGCTTGGTCTCGCCGCGGGTGGGCAGCTTGACTTTGTTGTGCGAAGGCAATGTCGCCAGGCCGGCGCGCAGCTCCAGGAAGCTTGGGTGCTCGGGTCGCCGCGTCCACAGCAGTGGGCCAAACGCATGCGCGGAAGTCACCAGCTCTCCCGTGGACGGGTGCGACGCGCACCGCTGCGCGTGCTCGGCCGCAGCCGCGGCACGCAAGTCGCGGTCCAGTGCCCGCAGCGCTTCCCGAAACACGGCCAGTGCCGCCTTGTACTCACGCCGCCGAGAAATCAAGTCTTCGGCATACGCGCCGCCAACCATAAGCGGGCTCATGAAGATGAAGATCAGTGAGAAGGGCGATCTGGTCAGAAGAAAAAGCGCGCTTCCCATGATGAGTGGGGTGAGCATCGGAATCAGCGGAAAGCGCCTGCGCGCGGCCTCTTTCGGCGCGGTGGGCGCTTCCAAGGTGATTCCCTCGTAGGCAGGGTCCAGGCGCGGCGAACGATTGTGTTGATAGGTCCCGCTGCCCGGCCCGGCCGCCCGCACCGAGGCGCTGATCGAGACCACGGTCTTGTCGCCCAGCTCCACCCGGTCGTCCGGACGCACCACCGCTCGGGTCACCAGGCCGCCGCCGAACCGCACGCCATTGGTGGAGTTCATGTCCCGGATCTGAACCGTCGAGCCGATATGGACCACCGCGTGCACTTTGGACACCTGGCTGTCGGAAAGGGCGACTGTACACGAGGAGTCACGGCCGACCAGATTGCTGCCGCTGTGCAGCGGATAGCTGCGGCCCTTGTCCGGGCCCTCCAGCACCTGGAGAACACCCACCTGGACGAGCGCGGCGGCACTGCCGGCTCTGGGGTCGGCCGAGCGCAGACTCACCGACATTCCTGAGCTGAGCCCGGCTTGGTCCAGCTCGTGGCCGGGATCGAGAATCCGTGACCCGTCCGCTTCGTGCACCGCGAGCGTCACCGGCGCGGGCAACCGCCTACTGCGGTCGGGATCGCGATCTGCCATCGCCTGGGCGAGCGCGCCCACGGTCACGCCGGACGGCGCGGTGATCGCAAGATCCACCCGGCCCTGGCCGGGGGTGGCAAGGGTGAGTTTCATACCGGTCATGGCCGAATCCCGAAAGGCAGTGCGGCGATGGCAGCCGCGGGCAGGAGAGTGGTCGGATTGAGCCTGGCGGCTAGCCGCTGCCAGAATGACGTTTCCCGGGAGAGCGCACGCAAGGCGTCGTCCATAGTGGACCAGAACTTCTGGTCCTGCTCCGGGGGCTCGAACTGGTCAGGGGCGAAGACACATCTGTCAGCCAGATGCGCGAGCTCCCGGATGGCCCGCTTGTGCGCCGGGCCCAAATCCTTGTCGCTCATGCGATAGAGCGCAGTCACCGTCTCCCGTCGGCTCAGGTCGGCCGGGACCGGCACACGATGATCGCGCAACCGGTCCAGCAGCTCCAGCCAGCCACCCGCGACCCGAAGGCGCACGGTCGGGTAACGACGCCTGCGACGCCTGCGCCAGGCCTTCAGACCCAGGATCAGCCCGGCGAGCAACCCGATGAACAGCAGCGGTGGGCCGGCATACTTCAGGAACTGAAGCGCCGCATCGCACAACCCGCACGGTGGCTCCGGTGGGGGGTCGATTCCCTCCTCGCCCGGCGGCGGCATCTGCGCCGGCGGCATCTCGGGCACGATCGGCGGCTGGATCAGCTGGGCGTTGCCTTCGTGGCGCGCAGGCGGGTCCGGCGGCTTCGGCTTGTTGTGCACCTCGGGTGTGGGATCGATAGCCACCCAGCCGGCTTCGGCGAATTTGACTTCCACCCAGGCGGTCACCATGCCCCCGGTGATGTCGGTGGCACCGTTACGCTCTTTGGGGCGCACCCCCAGGACCACCCGAGCGGGCAGGTCAAGCTCGCGGGCCAACAGGCCGAACGCGGCCGCGTACTGCTCCGGATCGCCAACCGGTCTGGGGCCGGTGAGGAACTCGCGCATGCGTCCCGCGGAGTGCCCCGGAAGAACTGTCAGCCCGGTACCGGCCAGACCGGTGCCATCGCTGAAGTCCCCGCCTTGGAGCGCCTTGTACAGGCTGTCGAGCATCTCGTAGGCACCGGTCATGCCGCTGGTGCGCTCGGCCACCACGGCGCCGACCCGATCGGGCACGCCCTCCAACGTCGGCAGCGACACCGCCTGTACCGCTTGTCCGGCGAGGCTTTTGCCTTTCGACTGCCAGTCCATTGCCGGAGGCACGACGACATCCATCGCGATGGTGTCGCCGTCGCGCAGCAGGGAATGTCCCGCCATCACCCCGGTTTGGCTCGCGCGGTTGAGGCGGAACGCGTCGGTCAGCTCACCGCCGCGCTGACCGGGAAACGTGATGGCGGTCGGCTCGCCCGCGATGGGCACCCACACGCCGCCCAGCTCCCGGATGGTGATCTGCAATCTTGCCTCGGTGCCCTTGACCGTGGCCGGAATCCGGGCACCTATGCGCTCGAAGACCCCGGAAGCCGCCCGGCGTCCGCCACCTTGCGCGACTGTCCAAACGAGACCGTCGTAGTTGTCCATCACCGCCAACCGCAGGCGGGCGTCGTTGGGCAGCCCCACGATGTTGAACAGCACCTTGTCTTTCTGCAGGACTTCGTACCGGCGGAATCCTGCGAGCGGACTCGGGTAGACGTTCGCGTCGAAGGGCAGCTCGATGTGCTCGCGCAAGACATAGCGATCATCCACCCCGGACACAGCCGGGGGCAGGGCCAGCATCCACGCCGCCCCGGCCGCCACCGCCACCATGGTGGTGGACTGACCCAGCTGCCTCGCCACCTGACTGCGGCCCGGCACCTTCGTTCCGCTACGGCGGCGATCCCGCACCGTGACCGCCACCAGCGCCAGGGCCGCGAAAGCTGTTCCGTTCAGCAGGACAGACACCGGCTCTCGGGTCCCGAGCAACAGCCCCGCCACGAGCAGCAGCGCTCCGGGCAGCACCGGGGCGACGAGCAGCTTCACCCGGCCGGCCAGCAGCACCGCGCTCAACGCTGCCGCAAACCCGCCGAGGTAGGGCACCAGCAGCAGGGGTCCGTCGTCGACCACCGGCGGCACCGTGGTCAGCAGCCCGCGCCAGCCGTCGACCGCACCCGCCCAAAGCCCGTCCAGGGTACGCAGACTGGGTACCACGAAAAACAGCATCGTCTCCGGAAGCGCGAGCAGTCCGGCGGCTACCGTAACCGGCGCCAGGCCCGCCAGGATGGCAGTCGGCGGCATCCAGCGCAGCCGGTTGGCCAGCCACCCGAGACCGAGGCCCAGACCCAACCCGATCGCCCCGGTCAGCAGGTACCGGCGTCCGGCGTAGACCGAGTCCAGCGCCGTCAGCGCGACCACAGTGGTGACGGCGATCGTGGCGACATCCCAGACTGCGGTTGGATAGCTGTCGCGTTTCATGACCAGCCTTTCCCGAAAATCGAGCCGATCGTGCCGAATCCGCCGAGCGACGGCACACTGACCACGAGCAGCCGCCGGGCGCGGGCCACGTCGATGTCACTTCCCGCCTTGACCTGTATGGCGATGCAGCGCACGTCGGGCCCGAACACCCGAGCCCCTTTGCGCAATTCCATCTCCCCCGCCCGGCCGCCGGTGACCAGAACGGCGATGCTCGTATCCGGGACGAGCCGTTTCATTCGCCGGGACCCGGCCACCAAGGCCAGGCCGGCCCCGAATTCGGCGCGGGCGAACGGGTCGAGGATCAGCGAACGCGACTGCCGGGATCTCGTTGGAGTGTGCTGTCCCGCGGCGAGCACCGCGACGCGCTGGTCGTCGTCTACGCCTCTAACCGCGATCGACCCGGCGATCGAGATGGCGTCTTCGAACTCCTGCTCGCTGCCGTATTCCGCTTCCGCCCCACTGACCACAATGGACAAATGGGCGGTGCGAGTGTCAACGAACTGACGCACCATCGGTTTGCCGAAACGGGCTGAAGTCACCGCGTGTACGTGCCGCAGGTCGTCGCCCGGAACATAGTCGCGCAGCGAGTGGAAGGACACATCGCTGGCCGAGCGCTCGTTGGTGGCTTTGCCTTCCAGGTCCTTCAACATGCCCGCACCGAGACTGGCGATGACGACGGTATCCGGCTTGACGACCAGTTCTTTCCGTTCGGCCAGGGACATTGGGCGGCGCAGCAGCCCGATGGGATCGCCGCGTACCGTCTGCACCGGGCCGATCGCCACCACACCACGCTTCGCGGTGGGGATAAATTCGCTCAGATCCACGGTTTTCAGCGCGCCCCGGGACAGGGAGCCAAGCGGCGGAGTCTTCACTTCGGGCCGCTGCCTTCCCACCGCGATCGGCACCTCGAGCGATGCGCCACCGCGCAGCCTGTTCTTGGCGACGACATCGACCTTGACGGTGGCCTTCTCCTTCCGATCCACCCACGGTGTCTCGACGTCGACATCCACCTCGAGATCGGCTTTGCCGAACGTGTAGAGCCCGGCATAAACCATGAGGACGACACAGAACAGAGCGATCATCCTCAGCTCGGTCCAGGCCAGGAACCAGCCCAGCACTCCGGCGGCCGCGCCGGTGCCCATCACCGTCCACCCGAGCTGGGTCGGCACCCGCAACGCGATGCGGGTCCGGCGCAGAACCGTCGAATGAACCACGGATCGCACCAGCGAACCAGCCATGCCCGACACCGACACTATTCGTGTCGCGCCGGGATCCTGTGCCGCGTTGGCGATGGCGGTCATCGCCGCGGACCACCGTTGGGGACAGGCAGCGAGTCCACGATGCGCTGGATCACGCTTACCGCCTTGACATCACGGAATTCCGCTTCCACCGTGAGCACGAGCCGATGTGCCAGCGCCTCGACGGCAAGCTCTTTGATGTCGTCCCCGATGACGAAATGCCGTCCCTCGGCTGCCGCCCACGTCTTCGCCAGCCGCACCAGCGCCAGACAGCCCCGCATGCTGACCCCGACCTGGACCTGGTTGTCCGCGCGTGTCTTCACCGCGATGTCGTTGACGTATTGCAACACCTCCGTCTCGACGTGAACGCCGGCCGCGATGTGCTTGCGGTCCACCACACCCCTTACCCCGATCAGCTCCTGCACCAATTCCGATCTGTCCATCCGGAACGCCTCGTGCATCAGCTGAATGGCATAGCGCGGAGCGGGGTCGCCCAGCTCGGTCCGCACCAGGAAGCGGTCCAGCTGCGCCTCCGGCAAGGGATAGGTGCCCGCCTGTTCGATCGGGTTCTGCGTGGCGATCACCATGAAGGGCTGATCGAGCACATGGTTCTCGCCGTCGATGGATACCTGCCCCTCCTCCATCGCCTGCAGCAGAGCCGACTGTGTCTTGGGCGAGGCACGGTTGATCTCATCGGCGAGCAGGATGTTGGTGAAGACCGGGCCTCGCCGTAACTGCAGCTCTTGCTTTTCTAAGTCGAAGATCATGCCGCCGGTGATGTCGCCGGGCAGCAGGTCCGGGGTGAACTGCACCCGCTTGGTGCGGCCCTCGACACTGCGCGCCAGCGCCTTGGCCAGCAACGTCTTTCCCGTTCCAGGCTTGTCCTCAAGCAGCAGATGTCCCCCGGTGAACAGACAGGCCAGAGCGAGTTTGACGCAGTCCTGCTTGCCCAGCACGGCCTGCTCGATGTTGGCCACCAGCTGAGCGAAATCCTTGTGGAAACGCTGCGCATCCTCTGGCGTGGTCATGATCGTCACGTGTCTCTCCATTGTGGTCGGTCCGGAACTGAAGGGGCCTAGTTCCAAGGATTTCTGGTACCAGTGATGCCGTTGCAGGTCGCCGAGACCCAACCGGTCGGGTAGCCGTAATAGCTAAGGGCTTGCCTGCTGCCGTTCCCGCTGCCGTTCGTGGTCACCGTGACATCGAACAGGTCGCCGTGGGCGGAGTTGATGTCGCAGGCATAGGCGGTGTTCGGCGAGAAATTCGACAGGGTCACCACGACGTAGGCGCAGGGCGGGCTGCTGCAACCGGGCTGCCCTTGAGCGCTTGCCCCCTTGGCGACGGTAACCACGCCCGGCGGCGGATCGGTACGGGCAGAGGCAGAAGCGGTCGGGGATACCTGGCCCGCGATGTCGAACGCTCTCACGTCGATACTGCAGGTCTGGTCATAGCCGTTGCCACAGCCGCGGCTGCCCGCCCCGGTCCCCACGTTCTCCCAGCCGCCGCCGTTGACCCGAATCTCGATCCGGTCCAGCGGCCGCCCGTTCTCACCGGCCGAACTCCAGGAAAGAGTCACGCTCGTCGCGCCGCTCTTGGCCGCGCCCGCGTTCGGCTGGCGAACCGGGCCATAGGGACGCACCACGTTGCCCGCGCCCGACCAGTCACCGCACATGTCATTGCAAGCCCTGACCCGGATCTGGTAATCCGTGCCATTGGCAAGGCCGGTCACATAGCCGGAGGCGCTTCCGCTGCCGAAGTCGGTCGACCCGTTGCCGTCCACATCGAACTCGTAGGACGAAATGGCCAGGCCGTTGTCGCCCGGAGGCGACAGCGAATAGCTGACCCGGCCGTCATAGCCGGTGCCACCGCTGTTGTCGGAGTAGCTGTGGGTCAGCACCGGGAACGGCTTGCCGTGGGCGATGGTGGCCGCCGACGCCGGGCTCGCCTGCGACGGGCCGGCTTTGTTCACCGCCACCACGGTGAAGCGATAGTCCACACCGTTGTCCACGTTGACAGTTGCGCCGGTGGTGTCGCCCGGCACGGTGATGGTGCGCTCGGTGACGCCTGCCCTTATCACCGTCAACTGGTACTCGGTGACCGCCGCCCCGTTCACGACAGGCTCGATCCAATTGACGACGATCTGCTGGCCTATCCCATCGGCCACCCCGGCCGCCGTTGGCGCTTGCGGTGCTTCGGGTTGCCTCGCCGGAATCTCCGGGGCCGACGATGCGCTCCACTCGCTGAAAAGGTTGCTGTTGCGTGCCCTGAGCCGGAATGTGTAGGCGGCACCATTGTCTAGTCCGCTCCACACATACGAGGTGCCGTTGACCGGATGCGATATCCCGCCCGGGGAGATCTCAACCTCGTACCCCTGGATCGACGATCCGCCGTTGCCGTTCGGTGCCGCCCAGGAAAGCGTGATCTTCGAGTCGCCGAACGTGGTCGTCGGCGCCTGTGGCTGGTCAGGTTTGGCGTCCGGGTGCACGTCCGCCGACTCCGGGCTTTCCGGCCCATTTCCCGCCGCGTTGATCGCCCGAACCTTGAACCGATAGGTCTTTCCGTTGGTCAGGCCGTCCAATCGGCAGACGGTTTCCGCGCAGGTCTGGGAGAACCCGTCGTTGCCGGTCACCGTGTACCGGTCGACAGGCGAGCCTTGATTGTCCGGCTCGGACCAGACCAGAACGGCGAACTTGTCCCCCTCGCTGCGGGCGATCGGCTGACCCGGCGCGAGCGGCTTGTCGATGACCGTCACCTCGACCGAGCCGTTGACCCGGCGGTCCGGCTTGCCGGTCGCGTCCTGGACGGTGTATTGCAACGCCACCTTCCCGTGTTTTGCCGGGGTGAAAATCACCTCACCCTTACCCTCGTCGATGCGCGCGCCGGGAGCGCCCGGCGCCTCCAGCGACACCAGCTTCAATGGGGAGTTCGGGAACGGGTTGACGTCGTTGCCTATGACATTGACATGGACCTCTTCGCCCACTTTCGCGTTGGCGTAATCGGTGTTGGCCACGGCTAGACCCGAGGGGCGAACCACAATGGCGAGCTCGCCTTGCGCCGACGCTTTCGCCTCATCGGTGACGGTGAGTTTCAGTTTGCCTCGGTCGCCGATCTCCGCGTCGGGCGCGGCCGAGATCTTCAGCTTGGAGCCGGCCAGCTCGACGGTCAGCCCGGCTGGGGCCTTGCTGTCGAGACTGAACAACAGGCCTTCACCGGCGTTCGACCGGACGCACCGCTGCAACTCGACGGTCACCGGTGGCGCACCGGCCGCCGGCTCGACCGGTGGGCAGGAAAACACCGGCGGCTGTTTGCCTGACGGGACCACCTTCACCCGAAGGCTCAGCGATGCGGATGCCTGGCCGTCCTCTACCGCGAACACCACCGCCGCCCGTCCGGAGAACTCGGCCGCGGCATGCAAGGTGAATGAGGTCGGGGTGCTTGTCCCTGGTACCAAGGAAAGGCTCCCAGACGGAGAAGTGGAGATGCTCAGGGTGTCAATCAGGCGCACCGGCAGGCCTTGCGGATCGACGACAAGCTCGGCGACATTGACGGTAAGGTCGGCGCCGCTCGTGACGACCAGCTCCGGGTTGTCCTTGAGCCGTGGCGGCTGCGGGCCGGTCCCGGGGACCCGCACAAAGGCCACGGCCACCCCGTTATGGGCATCCTTGAGTTGGTAGGACACCTGCCTCGCGTTTTTCGTCAACGGGATGCGCAACTTGGAGCCGGAAACCGTGACCGGCGCGGCGTCCCCAACGTTGATCGGCTCGACGGTCAGCTCGGACTTGGGGCCGTCGAGGTCGTCATCGTTGAGCAGCACCTCGACTTCGACGCTGGTCGCTCCGGCGGCCACCGGGCCGGCGATGTCATCGCGGGCGATCGGCGGCAGGTTCGCGCCCGCACGCGACGTGATTCGCACCGTGGCAGTGGCCCGCTGACCGCGGCCATCGGAGATCCCGTATCGGACCGAAACCACGTCCCGCTCGTTCGGGCCCGCCTTGACGACCACCACGCTGCCATTGAGCGACGTGCCCTCGGGCAGTCTCGGATTCAGCAGCTTCAGATCCTCGACGGTCAGCGGATCGCCATCCACATCGGAATCGTTTGTCAGCACCGGAACGCGAACCGTCGCGCCGGGCGCCACGACGAACTCGTCGTCCACGGCAACCGGTGCCGTGTCCCGATCCGGGAACGCCACCACGCCGATCCGGACGCTGCCCGTACCCAGACCACCAAACCCGTCGAGCACCCGATAGGTGAACTCATCGGTGCCACCCGCGCCGGGATACGCCTCGTAGTCAAAGTAGTCGATGCCCTGGTCGACGATACGGCCCAGTTGCGGAGCCAGCATCGGGCCGAGAAGCAAAACCGAATCACCGTCCGGGTCCACCCCGGTCAACGGAATCGGGATGCGCACCTTCCCACCGGCGAAAGCCCTGGCCTGCACCGGCTTTGGCTGCGGGATCTGGTTGGCCGCGGTGGAGGCGATGACGGTGACGGTGATCTGGCCGACCGCCGACTGCCCGCGTTCGTCCAGCGCGGTGTAGCTGGCGGTGGAGGTGCCGGGCTTGTCAAGCGCGTGGAATCGCACCCGGCCCGCCGAGACCAGCCACAAACCGCGCTTGCTCGCCTCGTTGTCGTCCACCACCTTGGGTTTGAGCCCAAGCGCGGCGCCTTCCGGATCCGAGTCGTTGGCCAGCACATCGATGTCGACGATGTCACCCGCGCGCACGGTCGCGATGTCGGCCACGGTGACGGGCGGCTGATTCTGATCGCCACTTTCCAATCTCGTTACCGTCAGCACGCCGATGTCGTCGCGTTCGCCGTCGGAGACGACGTAACGCACGGTGTAGCGGGGCGATCCGACGTCGGAGCGAGTCGCACTGACCCGAAGCCAGCGGTGCTCAATGACCGAAACGCTCAGGCCCGAGTTTTCCGGCACTTCCACCGAACGCACGACCAGAACGTCGCCATCGAGGTCGACGTCGTTGGCAAGAACGTCGGCTACCGAAGGGGTCCCGCTTCTGAGGGCGACCTGGTCCGCGACTGCCACCGGCGCGTAGGCAGACGTCGGCTTGCGCACGTCTATCCGGATCCGGCCGGCCGCTTCCGCCTTGCCATCGGTCACCCGATAGTCGAGATAATAGGCGTCCACCAGATCGGCCTTGAAGGTGATGGTACCGGCCACATAATCGGGTGTCGCGGACGAACCCGCCTTCGACGGCCCGACGAAGCTGAGCCGCAGCCGCTGCTCGCTGCCCGGGACCGTGGTGTTCGGATCGGAGTCGTTGTCCAGCGGGCGGATCGTCACCTTCTGCCCGGCCACGGCGGTCACCAGGTCGTTCTCCGCCACCGGTGGCCGGTCGCGGTCTACGACGTTGACGGTGACGGAACCGTCCTGTAGGACTGTTCCGTCAGAAACCTTCAGGGACACCAGTTTTGGGCCGGGCGAGGAATTCGGCGCGGCGGTGAAGGTCAGTTCTCCCCCCGGCGTGAAACGCACCTTGTCCGGCAGCGGGACGGTCGCCTGTGCGAGCAGCAGCGCATCGCCATCGGCATCGCGCCAGTCCCGCAGCGCGTTGAAAGTCAGCGTGCCTCCGCGTTCCAGTTCGAGGACGCGATTTGACGGCCGCGCATACGGTGGCGCATTGCCATCCGGTTTGACGTTGACCGTCACTCCGGCCGGATCTGTGCCGCCATTGCCGTCGCTGATGGTGTATTGAAAAGTCACCGCCTGCCGGTAGTCACCCGGTGAGGGCACGAACTGCAGCGCCTGCCCGTTGGCGATGACCGATAGCCGCCCCGCACCGGCCGGTTTGACCGCGGTCGTGGCGACAATGGTGAGCACGTCGCCGTCCGGGTCGGTGTCGTTGTCCAGCACGTGCAACAGCGCCGCCTGTCCGGGACGGGCGCCGAAGGTGTCATCGATCGCTTCGGGTTTGTTGTTGACCAGCCTGTTGGGTTGTGAGTTCTCCGGCGGCTTGGTCGGGTTCTCCTTGAGCCGCTCGATGAGCTCCTGCCAGTTGCCCAGATCGGCTCCGCCGCGTTCGAACAGATAGATGTTGCCCTCGGCCGCGTCGTTCAGCACAATCGCGTCCCGGTTCACCCTGAATACCAGCTCCGCATTGGGTGACAGCCCTTCCAGCGGTACCGGCTGGTCGGCCTTGCCCGGGCCGCACAAGCGAATGTAGGTTGGTGCCGATCCCGCCCAGGCCGCGTGGACGCAGTCGCCCAAGCGCACCGGCGCGGCCGGCCCACCCTTGCCAACTTCGGAAAGCGAAGCGCTTTCGCCGTCGGAGAGATCGACCTGCAGCAGTTGCTTTTCCGTGCCGAGCAGGACCGACTCGGACTCCGGGCCGGGTTGCTGCAGGCGTGCACTGCCGTCAACGGAGACGACCTCGTCCGGCAGCACCAGCTTGCCGCCTTTGCTCAGCACCACCGGTACCGAACCCACCGCGGTGACCGAGGCCCCCTCGACATCGGGCAGGTCACGCTGCTCACGCTCGCCGCTTCGGGTTACCGAAAGCAGCTTATTGGTATCAGAGGAGACCGCATGCACCGTGCCGTCGAGGCCTACCGCGATCGAGGCCGCCTTGCCGACTTCGGCGGTCGGAGCGTCCTGCGACACGTCCAAGGCTTTGGCCGACTCGGCTGTGCGCACCCAGAGTTTGCCAGTCTGCTCGTCAAGCACGGCCACGACACCGCCACCCAGCGCCACTCGCGCCACCGCCGGCAACGCGGCGTCCTCGTGTTGGTAGTCGCGATTGGACACGTCGATCGGGCGAAGCAGGCCGGCCGTCCGGTCGACCAGGAACACCGTGGAGGCCTCCTGCAGCACATCGATGTCCGGCTGGTTCCCGCCCGGGTAGAGCAACGCATCGAGTTGCTGCGCGGGCAAATTGAACCGGCCGAAGAGGTTCTGGTTGCGATAGGTTGCCCACACCCCGCCGTCGTTGAGCCGGAGATCTGCGGCCGGGAAACCCTCCGACGACAGCACAGACACCACGAGCCCAGCCAGCACGGCTATCAACGCCGTCCAGGAAACGTTCCTGCGGTTGAGCCGGCCGGCAAGGCCCAGCCATTTCGACGGATTGATCACGCCAGTTCCTCTCCATCGGCTTCGACGCCTTCCAGCAATGCCAGATCGGCACGGGTAACCAGGCGCGCTGCCAACGCGTACTCGGCAAGACGGGCACGCCGGTTGGCTGCCAGATTTTCGCTGTCGCCGTGCAACCCGCGCACCCCGAAGGCGGCGAGCTTTTGGCAGATGTTGTCCAGCTGACGGTTGAACGCCACCAGGGTCCAGCGCAGACGCTGGGCCGCTACCTTGGAGCTGGGAATGGAGGTGGCACCCCGGTCGCCTCGCCGCAACGCCCGTTCGGTGAGCGCGAGCAACACCAGCTTCTGCTTGGTCGTCAACGACATGCCGCCCATGGTCACCGGGCCGCCGTCGCTGGAATCGGGATCGGAGATGACCGGGGTGACGGTGAACGGCGGTTCGTCGAGCAGGATGTCAATCTCGTAGGTGGTCGGCCCGGCTGTGAAGTACACGATGGTGTGGGTGCTCAGCAAAGGCACCTGTGCGCCCGGCGCGAGCCAGGCCTGGAACAGCCCTTGCAGATCGGAGACGGTGGCCGTCAGCTGGGCGCCCACGTTGCGCAGCACCCACAGTCCCTCCACACAGGCCACCTGAAGGAAACGGCGATGCAGATATCTATTGTCGTCCACGCTGATGTCGGCTTCACGCCCGATCAACAGGGGCTGGCGCTCGGTGGCTATGAACTCCTCACCACACAACCGCACCCGAACAGCACTCATGCACAGACCTGCACACTCGGCGAACCAACCAGATTCTGGCGAATGAGGCTGACTCGTAGGCACACCTCGACGCCGGGAGCGGCCCCGGCCAATGTCCATTGGGGACGATCAGCCAGCTCGCTTTTTTCCTGACCCGACCGCTGCACGTTGAACTTGTCGCCCGTCTCCTGATTGGCGTAAGTCCACTGAAACGTGACGGTCCCCTCGCTGTCGCGTTTACCGGTCACCACCGGCACCGGCAGAGCCATCCGATCGGGGATGGCGTCCTCCCCTTGTGGTCGCTGGCTTTGCCCGCCACCGGGGCTGCCGTCGACCGGCTTCACCAGAACGTTGATCCCGACCACGGCCGCCACCACCGCCGCCGCCCCGGCGATCGCCAGCCACACCTTTTTGTTGCGTGGCCGACGATTCCGTATCTGCACCACCAGCGAGGTTTCCTCGGTGCGGGTCGCTTCCGGATCCCGCTGCCGCACCGCGCTTCGCCCGATAGGACCGGCGTGCTCGGTGTCGCCCTTGGGCAGATCCCATCCGCCGATAAGGTCGGAGTCGAAGGTGGCTTCCGCCGGGTCGCTGACCGGAGGCGCCCAAATAGAATTTGGTTCCGGCGGGAGGATCGGCGCTACGGCCGGCTCGGCGGGCTCTGTCCAGTCATCGAGGTCGTCGATGGGTACCCGGGTCAGGGTAGTGTAGTTCTGCTCTTCCTGAATGTCTCGCAGCCGGAAGGCGAACAGCTTGAGCGCCTCCACGCGCCGATCGCCGTTGGGGTTGGCCAGACCCACGTTTCCAGCGCGGGTCCGGGCGTCGGGATGCATCGCGCCGATGATGAGCCGTTTCAGCCGATCCGGAATGTCGTTTCCTGCTATTTCCGGTACCCGGCCGGCGATGATCCGTTCATCGATGGCCTCGGGCGAGTTGTCGCCCTTGGGCAGGCGCACCCACGACCGGCCGGCCAGCGCATGGTAAAGCGTGGCTGCCAACGAGAACAGGTCCGAAAGCTCGTTGGAGACCCGGGAGACGACCACCTCGGCGGCCGCGTAGTCCCTTGACAGCCAGGCGGATCCGCGGTTTACCTCGTCGCGGGTCAGTGTCGCGATACCGAGGTCGGCGAGCTTCGGAACCGCCTGCCGCCCGAAGAGAATGTTGCCCGGCTTGACATCGCGATGCACTATCCCACGCTGATGGAGTGTGTAGAGCGCACCAGCGATCTGGATGCCCACATTGAGCACCGCCCAGGGATCGACCAGGCCGGCCTTTTCGATGTGCTGCGCCCAGCTGCCGCCGGGGCAATACTCCATCACCAGAAATGGCCGTCGCGACTTCTCGGTGAGCCCGACCTCTTGAACGGCAACGATATTCGGATGAGCACCCCGGTCCGAGGGACGGCCTAGCGCCTGCGCCTCCCGCATCACGTCTTCTATGCCGCCACCGGTGAGCCTGTCTACACGCAGCACCTTGATCGCGACCGAGGCGCCCGACGCCTCCCGCACATACTGATGCACCTCGCCAAACCCACCCGAGCCGAGATACCTCATGTGCGCGAAGCCACCGATTATTGGTGGCTCGCCGCCGGGCGCGGTCATCGGTCCACCTCGAAGGTGAGGGTGACCTCGTCGGCCAGCACGATGCTTCCCGTCTCGCGCAGCCGTATCGGCGCGCCCGGTTCCAGCCGCACCTTGCGCCCATCAGGATTGATCACATGGGTACCGCGCCGCCCGGAGCGGTCCATGACCTCCATGCGGAAGCCACTCAACCGCGCTTCCACGTGGAGGTCGGCGATTGCGGCCGACACACCGGAGAGGGTGAGTGCCAGTCTGTCCACCGCGCTGAAGCCCGGTGCTCGCCCAATCAGGATGACCGGGTTCACGACCTCCCAGCGTTCGCTGGTTCCGGCGCGCTGCAGCCAGCCCAGTGCGGGCTGCAGAGTCTCCAGCTGCGGCGCATCGAGCTCAAGCGGCAGATAGCAGATGCGGCACGCGGGCGCGGCCGGCTCGTTGAGATGCAGCTTTGGGCACTGTATGGCGACAAAGCGTTTTCCCTCCGGCTTCGACCGCGACGACCTCTCGGTGTCACCACCGTGCGGAGAGATATTGAGGTCTGGTAGCCGGAAAGGTTCCGCCCTGGGCGCTGGCCGCACATTGGGCGCATCTGGCGGCGGCAGCAACTGCTCGCGTAGCTGATCCGGAATCTTGAACGGTTCCGCCTTCTTGAGCGGCTCCTCGGGATCAGCCCATTGCTGTGTTGACGAAACCTCGGGCCGTACCGGCGGAATGTTGGCCGGCATGACGGGCACCACCGAGTGCGACACCCTCGGCCGGGCCGATGGCTGTGCGGTCAGCGCCGCTGCGCCGCATTCGATTCGCCCCGCCCGCACGATGCCGCCCTGCAACGGCAGTCCGATCTCGCCGCCACTGTCCGATGTGGACAATACGACACGATCCGCTCTTTCGAACGATTCTTCGTGCCAGGTGGCGCGCGGCCCAGCCGTGATCGACGCCAGTGACCGGCCGCCCTGAAAGACCTCGATATGAACCGATCCCCTGGCGAATACCGTGACGCTGCCCTCACCCACCCACACCAGACCGAAATCGGGTAGTGACGCGAAACGCGAACTGAGAACTATGAGGAGTGTGGGCAGGTCCGATTGAGCCACACCCGGCCACAACATTGTCACCAAATCGTCGGCTGGATCGCACCGAAAGAGTGCCACCACCTGCGCCCCGACTAGCCCTGTACTCCCGTGCCCTGAGTAGGCAGCCGTAGCAGCATCCGCCACTTTCCCACCCAATCCAACATCCTGCGTCTGTCCCGAAGCGAGCAGAGTCGCAACTTAGTCGTCCTTTGTCGCGAAGCCAGGCTAGCCCGCAGGGGCCCGCGGACAGAGTCGGCAAAAAGAGCGAGCTTCGGGCCAAACGCATCGATGCATTCGCCAATACACCGGCACCCGACACTCTCACCATCGGAACACCGTGGCCGGACGGCCGACCACGACGGGGTCGCCAAAGTGTCAGATTTGCGATGTTCCCCTTGCGAGCTTTTTGGATCAGGTATGGAAGAGTCCGGCCCGGCCAAACTGTGGCCGAGCCGGACTCGCGGATTTCCTATCGGCTAAAAGTTGTTTCCCGCTGGCGCTTTCACGATCGCCCATATGATGAATATGTCAAGGGCGATGATCAGAATCGCCCACAGCGGGTAGTACGGAATGAAGAAGAACTGGCTCAAGGCAGCCAGACCGGCCAGGACGATCGCGACACCGCGGGCCCAGTCCTTGCCCTGGTAAAGGAAGAAGCCGCTGATCGCCACGATCGCGCCGAGGATCAGGTGGATCCAGCCCCACGTGGTGGTGTCGAATTTGTATATGTAGTTGGGCGCGTTGAGGTAGATGTCGTCCTTCACCACGGCCGAGATGCCCTGGAAGAACTGGAACGCTCCGGCCAGCATCATCAAGAACGCGGCCAGCACCATCCCGCTTCGCGCCACCGCCTTGCTGGTATCACTCGTCACCGTCAAACCCCCCGCCTGTCGATGGTCTCAGCTCCGTCTTACACGACCGCGGGTGGCGACGCAGGCACTATGGTCGATCTCGCTGTGCCAAGACCGTCTCACCGCGGCACGGCGCCCACACCTTCGTAGGTGGCAAATTGGGGCGCGCTGGTGGCCTCAAGAATCAAGATCGTGAGGCCGCCTGGTGTAGTGGAGTGGCCGGTGACGCGCATGCCGATGGCCGGCCCGTGGTCGGGGAAGAGACGCCGTCCCTGCCCGAGCACGGTGGGCGTGATGACCATCCGAACCTCGTCTATAAGACCCGCGGCGAGCAGGCTCTGCGCGAGCCGCGCGGAACCGTGCACCTGCCACTCTCGTCCCGGTCCAGCTTTGAGCTTGGCCACCTCCTGCACCACATCCCCGCGTAGGATCGTCGTCGGAGCCCAGGTCGCCTCAGTGAGCGTGTTCGAGGCGACATACTTCGGCAATCCATTCATGCTTTTGGTGAATGGGTCGTCCGGATCGGTGATTTGCGGCCAGTCGCGAGCGAAGGCCTGGTAGGTGCGGCGGCCCAGCAGCAGCGCATCGGCCTGCGCGAGCCAGCCCGCGGCCAGCTCGATGAAGGCCTGGTCCATGTGCGGGACCATCCATCCGCCTCGGGCGAAGCCGTCGCTGGTGTCCTCGTCGGCCGATCCGGGACCCTGATATACGCCGTCCAGCGTCACGAATTGGGTCAGGGTAAGCCTCATTACCACTCCTCCTGCTCGGTCAGCTCGGCCAGTTGCGCGGTGACGGTGGCCCAGCCGTCGAAGAATCCAAGGCGCTCATGGGTGTCGCGGGCGGTGCGATCCCGATGCATCGCACAGGCGACGTACTCGGTCCCGTCGGGGTGGTCACGCATCGTGATCACTGCGGTCATGAACGGGGAGTCACTCGGCCGCCAACCGGCGAGCAGGGCGTCGGTGAAGACGATCCGACGTTCCTCGTCTACCGCCAGCACGCAAGCGTTCAGGTGCGGCTGGAACTCCGCAGCACCCTCGCGGATGCTCGTGCGGAAGGAGCCGCCCGGCGAAAGCTCCAGCTTCTCCACCCGGCACTGCGCGGGAGCCGGCACCCACCATTGCTCGAGCCGCTTCGGGTCGGCCCACGCCCGCCACACCCGTATGCGTGGCGCCCGGATGACTCGGGAAATCTCAAGATCCAACTCGGGGTTCATTCGGTCTCCAGGTCGATGAATCGCTCGAGACGGTCGGTCCTCGCCTCCCAGAGTGCCCGCTGCTGGGCCAGCCAGTCGTCCACAACCGGCAATTTGCTCGGCTCGAAGACACAGGTGCGCGTGCGGCCCGACTTGTGCGTGCGGATCCAGCCGCTGCGCTCAAGCAAGCGGATGTGTTTCATGAAGGAAGGCAGCGCCATGGAACTCGGCGCCGCAAGCTCGGACACGCTTGCCGGGCCACGGGCAAGCCGTGTCAGCACGCTGCGTCTCGTCGAATCGGCGAGTGCGAGGAAGGCGTCATCCAGCGCAGGATGGTTATCCATAAGGCTTAGTATTGCGAGCCAGAACACTTAGCGCAAGGGCTAAGTAAACATTCGCCACCAAATAAAGGAGCCGGGGCGGATGGCCGCCCCGGCTCTGCGGTTCAGTAGACCTCGACCTCGGCGAGCTGCAGCCGATAGCTTGCGTCGTTGGGGTTGCTGTTGCGCAGACTGGTGCCGGTGACACGGATGTACCGGGCGTTGTGGCCAGTGGCGAAGGGGAAGCTCTGCACCGCCGCGCTGGGCAGCCCCAGCCCGGTTTCGTTACGCACCTCAGTCCACGTCACGGCGTCGACTGAGACCTCGATCTTCAGTGCCTTCGGGAAGCCCTGGCCGACGTTGCCGGGGTCGTTGCGCGGGTACAGATCGACTCGCTGCACCAACCGGCTCGTACCCAGATCAAGAAGAATCCATTCGGGATGGTCTGCACCCAGGTTGCTGTCGGTCGACCAGCCCGCGGCCGACGGACTGGTGATGCGTTGTCCGTCATGGGCTTTGACCCGGCCCCAGCCCCACGCCTCCACACTGCTGCTGGCAGTGCTGGTGGCCACGGCGGCGAAATTGGGTGCCCCGATCGTGGTCTCGAACTTGGACGAACGGTTTGTCTCCGCAATGTAGGTGGTGCCGTTGGTGCTGTAAGCCTCGCCACCACCCGGGTAAGGGGCAGTGTCGTTATAGGTCAGTCCATAGCAGCCGGCCGTGGTGGTCGACTGAACCTGTATGCCGTAACGGATTCCGGCCGTGACCGGGATGTGCGGCCGCACTGTCACGTTACGCGGAGACCAGCCCACCGCATCGGCCGGCACCGTCGTGGTGAACAGCGGCGTGCCTACCGGCTGCAGCGAGGCGTTGACCGCCACGATGCTGAAAGTCAGCCCGGCGTTCGGGTTGCCTTTGCGGAAGCTGGTGTAGGAAGCGCTGGTCAGCGTCCCGGTGCGGGAGGCGACGAAGGTTTGCATCCGGCGGAACCCGGTCGAATGAATGTCACACCAGTGCCGGAAGCCGTCGACGCCGTCGGCCTGATCGCGGTCGGCCGGCACGATTTGGCTGCCCGCCGAGCCGGTCGTCAGCGCGATGGAGACGCTGGCGAGACAGCTGAAGGAGGAGATCGAGCCGTTGCCGGCGAAGGTCAGTGGCGCCCAGTGATAGTTGGCCAGCGCCTCGTTGAACTCGCCGTTCCACAGGTCGCTGCCGTACAGGTAGGTGGTGCCGGAGGCGGTGGGGATCGCCGAGACGAAGGAAGGCTGACCGCCACACGAGTTGGTGTTGATAGTGGTGGGCGCCGACCACGGACCCAACGGGCCGCCCGCATAGCGGTATTGCGTGGCCGTTCCTGTGCAATATGGACAGTTGGGTCCACTGAGGTGGTAATAGATGAGGCCGCGCTTGAACAGCGACGGCGCTTCGGTCGAGTTGATATTGAGCCTCGTGTACTGTCCCGTGCCGCTCGTGTAGGAGGCGTTGAGCTTTTCCACGATCTGGTCGTGCCCGCCACGGATGTCGGTATAGGCCAGGTACGCCGTCTTGGCGAGGTCGTCGTCGACGAACACGTCCATGTCCCCGTTGTTGAATCCAGCGCCGGTGCCCTGCACAGCCAGAGTCGGCGCGGCCAGCTCGGCGAACGGCCCGGTCGGGAAATCGGAGGTGAACACGTGATAGCCGCTGGCATTGTCGTACCCGTTGATCCACAGCACATACTTCGAGGTGCTCTGGTTGTAAACCACGTGCGGCCGGTAGCAGCCGTACTGAGGCGGGGCGCACCGGCCCTGCCACAGCGCCCCGGAGGCCTCGAACAGCTGCCCACGATCGGTCCAGTGGACCAGATCCGGTGAGCTGTAGACCTTGAAGCCACAGAACTTCGTGCCGGCGGTGGTCAGCGTGTAACCGCAGTCGTAACTCGTTCCGTACAGGTAGTAGGTCTCACCGAAGAGCGCCAGGTCACCGTCGTGGGCGTCGACCGCGTTGCCTTCGGTGTCATAGCGGGTGACCTGATTGCCGGCGGTATTGAAGTTGACCACCGTGGTCGTGTAGTCGGCCATCGCTGGGCTCGGGTCGGCCACTACCAGGCCGGCGCTCAGCAATGCCAGAACAGAGTAGATCGCAAAAATGCGATACCTTGCCATGGATTTCGTTCCTTTCCCCGTAAATCGACGCCGGAACATGAACGTCGGAAGCATGATGCTAGCCGAGGTCCGCCGACGGCGCGGGGCACCGTTTTCTACACGGTGACGAGGCCGGTCTGATAGGCGATGACCACCAGCTGGGCGCGGTCACGGGCGCGCAGTTTGGTCATCGCCCGGCTCACATGCGTGCGCGCCGTCGCCGGGCTGAGTACCAGCTTGGCGGCGATCTCCTCATTGGACAATCCCTGCCCGACCAGCGCCACGATCTCCCTTTCCCGGGTGGTCAGGACGGACAGCTGGTCCTCGGCCAGTCTCGCCGTATTCCCGGCCGCGGCGAACCTGCCGATCAGGCGGCGCGTGATTTTGGGCGCCAGCAAAGCATCTCCGGCCGCCACCACACGGATGCCGTGCAGCAGCTCGGCCGGGCCGCAGTCTTTGAGCAGAAAGCCGCTCGCACCGGCCTGCAATGCCTCGAACACGTAGGTATCTGTGTCATAGGTGGTGAGAATGATGACCCTCACCCGGTCGAGCCCAGCGGTTTGACTGATCCGCCGGGTGGCCTGGATTCCGTCGAGAACGGGCATCCGGATGTCCATGAGCACCACCTCGGGCCGCTGCGAGTGCGCCAGCGCCAACGCTTCGGCACCGGTCGCGGCCTCGCCGACGACCTCGATATCCTCCTCGATGTCAAGCAGCATGCGGAATCCGGCGCGGACGAGGGCTTGATCATCGGCGAGCACGACCTTGATCATCGGGCGGGCGCCAAACCGGCCCGCACCGGAATCCGAGCCAGCACCTCGAACCCGTTTCCGGGCCGTGGCCCGGCCGTCAGCGAACCGCCCAGCAGCTCGCATCTTTCGCGCATGCCCACTATGCCGCGCCCGCTGCCCACCTCGGGGCAGGGCGAGCCCAGCCCATCGTCGCTGACCTCGACCACAAGCTCGTCCTCGCTTCGCTCGACCGACGCACGGACGGTGACTCCGGGACCGGCGTGCCGGATGACGTTTGTCAGCGACTCCTGCAGGATCCGGTAGGCCGCGCTGTCCAGCGCGCTGGGCAGGTCCTGGCTTCCCTCCGGCGAAAGCTCGACGCTGACCGACAGACCGGCCTCCCGAGCCATCCGGACCAGATCGTTGACCTGTGCCATCCCGGGCACGGGCGCTTTGGAATCATCTGAGCCGTCGGTCAGCACCCCGAGCGTGGCCCGCAGCTCGTGCAACGCCCGCGCGCTGGTGCGCTCGATCGTGGTCAGCGTCTCGCGTGCCTGCTCGGGGCGCCTGTCGAGCACGTGTGCGGTGACGCCGGCTTGCACATTGATGATGGCGATCGCGTGCGCGACCGTATCGTGGACCTCCCGCGCGATGCGCATCCGTTCGGCGTCCACGCGCCGGCGGGCCTCCTCCTCGCGGGTGCGCTCCGCTCGCTCTGCTCGCTCCTGTGCTTGCGCCGCAAGGACTCGGCGCATCCGGACCGACTCGCCCAGGATGGTGGCCATGATGGCGGTGCCTATCCGGAACATGAGCCAGCCCATCTGTCCGCCCTCGGAGATGTCGGCGGTGAGAATCCAGCCGACTGTCAAGGCAGCGAGGCCTCCCACCGCGATCCGCATCGAGCGGACTCCGTCGCCATAGGCCGTCAGCGTATAGGCCGCAACGAAAAACGCCACCCACCCCGGGCCGTCCGGATAGCCTGCCGCGTAGTAGCACACGCTCATCCCGCCGATGACCACGAAGGTGGCGACCGGCCAGCGGCGGCGGACAGCGAGCAGCAGACCGCCGCCCAGCAGCACCACCGCGGGGAACACGGTCTGCCCCGGGTCAAAGACCTCCCCCCGATGGGTCGCGACCTGCTTGGTCCCCTGCCACTGCATCAGCGCGACGAAGATCGCAAGCGCGGTGTCCTGCGCCCACAGCGGCAACCGGACCAGGCGGCCCAACACGGGGTTCATGCGCAGATGATATCCGCAGCTCAGAACCGCCCGAATCCTGCGCAAGGCGCACCCGGCTACGTCATCAAACGTAATCGACCAGGCAAGCTTCGCTCGCCGGGGCGTAGCCAACTGCCGCCCCACAGGCGACGCGTAACACCGCACCGCGGCAGAGGATCAATCCCATGATGATGCGCCGGATCTACGTAGCAATCGTGGGACTTCTGCTCGCCTCAGGCGCGTTGCAGTTCTATTTCGCCGCCATCGGGGCGTTCAGCCGACCGCAGACCGATGACTCCTTCGCCCTGCACGTCATGAACGGCCGGATCTTCGCCCTGCTGGCTCTGGTGGCCACGCTGGCCGCCGCCCTTGCCCGCGCACCCGGCCGGCTGATCGGGCTGACCGCACTGACACTTGGCCTGACCATCGTGCAGACGCTGATTGTCGTGCTGGGCAACGTCATCGGCGGCTCCACCGAGCAGCAAACCACCGGCGTTTCCCTTGCCATCATTGGCTTGCACGCGCTCAACGGCCTGGCCATCCTCGGCGTCGCGAGCAGGGTGCTGATGCGGGCTCGCGCCCATGCCACGATCGCTCCTGCCGCCACAGCCGAGCCAGCCCGATGAATGCCCAACAGCTCATCGCCGTCGACCTTCTGGCGGCGGCGGTGAGCGCTGCCGCCTGGCTGGGCACTGCGATCGCGGTGGCTTCCGGACGAGGCCGGATAGCTCTGGCGGCGCTGATCGCCGCAGGGGTCGCCACGCTTGCGCGGGTCGGGACCGTCGTCGCGCTGGCCGACCAGGGATGGTGGTTCGTTCAGGACAAGGTGACTCTCGCCCTGCCGCTGCTGGGCTTGGCCGCGGCCGCGGCCGGCGTGACCGCAATGGCTCGTGGGCTTTCCCGGGCGGTGGTGCCGCTGTTCATGACCGGATACGCAGGCATCTGTGGATTACTATTTCTTTTTCTTTTTGGGTACCCGGCCAGCCCCGCCCAAGCCATGGCAAGCGTCGCGCTCGTCGGCGTGGCGACGGCGGTGACCTGGTGGCTCAGGCACCCGGCGGCCAAGCGGGCAGCGACCGTCGCCGGCGCGGTGTCCCTCGCCGCCGGGCTGGGTGCCGCCACGCTGGGATTTCTGCCCGCCGGACCATCGGCGACCGCCACACCGCCGCACCACACCGTTTCCGTCGCCGATCTGCGCGGCCCGACCGAGCCCGCACCCGGCGGCACCGTGAAACGTTATGCGCTCTCCGCACGGCAGGCCGAGATAACGCTCGCCTCCGGCCGCAAGGTGGCGGCGTGGACCTTTGACGGTCAGGTGCCCGGACCCGCACTCACCGCCACCGAGGGCGATCTGGTGGAGGTTCGTTTGACCAATGTGGACATCCCGGACGGGGTGACCCTGCACTGGCACGGTTACGACGTACGCAACGGCGAGGATGGCGCGCCGGGCGTGACGCAGGACGCGGTCCGGCCCGGCGAGGAGTTCGTCTACCGGTTCCGTGCCGATCAGGTCGGCACCTACTGGTACCACACGCATCAGGTATCCGATCGCGGTGTGCGCCTTGGCCTGTATGGCACCCTGATCGTGCAGCCGCGTTCGCCGCTTTCGGGCACCGACCTTACCGTGCCGGTGCACACCTTTGGCGGGGCGCTGGCGATTGGTACCCACGACGGCATGGCGGACAATCCGCAGCCACCTGGTGCATCGGTGAGGTTGCGGCTCATCAACACCGACAACACTCCGCATCGGTTTACCTTGAGTGGAACCAGTTTTCGAGTCGTCGCGGCGGACGGCAACGACCTGAACGGGCCGGGCGAGGTTCGTGAGGTGGCGCTGCGGATCGCCGCCGGCGCCCGCTATGATCTCGCCTTCACCATGCCGTCCGGCCCCGTGGCACTCCGGATCGACGACCGCGCGGTGGGCCTGGCCCTCTCCCCCGGCCCGCACCCGGACACCTCGGCCTGGCCCGAGCTGGACCTGACCTCCTATGGGACACCCACCGGTGGCAGCGATCTGCAAGCCCGGCCCGACAAAGACTTCACGCTGGTGCTGGATCGTGGATTGGCTTTGGTGGACGGAAAGCCCGCCTACGCGCAAACCGTGAACGGGAAAGCCCATCCCAACATCCCGGACCAGGTGGTCGCGGAAGGCGATCTCGTCGCCTTCACCGTGGTCAACCGAGGGCTCGAAACGCACCCCTGGCACCTGCACGGTCACCGGGTGCTGGTGCTGGCCAAGAACGGCCGGCTGGTGACCGGGAGTCCGCTGCTGCTGGACACCTTCGACGTGCGGCCCGGTGAGGTATGGCGAGTGGCGTTCCGCGCTTCCAACCCTGGCGTGTGGATGAACCACTGCCACAACCTCGCCCACGCCGACCAGGGAATGGCTCTACATCTTGTGTACCAGGGAATTGCCAGATGACCTTCGGTTCACATGCTCGGCTGGGCCACGATCCTTGGCTCGTAACGCTCGCCCGCCACGGTCGAGGTCTGATTGGCGATGTGGTCGAAATAGCGCGGATGCAATTGTGAGCCACCGCCCATGAGCGAGTAGTTCTCCTCGTCATGGTGGTCGTTGTCGTGCCACCAGGCGCGATTCTCGAAGAAACCGCCGTCGTATTCGTCGTAGTTACCAAGCACGTGGCCGAACTCGTGCACCATGGTGGCCTTGGTGTGCCGGTTGCCTTCACCGTCGTCGATGCCGGTGTTGAGGTCCATGCCCACCCACGGGCGGGAGCGATGCTGCTCGACGTCGATCACCTTGTGGTAGCTGTCGTTGTTCTCCTGCACCACCACCCGTACCGGGATCGACGGGCCGGTGCCGTCGGCCGGCACCAGCTCGGCCCGCTCGTTCCAGCCGTCCCGGACCGCAGCCTCGGTCATCGCCTTGAACTTGAGCTTCTCTTCCTCGCTGATGCCCTCTTCGAAGTCGTACTTCACCCGGACCACGATGGTGACCGATGGCTCATTCGGGTCGTAGTTGTAGTCGAAGTTGCCGTGGGAAAACTTTCCCAAATCGGTGTCGGACTCAAGGAAGATGGACCGGAGCGGCTGTGGATCGCTAAGGCTCTTCGCCGCGCGGTGGTCGGCCATCGACGCTTCGGAGACGGCGTGATTGATCCGCGCCTGAGCAGGCGAAACCTCGACCTGATTGTCCGCGTTGGGCGCGGACACAACCCCAGCATCGCTAACGTCAAGCGACCGCGAGCGCGCGATCTGTACCGCATCGGCCAGTTTGGTCTTCGCCGCCGCCACCTCATCGGCAAGATGATCGAGCACTGCGGCGACGTGCGCCGCCTTCGCACCGGCCTCGGTCAGCTCCTCACGCAGCTGGATGAAGTGCTGTGCGGCCGCGTCCCCGGCGACCCCCTGCCAGTTGTCCGGCAGATGAACCGTGACCCGGGTCAGTTCCTGCTGCGCCGCCTGAGCCGTCTGCGCACCGGTCGCCCATTGTCTTGCCACCGCCCGGAACTCCCCCGGGTCGATCCCCTGCAACCGCCGGTAGGTGACCACGACTACTGCTCCTCTTCAGGAAGTACACAGACATCGCCTTCAGTGTCCATATAGGACTGAGCGCTTTTGGCCAGATTTTCCGAAGCGCGTGAAGTGGCGGCCTTGAGTGCCAGCATCTGCTGCAGCCAGTCATTGGCACAGCGGGCCAGCGGTGCGTCGACCTCCCATCCAGCGCCCACCGTGGACGGAAGCATCAGGCCGTCACGGACCTTGTCCAGACCGTTGGAGAGATCCGAGCCCGCCCGGGCAACGGACGACATCATCTCGATCAGCTCGTCGGGTTTGACCACGAACCCGTCGTCGGGAGCAACCACGGGATCCATTATGAATTCGGCCGATGGGCCTGTCCCAAGGGAAATCCCTGCCATCGCGCCGCCTGTGTGTCAGATCGCTGCTTCCGCTTGGTCCACTCGGGACATAGACTGCCTTCGGCCCGGCCTAAGGAGCTGTTTTGGAAGGCTTGCTGGCGGAGCGATACCAGCTGGAGACCGTCGTCGGTTCAGGTGGCATGGGGACCGTGTGGCGGGCTCACGACATGCTCCTTGATCGACAAGTGGCGATCAAGGAGGTTCGATACTCCGCGCAGCTGTCCGACGCCGAAAGGAACGCGCAGACGACGCGAGCCGTCGCCGAGGCGCGGCATGCCGCGCGCCTCGAGCACCCGCGCATCGTCCCCATCTATGACGTGGTGATCCACGACGCACGGCCGTGGATCGTCATGCGCTACATCGCAGGCCGATCGCTGGAACAGCAGATCGTCGCGGACGGGCGGCTGGCCCCGGCCGACGTGCTGCGGCTCGCCCGCGGCCTGCTTGAGGCGATCGCGGCTTCGCATCGCGGCGGCGTCCTGCATCGCGATATCAAGCCGTCGAACGTGCTCATCGCCGAAGACGGCGAGCCGATGCTGACCGACTTCTCCATCGCCAGGGCCATCGGCCAGGGCACCGCCACCAACACCGGCCTGATCGTGGGCTCGCCCGGCTACATAGCCCCGGAAAGGGTCGTCACCGGCGTCGCTGGCCCAGAAGCCGACCTATTCGGCCTCGGGGCAACGCTCTACTTCGCCGCCGAGGGGGTGGGCCCGTTCGCCCACGAGGATGCGATGGCAGGCGCCTTCGCCGCAGCCATCCACCCCCACCCACGACCCCAGCACGCCGGCCCCGTGCTGACCCCCCTCCTCGACGGCCTGCTGGAGAAGGACCCACGCAAACGCCTAACCCCCGCCGACGCGGCCAACCTGCTCGGCCTCCCCACCACTGCCCACCCCGCGCCACCGATACCGCCTCCGGCAACCCCAGGTCCTCCCTCATCGCCAACCCCCACCCCACCCCTCGCCACCCCACCCGACCCCTTCCTTGCCACACCGGCTCCCCCGGCCCCCGAGCCATTCCAGACCACGCCGCCTCCCCAGCCCTCCCAAGCCACGCCACCATCCCCCGCCGCC
>NZ_BONY01000067.1 GCF_016862955.1 Rhizocola hellebori | reverse complement strand
TCACGACTGCACCGCGCGGCTGCACCGCGCCCCGCACCCCGCGCCCGCGTGGGGTGTGCGGGGGATCATCGCGATTTCGAGGAAGGGATGCGAGCGCCGTCGGCGGCTGGGAGGGGCATGGGTGTTGGCGAGTAGCTACATCTCTGCATGACCTGGCTGATGCAGAGATGTAGGTACCTGCGAAGAGCGGTCGTGCCTGGGAGAGTTTGGGGATGATCTAGGGCGTGTGGGTCGGCGGCGGAGCCGTCGAGGGTGGGCGAGCACGCAGGGATGTGCCGCGCGGGAGCATGCGGCGAGGGACCACGACGGGGCGGCGTATATGGGGGTTTATGGCTAATGGGGGTTGCGGGGTCGGGCGGCCATGGCCAGGCCTAGGTGCCAGATGGTGGCGAAGACCACTGTGGCCACCAGGGCGCCGACGGCGCCGGAGCCGATTGGGCGGCAGGCGTGAGGCGGCGCCTGCCGCTATGAAGCCCAGGCCCATGCCGACCAGGGTGCCGATGATGGTCACCGGGAGTCGGCCGGGCTCGCCTTTCGCGGCGGCGAACTGGCCGGAGAAGATGATGATCGGGAAGATCAGCGAAAGCCAGCCGTTGAGATCGCCGAAGGGGCCGAGGCCGAGCAGGGCGAAGAAACCGTCCATGACGAGCACGCCGGCCACACTGATCAGGAAGCCGGCGAGAACCTGGGCGAGCAGGTCGGTCAGCCGATTGATACGCGTAACTGCCACGGGTGTCAGGCCCACACCTGCTGCGGTTCGCGACGGCGGTCGGCCAGGGTCGGCGGGGGGCCGTATTCGCGAACGACCTGATAGCGGGTGTCCCGCTCGACCGGCGTGAAACCGGCGTCCCAGATCAGGTCGAGCAGGTCGTCACGGTGCATCGTGTTCGGGGTGCCATAGGAATCGGCGTCGTGGGTGATCTTGTATTCGACCACCGAGCCGTCCAGATCGTCCACACCGAAGTTGAGTGAGAGTTGCGCCACTGACAGGCCGTGCATCACCCAGAAGCACTTGACGTGATCGAAATTGTCGAGCATCAGCCGTGACACGGCGAAGGTCTTGAGCGACTCGGCCGGCGCGGCCATCGTGGTCTCGGCCTGGATGCGGTTGCGAATCTTGCCGTCGGCGCTGTCGTGGAAGTCGTGCTGGTAGCGCAGTGGGATGAAGACAGTGAAGCCGCCGGTCTCGTCCTGCAGCTCACGCAGGCGCAACACGTGATCGACCCGATGCCGCGGCTCCTCGATGTGGCCGTAGAGCATCGTCGATGGAGTGCGCAACCCCTTCTGGTGGGCCAGGCGGTGAATCCGCGACCAGTCCTCCCAGTGGCAGGCATGGTCCACAATGTGCTGCCGGACCTCCCAGTCGAAAATCTCCGCACCGCCACCGGTCAGCGACTCCAGGCCCGCGTCCATCAGCTCGTCGAGGATCTCGTCGGCGGACAGGCCAGAAATTTTTTCGAACCACTGAACCTCGGTCGCGGTAAATGCCTTCAATTTGACATTTGGCAGCGCCTGCTTGAGTTCGCGCAGCACACGGGGGTAGTAGCGCCACGGCAACGTCGGGTGCAGTCCATTGACGATATGCAGCTCGGTCAGCTGTTCGTCTTGCATCTCAAGGGCTTTGGCGACCGCCTGCTCGACGCGCATCGTATAGGCGTCCTTCTCTCCCGGCTTGCGCTGAAAAGAACAGTAAGCGCAGCTCGCAGAGCAGACGTTGGTGAGATTGAGGTGCCGGTTGACGTTGAACATCACCCGGTTGCCGTTCTTCTCCGTGCGTACGTGGTGGGCCAATCGCCCTAGCCAAGCGAGGTCATCGCTGGCATAGAGCGCCTCGCCGTCAGCGCGGGAAAGACGCTCTCCCGCATAGACCTTCTCCTCAAGCTCACGCTTCACGCCTTTGTCCATGTCCGCTAGCCTACGTAGGACTGTTGGGGGCATGTCAGGGGAGGACGGGTTAGACAATGGCGTCACGCAGGGAAAAAGTTGGAACCGTCGTGCTCACCGCCCTAATTGTTGGCGGAATCACGGTTCCGGCGCAGGCTGCGCCGCCACCAGGCGCGAAAATCACCGCGGTTCCCGATGCCGGAGCCCGGCCTCAGGCAGTTTCGGTGCCATTGCTTCCGACGGGTCGTCTGGCCATGCCGCCGACTCTGCCCACCGAGCCGATCAGCTTTCTGACAGCACAGGTCGACGCGGCGATCGTCGAGACCCAGGTGCTCGCGGAGCAGATCAACGAGCTTTCCCAGGTGCACGAGGACGCGCGGCTTTCCCTGGCCTGGGCAGATCACGAGTGGCGGCAGACCGACGAGAAGCTGCAGGTGGCCAAGCAAAACGCGGCGCAAGCGGCGACCGAGGCCTACCGCACCGCCGGTCAGCTGCCGGCCCCGCTTCAGGGCGACTCGATCCTGCGCGACCTGCAGCAGCTTTCCCCGCAACAGTCGGCCAAGCCGGTCGGCGAGTCGGCCGCGTTCGAGTTGCAGCGGGCGACCGACGCAGAGGCCAAGGCACGTGCCAGCCTGGTCGAGAAGACCGAGGCGGAGAAGGTCGCCTCGACCGAGCTGACCTCGGTGATCACCACCCTCGCCCAGCGCGACGCGGCGCTGCTCCTCCTGCAGCAGCGGCTCGAAACCCTCAAGACCGAGGAAGAGCTGCGCATTGAGCGCGAAACCGAGAAGCTGCGCTCCGACTACACGGCCGGCCAGAGCAACCAGGGTCTGCTGGCCCATCCCGACGCCCGCAAAGCCGTGCTTTTCGCGCTTGAGCAGCTGGGCAAGCCCTACCAGTTCGCTGAGGAAGGCCCGAGCAAATTCGACTGCTCCGGGTTGGTGCAGACCTCGTACAGGCAGACCGGAAGGCTGCTTCCCCGTGTCTCCAAGGACCAGTTCGCTGCCTACAAGGACAAGCAGGTCCAGCTGGATGCCCTGCTTCCGGGCGATCTGCTCTTCTACGCGCGCGACCCCAAGGACCCGCGCACGATCCACCACGTGATGATTTACCTGGGCGACAACAAGGTCGTGCACGCGCCGAAGGCGGGCGATTTCGTCAAGATCTCCCGGGTCAACCTCGGCACCGGTTCACAGGTGGATTTCGCTGTCCGGGTCTACGATGCGGTGCCCGTGCCGGTGCCGGTGGAAGTGCCCCCGACCACCCCGCCAGTGACGACGACGACATCCACGTCCTAAATCGGTAGCCCTACCCGTACACTGGTGAAGTTGTTTGGGAGCGATCATGCGCTCCCTCCAGCGTTCCTGCGGGTGAAGTAGCGGATGGCTAAGAAGAGCCGCCGCCGGCGCGGGGATGCGCCCCACTCGAGAGGTTCATTTTGACCACCAGCAATGCTATGCCGTTCGACCCTGCCCAACTTCCCTCAGTCTTCGAAATCGACATCGACGCCCCCAAAGCTGTCGTAGCCGCCCCGGTCGAGGTGGCTGTTGCTCCGGCCAAGCCGCGCGGAGAGGGCTTCGCCCTGCTCGGCGTGCCGCGCCAGTTGGTGCGTGTGCTGACCCGCGAGGGGATCACCGAGCCGTTCGAGATCCAGACTGCGACCCTTCCCGACGCGCTGAAGGGCCGGGACGTCCTGGGACGGGGCCAGACCGGCTCCGGCAAGACGCTCGCCTTCGGGCTCGCGGTGCTGGCCAGGCTCGCCGAAGGCAAGCCGGCCCGCCCGCACAACCCGCGTGCCCTCATCCTTGTCCCCACCCGTGAGCTGGCCATGCAGGTGGCCGACGCGCTGCGCCCCCTGGCCCGCGCGGTCGACCTGTTCCTCGGCACAGCTGTCGGCGGGGTTCCCTACGACCGTCAGATCCAAGGCCTGCAGCGCGGCATGGACCTGCTGGTCGCCACGCCGGGCCGGCTCGGCGACCTCATCGAGCGGGGCACCTGCTCGCTAGAAGAGATCGAGATCACCGTGCTCGACGAGGCCGACCAGATGGCTGACATGGGCTTCCTGCCCGAGGTCACCCAGCTGCTCGCGCAGACCCCGGCCGGGGCTCAGCGCCTGCTCTTCTCGGCGACCCTCGACGGCGACGTCGACCAGCTCGTCAAGCGCTTCATGACCGATCCGGTCACCCATTCCACCGCTCCCGCGATGGCCTCCGTCACCACCATGGATCACCTGCTGCTGCTCATCCCGCCGCAGGAGAAGTTCAAGGTGGCGGCCTCGATCGCCAACCGGGAAGGGCGCACGATCATGTTCGCCCGCACCCAGATGGCCGTTGACCGTCTGGTGGAGCAGCTGCGCGAGGTCGGCGTGCGGGCCGGTGGCCTGCACGGCGGCAAGACCCAGCGGGTGCGCACCAGGACGCTCGAGGACTTCAAGGAGGGCCGCACGCCCGTCCTTGTCGCGACCGACGTCGCCGCCCGCGGCATCCACGTGGACAACGTTTCGCTGGTCGTGCACATCGATCCGCCCAAGGACTCCAAGGACTACCTGCACCGAGCGGGCCGCACGGCTCGCGCGGGCGAGTCGGGCGCCGTGGCGACCCTGGTGCTGCCCAAGCAGCGCCGATCTACCCTGTCGATGATGCTCAAGGCCGGTGTGTCCGCTCCGGGCGAGCACCGGGTGCGCCTCGCCGACCCCAAGCTGATCGAGCTCACCGGCGCCCGCGAGCCTTCCGGCACACCGGTCGTCGACGAGCCGCGTCGCGAGGACAGGCAGCGGTCGGGCGGCGGAGGTTTCCGAGGCCGTCGTGACGGCGGCCAGCGCGACTTCGCAGGTCGCGGGTCGCGTCGCGAATTCGGCAACGGTTCCGCAGGCGGCGATCGCCGTGAGGGCCGTGGCCAGGGCAACCGTCACGAGTTCGGGGCCGGTTCGGGCGGGGCGCGCCGCGAGTTCGGCGCAGGGGCTGGCTCGGGCGGGGCTCGACGCGAGTTTGGCGCCGACGGGGCAAAGCGCGAGTTCGGCAACGGCTCGGGCGGGGCTCGCCGGGAGTTCAGCGGGTCGCGACGCGAGTTCGGTGCCAACGGGGCCGGGCGCGAGTGGCGCGGCGACGCGGGCCGTGCGGCCAGCGCTGGGCGGCGCGACCGCGCCTCCTGATCCATAAGCTCACAGCAAGGCCGCTACCACCCTGCGTGGTAGCGGCCTTTTTGGTGCGTTAGGGGTGCCAGGTGCCGGTGGTGAGGAAGTTCTGCACGGTTTGGGTGGCGGCGGTCAGGTCCAGGCCCTGATTGGCTATCCAGGTGTCGCTGTAATAGGTGTTGGCGTAGCGCTCGCCGCCATCGCAGAGCAGGGTGACCACGGATCCGGTCGCGCCTTGAGCGCGCATTTGGGCGATCAAGCTGAAGGCGCCCCAAAGGTTGGTGCCGGTCGATCCGCCGATGCGGCGGCCGAGGACGCCTGACGCGATGCGCATGGTGGCCAGGGAGGCTGCGTCCGGTACTCGAAGCATTCTGTCCACAATGGACGGCAGGAACGACGCTTCCACCTTGGGCCGGCCGATGCCCTCGATTCGTGATCCGAGGCCGGTCACGATCGACGGGTCGCCCGCGGCATAGGCGGGATAGAAGGCCGAATTTTCCGGGTCCACCACACAGATTTTGGTGCGATAACGCTGGTAGCGCACATAGCGGCCGATCGTGGCCGAGGTGCCGCCGGTGCCCGCCCCGATGACGATCCACTCCGGAATCGGGTGCCGCTCGAGAGCCATCTGCTGGAAGATCGACTCGGCGATGTTGTTGTTACCGCGCCAGTCGGTGGCCCGCTCGGCATAGGTGAACTGGTCCATGAAGTGGCCACCGCGTTGCGCCGCAACCTCTATCGCCGCGCTCACCACCTTGGCCGGATCGTCGACCAGGTGCAGTTCGGCGCCGTGGAACTCGATCAGCTCGCACTTTTCCTTGCTGGTGGAAGCGGGCATCACCGCGACAAAGGGCAGGCCGAGCATGTTGGCGAAGTAGGCCTCCGACACGGCTGTGGAGCCCGAGGAGGCCTCGACAACCGTGGTCCCGGCACCGATCCAGCCGTTGCAGAGCGCGTGCAGAAACAGCGAGCGCGCGAGCCGGTGTTTGAGGGAACCGGTGGGGTGGACGGACTCGTCCTTGAGGTAGAGCTCGATGCCCCAATCGCGGGGCAGCGGGAAAGGTAGCAGATGGGTGTCGGCGCTGCGGTTGGCGTCCGCGCTCACCTTCGCGATGGCCTCGGTGACCCAGGCGCGGTCGTCGTCACAACATCGGTCCAGCTGCTCCATGCCCAAGACGGTACTTGCTGGTCAGTTCAGTGGCCGGGGGCGGCCCTCCCACTTGGTGGACAGGGCGACCATGGTGCGCGTGCGGCTGACCCCGGGAAGGTGAGACATGGAGACGATGACATGTTCAAGCTCATCTATGGTCGCCACTCGGACTTTGAGAAGGTAGGACTCCTCGCCGGCCATGAAGTAGCACGACTCCACCTCAGGCATCTCCCGCAGCAGGTCGAGCAGGTCGTCGTTGGCGTTGACCACCAGCCCGATGATCGCCGTGACGCCGAGCTGGATCGCATGCGGCTCCACGTCGGCGTGGTACCCACGTATGACACCAGCCGCTTCCAGCTTGCCCACCCGTTCATGCACCGCCGGCGCAGAAAGGCCGACCTGGCGGGCGAGTTCCGCGTAGGAAAGGCGGGCGCTTCGCCTGAGCAAATCGATCAAACTGCGGTCAATAGCGTCCACAGAACGTGACCTTACCCACCGAAGGGCTGGTTTGAACTGCCCAGTTCGCCGGAGTGGGGCATGAGCGACCTCATTTCGGTGCAATATACGAGTGAGGTTCGCAATCATACCGGCCGAGACAACGGAATAGTACAAATCAATGTTTTTGGGACGACTAGCGCCAGCGGTGCTCTAATTGGACCAACAGAACGAGGAGGGTTAGCGTGGACACGGGAGATCGCCTGCTTACGCCCGGCGAGGTGGCCGCGCTGTTCCGGGTAGACCCTAAGACGGTGACCAGGTGGGCAGCGGCTGGACGGATCGGCAGCATTCGTACGCCCGGCGGCCACCGCCGGTTCCGAGAGTCGGAAGTCAAGGCCCTGCTCGAAGGCGGGCTGGATTTCGACGACGAGGTCAGCCCGGCCGCAAGCACAGGCATGCCGGAGCGACGACCCTCCCATTAGGAGGTTAGCCTCGCCGCATGACAACCAACCGGCGCGGTGCGCAGCTGCTCATGGCTACGTGCGCGGCGCTGATCGAGGCGATCGGGCAGCACATGCCCGCTTGCCCCTACCGCGACTATGTCACCTGGGCTTTCTCGGCGCGGAACCCGCGCCAGAGAGAGTTCCTACAGGCGACCGGGGTGCTCCAGCTGATCAACTTGAACACCACCGTGCTCAGCGGACTGTTCGAGGATGACGACTGGCCCGCGTTGCTTCTGCTCACCGGAAGGATGAACGCGTACCAGGTCCTGGAAGTCATTTCCGACAACCTGGCACTCGGGCTCGGCGGCCCGGCGCTTGACGAGGCCGCCGCACAGCGCCGCGCGCTGGTCAGCTCCGTGAACCGCGCGATGATCGAGGCTTTGGTCCCCGGCCGCAGTACCCCGGCGATCCTGCTGCTGGCGGGCTATGCGCAACAGGCCGCGCAATCCGCCTCCATGTTCAGCCAGAGCCTTGTCGCCACCAAGCACGCGGAATTCGCGCGGGACTATGCGCACCATCTCAGCTCGCAGGGCCGGCCGGTGCCGAACCCGGGGGAGCTCGAGTTCGGCGTCTGGCCCTCGCTGGTGGCCAACGTCGAGGTCTGCCGCGAACTGGCTGGCGCCTTGGACGGCACGGCCACGGAAGGGTTGCTGCGTCAGGGTCTCACCGACCGGTACCGGTCGGTCGAGCGCACGCTCTTCGCCGAGCACCTTTCCCGTCTGGAGCTGGGCGCCCTGGGCGCGCAGACGATCCTGGTCGGGCCGACGCTGGCCTACTTCCTCGGGATGTTGCTGGAAAAGCTCAAGCCCGCCAAGGCTTACCCGGCTGCGGTCAGCGATGGCTCGCTGTCGGAGGTGCTGACCGACGCCTCGCTCCTGGTACGGCTGCAAAATGACATCGGCACCCGGTTGCTTCAGCTCGCCCCGGTCCAGCAAGCGGCGCAGCTGCGGCGACTGGACGACTCGGGCGACCTGTTCCAAGCCTTGGCCAGCAACGACGAAGTGATGTTCAGCCGGCTGCAGAAGGACGTGCGCAACACGGAAAGCAATGTGGCCCTTTGGCATCCGCGGCGAGCGGCGACCATGGCCGAGGCGTGGACGGCGTTCGCGGAGAGCCTTAACTACTACGCGGGAATGTATGCGTACCACAGCGAATGCCTGGCGCGCGGGCTGGCCGAGCTGGACAACCGGCTGGGCGACCGGCGGGCCAGCGCAGTCATCGAGCGGCTGGTGCGTTTCCACGAACGCATGTACTCCCACCCGCACGCCGAATCAATTGGTGAGTACGCGATTTAGGCTTCGCATATGGTGCCGCATCACCATCGAGAGCACCGGCGCCAGCTGACGCCACGGTGACTGTTCGATCTCGGCGTAGATGGCGAAGCGGGTGCCGTTGCCCGCCGGGGCCAGCGTGTAGCGGGCCACGTAGGGCAGCTTGCCTTCGGCCTTGATAGTCATCCGGTGCGGCCGTTCGGCTTCGATGACGTCGATCTGTGTTGGCAGGGAGACTCCGAGCAGCCTTGCTTCCAGCTGGTACCGCGTCCCGACCCCGCCCTCGCCGGCCACCCGGACGCTTCGGGAAATCCCGCTCCACCAAGTCGGATCGTTGCGAAGGTCGGTCACAAAGTCGTAGACCTCGACAATTGGCCGGGCGATGACAATGTGTGCACCAACCGCTGCCATTGGGTGATTGTACTTGGTGGGAGCTAAGGTGATCGTTATGCGCCGGCCGTGGATTGTTGGAGTGTCAGGCGCTTCCGGCACGCCCTATGCCGCAGCCGTGTTGCGAGCACTTTCCGCGGCCGAGGTTCCGGTGGATCTGGTGGTGTCCCGGGCCGCTCGGCTCACCCTGCTCGACGAGACCGCGATCAGCTTCCGCGACGCCCACTGGCAACACGATTTGCAGACCTGGCTCGGCGCGGAGGTGAAAGATGTGCGCTATTGGCCTGCGGGCGATCTCGCGGCCGGGCCGAGCAGCGGCTCCTATCCGGCGAGCGGCATGATCGTTGTCCCGGCGTCGACCGCGGCTTGCGCCGGGATCGCGCTCGGCCTGTCCAAAGACCTGCTTCAGCGCGCGGCGGAGGTGAACCTCAAGGAGCGCCGCCCGGTCATCGTGGTCCCGAGGGAAACCCCGGTGACCCGAAGCCATCTGCTGCACCTGGTCGAGCTCATCGACGCGGGCGCCACCGTCCTGCCGGCAAGCCCCGGCTTCTACGGCATCGGCGCCGCCGCCACCGCCCAGCAGCTCATCGACTTCGTGGCCGGCAAGGTGCTCGACTGCGCCGGTGTCGAGCACGATCTGCTAACCCGATGGACCGGCACCATCAACGGATGAGCCAGGCCACCAGGCCGAAGGCGAAAAGCACGATGCCGACGAAACCGTTCGCGGTGAAGAAGGCGCGGTTCACCTTGGACAGGTCGGTGGGGGTGACGATGACGTGCTGATAGACGAAAGCGGCTCCGGCCAGCAGCAGGCCCACGTACCAGGGCCAGGCGAGGCCCACCCACAGTCCAAAATAGACGAACAGCGCGAAGGTTAGCGCATGCACCTGGGTCGAAAGCCGTAACGCGAAAGGGACTCCGAAGCGCGAGGGCACGCTGTGCACACCGATTTCGCGATCGATCTCCGCGTCCTGGCAGGCGTAGATGAGGTCGAAACCGCCGATCCACAGGCCGACGGCCGCGCCCAACAGCCAGGCGGGACCGGAGCCGGCGAAGGATCCGGTGACCGCGAGCCAGGCCCCGATCGGGCCGACCGCTTGGGCGATGGCCAGCACGAGGTGCGGCCAGTTCGTGAAGCGCTTGGCATAGGGGTAGACGACCAGCGGGATGACGGCCAGTGGCGACAGGAAGAAGCAGAGCCAGTTCAGCGCGAGCGCGGCCGCGAAGAAGACCACGAGCGCGATGATGGCCCCGATCCACGCCGTGCGAACGGATACGGCTCCGGTGACGAGCTCCCGCTTTGCCGTGCGGGGGTTCCGGGCGTCGATGTGGCGGTCGATGATGCGGTTGGCGGCCATGGCGAAGGTGCGGGCGCCCACCATCGCGATGGTGATGAGCACGATGTCCCAGAACGACGCGCCCGCGATAATCGCTGACAGGTAAGCGAACGGGAGCGCAAAGACCGAATGTTCGATGGCGACGAGCCGCAGGAACGCTTTCACCGGAAGCCATACTCCTTCCACCGTCTGTCCACTTTGGAGACTATGTCGGCGGACATCTTCATCTCCGACGGCCAGCCGCGAGTGTAGCCTTCGGTCGGCAGTTTGCGGGTTGCGTCGACGCCCGCCTTGCCGCCCCAGAACTGTTGGTACGACGCGTGATCCAGGTGGTCGACCGGGCCCTGAGTGAGCACGAGATCGTGGGCGTAGTCGACGTTGCCGAAGGCGCGGAAGGCGACCTCGGACAGGTCCTGCGGGTCGCAGTCATCGTCGACGATGACGATGAGCTTGGTGAGGCTGAGCAAGTGCGCCCCCCACACCGCGTTCATCACCTTCTGCGCGTGTTTGGGGTAGCGCTTGCGAATGGAGACGATGAGGCAGTTGTGGAAGACCCCGGGTTCGGGCATGTGCATGTCGACGATGTCCGGTACCAAAATCTTGATGAGCGGAAGGAAGATGCGTTCCGTGGCATAGCCGATCGGGCCGTCCTCCTGCGGCGGTTTGCTCGTGATTATCGAGTGGTAGATGGGGTCGCGGCGCATCGTCATGCACTCGACGTGCAGTACAGGAAAAGGCTCAATGGGGGTGTAAAAACCCGTGTGGTCACCGAACGGGCCTTCGGGCGCCCGCTCGCCCGGCTCCACATAGCCCTCGAGAATCACCTGCGCGTAAGCCGGCACCTGCAGCGGGACGGTGAGGCAGTCCACCATCTCGACCCGTTCCCCGCGCAGGAATCCCGCGAACAGATATTCGTCGATGTCACCGGGCAGCGGCGCCGAGGCCGAGTAGGACACCACCGGGTCGGCCCCGATGGCCACCGCGACCGGCAGCCGCTCGCCGCGGCGCTCGGCCACGGCGTGGTGGGCGGTGGAGTCCTTGTGAATCTGCCAGTGCATGCCGAGCGTGTTGTGCGAATGCTGCTGCAGCCGGTAAAGCCCCAGATTCCGCTTGCCCGTCTCGGGATGCTTGGTGTGGGTCAGACCGTAGTTGTGGAAGATGCCGCCATCCTCGGGCCACGTCATGAGCCCCGGCAGCAGGTTCAGATCGACGTCGTCGCCCTTGAGCACCACCTCCTGGCAGGGCGCGCCCTTCACCTTCTTGGGTGGCAGCGACTTGAGCTGCATCAGCTTGCCCAGGCCGTCCATCATCCCGCCGAAGCCCTGCGGCAGCTCCGGCTTGACCAGGTCGCCGATGCGGGCGCCGATCTCGTCCGGGTGCTTCACGCCCAGCGCCATCGACATCCGCTTGAGCGAGCCGAAGATGTTCATCGCGACCGGCATCTCGCCCCTGGTCGGCCGCTCGAAGAGCAGGGCCGGCCCGCCGGCGCGGACTGTCCGGGTGACGATCTCGCTGATCTCCAGCGTCGGATCGACCGGTGCGGTGACGCGGTGAAGCTCGCCGGAGCGCTCCAGCGCGGCGAGGAACTCCTGCAGGTCCTGATACGGGAAGCGCGGTCCAGCCATGAGCGCCATCCTCGCATTGCACAGCTTTCCGACTGTGTCGGGTCTTCGTCATAGACGCGCGTTCATGTGATCGCGATCGATAGCTTCCGCGCATGAGACTCAAACTCGCCTTTGTCGCCGCGTTGGCGATGCTCGGCACGGTCTTCGTCGCGCCCTCGCCCGCGCTGGCCGCCCCCGACAGCATCGCCTGCTCGGCCGCAGGAAGCTACAGCCGGATCATCGGCTTCCCCGGCACCCCGACCACGTTCTGGCTGGTCGGCACGGTCGGCACCTACCGCTACTGGCACGTGGTGCTGCCCACCAGCTCCGGCGGGGAAACCTACTCGCGTTCCTACGTGGTCAGGTGCAGCGGCACGACCATCGCCTGGTCGGCCGACCTCACCCCGTTCGGGGCCAGCGGCGACCGCTGCGGCACAACCTCCACACTGCTGGAGACCTACGTCGGGGTGCACAGCCACTCCGTGAACGTTGGTGGCCTGTTCCTTCTCTACAACTACCGCTACTGGCACATCCGGCGCTGGCAATTCGACGGCACCCTGATCACCCTGGTCTACGACCACTCCGAGGTCGCCCGCTGCCTATTCTGACCGCGGTTCGTTTGTCCCTGGGTGAAGGCTCCCATCCCGGCTCTACTCGCATTGCTACTCCTGACGAGCCCGATGGCGGCCGGCCCCGGAGCCGACCAGAGGTTGCCGTGGTGCAAAGGCGACCGGCGGGCCTCCACGCGCCCGCCGGCCGCCCCGCCCTCACTCACCTCGCCGGGGGCCTGCCAGGCCAAGGCCAGCTCGCTACAGCGGACCCGGCCCATTCCCGCGCCCGGCTACCACCACCTGGGCGCGACGACGACCACCGGATGGTCCGGAGTGCTTGCCCGCCTTGAGGTTGGCGACCCGGGCGTGCGCGCCGGCACCTTCGACTTCCTTGCCACCCGGGTGATGGCCAAAGCGGAAACCCCCGACGGGCTCGCCTGGCTCGAAGCGGGCTGGGCCGAAACCGGCTGGGACGGCGCGGGCAAACAGCGCATCTACACCTACGACACGAACCGGGACTCGTGGGCGTTCTACAGCCAGTACGAAGTCAAGCCCGGCGACCAATTCTGGATCCTCGTGCAAACCGAGCAGGACTCCCCCGCCCCCGCCTGGCAAGCCTGGCTCTGGTGGGGCGACGCGTGGCATCTGCTCACCAGCCAGGAGCTGCCGCTGACCGGGCGCGCACAGATCGAGCAATACGTCGAAGTGCACACCGAGAACCCGTTCCCGGTGCCGCGGCTACAGGTCGACAACGTGCAGCTCAAAGACGGGCCGGCCGGCCCGCTCGGCTACTGGGACGAGCGCGTGGCCACCATGCCGGGCACGCCGACGGGCGGCTACTGCCTGGACTGGATCCGCCTCTACTACACGTGGGCCGCGAACACCTGTCCCTGAGTCACACGCCGCCGTAGGAGTGCAGGCCCTCGAAGAAGATGTTCACGCCGAACAGGTTCATCAGCATCGTCGCCCAGCCGATCACGGCGATCCACGCCGCGGCGCGCCGCGAGATGCTCGGGGTCGCGCGAGCGTGCAGGTAACCCGCGTAGACGATCCAGGAAATGAAGGCCCAGGTCTCCTTCGGGTCCCAGCCCCAGTACCGGCCCCACGCCGCCTCGGCCCAAATCGCGCCCGCGGTCACCCCGAAGGTCCAGATCGGAAAAGCGAAGGCGTGCATGCGGAACGAGAGCCGCTCCACCGTCTCCGCGTTGGCGAACAGCCGCCCATACGGATAGAGACCGCCGCGCTTGCCCTTGTCATAGCCGCTGCGCAGCAGGTACATGAGCGAGGCGGCGAAGCCGACGAGGAACAGCGCGGAAGCGGTCGCCACCGACGCCACGTGGATGACGAACCAGTAGGAGTCGAGCGCTGGTACCAGTGGGCCGATCGGCTTTTGCAACACGATCTGCGCGACGCCGGTGAGCAGGACCTGTACCAGGACCACGAACAGGCCCAGGTGCCGAACCTCCGGCTTGACGATCGCGACGGCCAGCCAGACCAGCGTGCCCAGCAGGGTGACCGTGAGCACGAACTCGTACATGTTGCCCCACGGCATCCGCTCCGCGGCCAGCGCTCTGGTCACGACGGTCGCCAGGTGCGCCGCCCCGGCCAGCACGGTCGCGCCCAACGCGATCTGCAGCATGCTGAGCTTCGCCCGCGGCTTGATCTCCTGCCCGATGAGGAACCCACCGGCCTTCTCCACCACCGGCGGCCCGCCCGCGCCCACCAGCTCGCGCTCGCGCACGGCGGCTTTGGCGATATGGCTCTGCCGCCCGAACGCGTAGTCGGCGGAGTGCAGCAGCATGGCCACCAGATAGGCCAGCACGGTGATCGTGATCAGGACGTTGTCTGAGAGCGCGGCCACTGGGTCACCTTCTTAAATTCGTCCTCGAAGCCGGGATAGTCGGTGCGGGGCAGGCCTCCCGCTTCGGCTGTGCCGTCGGGGTTCAGGCGCAGCCACACCCTACGCCGCTTGCCGTAGAGCGACATCGGCAGGCCCACCAGCAGCAGAGCCACGCCCGCGAGCACGATCGGCTCACCGGGATCATGCCTTATCGATATCGTTATCCATTGTTTGGTACCAAGGAATTCAAGCTTGCTGCCATCGTCAAGCGTCCACGTGTCACCCTTTTTGAGCATCTTCGCGTCGCCCAAACGGGTTAGCTTTTCCTTGTTGAGCTGGTAGACCGATTCCGAAATACCCACGTCCAGCCCGAGGTCGCCGCGGTAGGCCATCAGCATCAGGGCCGGATCGCGTTCCTCCGGATGGTTCGAGCGCCCCATTCCGGCGGTCGGCAGATACAGCCCTTCGAAGCCCATCTGCTTGGCTTTGTCACTGCCGTTGGCGTCGGGGAAGGCGGCCACCCCTTCACTGGTGAGCATCCCGTCCAAGGGCAGGAACGGGCTCACCGTGGTCTGGGACTTCCCGGCCGCGTCGGTGTATTTCAGGATCGGCGCGTAGCCGTGCCCGAGCAGGTACACACTTGCGCCATCGAGCCGCAGCGGATGGTTGACCCGGAACTTGCGATCGCCGTTGACTTCGGCCTCGAACCACTTCGGGATCCCATTGTCCAAAAAGGATGCCTCAAAGCCGGTGAGCTCCAAGCAAAACGGCGGCAGGTCCCCCGGGTCGACCATCGGGCCCAGGCCATACTCGTCGAACTGCTGGAGCGAGTTGCAGAACGCCTGTTCCGGCCCTTGGACCAGAAGCCTGTTCGCGTGCCATCCCCACTGCGCGCCTATCCCGACGCCCACCAGGATGACCAGAAGCGAGGAGTGGAACAGCAGGTTCCCCGTCTCCTTGAGGTAACCCTTCTCGGCCGAGACGGTCACCGTCCCGTCGGGCAGCTCGCGCTTAAGCTTCCGCCAGCCTTTGAAGTTAACCGTTTCGGGATCCTCGACCACCGTGTGAAACGGCAGCCGCTCAAACCGGGCTGGCGCCGCCGGCGGCGGCCGAAGCAGCGCGCGCACATGGTCGGCCAGCCTCGGCACCACACACCCCACCAGCGAGGTGAATAGCAGCAGGTAGATCGCGGCAAACCAGGGCGCGGCGAAAACCTCGAAGAACCCAAGCCGATCCAGCACCGGCGCCAGGTCCGGATGCACCCGGAAGTACCCGGCCACGTTCTCAGCGCTCACCGACCGCTGCGGCAACACCGACCCGGGAATGGCCGCCACCGCGAGCAGGAACAGCAAAGTCAGCGCCGTCCGCATGCTGGTCAGCTGCCGCCAGCTATTGCGCAAAAACGCCAGCACGCCGCTCATATCGAGACGCTGCCGACGCCGACCGTGACGCGCAGCCAGGTGATGAAGTCGCCCCAGACGCCGGTGACCAGCGCCAGTCCGACGAGGATGAGCATGATGCCGCCTACCCGGGTGACCCAGCGGGAGTTGCGGCGGATGGCTTTGACCACTCCGGCGAGACGGCGCATGCCTAGGCCGAAGGCCAGGAATGGTAGGCCGATGCCGAGGCAGTAGGCGATGGCGAGGACGACCGCGCGGCCGGTGTCGCCGCCTACGCCGGCCAGGCCGACCACGGCGGCGAGGGTGGGGGACAGGCAGGGGACCCAGCTCAGCGCGAAGACGGCACCGAAGACGGGAGCGCCAAGCAGGCCCGCGTCGGGGAGGCGGCGGATGCGCATTTCGTTCTGCAGACCGGGGATCAGGCCTAGGAAAGCCAGGCCTAGCAAGATGATCACAGCACCGACGACGGCTTGGACCACGCGGTCATAACGGATCAGGGTGCGGCCGATCTCGGCGGCGAGGACGCTGACCGTGATGAATACCGCAGCGAATCCGGCTGTGAAAAGCGCCACTCCGGCGAGCACGCGGCCCTTGCGTGGGGAGTCGAGGTCTGCGCCGACCAGACCGGTGACATAGGACAGATAGCCGGGGACCAGGGGAAGCACGCACGGCGAGAGGAAGCTGACCAGGCCGGCGAGCGCCGCGATCGCCAGTGCCAGGGGCAGTGGGCCGCCGCTGACCACGCCGTCCATCAGCTGACGCTTTCGGCGGCGACCTCGGACACGAGGGGTTTGAGCTCATCGCGATGGATCGACCTGCGGATGACGACCGCGACCCGGCCCTGCGCGTCGATGATCAGCGTTGCCGGGATGGTGTTCGGCGGCACCTGCCTGAAGTCGAGCGAGATGCGCCCGGCCGGGTCGAAGATGCTCGGGTAGCTGGTGCGGTTCTCGTAAAAGGCTTTGGCCTTGTCCTTCTCGTCGCGCACATTGATGCCGACGAAGTCGATGCCGAGATCCTTGTGGACGGCCTCAAGGTCGTCGGCTTCCACCCGGCAGGGCGCGCAATAGCTGGCCCAGAAGTTGATGACGACGACCTTGCCCTTCTTGGCGCCCAGGTCGTAGGCGCCGCTGCCGTCGAGCAGCTGGCCTTTGACCTCGGGCGCGGCGACCCGGTCGGCGGGGGCGTACTTCACCACCTGGCCGGCGTCGCGCTGTGACCCGCCGGAGGTGCATCCGGTCAGGGCCAGCGCGGCCGCGAGAGCAAGCGGGAGGAGGGGCCTCATGGGCAACATCATGCCCCGCGCCCGGTGCCCGGCCCCAAATGGGCGGCCGGTTCCGAGTACGTGATGTTCGTCAACATCTCGTCGTCGAAGTGGAACGAGGTCAGGCTGGCCAGATGGCATTGCCTGCCGCGCGGGTCGTGCCACAGGCGGCGGCCCTCCAGCGCACGGCGCAGTGTCCAAATAGGAAGCTGATGGGAGACGCAGACGGCTTCGTGGCCGGCGGCGGCCACCCGGGCCGAGGCGAGCGCGGCGAGCATCCGGGTCAGGATGCGCGCGTAAGGCTCACCCCAGCTGGGGCGGAACGGGTTCCACATGATCATCCAGTAGCGCGGGTCACGCAGGGCCCGCTGCACCTGGGTGCCCTCGAACCTGTTCGCGCTCTCGATCAGCTTCGGATCGGTGAGCACCGGCAGGCCGAACTGTTCGGCGATGGGAAGCGCGGTTTCCTGCGCCCGCTCCAGCGGGCTCGCGATCACCGTGGTGATGTCGTGGTCGGTCAGGGCGGTCGCCACGGCTTTGGCCATCTGCTGGCCGAGAAGACTCAGTCGGTACCCGGGAAGCTTGCCGTAGAGCAGCTTCTCGGGGTTGTGCACCTCGCCATGACGCATAACGTGGACGATCGTTTTCACGCTCTTGCCGCCGCCTTTGCCGCATTGCCTACCGCTTCGGCAACCCGGCTGAGTGCCTCATCGTCGATCGCGGTGCTGACGAACCACGCCTCGAAGGCGCTTGGCGGAAGGTACACGCCCTGGCTGAGCATGCTGTGAAAGAACGCTTTGAACGCCTCCACGCGTTGCTGCTTCGCCTGGTCGTAGTTGGTGACCTCGCCTGCCGTGAAGAAGATGGAGAACATGTTGCCCGCGGTGTTGAGCCGATGCGGCACACCCTCTTTGGCCAGCGCGTCGGTGGCCAGACCCGCGATCGTCGCCGCGGTCTGGTCGAGCTTGGCGTAGGTCGCGTCGTCGGCCAGGCTCAGCGAGGCCAGCCCGGCAGCGCAGGCCAGCGGGTTGCCCGACAGCGTGCCCGCTTGATAGACCGGCCCGGCCGGGGCGAGCCTCTGCATCACCTCGCGACGGCCACCGAACGCGGCCGCGGGCAGCCCGCCGCCCATCACCTTGCCGAAGGTCCACAGGTCGGCGTCGACCGGCTCGAGGCCCTGCCATCCGCTTCGGGAAACCCGGAAGCCGGTCATCACCTCGTCCATGATGAACAGCGCGCCGTGCCGATGGGCCAGCTCGGCCAGCCCGGCATTGAACCCCGGAAGCGGCGCGACCACACCCATGTTGCCCGCAGCCGCCTCGGTGATGATCGCGGCCACTGACTCGCCGGTCAGCGCCTGCTCCACCGCGGCAAGGTCGTTGTAGGGCAACACGATGGTTTCGCTCGCGGTTGCCCCGGTGACGCCGGGCGAGTCCGGGATGCCGAGAGTGGCCACCCCCGAGCCGGCGCTGGCCAGCAACGCATCGACATGGCCGTGATAGCAGCCCGCGAATTTGATTATTTTGGTACGGCCCGTGAAGCCGCGCGCCAGCCGGATGGCTGACATCGTCGCCTCGGTGCCGGAGTTGACCAGGCGCACCTGCTCCACGGCAGTGCGGGCGACGATCTCCTCCGCCAGCTCAACCTCGCCGGGGGTAGGAGCGCCGAAGCTGGTGCCGCGGGCCGCGGCCTGCTGCACCGCGTCGATGACGGCCGGGTGGGCGTGCCCATGGATCAGTGGCCCCCAGGAGCACACCAGGTCCACGTAGCGGCGGCCGTCGGCGTCGAACAGCCACGGCCCCTCACCACGCACCATGAACCGCGGTGTGCCACCAACAGACTTGAATGCGCGCACAGGAGAGTTGACGCCACCGGGCACTATGCCGCTGGCGCGCTCGAACAGCGCTTGGGACGCCGGTGCGTCCTCCGAATATGCATCGATCACAGTGTCGCTATTGTGCCAAAGTCATGGCCGTCGATAGGGGGTAAGAACCTCCTTTAGCTCGCTTGGCACAGCCTGAACAACAGCTGAACCACCGCGAGCGAGCAACACCTCGCGCACCGTATCGAGAATCGTCATCAGCCGCTGATGCGGAAGGTCACCCGGAAGAGCGGCCCAGCCCGGCCCGCTGCCCAGGCTGCCGCGCACCGGGACGGGCATCCCCGCGGCATCGCTGAGCGCATAACTGACCAGGGGAAGCTGGCCATCGGGGGCGTTGAGGCGCACCGCCACATCCCCGGCACGGAACGGGTAGCGCCCCCACCACTGCGGCATCAGATCGCTGACGTGACTGGTCGTGACAAGACTCGCCTCGAGACCGCGGCGGCGATCGAGCACGCTGGCCGCCGAGCCTTCGAGTAACACCGACACCGTCCCGGCGGCGATCCGCTGACCCGGCACTGCCGCGCCGGGGCGCAGCCCCGGCAGGTCAAGCTCGATCGCCGCCGGAGCGACCCCCGCTTCGCTGATCTGCTCAAGCAGATCGGCGATGTGCATCGGCTGGGAGACCGGACAGGTCACCCAGGTCTGAACATCGGGAAGCGCCTGCGTGCGCAGGACTATCTCGGCGACCACACTGGCATGGTTGGGGTGGCCCGGATAGGCCCAGCGCAGGTCGCAGACGCAGCTCCCGAGCAGCTGCACCGTGTCGGCGACAGTGCTCAGCGTGCCGTCTGGCAGTGCGATGGTGGCGTCGACCACGTGGGCCGCGGGCGGCCCGAACTGGTGCGACAGCGGACCGGTCTCGGCGGTGACGAACGTGCCGCCGATGGTGGCCCGCAGGGACGGCGGATCGAGTGGCGCCCGCCGGCCCGACCTGGCCAGCTCGTCTTGCACAGCGGCCACCGCCACCCCGGCCCCGACCGTCACCTCGCCCGACTCCCGGTCGAACCGGCAGACGGAAAAGGCGCTCATGTCGAGCAGGACGTCGATGACCGGCGGCAGGTCGAGCCAGCCGAACTTGCTGCCCGAACCCCGCGGCACCACTACGAGGCCCCGCTGATGTGCCGTGGCCATGAGCTCGCAGAGCTCATCAAGGCTGTGCGGCGTGGCCACATAGCGGATCTCGGGCGTTTCGGGCTGGCCCATCACACTCCCAATCTTAGAACATATGTTCGATATCGTGAGCGTACCTCCTAACCAGCGGTTCGCGAAAGGTACGGTTACGGGATGACCCAGCCCCCTATGGCGAAGCGGATCCCCACATCACGCACCAATCACGGCGACACCATCATCGATGATTACGCGTGGCTGGAAGACAAGGACGATCCGGCGGTAACGGCCTACCTGACCGCCGAGAACGACCACACCGAACAGGCCACGGCACACCTTGCCGGGCTTCGGGAGACGCTGTTCCAAGAGATAAAGACCCGGACGCAAGAAACTGATCTATCGGTTCCGGTGCGCAGGGGCGGCTACTGGTACTACACCCGTACCCAAGAGGGAAAGCAATATGGGATCCACTGCCGGCGTCTTATCGCCGAGGGTGAGACGGCTCCGCCGATCCCCAGCGATGGTGCTCCACTAGCCGGCGAAGAGGTGCTCCTCGACGGAAACCAGCTGGCCGAAGGGCATGAGTTCTTCGCCCTGGGCACCTTCGAGATCAGTCCCGATAGCCACCTGCTGGCCTACTCCACCGACTTCTCCGGCGACGAGCGCTTCACCCTGCGGGTCAAGGACCTCAGGACCGGCGAGCTGCTCCCCGACGAGATCACGGACACCTTCTACGGTGCCGCCTGGGCAACCGACAACTCGACCATCTTCTACCTCACCGTCGACGACGCCTGGCGCCCCCACCGCGTGTGGCGGCACACGCTCGGCGCGACCGGCGACGACGCCCTCGTCTACGAGGAAGCCGACGAACGGTTCTGGATCGGCGTCGACCTGACCCGCTCCCGGCAGTTCATCATCATCGACATCCACAGCAAGCTCACCTCGGAGATCCGGCTCATCCCCGCCGACCAGCCCGACGCGCAACCCACCGTCTTCGGCACCGGCCGGCGTCAGGGCATCGAGATGTCCGTCGACCACCAGGGCGACCGCTTTGTGGTGCTGCACAACGAGAACGCGGAAAACTTCGTGCTCGGCTGGACCCCGGTCACCGACCACAGCCAGTTCCACGAGATCATTTCGCACCGCTCCGACACCCGGCTGGAGTCGGTGGACGCCTTCGAAGACCTTCTCGTCGTCCACTTCCGCAAGGACGGGCTGACCGGCCTGCGGGTCCTGCCCGCCACCGGCGACGCTTACGACATCGAATTCCCCGACCCGCTCTACACCGTCGGCCTGTCGTCCAACCCCGACTATGCGCCCGCTCAACTGCGGCTGTCCTACACCTCTTTGGTAACACCCGATTCTGTGTACGACTACGACCTCGCGTCGCGGGCTTTGTTGCTGCGCAAGCAAAAGCCGGTTCTTCCCGGCCCCGACGGGGTCGCCTTCGACCCGTCGCAGTACGAGCAGCACCGGGTCTGGGCCACCGCCGACGACGGCACCCAGGTGCCCATCTCCTTGGTGTGCAAGGTAGGCACGCCTCGCGACGGCTCCGCCCCTTGCCTGCTGTACGGCTACGGCTCCTACGAGTCGAGCATGGATCCTTGGTTCTCCATCCCGCGGCTCTCCTTGCTCAACCGCGGCGTCGTCTTCGCTGTCGCCCACATCCGCGGCGGGGGCGAGCTGGGGCGGCGCTGGTACGAAGAAGGCAAACTGCTCCAAAAACGCAACACCTTCACCGACTTCACCGCCTGCGCCCGCCACCTTGTCAAAACCAGCTGGACCTCATCCGAGCGCCTCGTGGCGCGCGGCGGATCCGCCGGCGGCCTCCTCATGGGCGCCATCGCCAACCTGGCCCCCGACGCCTACAAGGCCATCGTGGCCCAGGTCCCCTTCGTCGACCCGCTCACCTCAATCCTCGACCCGTCGCTCCCACTGACGGTCACCGAGTGGGAAGAATGGGGCAACCCGCTGGAATCACCTGAGGTCTACGCGTACATGAAGGCTTACTCGCCTTACGAGAACGTCGCCGACCACGACTACCCGGCGATCCTCGCGATGACGTCCCTCAACGACACCCGGGTCCGCTACTGCGAGCCGGCCAAATGGGTCGCCCGCCTCCGGGCCGTCGCCCCCTCCGGGTCATACCTGATGAAGACCGAGATGGGCGCCGGGCATGCTGGGCCTTCTGGGCGATATGACGCCTGGAAGGAAGAGGCCTTCATGTCTGCCTGGATCTTGGACCAGATGGGCCTCGCTCGGTAGACCAAGTTAGCCCCGGCCAGGTCGGATACTGAGGAGACCCGCTCTTCGGCATCCGGTAACCTGGTCGGGCTAGGGCTGCTAGCTCAATGGCAGAGCTGCGGACTTTTAATCCGTAGGTTCAGGGTTCGAGTCCCTGGCGGCCCACTTTGATCTTGTTCCCTCGAGTGCGGTTATTACTCGCACTTTGCTGGGTACCACCGATGGTGATGACTCGTTTGACGGTCACCCAGACGGCGTGCCGTGGTCAACTGAGGGAGTAGTCCACCTCGGCCGGCCGCCCGTTCACGGGAAGGGATCCACGAATGCCTAAGCTAGTTGTTGACTTCATTACCTCACTCGATGGATACGGGGCCGCTGAAGGCTGGCCCGGCTGGTGGGGCCTAGAAGGCCCCGAGTACCTGGCCTGGTTGGCCGACCACCCAGAAGCGGACTACACCGTCCTGATGGGCGCAACGACCTACCGACTCATGTCCGAGCTGGCCGCAGACGGCGAGCCGGGGACCGATCAGCTGGCCGCGCTGACGAAGGTCGTCTTCTCATCCACCTTGACCGAGCCGCTCTCCTGGCCGAACACCCAACTGGTCTCGGGAGACGCCGTCGAGGCCGTGCGCGAGATGAAGGAAACCGGCGACAAGTCCATGCACACCATGGGCAGCCTGAGTTTGTGTCGCAGCCTCCTTCAAGCCGGTCTCGTTGACCTCTTCCGCGTGGTCGTCTTTCCCGTCATCACGGGAAGCACCGGCAACGAAAGGATTTACGACGGGTACCCAGACGTGTCCCTTGAGATGGTGAACAGCCGCACGTTCGACGGACGGATACAGCTGCTCGAATACATTCCGACAGTCCTGGATGGACCGCCAGGATCAAACAAGTCCGGCAGTTGACGGTCTCCGAAAGCCGTGACACAAACAAACCAGTGAAGGACGAGGCGTCGGGCGCGGTAGCAACAGAGCGATTCCCCGGCTACCCAGCAGGTTGCATCCTCCCATTGCTTAGCGCTGGCGGATGAGAGACAACGAGCCAACGCATAGCAGGGCCAACGCCGGCCAGATCGATCCAGCTCCCGATCACCATATCAACCATGTTCACTCTATTGCTATGCTCTCTGGGTGACGAGTGGGTGGTCCGCGGGATGGAACTTGTCGGGTGCGCACGCTCGCCGCCGCACCCTCACTCGTTCGTCGACACACACGTACCGCTTCGTCTCGCAAAGCCCGTGGAGCGTCCAAGATCCGACATCGGCTTATGTTGCACCAATGCGCTATTCTGTAGGGCTTTGTCAAAATCGGCCATAGGAGTGCCATGAGCGAAGTCACCGATGAGATCGTCGGGCGGTCGTTGAATTTCGGTTATCTATTGGCCCACGAACCTCTGCTTGCCTACGACGGAGCTACAGCGGAGTCGTATGTATACACAGATCCGGATGCGGCGCTATCTCGCGCCAGACGGTTCGTCGAAGTCCTTGTAAAGAAGGCTGCAGCACTGATTGGCCACAGCTTCCGGGCTAAGGACCTGCATGGCCGAATCAACGAGCTTGATGCGGCAGGAGCCCTCAGTCCGAATATGATTAAGGCTTGTCACGAGATACGAACCACCGGCAATAGCGCCGTTCACGACCACCTAGGAGATATCCGAAAGGCCATCCTGGCGGTGCAGGATTGCTTCCATCTAGGACTATGGCTGCACAACTCGATCAACGGGCACGGAGAAGTACGCGTATTCGTGCCGCCACAGCCGTCGACTCAAGGTCTGGCCGAAACGATCAACAAGGCTTCTGGCGCTGCGAGAGAGCTCAATGTTCTGCTGGCGACGTATCGGCAACGAATGGTCCAGCATGAGCAGAACATTGCCAGCCCCACCCAGGCGGAGTCTGTCGAACGCGCCACAGCGGAGCTGATCGAACTTGTTAGCAACCACAGCCACGTTGTCCGCAGCATGTCTGAACGAATCGACACTTTCTGCACGGAACTCGAATCAGGGCTAGAGTCACGGCTTCAGGCCGACCGGGATCTACCAGGCGCCCAACATACTCAGCACCTTGAAAATGCCAAAGAAGCTGCAGGCTCGACCGAAGCCGAGTTTGCGCAACTCCTATCTATTGCCCGTCAGATCGTTGTGGAAAACGCTCATGGGCCAGGTATGCGGTCGGCGTCGGCGGTAAACGTCGCGGGCGCCGCATCCTCCAATATCGTAATCGGCGGATTTTATGGTGGCAACTTCAATCAGGCGCCCCCGAAGGCGAGTGACCAACCATGAGCGAAAGGCTTTCCGATTTTCTCAACTCACTTCAGCTGGATCCGCCTGCTTCCGACCAACAGACTGCACCGACTCCGCGTGCGGGCTACGCCACTGCTTCGGTGTTTGCCGGTAAAGGGTCGACGAACTACGCAGTTGGCACTCTCTATGACATAGACATCACGATCATCGGCTCCAAGGTGGGCATCAGCGCCATCAATCAAGTGGAAGTCAGAAAGATCAGATCCAGCGTTTATGTTGGCCCTGATCAGTCGCGAGATCAGTTCATCAAGGCCGAGTCTAGTTTGGACTTTCATGGACTCGCGGTCCTGGAGAACGTACGCGGCTCAGGACGTCGATCCGATGCTATTCGTCTGCTGACCGCAACCACACCCGACAACACCCCGGTATACGAACTGTCGCCCGATTGGGCCGAGGGCGAAGCGTCACCCAAACTGCTGCCAGCACCACCCCATTGCCGTCTCCTCCTCGATCTCACTACCGAGGCAAGTCAGGTGACAGAACAGTTCGGACACGATCTACTCGACTACAGCCGCACACTCAAAGCCAATGGCTCACAACTTGTGGTCACTGTGACACCGAGAATCTGGACTCCCTGCCGAGTGCTAATGAAAGAGTACACTGTTAATCTCGTTCCACGAGAAGCCAAGCTTATTGTCAGAGCACACATCGCATTGCGGGGCGGACCTTCCGCCCTGATCTCGTGGCTCGATGAGGAACCGCTCCAAGGCCTCATGGCAGAGATGTATGCCCGCCAGGCGAGTCCACAAGAAGGCGTAGAACTCGCAGAGCGATTGCTTAGCGCGAGGTTTGAGGATCTCGGACTCATCGTGGATGCACAGCGCAAGTGGGAAAAGGACATACACGATCAACTTGATTGCCGGCAGGTCGGATGGGCGGATCGACGTATTCTGTTGATCACAGTGGCTGTGCTAAACGGAGCTGCGTCATCTGCTATCGGAACCGCTTCCCGACAGCTCGCGAGAAGTCTTGGACACACGAAGCTACCTCTGTACATGTCATTGGAGTCCGAGGGCTGGACGACGCGCATTAGGGCAATCGATGCAATTGCAAAAGACGACCGCACGTGGCTGAACCTCGACAAGCCTGGACTCGACTGGGCAATCATTGAGTGGTTGTGGCGAGATCAACCGGAGCTGCACCAACCCTTCTTGGATTGGGTTGCTGTTCTGACAAGAAGTCCCGCAACCCGACTTTACGCTGATCGTCTAGCGGAGGTCCTTGCACATCTCACGCGGGTGTACCGAAGCCCTGAAATATTCGACAAGATGTTCTCGTGGCTCAAAAGAGAGAAAGGGGCAGGCGTCGTAGAGTGCCAACTTGCTGAAGACGCTCTGGCAAAGCTATTAATTGATGACTCGGCTGGCGGGCTCGCTCAAGGACGCATGTGGCACTGGGCCTATAGGGGTTCCACTGCCGCAATTGCGCCCCTGGCTAGACTCTGCGCAGGCCCATTCGGGACCAAACTCCCCCAAGTCGCATTGGCCCGTCTTCGTCACTTAGAAGCACGCGCGGATCACCCGGCTGCGTCGATTGCGGTTAGCAAAGCGGTTCGTTTCCTGGCTGGCCAGGATGATCTGCGACCACTCGTCACAAACAAGTCATTGGAGTGGTCACGTGAGGGGGTGTCCAGGCGGACGGGTTTGTTGGCGCTAGTTTCCCTTATCGATTCACGGCCAGACGACAGCGTTGCTGCGCTGCTTGTCCAAGATGCCATGACCGATGTTCAAATGCTCCTTCTCCTGAGCGAAGCGTGGCTGACGTTAACGACTCATGGGGACCAGGCCGAAATTGCCGAGATCACCCGGCATTGGTGCGTTCTGCGTGAGGAAGGACGCCTACACGGCGCGACCGTTGACCGTATCTGGGCAGCATCTGTCGCGGCAATTGTTCGGGAACAACCCAAAGCGGCTTTCATCGAGGCCATGACTGATCGAACCAGGTCCGAAATGCTGCTCCTTTCAATACGCCAGATGCGAGAGGCCGTAGAACAAGCATTGGATTCGCCAATTTTGGGCGAATCCAATGATGCTGTATTAACAGAGCAATCACAGCTGGTCACGGTAGAGGTGGATGCACCCATCGATCACTCCGGGATTTCTCCGTCTCAAATTGACGCAATCGCTGAGGAACCGGATGGCACTCTCGGAACCTAGACACCCGTAGCCGCCGACAATCACAGAAGCGTGGCCTACGAGTGCGCATCGACGCCTCAAATGCCATCGAGCTGTCCGAACGCACGAGCCCGACTCACGTGCAGCTTCCGATAACAGCTCAATCCCTCCCCTTGAACTCACGGACCTTCCGCTGGACCATGGTGATCAGTTGGGAGAACAGGACAGCATTACGGTTACGGAACTCCTGACCACCTCCAAGGGCGATCGCCGTGTTGTCCGCGCAAACACGCCAGGCGATAACGTGCCTGCTCTGCAATGTCCGTGCGGTCCAGCGCAAATTGCCATGCGAAGGTCACCTTTCGCAGCTCTCGTATGTCACGTAGGACTTCAAAGCCCTCCCACACAGTCACGTCGTAGCCGTACCGGTCACAGAAAGAATCCCAGGCCGGTGCTGTCATCGCGCCGAAGGTTGTGTAGCCAACCGCGACCGAGACGAGATCCCATTCCGGCGGACCGTAGGCGAAACGTTCCAGATCTAGTAAGACCGGGCCAATCGAGGTACTGGCTACGTTGCCGATCCATGCATCGCCGTGAACGGCACACCACGTTTTCGTCGTGGGTAGTTCGGCGTAGCTGGCTTCGAGCGTTTCTAACCTTCCCAGAAGCCATTGTCTATCATCATCCGGCAAAGCGAATGCTTCGTGTAGCCGTTCACGTACCCGGACGAATGGTGCCAGCGGAGGCAGCTCGAATTCTGGTAGGGGCAGATTGTGCAACTTCCGCAAAAGCTGGGCAAGCTCAAGGTAGCTGCCCTTGTGATGTGCCGACAACTGACGCCAAAAGGTGATAGCTCGGCGATCTAGCTCGACGGGTTGGACCACGTTCGGAAGAACCTCGACCACCGGCAGGCCTGCCGTCACCAGCCAACGCGACACTTTGACTTCCTTGCGTGCAGAATCGATTTGGCCTGGTCGGGTCACACGGGCAACAATCAAACCGCGCAAGCGGTAGAGGTAGTTCTCACCCGCACGAATCAACTCGGCGCCGCTCGCATCTATGCCTGCGATGCCGCAAGCCTCTTTGAGTATGTCTTCGACTGGCCTGGTCACTTGTTGGCCAACGCTTCCACTATGCGATCGCACAGATCTCTAACCGCGCCTATCTGATGGTGGGCGCCAGCCATGCGATGTAGCTCGCAAAGATCGTCCGTGGCACGTTTTGAGCGTAGGCTGCCGACGGAGTCGAGGGCTGCCAGGCCAATGGACGCAGCGTTTCTAGGATCGCCAGTCACCATCAACAGACTGGCGAGCTTGGTGCGCGAGATCGCGCGGGATCGGGCGAAGGTCGGGCCGTGATGGGCGACCGAATACGCTAGCCGCTGCGCTGCTTGGGTTCTCCGACCACGAATGCTCAGGTCGAAGAGAGCGTGACCGGTGTCGCCGTGATGTTGCGCGTGATCGTAGAAGGCCATCCATGGCGGATCCTCAGACGGCTTGGCGTGTGCGAAAGCTTGATCGGCTGAGCCGACTGCAGCGAGGCACTCCTGCGTTCTGCCCATCTTCGCCAAAGCCCGCGCTCGCACGGTGTGCAACATGGCTCGCTCAGTGGCAGTTAGGCGGTCATGGCGCACCAAAGCCAGCTCCATGTAGGTCAGGCCGGCGTCGGCTTCGTTGAGCCAGACAGCTTGGCGGGCAAGGCCAGTAAGGATGTTGGCCCGGAGCTGCCAATCCTTCGCCTGCTCCGCGCATGCCAGCGCAAAGCGGAAGGCACGGCGCCCGTCCTCGTGTGCGTAAGCGTCGAACGCCATGAACCCGGCGACCTTGCCAAGTTCCGCCACGGCGGTGAAGAGGGAGGGCATCAGCCGTGCATCGCAATCTGCGCGTAGTAGCCGCGCAGACCAGCGTAGTTGCGCGAAGACGGCTTCGCGGGCCAGGCCACCGCCATGCGTGTTGTCCCAGGAGGAGAACACCTTGGCTGTGCTGCGGATCTGCTCGATCTCGATCGGCGTGATCTTACTTGGGACCGGCGTGGGAGTGTTGGGGGCGAACAGGTCCAGCCAGGGCAGGGCCATGACGGCCCCGGCCGTGCGGATGAACTGCTGCCTGTCCACATCGACGACGGTAGCCGATCTGCGACGTTGCCCATAGAAGCCGAGTTCACCGTCTGCCTGCACGTGCAGCACAGCACGGAAGGCGTCTCGGTAGAGCTTGCAGGGCCACCGGATCTTGCCTCGTTCCAACTTGCCCACGTAGTTAGCGTCAAGCTCGACGACATCGCCGGTTTGCTGGAAGATCCAGCTGTTGACCAACTCCGCAAGCTCTTGTCGCGAAAGCGGTTCAGCCAGTGTGGTTTGCGAGGGGCACTGCTCTCGGGCTTGGCGGAACAGGTCGTTGGGCTGTCTCACAGATAGATCGTGGCATGATCGCCATCGATTTGGATATTGCGGACATCATCAATTGTCCCCACAAGTATCCCCTTGACATCCCCAATCGCCTCCGTTCTCAGCCGTCTATCGCTCGGCAAGGCTCTTCGTATGGCAGCACGGTGTTCGGTTACAGCTTCGGCAGTCTGCGAAGTGGCTCGCACCCAGTTCGAACGCGTTGATGCCATCGGTAAGGCCCCGGCCGGTCGCGACAGATGCCTCCGGCCGGCTGGGTGCCGCACGTCTACTCGGGGAGATGCAGTCCATGCCTGACCAGCGTTCAAATCTTGTGGGGTTCTTCCTCCAGACACGTGTCGATCCGTCCGAGGAAGACGTTGCCCCAAAGCAGCGGACCACCGCGCCCGTACCGACGCCATCGTGGAACAGCTCGACGACGCTTCTTCAAACGCTGCACGACAGGCTCATCCAACACGGGTGGGGGCGAGCGACCGGCCCTCAGATTCCGGAGCACGACGGCGATATCGATGAGCTGCCTGAGCGCCCGCTTGGTCTGGGGGTAGGGCAATGGCGATGAGCAGCGGACGGCCAAGCCTCACCGTCAAGCGCGGGTGTACTTGTTCGACGTGGGGAATGCTCGACGCCGTTGCACGCGCCATGGTTCTCGTCTACTTCATGGACTGGGCGTGGATCTTCCACGAAGTGGAGCTGAAGCTCTTGAGCCGTGGCGAGCGGATAGCCATTTGCGAACTTCACTCAATGCGCCCGGCCGAAGGTCGAGCACGGAAGGTGATGGACGAGATCGGGCTATGGGCGGACTGCGCTCGGGTGGTCCTGGAGCTTTCCCCTTCGGACCAATGGGGAGCTGACGTAGCCCGACTCACGCGGTTCTACAAGTCGCTTGGGTTCGAACCCAATGAGGAGTACGCGGAACCGCTTCGGATCAAGGAATCTTTGATCCGCTACCCACTGAGAGGTCGAGGACACATGTCACCCAGGTGACGCACCTCGGGTCACTCAGGAGCGGGCGCTCGGTGAAAGTCACCCTTTTCCGTCTCCCACACGCAGTCAATCTTTAGATCATTCAACAAACTCACCAGGTCGAGCTGTGGCCGAACAGGAAGCAGGACGGACCGACGGGCAGCCTTGACATATCGTTCGTAATCAAAGAGCTGCCCGATGGCGAGCCTGACGTGGTTTCGCGTCGAAGCACCTTTCGCTTCAAAGAGCTCGCTTGTCGTGAAGTCGAACAGATCTGTGTACAGCGAGGCGGCGCCGCCAGGCAGACGAATTTGCTGACGTCCAACTTCGTGGCCCTGCTTCACGAGCCAGCTGGAGAAACGTCCCACGAGCGCGGCTTCCCGACGCTCCGCCTCGGTCAAGCCCTTCGAGGGGTTCGTTGTGAAGGTCTCCGTATTGTGAGACTCAACGGAAAGCTTGATTACTTCGGTCGTCTTTGGCGCTTCGGGCAGCACCGGATGCGGAGCTACCTCTATCGGGCGAAGCCGGAAGACGATTACCGACCGCATTTCGTCGATCAGGCCATCAGGAGCATCGCGTTTGACGTAGGGCTGCGCCTCGTCGAGGACGAACTCGCCCACATACCTGACGACAATTGCTGACGTCTTGGTCCGGCTGGCCTCCTCGAACAGACGAAGGGACCGGCCGCTGACAAGGTGATCCCGGATTGCCGCGTTCCCGCGACCGGCCACGAACTTCTGATCTCCGGTTTGCCCCTCACCTGTATAGAGGTAAGTGGTTGAGTCGAGCCAACCTTCCTGATCAGCGTAGCCAAACTGCTGACCAGACTTCGTCGAGAACAGCAGGATGTTGGGCGTGCGACTGGACGGAGCGATTCCACCTTGTTGGGGACCGCCGTACTGATCGTGGAGTTCTTGGCGAAGCAGCTCCGCTCCGGGCTCAAGATCCCAAGAGGCCGCTTCGTCGTACTGCGCTTCGACGGCAAAGCCGAGCCTCTTTAGATGCCTTGCGACAGTGTTTTCACCACCCACCAAGTCGCTGGCCGCTAGCTGTGGGCCTGGGAACACGCCATGCGCATACCCCATGATCGCCTTCGAGTCATAGCGTCTGTCGCCGATGATCAGGAAGTAGCGCTTTGCCTTGCCGAAGTTGTGCGTCGCAAGGAACGCATCGCGGCCGAGCCGATCGAATTCCTCGATTGCCGCTTCTACGGCGGGACGCGTTACTTCAGCCAGAGCCATCCATCGAGGGTAGAAGGGGCGGGCGACGTGTGGGCAGGCCCTTTCGGGCGTAGTAAGCCGATTGAGGCCAAAAGATTCACCGGTTCGAACATATTGCCGTGATCATGGCATTGTGGGTTCGCAACAGTAGGCTCGACCCGTGATGGACAGCTTGGAGCCCAGGCGCTGGATCATTCACGAGGAACGCACCGTCGACGACACACGCAGGGCGCGGCTGAGCATTGCTCATGTTGAACTGCCGGACGGTGTGCAGTTCGAGCAGTACGTGCTGCGAGTGCCGAAGGCGGCCATCGCTGTTGTGCTGAACGATCAAGATGAGGTGCTGATGATTTGGCGGCATCGCTTCGTGATCGACCGGTGGGTATGGGAACTGCCAGGCGGTTATGTCGATCCATCGGAGGATCCGGCCATCACCGCCGCTCGCGAGGTTGAGGAAGAGACAGGTTGGCGCCCATCGACCCTGAAGCTGTTGTTCTCCTTCCAGCCCATGGTCGGCACAGCCGACGCGGAGAACCTGCTGTATTTGGCGGAAGGCGCCGAGTACACCGGTGGGCCGAGCGACGTTAACGAGGCGACGCGGGTGGAGTGGCTTGGGCTCAACGGTATCCCGGAGCGCATCGCCAAAGGCGAGATCGTTGGCGCGGCTTCGATTATTGGTCTGCTTGCCGCAATCGCGCGCCGGTGAAGGCTAATAGGGCTGCGTCGGAGACAGGCCCCGATTCGCGTAGTTCAGGCGACAACGTTGCCGTCTTCGAGGTATAGAGTCACGCCTTCCCGGCGGGCCTTTGCTGCTGCGACCGCCCGCCGCGCAAGCAACTCCGACAGCCGCGCTGCGGCCTCCTCCTCGGTGCACCAGGCCCAGCTGCGCAGCTCATCGGGTGGGAGCTCGATTTGAGCGGTCTGAGCCGCGTCAAGTTGGCCGCCGTCGAAGAGCAGCATGACGCCTTCGGTGCGGCCGGGGCGGGGCGGGACGTAGTCGACTACTAGCAATCGGCCCGGTGCCACCGATAGGCCGAGCTCTTCCTTCAGCTCACGGATCGCAGCACGATAAGGAGATTCGTCGGCTTCGACTGCGCCGCCGGGGAACTCCCAGTGGTCCTTGTAGATGGGCTCCACTAGGAGTATCCGATCAGAAGCGTCGACGAAGAGCACGCCTGCGCCCATGCGTTTGCGGGGCAGGGAAGCGGTGTAGTCGTCCATCCCGAGAGGTTAGCCGCGACGTTGCCACCAACGACGCTTCTGCGAAGGCGGAGGGACCGGCTCCTCCTCGTCGTCTTCCTCGGCGCGGGCCAGGGCGGCGGTGGCCACGGCGCGGTCCTCTGGGGTGCAGCCGGGAGTTACGAGCATCAGGTGGGCCAGCGAGGTTTCGATGGTGACTAGGCGGTTGGCGGCTACGGCGGCGTCTAGGCGGGAGCGGACTAGGGAGCGGACTTCTGGGCGTATGTCGGGGTCGCGGTAGGAGGCGGTAACTAGGGCGAAGAGGGCCGCGTCGGAGGTCCAGTCTTCGATGCCGAAGGCCAGGTCGATTAGGACCGAGCGGCGGGTTGAGGTGGGCCAGGGCTCGTGGGGGGCGTGGTGGAGGATGCCGAGGCAGACCCACGGTTGGAGGAGGCGGAACCAGTAAGTGGGTGTGGATTTGGCGAGGAGTTGCCAGCGCGGGAGGTCGGGAGGGCCGGGGAGGTGGGCGAGGAGGCCGAGTAGGTCGGGGAGAGATAGGTCGCCGAGGGGGGCGGCTTGCAGGTACCCAGAAAGTAATGAAGGCCATGGCTCTTTGCCGACCTCGTGCAACACGGCGACGGCGGCAGAGGAGGGGGCGGGGACGGTGGGGATTGGCTCGGTGCCTTCGTATTGCCAGATTTGGTGACGGCCGGGGCGCAGCGGGAGCCGGATGTCGGGGGCCGGGAATTCGGCAATGCCGATGTCGAGGGGGCCGGTGATGCGGCGGCAGGCGGTGATGGCGCTGGCCGGCTCGGCGGCGGAGAGGCCTAGGCCGGTGAGTTGGAGGTTTTCGCCTTGGGCGCGGCGGCCACCGACCTCGTTGGCGATGTTGGAGATCGCCTCGCTGGGCATGGGGACCCAATTGAGCCAGGTCCGTTTGGAGCTGGCCATGGCGAAAAGGATGTCGGTCGTGCCGCAGGGATGGGGGTCGTCGTGTAGCGCGACCAAGGCGGCCACATCGCCGGTGGCGCGGAAGCGCATGGCATGCTGCGCGGCTTCGGGGTGTGGGAATTTGGGGTCGGCGGCCCAGCGGCGCAGCTCGGCATCCACATCATCCGGAGAAGACATGGCGGGGAGCGTAGCAATTCGAGCGCGCCCGTGTGGTACCCAAAAAAAGGAGAGTAGAGGGTCAACGGCCGGTTGGCGACGGGTGGACTTCGGGATGGGCGGCCCACCAAGGTGCGTAGGTCGGGTTGGCGGCGGCGTGTTCGGAATAGGCCTGCGCGATCGCGGAGTAGATGTCGGTGGCTTCCGAAGCGGTGATGCGGTCGCGTTGCCAGGCCAGAATCAGCCGCATCCGCAGAGGCTCGCCGGTCAAGGGCCGGGTGGCAAGGCCGCCAACGGGTTTGGAGGTGGGCTCGACGAGCTGGATGGCTTGGCCGGAGGTGATGAGGGCGCGGCCGCCGCCGCTTGGGGCCTGGTAACGGATCGAAGGCTCGAAACCCGCGTGGCGGCAGGCATCGCGAAGAGAAGCGAGAGAGCCGTCGTCGGGGCCGGGTGGGCAGATCCAGTGTTCGTGGGCGAGATCCGCCAGGGCCACTGAAGGTTGCGCGGCAAGGGGATGGGTGTCGGCCATGGCAACGAAGACCGGCAGGCGCGGAATGAAAGTGCGCTGAGCCAAAGTGGCGGCGAGCGGGACAGGATAGTCGTCCATCATGCCGACCAAGGCGATGTCGAGGCGGTGGTGCGCAAGCGATTGGGTGAGGGTGACCGCCGAAGGCTCGACGAGAAGGTTCATGACTACGCCGGGCATGGCGTGCTGCATCCGGGAAAGCATGGTGCCGACGCATTCCATGTGGGCGACGCCCATGTTGATTGCGGCGGAAGGGGAGCGGGCGCCGCGGGCAAGGTCGCCGATGAAGCCGTCGAGCTCGCTGAGGACCAGGCGGGCACGGGCGATGGCATGTTCGCCGAGGGCGGTGGGGCGCACGCCGGAGCGCCCGCGCACAAAGAGTTGCCCGCCGACGCCGCGCTCGATGCGTTGCAGCAGTGTGGTGAGAGCGGGTTGAGTGATGCCAAGCTGACCGGCGGCACGGGAAAGGCTGCCGGCATCGCCGATCGCGCAGATAGCCCGAAGGTGACGGATCTCTGGATCCATAGGGGAATGTTATATCGACTCATATGACCATGAACAGGCCCAGCATGTGAGGGTTTCGCCAAAGCCCTATCCCCCTCGGAGGTCTACATGCCCAAGAGCTTAAGACCAATTATTTTGCTGGTACTGACGATGGCCGCCGCTTTCGGTGCGATCGCGTCCACGCCCGCGGCGGCCGTCGACGTGAAGCCGAAGCCGCCCGCGGCGCGGAGCGATCACGGCAGCCGGAAGGCGGTGGCGATGGAGGATCGCGCGCCGCTGCCATCCACAAAGGATCAGTTGCGGCGCAGTTACGACGATCAGGCGGTGGCCACTCCGCAGCTGGCGGCCTGTGCCGTCAGTGACTTCACCAGCCGCACAGGATCGGCGCTGGTCGCTCAGATCAAGGCTTCCACGACTGAGTGTGTCAACACGCTGTTCAGTCTGACCGGATCGGATGCCTACAACGCTTTCCGTGAGGCACAGATGGCGAGTGTGGCCTATGGGTTGCGGGACAACGGATCCGCTTACCCGGGAAACAACACGACCGGCACCGCGCAGCTGGTCTTGTATCTGCGCGCCGGCTACTACGTGCATTGGTACAACGCAGCCACGGTCGGGAACTACGGGCCGACGCTGGAGACGGCCATCCGCTCCGGGTTGGACAGCTTCTTTGCCAGCCAGCATGCGTTTGACGTCAGCGACGCCAACGGCGAGACGCTTTCGGAAGCCATCACGCTCATTGACAGCGCGGAACAGAACGCCCGTTATCTGTCTGTTGTGAAGCGAATGCTCAACGGCTACAACGGCTCATACGACGCGTCGTGGTGGATGCTCAATGCCGTGAACAACGTCTACACCGTGCTGTTCCGCGGCCACCAGGTGCCGGCGTTCGTCACCGCGGTGCAGGCCGATCGCAGTGTGCTGGACACGTTGTACGCGTTCGCTTCCGGGCATCTGAGCATGCTGTCCGGCGAGCAGAGCTACCTGGTGTCCAACGCCGGGAGAGAGCTGGGCCGGTTCCTGCAGCACGCGGCGATGCAGGCCACAGTGAGGCCGCTGGTGCGAGGGCTGCTGAACCTGTCGTCGATTCAAGGTGCGACAGCGCCGCTGTGGGTGGGCGTCGCCGAGATGACCGACTCCTACGACAAGGCCAACTGCGCGTATTACGGCACCTGCGACCTGCAAGCCCGTCTGGCCGCCGAGGTGCTGCCGATCAATCACACCTGCGCCTCGACGTTGCGGATCCGGGCGCAGCAGATGACCGCGTCGGAGCTGTCGTGGGCGTGCAGCAGCATGCTCAGCCAGGACTCCTACTTCCACGGTGTGGTCGCCGATCCAGGGCCGGTGGCTAACGATTTCAACACCGATCTCGAAGTCGTGGTCTTCAACTCCAGCACCGACTATCAAACCTATGCCGGGGCGATATTCGGCATCGACACCAACAACGGCGGCATGTATCTGGAAGGCAATCCGGCCGACGTGAACAGCCAAGCGCGGTTCATCGCCTACGAGGCGGAGTGGCTGCGGCCCACCTTCGAGATCTGGAACCTGAACCATGAGTACACGCATTATCTCGACGGCCGGTTCGACATGTATGGCGACTTCGACGCGAACATCACCACTCCTACCATCTGGTGGATCGAAGGGTTCGCCGAATACGTCTCCTACTCGTATCGGAACCTGACCTACAGCGCAGCGATAACCGAAGCGGGAAAGCGCACCTATGCGCTTAGCACTTTGTTCAGCACGACCTACAGTCACGACACGACCCGGATCTACCGCTGGGGTTACCTGGCGGTGCGCTACATGATGCAGTCGCATCGCTCCGACATGACCACGGTGCTGGGCTACTACCGCTCGGGCAACTACAACGCCGCCCGCACCTATCTCACGAGCACCATCGGCAGCCGTTACGACACCGACTGGTACAACTGGCTCAGCCAATGCGCGGCCGGTAATTGCGGAGGCGGCACCACCAACCAACCGCCGAGCGCGAGTTTTACCTTCACCACAAGCGGTTTGACGGCCTCGTTCACCGACCGCTCGACCGACCCGGACGGCACGATCGCCTCCCGGTCCTGGACCTTCGGCGACGGCACCACCTCGACCGCCACCAACCCGCCGAAAACCTATGCCACGGCAGGAACTTACAGCGTCAGGCTCACGGTCACGGACAATCGCGGGGTAAGCGCCAGCACGACCCAATCAGTCACCGTTTCCGGCGGCGGGACCACGCTGCCGGAGTGCACCGGCGCCGACATCCGCGCGTTGGACAGGAACTGCCAGCGCAGCAACCGTTCTGCGGCAACCGGCCAGCTCGACTACCTTTACATCCTGATCCCCGCAGGCACGACCCAGCTGCGTATCACGGTCAGCGGCGGCAGCGGAAACTGCGACCTCTACTACAACGCGAGCTCGTGGGCGACCACCACCAGCTACACGAGCCGCTCCACCAACGCGGGCAACAGCGAGGTCTTGACGATCGCGAGTCCGCGAAGCGGGTACCACTATATAAGCCTTTATGGGGTCAGCGCTTGCAGCGCGGTAACCGTCAAGACTGAATACTGATACGCAGATCAGTTGTCTTCGCCGATGGACACCCCGGATCCCTTGTCGGGCAAGAAGGGGATCAGTGCATCGGCGAAGGCATTCAGGTTTCGGGTTTGCAGCAGCAGCCGGCCCGGCCCGGTGAACTCCGCGACCAGAACCTCGCCTGACGTCATCGATCTGAACAGGCTCTTGGTCACCTTGCGGATCGAATACTGCATGTCGGCATGCCATGCGATCAGGTGGCCTGTGTCCACCACGTATCGTTCGCCGGCGGCAAGTTGCTTCGGATGCAGCGTGCCGAAAGCGGTCACGAACTGAACCCCGCTGCCCCTGACCTGGAGCACGAACATGCTCTTACTGGCGAAGAAGGCTTTCGCGCCACCCCAGTCGGTGTCCACCTCCAGCGTCGGATCGCTGGCCAGATAGCTCGACGCCGCGATGTTCACGGTCTCATCGGTCAGCCGCAGCGCGACAATGTCGCCGGGCGAACCCGGCGCCAGCATGAGCTCGCCAACGCCACCCCGCGCGGTGTAGGTCGACACAAACGCGCTGCGGCCACCCACACTGCGCTTCACCGCCGACCAGAGCCCGCCCTCCATCTTCGAGTCGAGTTCAAGGTTGGCGCTCATGCTCACCATCGCGCCGGCCTCGGTCTTGATCGATTGCCCATCCGCCAAGGCGATGTTCGCGACCGCGTAAGCCGGCCGGTAATCCACGCGATAGGAAAAGCCGGCCGCTTCCCCGCTATCCGGCAAGACTGCTATATCGGACATACCTGTCAGCGTAGCCCGAGTGTGTATCTCCGGGCGGGCGGCCGCAAAAGCAGGATGATGACCGAGATGAGTAAGGCAATGGAGATGACGCCCTCGGCGACGGCATAGGGCGCGGCCCAGGCGGGAGCCTCCTGCGCCACCGCAAGGGCAAGCTCGGTGGTGGGTGAAGAAAGGTTGCCGTTGCTGCCCAAGGGCGTCGATGTGCCACCGGTGAAACCCAGCAGGTTGAGGCCAAGCACCGGAATGCACAGGACCCAAGTCAGGACGCGGGCGATGTTCGAACCGCGCAGGAGGAATATCGCCAGAACGCTGAAGGCAACGGCGAGGACGCCCGCCTGCCAGATGATCCCGGTGTAGTTGTTGTCCACGATCCAGGCGTGGCGCGCGCCGACCTCGTCGATCGCGTAGCGCTGGTAGACGCGGATGACCGGGCCTGCGGTGATAGCCGAGGCGATCGCATTGGCCACCTGGAAGGCAGCCTCCGCTGCCAGCAGGACGACGGCTGCGGTCACCTCGGCCGGTCGTGGCTGTCTCGTCATGCTTGCCCTTCCAGCGTGCGGTCGCGGCCCGACCGTGTCGGCTCGGAACTCTAGTTGTTATCGGCGGCTGCGACCATGGCCGAATGCGCAAATGGTGGCACGTGCCGGCGTTGCTGGCGGTGCTCGCGGGGACCTGCGTCGGGCTGTCTCATGTGAGCGGCAATAGTCGTGTTAGGAGCCTGGAATCTGTCCACGAGGTGCTGGCGGTGACTCAAGGCACCCGCACCGGCACCGTAGTCATCTATGTGCTGGAGCACGGGCAAGAGGCGCAGTGGCTGATTGACGACTCAGGCGAAGCGCTTGGCAGGGAAGCTGGTGACACCGGCCTTGACGTCACGGCGTCCACGACCGGATGCGCGGGCCAGACGTGTTATCGCGTGGCGAAGACCGCGATGCGGGTGGAGGCGAGCCAGGACGGTGGGGCGACCTACCAGGTGGCATGGGAGGTGAGCGGGGAGGACTACCAGGTGCTCCTGGAGGGCTACCCGGACGTGGGCGATCCGGCGGAACATCTGGCGTCGAAGTATGTGGTGGTGCACCAGGCAGCGACGGGCCACGTGGTGTTTGTCGCCAACGGGCGCGACGGCTTGCTCTACCGGAACGTGAAAGGCGAGTGGCGCCGCCTAGGGTCCCCGGCTTCCGGAGAAGGGTGCTGCTATTACGTTCCGCCGCTGCGCCTCGCCTCGGATCCGCAGCCGGGCTTGAGCATCTACGCGATCGGCCTTGCGGTGGGTGCAATCCTGGTGGCCGGCGTCGTGACGATGGCGGCGCGGCGAAGGTGGCGGTTTACGGCGGTGGTGGCTGTCGTTGTCCTTGCCGCGCTTGCGGGCTACGGCGCGAAGCTGGCCGCCAATTTCCCGGACGTGGGGATGTTTCCCGGTCAGCTATACGGGCTCGGCATATTTTCCGTCATTTTCGTCAGCGGGATAGCGCTGACCATTTGGATAGTCGGCGAGCATCGATCCGTATCGCCGCCATCCTCGTTGTAGCTACGGGCTGCGATTTTTCGACTACAGAGCGTTCGGATGGCCCGAACGCGGGCAGCCCCGCAACCGAGGAGGCCTAGTTGCTGAAGTCCCTTGTCCCCCAACCCAGACGGCGTGCCCGCTGGGCGATTCTGGCCGTGCTCGCGGCCATGCTGCCCATGCTGCTGCCGTCCGCAAACGCGGCCGCCGTCTACCCCGGCTCACCCAAGCCGACGATCGTGCTTGTGCACGGGGCCTGGGCCGACGGCTCGTCCTGGGATGCCGTCACCCAGCGTCTTCAGAAGGCCGGGTACCCGGTACGAGTGCCACCTAACAACCTGCGCAACCTGACCACCGACGCCGAGACGATCGCCGACTTCCTGTCGACCCTGACCGGCCCCATCGTGCTGGTCGGGCACTCCTACGGCGGCGCGGTAATCACCAACGCGGCCACCGGAAACGCCAACGTCAAAGCACTCGTCTACGTGGACGCGTTCGCCCCGGCCGAGGGTGAGACGGTCTTCCCGCTGGCCGGCGCGGATTCCGTGCTCAACGGAGATCCGACGACCCTGTTCGACTTCGTCCCCTATCCGGGCGCACCTCCCGGAGATGTGGACCTCTACCTGAAGAAGAACCTCTTCTTGACGTCGTTCGCGACCGGGGTTCCGCGTGAGAAGGCGCTGACTCTGTATGCGGCCCAGCGCCCGATCGCGTTCAGCGCGGGCAACGTGCCGTCGGGCGTTCCGGCCTGGGCGAGCATCCCGTCCTGGTATGTGCTTGGCACGCAGGACCAGATCATCACTCCGACGGCCCAGCGGAGCATGGCTGAGCGGGCGGGTTCCACGATCACCGAGGTGAAGGCGGGCCATCTCTCGCTCATCACCCGGCCGAACGTGGTCACCGATGTCATCGTGCAGGCGGTGCGGGCCACCGACTAAGTGGCGAGACGCGACCCGGTACCCATGTGCCGGGTCGCGTTTTCTCGAAGCCCGGTCGGGGCATCGAGCACGGGGTTACGCTCAGCTCATGTGCCGCTGGATGGCGTATTCAGGATCCCCGATTTTGCTTGAGGAATTGCTGTACAAGCCGACGCACTCGCTGATCGATCAGAGTTTGCATTCGCGGCTGGGCGTGGAAACCACCAATGGCGACGGCTACGGCGTGGGCTGGTATCTGCCCGCCGACGGCCAGCGCCCGGGCACGCTCAAGGGCATCGGCCCAGCGTGGGGCAGCCGGAATCTTCGCGAGGTGGCCGCAAGTGTGCGGTCACCGCTGTTTCTGGCCCATATCAGGGCATCGACCGGGACCCCGGTGCAGGAGAGCAACTGTCACCCGTTCCGCTTCGAAAACTGGCTCTGGATGCACAACGGCATGATCGCCGACTACCACAAGGTGAAGCGCGACATCATGCTGGCCATCGACCCCGACCTGTTTCCAGACATCGAGGGATCGACCGACTCCGAAGCGATGTTCTATCTCGCGCTCACCTTCGGCCTGCGCGACGATCCGCCCATAGCCATCGAGCAGATGGCCGGTTTCATCGAGGACGTGGGCCACCGGCACGGGGTGGAGAACCCGCTCCAGATGACTATCGCCACCTCCGACGGCGAAAGGCTCTGGGCGGTCAGATACTCCTCCGTGCACAACAGCCGGTCGCTGTTCTTCAGCACCGACGTCGAGGACTTGCGCAGGTTGCACCCGGACAACCCGATGCTGCAGGGCATCTCCGACGAGACGCGGCTGATCGTGTCGGAGCCGCTCGGCGACCTTCCCGGCGCTTGGAACGCCGTGCCGGAGGCGCATTGGGGAGTGGTTCAGGAAGGTGCCGACGAGATCCACCCCTTCATACCCAAGCGGCCGTAAACCCGGGTGTTAGCCTTTCCGGCACATGACTGCGAATGTTGCCGAAAAGGTGCCCAACCGCGCGGCCCAGCTGGGCCGCGCGGGCATTGCCGTGGCCGCCGCGACCGTGGTGGCGAATTTTCTCGCCTACCTGGTCCCGCTTTTTGGGGCCCGCAAGCTCGACGCCGGCAACCTCAGCGCGATCGCCACGGTGATGGCGATCCTGGCCATCGCCTCGGTGCCCGCGTTGGGTTTGCAGATGGCGGTGGCGGTCGGCCGGGCCAAGCATGGGGCCGTGCACCGGCTCAACCGGCTGATCCTGCTCGCGGTCGCGGCGACAGTGATTCCACTGCTGCTGCTGACACCCGTGCTCTCCCACACGTTGCGGCTGCCCTGGCAGGTGGTGCCGTTCGCGGCGGTCACCGTCGCCGCGGTCACCGTCGCTTCGGGCTGGCTCGGGGTGCTGCAGGGCAGCATGCGCTTCTCCCGGCTCGCACTCGGCATGGTGCTGCTGGGCATAACGCGCTGCGGCGGCATCATCGCCGGGTTGCTGGCCGGGTTTGACCTCGTGGGCATGGTGGCCCTGGGCGCTGCCGTCTCTGTGCTCGCGACCGCGGCCATCCGGCCGTTGCTGCCGCCGCCTGTCGACCTGGCGGAGCCGCCGCCGATGCTGAGCCGCGAGGTTTGGGCCGCGGGCAGTGCCACGCTTGCGCTTTTCGTGCTGTCCTACGCCGATCTCATTGCCGCCCGGTACCTGCTGCCCGACGTCAACTCGGCCGAGTACGCGGTTCTCAACGTGCTGACCAAGGGCGCGATCTGGGCGCCCGGCGTGATCACCGTGATGGCGCTGCCCTACTTCGCCCGCGACGTGCGCAACAGCCGCAAGCTGGCTGTGTTGGCAGTGACCGCTTTCGGAGCGCTGCTGGTCGCGGGCACCGCCCTGCTCGGTCCGCTGGCAATGCGGGCCGCCGGTGGCGAGGCCTACGTGCATCTGGCCGGGTACGCGCCCGCTTTTGCCGCGCTGGGGGCGCTCTACGCCATCGTTTTCGTGCTCACCAACGCTCAGGTCGCCGGCGGCGCCAAGTCACCGGCGGCCCCGCTGTGGGTGGTCGCCGCCGGGTTCACCACCGCGGTCCTGGTGCTGCGCCCCGGAATCACCGGCATCGTCACCTGCGCACTGGCCGCCGCAGCCGCAAGCGTCATCGGCGTCGGCGTCGCTCTGCACCTACGCACCCGCTAGCGAAACACCTCTGCTGCCGCGGCCGGAGTGAAGGCGGGAAGGTCGTGGCCGTCGGCCTGGGACAGGTGCACCTGGCCGGAGCGGATGAGGCTGTCACGAAGGAAACGCGGCCTTCGCTTGGTCTCCTCGAGGATGGTGCCGACATAGGCACCGACGATGGAAATGGCCAGCAGGTTGAGCGAGCCGAGGAAAACCACCAGCGTGATCAGCATCGTGATGCCGTGCGGGGCGATGTCCGGCTTGATCATCTTGTAGCCGACCTGGATCAGCAGCGCCAGCATCGACAGCCCGAAGAACACCGCGCCGATCGTGCTCATCAGCGACAGCGGCACCCGGCTCACCGCCAGGATGCCCTTGGTGGCCCAGCCGACATTCTTCATCAGATTGTTGGTGGAGGTGCCGAACATCCGCTCGGGGCGCACGTAATCCACGCCGGTCTGCTTGCCGCCGACGTAGGCGCGCAGCGCCCGCAGGAACATGTCGCGCTCCGGGAACTGCAGCAGATGGTCCACCACCCGACGATCCATCAGCGAGAAATCACCGGCGTCGGTCGGCACTTTGAAAGACGCGGAACGATTGAACAGCCGATAGAAACTGCGATAAGCGATTCTCATGTACCAGGGCGCGTCCCGGTCGACCCGGTGGCCGTAAACGACTTCCCAGCCCTCGTTCCACTTCTCGATGAACTTTTCGATCAGCTCGGGCGGGTCTTGCAGGTCGCCGTCGAGCAGCACGACAGCATCGCCGGTGGCTTGCTTCATGCCGCTGACAAAAGCAAATTGCGAACCGAAGTTGCGGCGATGTGTTATGCCGATGACGTGTTCGTCGTCGCGGGACAGGTTCAGGATGACCTCGGCCGAGTCGTCGGGGCTGGCGTCGTTGACGAAGATGATTTCGTAATCGACACCGCACTTGACGAACATGTCGGTGAGCCGGCGATGCATGTAAGGGATCGCCTGGCCGTCTTTGTAACACGCGATGACCGCCGAGACTTTGCGGCGGCGGGCCGGCTCTGCCTGTTGCGGTAGCGCGGCGGAATAGCTGTCGTCGAGGAGGGTGCCTCGACCGTCCACTTTGTACCACTGCTCGGTGAGGCGAAGCCCGTCGCGGAACGCGACTCGGGCCCGCCAGCCTAGCTCGGCGTCTATGCGGCGCGGGTTGCCGTACCAGTCGGAAAGGTCCCAATCCCTTTGCACCGCTGAGAAAACCGGCTCCTGCACGATGCCGAACTCGTCGCCGATGGTGCGGGCGACGTCCTGCATCGAGGTGGCCTGACCGCTGGCCACGTTGTAAACGCGGAACGCGGGCTCAAGCGTGTTGTGGGCGGAATGGGCCGCAGCCACAAAGGCATCCACCACATCGTCGATGAACACGAAATCACGGGTGGTCTTCGGGTCGGCGAAGTCTGGCAACTCTGCCCGCCGCACCCGGCGCACAATCTCGGGAACCAGCCGACGCGGCTCCTCCAGCGGCCCGTAGATGGAGTAGAGCCGCAACACGCGTGCCCGCAACTCGTTGCGGCCCGCGAAGTTCTCCAGCAGTTGAGTCGCGCCCAGTTTGGTGATGGCGTAAAGACTGTTGGGTGCGGCGACGGCGTCCTCGGCCGGACCGGCGCAGTTGGTGCCGTACTCCGATGACGATCCGGCGTGTACCAGCACCGCATCGTTCTTCGCGGCCCACCGAGCCAGCTCGTCCACCATGCCGAGATTGACGCCGGGGATGCGTTGCGAATCGGATTGAAACGGATAGGCGCCGGCCGCGGCGAGATTGATGATGGTGCGGGGCCGATGCCGGTCGAGGGTCTCGGAAATCCGATCGCCCACGGTCTCGTAGCGCAAACCTTGCGCTATCTGGAGCCGCCAAGGGTTTTCGCGGGTGCCAAAGCCGATCACATCGTCGCGGCCGGCGCTGAGCGCGTCGAGCACATGCACGCCAATGAACCCGCCCGCGCCCAGAACCGCGATCGGGCCAGGGATCGCGGCATGGTCGAATGCGGGTTCGGTGCTGCGGAGAGCCATCTGGATCACCTTACGGACGGGAGCCTGGAAACCAGGTCGGCGGCGAGGTCGTCCACCGGGCGGTGCAGCTTGTTGATGACAAATTGCGGCGACCCGATCCTGCCCACGGGCAGCGCGGCGATCGCATCCTTGACCAGCCGCACCCCGATGCCCCGGGTGGCGATGACATCGGCGGCCGCCGACCCCAGCCCACCCACCTGGTAGTGGTCTTCCACGGTGAGGCAAACCTTGGCCTGCGCCAGATGCGCGGCGAGGTCATCGGCGGTCTGCTCGTCGAACCGCAGCACCGACAGCACCCGCGTCTGCACCCCGGAATCGTGGACCCGCTCGGCGATGGCGTGCGCCCGCTCTTGCCCGTTGCCGAGCGCGAGCACCAAAACGTCGGTCTGCTGCGGTTGCTCCGCCCGGATGTCTTGCGACGGCCGCGGCGAGCCCTGCCTGTTCAACCGGATGTAGGCCGGGCCGGGCCGCTCGCCCGCCTCGCGGACCAGCACGCGGGCGTCGTCGTCGGTGACCGGGGCGTAGATCGTCAAGCCCGGCTGCGAGCGCGCCATCGCCAGATCCTCGATGGCGTAATGGGTCATGCCGTCGAAGCTGTAGTCAGTCCCCGCGCCGACACCCATGATCGTTACCGGAAGGCGGTGTGCCACCGGGCCGTTGCGGATGAACTCGAACGGCCGCAGGAAGGAGAAGGTGGCGATCGAATAGCAGTAGGGCAGCAGGCCCGCCTCAGCCATGCCGGTGGCCACCCCGACCATGGCCTGCTCGGCCACGCCCACGTTGACGAACTGCTTGGGCAGCTCGCGCGCGAAGTTGTCGAGGACGCCGAAGCCTAGGTCGGCGGTGAGCAGCATGATGCGGCTGTCCGCCCTGGCAAGCTCGGCCAGCTCATTGATTGCCGCATTACGCACTGGGGGTCTCTCCCAACTCAGCCAGCGCCGACGTGTACTGCGCTTCCGTCATCGGGAGGTAATGCCACTCGATGCGGCGCTCCATGAAGCGCACGCCCTTGCCCGCGGAAGTCTTCGCCACGATCAGGTGGGGCCGGCCCGCAAGCACCTCGGCGTCGAGCGACACGGCGGCGTTGAGCGCATCGACATCGTGCCCATCGACTTCGCTGACATGCCAGCCCATCGCCGCGAACGCGGCCGGTGCGGCGGAGGTGTCCAGCACATCCCGGGTGTACCCGAGCGCCTGCTGGCCGTTGAGGTCGAGCACGACGGTGAGGGTGGAACAGCGATGGTGCGCCGCGATCAGCGCCGCCTCCCAGGTGACGCCCTCGTCGAGCTCGCTGTCGCTGAGCACCACATAGATCGACCACGGGTTGCCGGAAAGATTGGCCGCCATCGCCGAACCCACGGCGTAGGACAGGCCCTGCCCCAGCGAGCCGGTCATGAAGTCAACGCCGGGAAGCTCCGGGTCGGGATGGGTGCCCAGCAGCGAGTCGTCCTGGCCGTAGGTGGCATGCAGCTCGTCGTCGATCACGTGCAGCTCGCACAGCGCGCCGTACCACGCCATCGCGGCGTGACCCTTCGACAGCACGAACCGGTCGCGTCCCGGGTCGCGGGTGCCCAGCCCTCTCACCCGCGGCGCCACGACGGCGACGATATCGGCGATGGAGAGAGCGGATCCTATGTGGCCTTTAGAGGCGTTGAACGCAGATTGGAGGATCCGAACACGGATTCGTTCCGCCAGGGCCCGAGCGTCGATGACTCCACCCCCTTCACGGATCGAATGGCCAGCGCCGTGGATGTTACATCGCTGGTGAAGGTCATGGCGTCTGTGTCAGCGGCTTATTCAGCCGCGAACGTAAACGGTGCATTTCTCGCAGGCGTGGATCGCGCCCACCGACCGGTATTGCGTGGTCAGCACGGCGGTCAGGTCTGGGTACACCTTGGTGATGGAATGCTCCGGTTTGACGTGGAAGAAAGGGTTACCCACCGCGTCGACGACGCAGGCCGTGGACTTGCGCTCGATGGCCTCGCGGATCACCTCGTGACCCGAGGGCTGGTTGGCCGGCGCATCGGTCAACAGGGTGAGGTTCATGTAGGGAACCGCGTTGCTCCAGCTGTAGATGATGTACAGCTCCGGAGCCCATCCCCACACCAGCACCTCAGAGCCCTTCGGGCACGCGCTGACGAGTTTCGGGTCCTGCGGTGGATGGCTGTCCGGGCGGAACACGTTGGCCAGTTGGTCACCGCTCGCGGTCTCGGGCAGCTGGGTGGGCGCGCCGAAGGACGCCACCCAAGCAACCAACGCCACGAAGATGACCAGGGCCGGCCGCAGGATGGGCCGGTTGGCGAGGGGCACCAGTTGCGCGCCGGGCTTCAGCGGCAGCGCGAGCGCGATGGCGAAGGCCGGGTACATGAAGATCAGGTAGTGGCCGAAGCCCAACCCGCCGAGGTAGACAGCCACCAGCCCGGCGCCCGCCACGATCGCCCGCCAGAGCTGAACCCGCGGCACAGAACGCGAGCCGAACCAGCACACCAGAAGCAGCATCAGAACCTGATGCATGGAGGTGACCAGCACGCGCCAATTGCTGATGCGCCCGTTGAGGCCCACCCGGGTCGAGTACTCGGAGACAAAGGTGAGGTTCTGCTGGATCGCGACCATCGAGACATCGGGCGAGATCAGCATGGCCACGCCGAGGATCAGCGCGGGCGCGAACCCGCCGACGGCCCACCAGCCCAGGTTTCGCCATGCTTGCCGCCATTGGAACTGCGGCAGGAACGCCAGCTGCATCGCCAGCACGGCCACCGCCAACGGCGCCACCTGGTACTTCGCGCCGACGGCAAGCCCACTGAGCAAACCGGTGACCGCAAACAACCATGGGCGTTTGGCCAGACTCTCCGGGCGCACCAACGCGGCACCCAAGATGAGCGCGCTGGGCAGCAGCTCGGTGCTCAGCGCGGCCAGGTTGACCGGATCACCGGTCAGCGAAAGCACGAAGGGCAGCCACCAGAACAGGGTCACCACGGCGCTGAGGAACGCGCCGGTGACCCGCCGGACGAGGGTGAAACCCAGGTACCCCATCACGCCGACCAGCGCCGCCGCCACGAAATGGGCGGCGAACATCGTCATCGGCAGGCCGAGCATCCCCAGCATGGCGAGAAACAGCGCCCAGATCGGGCCGGTGGTCGCCGTAGTCCAGGTGGTGAACGGGACAGGGGAGTGCATCGCGGCCCGAGCCTGACCCATCAGCTCGGCTTCATCGGGGTTCAGCGGGTAACCGTTGCCAAGGTGCTGGCCCCGCAGCAACACCGCGACCATCACGAAACCGGCCGCGAGCGCGCACTGCACGCCCACCCGAATCATCGTGCCCCGGAGGTCCTGGCCTTTCTGATTCTCTTGTGCGGTCACAGCCTGGGGGTCGGCGACGCCGGTTGTCATTACTTCTTGGCCCAGACCGTGTAGCCCAGCGGGTCATCGGGGGAGCCGATGCCCAGGTGGACCGAGGCGTGCCCGACGAGAACCGCGACCGCCAGCATGGGCGCGAACGCCAGCGCGAAGAGCAGGGTCAGCGGCAGCAAGAACCTGTACCGAGGTTTGAGCAAACGCAGGTAGGCCACGATCATCTTCGACGCGATCGCGGTGAGGTCGGTGCCCCGCGGCTGCACCCGCACCGAGGAGAATCCGGCGAACATGTTCGCCAGCCGCGACGGCGTGAACCGGTGGTAGTCATGCGGAATGTAGTGGTAGCGCGCGGACCACGGCACGGTGATCACGACGGGTGCGCCGGGCTTGGCTATCCGGTGCATCTCGTTGACGAGGGCCTGCGCGTTCTCCACATGCTCAAGGACCTCTGTGCACAGCACCGCATCGACCGAATTGGCGTCGAACGGGATGCTCTGACCGTCAAACTGCACCACGTCGGGATTGCGGTAGCCGAAGTCGTCTGCGGTGTAGATGTCCAGCGCGACGTACCGGGCGGCCTTCTTATGCAGCAGGTGCTTGAACGGGCTCTGCCCGGCGCCGACGTCCACGATCGTCCCGGTGACGCCCGGGAGGAACCGCTTCAGGTGCCGGTGGATCGTCTTGAGCTGGAAATCGGCCAGCATCCGGCCGTTGAACAACAGCTTGTTCGCGAACGTGTCCGGCGCGACGTGCGCCGCCGGCTGGAAGCGTTCAGCGGTCTTATCATCAGCTCGGACAGTCATGCGCGTGAATTCCCTATGGCCGGTGTCGACGGCAGCTCCGCCCAGATAAAGCCAGCGAAGCATACATGTGGACGCGACGATCGCCGGTCAGCGGACTCCGCGAACCCGGAACTGGATGCTGATGCGTGGGCCGGTGGGCCGGGCGGTCTTGGGGACGGCGTGCTCATAGGTGCGCTGGCACGAGCCGCCCATCACGAGCAGGTCACCGTGACCCTGCTCGAAGCGCAGGGCCGGCCCGCCGCCGCTGGGCCGCAGCGCCAAGGCCCGCGGTGCGCCCACCGAGACGATCGCGACCATCGTGTCCTCGGTCTTGCTCCGGCCTATCCGGTCGCCATGCCAGGCGACGCTGTCGCGCCCGTCGCGATAGAGGCACAGGCCCGCGGTGCGGAAGGGCTCACCCAGCTCGGCCGCGTAGTGCAGGTCGAGGGCGCGTTTAGCGGCATCGAGGGCGGGATGGGGGAAGGCCTCATCTTCGTCGTAGAACTTGACCAGCCGCGGGACATCGACAACCCGGTCGTACATCTTGCGGCGCTCGGCCCGCCAGGGGACACCGTCGAGCAGCTTGAGGAAGAGCGCGTCGGCCCCGATCATCCAGCCCGGCCGAAAGTCGACCCAGGCGCCCTGCTCAAGCACCGTGCGCTGAACCGAGTCGCCGAGCTGACCAGGGCGGATGTCCTCCCCGAAGTCGAGCAGCGAGCCTTGAAATGCCGCGGTCATGTCCCGAGCCTACCTCGCGATTGACACAGGCGTTCGATCGCGTCTATCCATTGATTAGTATCATGGTTTGAATGTAATCTTGTCCATGCCATCGAAGCGAATCCTCCTCGCACTGGCCGTCAGCACGCTCGCGAGCGCGGCCACCACTCTGGCTGCCCCCTCGCCAGCGCTCGGGGCCGGTGGTCCCTTCAGCGCCACCCCGGTCGCGGTCAGCGCCCCCGTCGCCGCACCCGACGTCACCCTGATCCCGGACACCTACATCGTGTCGATGAAGACCGGTGTGGACACCGGCAACGCCATCAAGGCGCTCAAACTTAGCCCCCAGCACAGCTTCGGCAAGGCGCTCAACGGTTTTGCCGTCAAGCTCAGCAAGGCACAGCTGAAAGCGTTGTCGCACAACGCCGATGTCCTCGCCATCGAGCAGGATGCCTGGCACACCAACGTTTTGGACACGACGCAGACCAACCCGCCGGCCTGGGGCATCGATCGCATCGATCAGGTGAACCTGCCACTGTCGGCCAGCTACACTTACACCGCAACAGGTGCGGGCGTGCACGCCTATATCATTGACACCGGCGTCGCCCCCACCCATCCCAACTTCGGCGGTCGCGCGACCTTCGACTTCAACGCGATCGACACCACCAACACCGACTGCAACAACCACGGCACCCATGTTTCGGGCACCATCGGCTCGGCCTCCTACGGCGTGGCCAAAGGCGTGCGCCTGCACGGCGTGAAATGGCTCAACTGCGCGGGAAGCGGCACCACGTCGGCCGCCATCGCCGCGGTGAACTGGGTGACCGCCAACAGGATCGCCCCCGCGGTCGCGAACACGTCGTGGAACGCCAGCTTCAGCTCAAGCCTGGCCACCGCGCTGACCAACATGATGAACGCGGGCGTCTTCCTGGCCACCTCGGCCGGAAACACCGGCGGCAACTCGTGCGATCGCTTGCCGCGCAACCTCACCGCCACGCTCGCCGTCGCGGCCACCACGTCCACCGACGCGCGGGCAAGCTACTCGTCGACCGGCCCCTGCGTCGACATCTACGGTCCTGGATCCGGCATCGTTTCCACGATTCCCGGTGGGGGTACCGCATCGTTCAACGGAACATCCATGGCCACCCCGCACGCAACCGGCATCGCCGCGCTCTACAAAGCCACCTTCGGTGACGCGAGCCAGGCGACCATCCACAATTGGATCACAGCCAACGCCAGCAACGGGGTGGTGACCGGCTCACTGTCGGGAACCCCCAACCGCCTCCTCAACAAGCGCGCGCTGTGATCAAATAACGCCGCCCCCGCCAACATTGGTGGGGGCGGCGTGCTGTAATTCTGGCG
>NZ_BONY01000066.1 GCF_016862955.1 Rhizocola hellebori | reverse complement strand
AATGCAGAGATGTAGGTGCCACGCGAGCAATAGGCACAGGCCGCCAGCAGCAGCGCGGCGGGCGGCGGCCGTCTACTTCCACGGCACCTGCATCTCTGCCTCAACGCCCTGACGCATAGATGCAGGTGTCAACAGAAGCAGTGGGCGGCAGCAGCGAGGAGGAGGGCCGGGGGTGTGGTTAGGCGTGGAGGAGGAGGCCGGCGGCGAAGGCGAGGGCTACCAGGGTGAGCATCGCGATAGCGATGCGGCGGAAGCGGAGCTGGAGCGCGGGGAGTTCGGCGGGGAGCGCGAAGACGCGCTGGGGCCAGCCTCGCCAGGAGACCCACCAGAAGAGCACGGTGGCACCTAGGAGTGCGATTGCTTTGACCGCGACCAGGGGCCACCCGCCGGGGTGGAGCCAGACCAGGCCTATCCCGGTGAGCCAGAGGGTGGCGATCAGGGCCGCTACCCGCCAGCGGTTGCCGTGGGCCAGTTCGCGGTGGATCTCCTCGACCTGGACTGGGTCGTTGCCGACGAACCGGGCCAGGCGTGGCTGGACTACGAAGAGGCTGTACCCCATCGCGCCCAGCCACATCGCGGCGACGGTCACGTGGACCGCGAGCAGCAGCCAGAGCATCATCGCCAAATGTTACGGCGACGTCTTGCGAAGTTTGCCCGGCCACCAGACAAACCGTCCAATGTCGACGGTTAGGGCGGGAACGAGCAGGGAGCGGACCAGCAGCGTGTCCAGCAGAACCCCGAACGCGACGGCGAAGGCGATCTGGAAGACGAACACGATGGGCAGCACGCCCAGCGCGGCGAAGGTCGCGGCGAGCACGACCCCGGCCGAGGTGATCACACCGCCGGTGACGGAGAGCCCGCGCAGGGTTCCGGCGCGGTGACCGAGCTTGGCCGCCTCCTCGCGCACCCGGGTCATCAGGAAGATGTTGTAGTCCACGCCGAGGGCGACCAGGAACACGAAGGCGAACAGCGGGTAGGACGAATCCGCGCCCGGGAAGCCGAGCAGGTCGGTGAAGACGATGCCCGAAATGCCAAGCGTGGCAAGGTAGGAGAGCACCACGGTCGCGATCAGCAGCACCGGCGCCACGATGGAGCGCAACAGCAGCATGAGGATCAGGAAGATCACGCCCAGGACGAGCGGGATGATCAGTGTCCGGTCGCGCTGGGAGGTGGTCTGCACGTCATAGTTGATCGCGGTGAATCCACCGACCTTTGCCTGCGCACCCTCGATGGCGTGCACGTTTGCGCGCAGTTTCGTCAACGTTGCGGTGGCAGCCGCACTGTCGGCCGGGTCGGCGAGGACCGCGTCGATGCGCACCAGGCCGTCGACCACCTTCGGTGGCGCGCCCGGCACGAAAGCACCTGTATAGGGCGCGACCGCGGAAACGCCGGGCGTCGACTGGATGACGCGCACGGTCTCGGCGAGCTTCTCCTGGCGCACCACCACCTGGGCCGGACTTCCTGTGCCGCCTGGGAAGTGGGCGCTGATCAGCTCCTGCGCGGCGACGGAGTCGGTGCGGTTGATGAAGCCCTCGGTCTGCGGAATGCCGGTGGCGTTCAGCCTGGACAGCCCGCCGATCGCCGCCAGCAGGATCAGCGCGGTGACCATCCAGACCGCCCGCGGCCGCTTGCCGACCAGACCCGCGACCCGGGCCCAGATTCCCCGATCCTCCGCCGGAGCAGATCCGAAGGCGGGGCGGAACGGCCAGAACAGCACCCGGCCACACAGCACCAGGACCGCGGGCAGCAGGGTCAATGACACGGCCAGGCTGGCCGCGATGCCGATGGCGCCCACCGGGCCGAGGCCCTTGTTGGAGGACAGGTCGGAGAAGAGCAGGCACAGCAGGCCGAGGATCACGGTGGCACCGCTGGCGGCGATCGGCTCGACCGAGGCGCGCCAGGCGACCTTCATGGCGTCGAAGCGGTTCTGCGACTTGCGAAGCTCCTCACGGAACCGGGAGACCATCAGCATCGAGTAGTCGGTGGCCGCGCCCAGGACGAGCACGTTGAGGATGGCCGAGCTCTGGCCGGAGACGTCGATGATGCCTTCGCGGGCGAGCAGGTAGACCACGCCATTGGCGAGGGTGTATGCCGCCCCCGCGCTGAACAGGACCACGAAGGGAAGCAGCGGACTGCGGTACACCACAAGAAGAATCACCAGAATGACGCCGACGGTGACGAGCAGAAGCAGGCCGTCGACGGTCTCGAAGACCTCCATCAGATCGGTCAGGATGCCACCGAGGCCGCCCACGTGGGCGGCGAGCCCATCGGCGACCCACCCCTCGCCGGCGAGGTCACCGGCGGCGAGGTGCTCGCGCACCCAGTCGACATATCCGGCCACCGTCTTGGAATCGGAGCCGCTGAACAGCAGCGCCACCTGCGCCGCCTTGCCGTCGTTGGAGAACTCGGTCATCGGCGGGGCGGCCAGCTTGTTGCCGAAGTGCTCGGCGATCGATCCGGCCTGCCGCTTGATGGTGGCCTTGTCGGCATCGGTCAAGCCGGTGTCGCGTCCATAGACGACCAGCGTGGGCATGACCTCCTGGTCGACAAACCGCTTGTTCTGCTCCAGCACGACGGTGGCTTCGGCGGTCTTGGGCAGGAAGGCCGAGTTGTCATTCTTCTGCACCTCGGTCGTCCGGCTGGACGGCCCGCTCATGACGCCGGCGACAAGCAACCACAGCACCAAGCCGAGAGCAGGCAAAATCCATCTTTTCCCTGCACCGCGAGCGGGCGGAACCGGCGTCGATGGCGTCGCCGGCGTGGTGGCCTTCTTCTCCCCTGCCACAGTCATCGTCACTCCATTTGTGAAAGCTTTCACAAGCTCCTTCAGGCGCACACCATACCGAGTGCGTCTGGAAGCGGTGTGAAGGGATTCCCGTGAGCTAGCCCACACGGCTTTAGGGCCTGCTACGAGCGCGCGAGAGTAGCCTGATGCGGGTGACGACCACGATGCCGATGGCGGTGATCAGAGCCGGAACAGTCGACTATCTGACCGCGTGGGAGGAGCAGCGGCGCCTGCATCAGGGCGTCGTCGACGGCTCGCAACCCGATACCGTTCTGCTGCTTGAACACCCGAGCGTCTACACCGCGGGCAAGCTGACCGAGGCGTGGGAGCGGCCGTTCGACAGCACGCCCGTCATCGATGTCGACCGCGGCGGGAAGATCACCTGGCACGGCCCGGGGCAGATCGTCGGCTATCCGATCGTCAAGCTGCCGGTGCAGCGTGGGGGCTTGGCCGACGTCGTCGCGCACGTAAGGCGTACCGAACAGATGATTATCAACGTGTGCGCAGAGCTTGGCGTGGTCACCGAGCGGATCAAGCGGCTGCCCGGGGTGTGGGTGCGGGCCGACGAGCGCGGCCCCGATCGCAAAGTCGCCGCCATCGGCATCCGGGTGGCCAGAAACGTGAGCCTGCACGGCTTCGCGCTCAACTGCAACCCCGACATGAAGTTCTTCGACAACATCGTGCCGTGCGGCATCAAGGACGCGACCGCCACCTCGCTGAGCCAAGAGCTTGGCCGCGAAGTGACGGTCGACGAAGTGCTCCCGATCGTGGAGCGTCACCTGCCCGAGTTGCTGGGCTAGGGCGCAAGCCGGTTGATGTCGCGCGGGAAGGCGCGCACCTCACGGATGTTGGCCGCCCCGGTGACCCGGGCGATGAGCCGCTCGAGGCCGATGGCGAAACCGCCGTGCGGCGGGAAGCCCAGCTTGTAGGACTCGATGTACGAGCGCACCGGCTCGATCGGCTCGCCCCGCTGCTCAAGCGCGGCTACATAGTCCTCGTACCGGTGCAGCCGCTGCCCGCCGGTGACCAGCTCGAGGCCCCGGAAGAGAAGGTCGAACCCGTTGGAGTACTTGGGCTGCGCCGGGTCAGGGTGGGTGTAGAAGGGGCGCTTGCTCATCGGATAACCGGTGACGAAGATGAATTCGCTGCCGTGCTCGCGCAGCGCCCACTCGCCGATGGCGCGTTCGTCGGCCGGGGCGAGGTCGGGCTCCTCCGGGTTGGCACCCGCTATCTTCAGCGCCTGGGCGAAGTCGACTGCCGGGATCTCCTCCGGCACCTCGATCTCGGAGATCGCCGGCATGATGCCCGCCATGACTTCGCGCAGCACCTTCATCACGTCGCGGTGGTCGGCGATGAAGCCCATCTCGGCGTCGAGCGAGGTGTATTCGGCCAGATGCCGTGTGGTGTCGTGCGGTTCCGCCCGGAACACCGGGCCCACCTCGTAGACCCGCTCGAAGACGCCGACCATCAGCTCCTTGTAGAACTGAGGCGACTGGGCGAGGAAGGCTGGAGTGCCGAAGTAGTTCAGCCCGAAGACGGTCGAGCCGCTCTCCGTCGCGGAACCCACGATCTTCGGCGTGTGGATCTCGGTGAAGCCCAGCGAGTCCAGGGTCGCGCGGAAGGCGCCCGTGGCCTTGGCCGACAGCCGCAGCGCCTCACGCCGCGACGGGTGCCGCAGCGACAGCACGGCATGGTCGAGCTGGGTCGGCAAAGCCGGGCTCAGCGTGGGCCGGAAGATCTCGAACGGGGTCTCGTGCTCGGCTCCGGATAGGACCGTGATCTGCGCCGAGATCAGCTCGACTCCGCCTGGAGCCACCTCGTTGGCGGTCACCTCACCGGTGACCTCGATGACGGTCTCCTCGGGCGGCATCTGCGCGCCCGGCGGCAGGACCACCTGCGCCAGCCCGGCGCGGTCGCGCAGGATGAGGAAGGAAACGGATTTCAGCTCGCGGCGGCGGTGAACCCAGCCGGCGATTGTCACTGGCTCACCGACGTGCACGGCGAGCTCACTGGACAGGATGCGTTGCATTGGTGGACCTCCTCTGTCGTCGCAACGCGATCCCCAGGGAGGTGTGGGCGAGCGGGATCCTCGCGGTGCCACCACACCTTCACCCTCTTTGAGAGGGCCTCGGCAGCCACTTCGGCAGGGTCATTGTCATGGGCGTCACACCACGACTCGCCTCGTCAAAGGGCTGTTGCGGGCATCATAGCGGCCCGCGAAAGCGATTTACCACCACCTGGAAGTACGCTGAGGAAATGACCATTGCGCCGGAAGGCCGTCGCCTGCTTCGCATCGAAGCGCGTAACGCCGAAACACCCATCGAGCGCAAGCCCGATTGGATCAAGGTCAAGGCCAAGATGGGTCCCGAGTTCACCGCCTTGCACGGTTTGGTGAAACGGGAAGGTCTGCATACGGTCTGCCAGGAGGCGGGCTGTCCCAACATCTACGAGTGCTGGGAAGACCGCGAGGCCACCTTCCTCATCGGTGGCGACCAGTGCACCCGGCGCTGCGACTTCTGCCAGATCGACACCGGCAAGCCCGCCGAGTTCGACGCCGACGAGCCGCGCCGTGTCGCCGAGTCGGTGGCCACGATGGGCCTGCGCTACGCGACGGTCACCGGGGTGGCCCGCGACGATCTCCCCGATGGCGGCGCCTGGCTCTACGCCGAGACAGTGCGGCAGATCCACGCGCTGGTGCCTGGCTGCGGCGTCGAGCTGCTCATCCCCGACTTCAACGCCGAGCCCGACCAGCTCGCCGAGGTCTTCGGCGCGCGTCCGGAGGTGCTCGCGCACAACGTGGAGACGGTGCCGCGCATCTTCAAGCGCATCCGGCCCGGGTTCCGCTATGACCGCTCCCTCGACGTGATCACCCAGGCGCGCCGGGCCGGCCTGGTCACCAAGTCCAACCTCATCCTGGGCATGGGCGAAGAGCGGCCCGAGATCTCCCAGGCGCTGCGTGATCTTTATGACGCCGGATGTGAGCTGATCACGATCACCCAGTATCTGCGTCCGAGCACCCGCCACCATCCGGTTGAGCGCTGGGTGAAGCCCGAGGAGTTCGTCGAGTTGCGCCAGGAGGCCGAGGAGATCGGTTTCGCTGGAGTGATGTCGGGCCCACTGGTGCGCTCTTCCTACCGTGCCGGTCGTCTCTACCGGCAGGCGATAGACGCAAGGGTGTCAGCCGCCCATTAGACTTCATGTTTATGGCGAAGGCGCAGGAAAAGAAGCCCGGTTTTTTTGCACAGATCAAGCAAATCGGGTTGGTGTTCAAGTTCACCGCTAAAGCGGACAGGTGGTTCATGCCCCTGGTGGCCGCGGCGGTGCTGATCCCGCTTGCGCTGACCGTGGTCGCCGCCCTCCTGTGGGGCTGGGTGGCCATTCCGCTCGGCATCATGATCATTCTTCTTGCCGTGCTGATCGTGCTCAACCTGCGCTCCAACTCCGCGATGATGAACTCGATGGAGGGCCAGACCGGCGCCGCCGTTCAGCTCATCAGCAACATGCGCGGTGACTGGCGGGTCAACGTCGAGAAGCCGCTGGCCATGCACATGGACAAGGCCCAGTCCGCGCTCAACCAGATGGACGTGGTGCACGCCGTCATCGGCCGGCCGGGGGTCATCCTCATCGCCGAGGGCCAGCCGCACCGGCTGCGCCAGATGCTCGGCGAGCAGAAGCGCCGGCTCGGCAAGGTGATCGGCGACGCCCCCCTCTACGACTACATCATCGGCAACGAAGAGGGGCAGCTGCCCATCCGCAAGCTGCGCATGACCCTGCTTCGCTTGCCCCGCAACCTTTCCGGCAAAGAGGTCAACCAGCTCGACAAGGCGCTGACCGCCCTGACCGCCCGGCCGACCATGCCCCGCGGCCAGCTTCCGAAGGACCTTCGCCCGCCGAAGGGCGCGATGCGCCAGATGCGCGGCCGATAGCGGGTTGTGGATCGCGATCGCCTTTCATAGTGTTTAGACCGGACGCGTGGGAGGAGCGACGGGGTGTCCGGTTTAAACGATGCGGGGCGCGAGCTTGCTGACATGTTGGAGGCGATGCGCAGCCAGCTAGGCGCACTGCAGCCCCAACGTGATCAGTTGGAGGCTCGCGGAGAGGATCCGCGTACCGACGGAATTGGCTCTGATAGCGAGGGGCTCGTCAAGGCGAAAATGGGCGCCGACGGCCGGCTGACCGAGCTGGTGCTCGATGATCGCACGTCGGTGATGCCGCGGGCGGAGTTGCAGCGGGCCATCATCGAGGCCGTGAACGCGGCCTGGGCGATCGGGCGCGGCGCCGACCCGCAGGACGCCGCGGTCGCCAACATCGACCCGGAAGCGTTGCAGCGCAACCTGATGGAGATGCAAGACCAGGCCATGCGATCGATGAATCAGATCACCGATGGCCTGCTTGACGCGATGCGCCAGATTCACAGCTCGGTGAAGCGATGAGCACCCCGATCGACGTCGATCCGGCCTCACTGCGCCGCGTCGACCAGGACCTGGGCGACCTGCTCCAGCGCGCCATCACCGACCTGCAGAATTTTGACGCCGAGCTGACCGCGCAAGGTGAGCCGTGGGGCGACGACGACATCGGCTCGGTGATCGGCGAAGTCTACAAAGGCGTCTATGCCATGGCGATGAACTGCTTCAACACCAACCTCGACGCCATCGACGACCTCGGTGAGCGGCTGTCCATCACCGCCGATGGCTACGAGGTCACCGATGAGCAGGCCGCCGAAGACATGCAGCAGGTCCAGCAGATCGCCTCGTCGATCAACCTTCCCCTGTAAGCGGAGGATCCCCTATGGGAATGCAGCTGCCTGGTGAGCTGATCAGTGTGCTCTCGATGCTTGGCTACACCTGGCCCAAGGCCGATGAGGAGAAGCTCTACGAGCTGTCCCAGTCGTGGATGACTTTCTCGGGCGTGCTGCGCACGCATGTCTCCGACGCCGACGCGGCCGCCGCGGTGGCCTGGCAGGGCAACTTCGCTGACACCATCACGGCTTTCCAGACCAAATGGCAGGCCGACACCAGCCCGTCGGCCCGGCTGGCCAACAGCGCGACCGGAGCGCAGATCGTCGGGGCCGCGCTCATGGTGGCCGCCGGAATCGTGCTGGCCCTGAAGATTTCGGTGATAACCCAGCTCATCATCCTGGCCGTCCAGATCGCCCAGGCCATCGCTACAGCGGTGGTCACCTTCGGCGCCTCGCTGCTGGAGATCCCCATCTTCAAGATGATCACAGGGGCGATCGTCGACAAGCTCATCGATCTCGCCCTCAACGCGGTCCTCAATGGGTAGGCGCGGGCCGGGCAAGAAGCACATTCCCGGTGCCGTGGCCAGAGGCATCGCCAGGCCCGCGGGCGAGGTGTTCGAGAACGCCGACGAGGTGGTCGATGACGTCGCCAGGCACGTCGACCTGCCGAGGGGCTCGGCCCGGCCCGGCGCGGCCAGGATTGACCCGAGCATGCACCACGCGCGGCCACCGGAGCAGCACACGGCGGCCCGGCTGACCGATGACCCCCGTTTCGACGGCCGCACCTTCCACGGCGAGCCGCCGCCCGACCCGGGCCACGACTGGCACGACGACCTGGGCCGCACCTATGACGCGCTCGGCGACGGCTCGAAGTCGCAATACTTCCGCGCCGACCAGTTCACCAGGTCGATCGACAGTCACCTGCTCAAGAGCAACGACTTCACCGTCATCGACATGACCGGCTACACGCCCGACCAGATTGCCGCCGTCACCGCACACCTAGACTCGCTTCCGGCCGATAAACTGGCCAAGGTCGTCAGAGTAGGGTTCTAATGCTGTCAATCACGTTCGACACCCAAGCTGAGTGGTGGGTCCCCAGCAAGACGTTCAGGCGTCTGTTCCAAGCCGCCCTCGACGCCGGCGATGTGCCCGCGAACCTCGAAGAGTGGATGCATATCGCCGACGCCAACGGCGGTCTGGACCTGTCCATCGTCGAGCCCGCGGTCTCCGGCGCGCTGGTGAGCGGGTTGCGCAAAGCCGCAACCCGTGACGTGGCGCGCTACGGCGACGATCCGGTCACCACCGACGACGGCGACTACGCGCTCGCGTTACGCAAATTCCTCGACGCCACCCAGCCTTAGCGCCAGCTCCTGACTCTTAGGATTGTTGACAGTCGGCGGCATAATATTCATGCTGGTCGTTATGAGGAGTCTTGGGATCCCGCTCGTCGTGCTCTCCTTCGCCATGGTGGCCCCGCCGGCGATCGGGCCGTTGGCGGCGAGTGTGTGCGCGGTCTACTGCGACACTCGCGATCCGTCGCTGGCGCGTGAGGAGACCTTTCCGGTGGCGGAGAAGGTGGTCAACGGCAGGCGAATCGTGCTGCACGTGTCCAATGTGGATGGAATGGCGTGGGGCAGCATCGACAACGGGACCCTCGGCAACTCGATCTGGCTCGACCGGTCGTGGGACGGGGGGCCGAGCTGGGATGGCTTGCTGGGCAAGGCAAGCATCCCGGGCACGTGGACCGGGACCCGGACGCTCATGTACAACATCTACGATCCGTCGAACCATCGCCGCGGGGTGGTCCGCGCGTGCGGTGACGCGGGTGGGATCGCTTGCACCGATTGGGTTCACGCTCGCGTCTGCGCGGCCACGCTTTGCGATGGGCTCAATGCGGCTTCTGCGGTCGGCGACTCTCAGCCGGTACCCGAAGCGGGAATTAGCAATCGAAGGATAGGGCTGCATTTCGACAACCGGGGGCTCGCCTGGGGGACGCTGGCCAACGGCCGGGCCGGCGACGAGGTGTGGCTGGATCGCTCGTGGGACAACGGGGTTTCCTGGCCCGGCGGCTCATCGCTGGGGCGGGTTTCGGTGCCCGCAGGCGCCACGTCGACCCGCACCACCATGTTCCACAGCCGCGACACGCGTGGCTTGCTTTACGCGGGCGCGGTGCGCGCGTGCGGCCGGGCGGTCGAGGGGCAGAGCGGCAGCTGCACCGCCTGGGCCCGCCCGGCGAACAACCGCGCCGATGCCGTGGCGGCCTCGCTGATGTGGGCCTACCAGCCGGACACCGCGTGGTGGCTGTCGAGCTGGTGGAACTCGGCGGTCGCGGTGCACACGGTGATCGATTACACCAGGCGCACGGGAAAGACCGACTATCTCTGGGTTGTGGATCGCACTTTTGAGGTGAACAAAGGCGTCTTCCCCGCCGGAGTCAAGAGCAGCGACCCTATCGAGGGTCACTTCATCAGCCGCGCCATCGACGACACCGAATGGTGGGCGCTCGCCTGGATAGCGGCCTACGATCTGACCGGCAACGCCAAGTACCTCACCGAAGCGGTCACCATCGCCAATTACGTCAACGGTTTCTGGGACACCTCGCGCTGCGGCGGCGGGGTCTGGTGGGATCGCGAGCGCACCTACAAGAACGCGGTCACCAACGGCCTGTGGGTGCGGCTCACCGCTGCGCTGCACAATCGGCTCGCTGGAGACACATTGTGGCTCAATCGCGCGACAACGAGCTGGAACTGGTTCAATGCCAGCGGCATGATCAATTCGGCTGGGCTCGTCAACGACGGCATCAACGCGGCCTGCCAGAACAACGGGCAGACCGTCTGGACCTACAACCAAGGGCTCGCTTTCGGTGCGGCGCTTGAGGTTTGGCGCGCCACCGGCACCGCGCAGACGCTGACCCGGGCCCGCCAGCTGGCCGACGCGGCGATCGGCTCGCCGCTGTTGGCGCCCAACGGGTTGCTGACCGAGTCGTGCGACAGCCTCACCGCCAGTTGCGACGACAATCAAAAGCAATTCAAGGGCGTTTTTATGCGGTACCTGATGGAGCTGGCCGACACCACAGCAGCGTTGCCCTATCGGGCTTTCGCCACGACCCAATCCGACCGCATCTGGCTCTCCGGGCGCGACTCGCTCAACCGGATCGGCCAGCGCTGGTCGGGCCAGACCTCGGCCACCAACCCCAACGTGCGCGACTGGCGCACCCAAGCCAGCGCCCTGAGCGCGATCCTGGCGGCCTTGCCGGCACCCGCATAACCAGCCCCGGCCGCCCAGCGCAGCGCTGCACGGCCACTGATGGCTGCTTTCAGAAGCCGCCGCACACTGCTGCGCTGCACGGCCTTCGCTGGGTGTCTGTCAGAAGCCGCCGTCGCTGTGGAGGAGCTGGCCGTTGATCCAGCCGCCTTCCGGCGAGCACAGGAAGGCCACCAGGTTCGCGCAGTCGACTGGTTGACCCAGCCGGCCCAGCGGGGTGGCCCGCTTGACCGAATCGGCTAGCTCGGGGCTCATCCAGCCGGTGTCGGTGGGGCCGGGGTTGATGACGTTCGCGGTGATCCCGAGTTGGCTCAGTTCTTTGGCCGCGGCGAGCGTGATGCGGTCGAGTGCCCCCTTGCTCGCGCCGTAGGGCAGGTTTTCCACGGTGGCGTCGCTTGTCAGGGCGAGGATGCGCCCGCTGCCGTGTGGCGAGGCGAAGCGTTGCGCGAACTCGCGGATCAGCAGCCAGCTGGCGCGGGCGTTGACTGCGAAGTGACGGTCGAAACTGTCCACTGTGGTGGTGAGCAGGCCCGAGTCGACCGACTCGCAATGCGCCAGCACCAGAGCCTGAACCGGGCCCAGCACCGCCCAGACCCCGTCGAAGATGGCCGTCGGCGTGGCGAGGTCTTCCAGGTTCGCCTGGATGGAGTGGCTGCGGCCACCGAGCTCCTCGACCTTCTTCGACACCTGGGCCGCGGTCTCGGAGTCGGTGCCCCAAGGCATCCGGCCGTCGTAGGGCCGCCAATAGGTGAACCCCACGTCCCAACCGGTGGCCGCCAAGCGCTCGGCGATGGCCGCGCCGATGCCGGCCCGCCGGCCGACGCCCGTCACGAGGGCCACCGGGCGCGTGCTGGCCTGGCCTGGCACCGTCATCGGTTCGCCGGATTCCGTCGGCTCGGTCACTTGCGTCTGCTCGATCACTTGCGTCGGCTCGGTCATGCGGTCGGCTGCGCGGCGAGAGTGCGAAGCGCTGTGCCGGCTAGGCGATCGTGCCAGCCGAACAGTGCCGGGATCACCAGCGCCACACCCATGGCGCGGACGAAGGCGCGGGGAATGCCGACCGGCCGTTCGGCCTGGGCATCAAGGCAGGTGAACCTCGCCAGACGCATGCCGGGAGTCTGCCCGAACAACCCGATGAAGAAGGTGTACTCGAAGATCAGCACGAGCCAGGGCGCCCAGCCATCAACCATGGGATGGGCGAAAATGCCCGAAACAAGCACACAAAGGAGCCAATCAAGCAACAACGCACCGAATCGGCGGGCTAGAGTCGGAGAGGTCACCCGGAGAGCTTAGCCACCCGGCGACGTAACACGGCTGAAACAGAGGCGACATGACCGGGCAACCGGGCAGTTCTACCGTCGCCCGCAAGATACAGCGGCAAAAGGCGCTCCGCACCTGCGCCGCTGGCAGCCAATCGAAGATACAAAATGCCAGGAGGACGTGTTGTTCGCCAATTCCGAGGAGCTCCTTCAGTACCTCAGGACCGAGGGCGTGAAGTTTGTCGACGTCCGTTTCTGTGATCTGCCCGGCGTGATGCAGTTCTTCACAGTGCCAGTGGAGTCCTTCGACGCCAAGGTGTTCAGCGAGGGCCTTGCCTTCGACGGGTCGTCGATCCGCGGCTTCCAGGCGATCCACGAGTCGGACATGTTGCTGCTGCCGGACGCCTCGACTGCGTTCATCGACCCATTCCGGGCGCAGAAGACGCTGGCGCTGAACTTCTTCATCCACGACCCGTTCACCCGCGAGGCCTACTCGCGTGACCCGCGCAACGTCGCCAAGAAGGCCGAGGCCTACCTGGCCTCCAGCGGCATCGCGGACACCGCCTACTTCGGCGCCGAGGCCGAGTTCTACATCTTCGACTCGATCCGCCACTCCACGAGCGCCAACGAGGGCTTCTACCACATCGACTCGATCGAGGGTGCGTGGAACAGCGGCCGCAACGCGGAGAGCGACGGCTCGGCCAACCGCGGCTACAAGCCGGGCTACAAGGGCGGCTACTTCCCGGTCGCGCCGACCGACCACTACGCCGACCTGCGCGACCAGATGGTCAGCAACCTGGTGTCGCTCGGGTTCACCGTTGAGCGCGCGCACCACGAGGTCGGCACCGCCGGCCAGGCTGAGATCAACTACAAGTTCGGCACGCTGCTCGCCGCCGGCGATGACATGCAGCTGTTCAAGTACACGGTGAAGAACACGGCATGGCAGGCCGGCAAGACCGCGACCTTCATGCCCAAGCCGCTGTTCGGCGACAACGGCTCCGGCATGCACACCCACCAGAGTCTCTGGCTGGGCGGCGAGCCGCTGTTCTACGACGAGACCGGCTACGGTGGCCTGTCGGACACGGCCCGCTGGTACATCGGCGGTCTGCTGCACCACGCGCCGTCGCTGCTCGCCTTCACCAACCCGACGGTCAACTCCTACCGCCGTCTGGTCCCCGGTTTCGAGGCCCCGGTGAACCTGGTCTACTCGCAGCGCAACCGCTCCGCGTGCACCCGGATCCCGGTGACCGGCACCAACCCGAAGGCCAAGCGCATCGAGTTCCGCTGCCCCGACCCGTCCAGCAACCCGTACCTCGCGTTCTCGGCGATGCTGATGGCCGGTCTCGACGGCATCAAGAACAAGATCGAGCCCCCGGCGCCGGTCGACAAGGACCTCTACGACCTCCCGCCGGAGGAGGCGGCCCAGGTCACCCAGGTCCCCGGCTCGCTGCCGGCCGTGCTCGCCGGTCTGGAGGCCGACCACGACTACCTGCTCGCAGGCGGCGTGTTCACCCAGGACCTGATCGACACGTGGGTCGACTACAAGCGTTCCGCGGAGATCGCGCCCATCGCGCTGCGCCCGACGCCGCACGAGTTCGCGCTCTACTTCGACGTGTAAGCCTGATCTAAAAACGGCGGTCGCGCCCGGCTTTTGCCGACGCGGCCGCCGTTTCGTTTGACCGGAACCGCTACCCTGCGCGGGTGGATCTCGGGGACGTCATCGTTCAGCTGGCCCTAATGGCGCTCACGGTTTGGCTGGGTTTCGGCTGGCGTCGGCTGCCCCGGGTCTGGGCAGGGCACGACACGTTTACCGGCGGGATGACGGTCAAGCGCATCTACTCGATTCATGATCGAAGTTACCTGACCGGTTTGCTGCCAATGACTTTCGCGCTGGCCGCCTTTCTGCTGTCCTATGCGGACCTGCGATGGTGGCACTGGCCGTGGCTCTCGCCGGTATACGGCCTGTTGGGATTGTTGGTGCTGCCACTGATCGCCCTGCAGTGGTACGTCAACTTCTTCAACCGCCCGAAGTTTCTGATCCCGCCCGTGCACCGGCACCGCCCGGGGTCGGACGCAGAGTTCCAAGAGGCGGTGGAGCGACCGCACGCGTTGCGCCGGGCGCGCGAGGAACAGCGCATTCGCGATGGAGTTCCCGCCGACATGCATCTGATCGTGCTGAGCCTGTCGCAGGTCGGCTCGGAGATGACGCTGCACGCCGCGTGCGAGGACTGCCGGTGGTCCGCATCTTCGGTCGTGGACAGCCTCACTCATCGCGAGAAGCGAATTCGGGCCCACGCGGCCACGCATTCGCCGTATATCAAGTGGGATCCGCTGGATCCGATCTTCCATGATCTAAAACGCCACAAACCCCGGTAACGGGTTTCGTCGACTGACACCGATCTGAAACCGGGCCTGAATACCGTCTGCCTCCCGGCGAACGAAAGGGAGGAAGATGCAAGCAAAGTCAGGGCTCCGGAGGATGCTCGGCCATATCGCGCTTGTCATCGGGGTTGTTCTCGGAGGCCAAGTGTTCGTGAGCGCGCCCGCCCAGGCCTCAGATTGCACATTCGGCATCTGCGGTGTGGTCTACAACAGCACCACTACCGGCACGGAGGTGGTCGCAGCGTCTTTGGACTACACCGGCGGGACGTGTGCACCCTACGGCAACTGCGGCACCTGTGCGGTGCCGCCCGGTCAGAATTCAAGGCGAGCCGCGTGTGCGGCGGTATTCGCGGACGCTGATGTGTTCACGTTCCAGTTCCACTCGTACAAGGTCTACGCCTGGGTCTGCAACAAGGTTTGCGCCCGTGGCTCTCTGTTGGCTTCGAAGGGTGCGAACCAGTATTTCAAAATCAGCTCGACCGACTCGGCGATCTGTTACTACAAGTCGACGGAAGGCTATTACTGCCACGTCAACTAGCGAGGGCGGCATCGACAAGTAGGCGACAGATGAGGGCTTCGCCGTTGCGGGGCCCTCTACCGTGCACCCATGTTGGGCCACCTCCTGCTTGCTGCGCTTTATGCGCTGCCCGTGCCGGCGCAGTCCGGATTGGACGTTAAAGTCCGTGCTACCGATCCAGCCAAGCCGGTGGTGGTGCTGACGAACTCCGGCGACCAGCCATGCCAGGTGGTCGCCGGATCGGGGCTCGGGACGGTGGCCTTCACCAGCGTGGTGCAGGACGGGAAGGCGATCGAGCCGCTGCCGATCGAGGTGTCCTTTCCCGATGGGCTGGAGTTGCTGCTGACCGGCCGGCTCAAGACTTTGGAGCCGGGTAAGTCGGCCGAGATCGCGCTGTCGACCATCAAGGGTGGCCCGACCGGGCTGGCGCTGGAGATGGTCACCTGGTCGCAAGAGGCCCGGACATATGGCGCGCTCTACCCGATCGTGGAGGGCAAACCGCTGGTCCTGGAGCTGACCTACAGCGCGCCGGTCAGCGGGGACGGAAAGGTCCCGGTTTGCGCCGCCGCGACGAGCAAAGGCTCGGTCGGCGACGACGACGCGGGCACTGAACGTCCTAAGTGGATTGTCTATGCCGCGCTCGGTGGCGGGCTGGTGGTTCTGCTCGGGCTGCTGGTGGTCATCTTCCTGCTGCGCCGGCGCAAGCGGCGCGCCGCGGCCACGGTGGCCATGCTTATCGTTGCGGCCCTTGGCATCAGCACCCAGGAACGTCCGGCCTACGCCACGATCACCAATGTTGACCCGAGCACTCAGGCCGCCTTCGACAACTGTATGGGCGTGTTGCATCAGCCGGGCAACGATCCGGCCGGAATCCTGCCCGCGCTTGAGGCCGCGGGCGTGAGCGTGACCGTGCAGCGGCCCGACAACCCGGGCGACACCCATGAGGGCGCCTTGAACGCGAACACCATCTTCATCTTCTGGGATCCCGACGACACCCACCGGTACTTCGGCTCGGGCGGCAACGCCGATCCGTGCAGCGCGCTGTATCACGAGCTGCACCATGGCTGGCAACACAATCAGGGCACCTACAGCATGAGCCCGTGCGCGACTTCCGACGCCGGTGGGCGCACCCTGCCACGTACCGAAGTCGAGGCGACCCACGCCCAGAACGCCCTGCGGGAGCGGCTCGGGCTGCCGCAGCGTGACCACTACGGCGACATCCCGCTGCCCGCTGACTGCCAGCCGCCCCAACCGCCGGCCCACTGCGAGGGGGCGAGCTGTGCCGACAGCAACGGCGACCCGCATCTGCTGACCTACGACAACAAGCGTTACGACTTCCAGGCGGTCGGCGAGTTCGTGCTGTCCCGGGAAAGCTCTGGCGGGTACCAAATCCAAGTCCGCCAGCAACCGGCCGCAGACTCGCGGGTGGTGGCGCTCAACACCGCGGTCGCGATGCGGGTGGGCCAGGAGAAGGTGGAGCTGCGGATGGGCCCGGAAGGCTTGGTGCTCCTGGTCGGCGGGCAGGCCAAGAAGCTGGGCAACACGAAGCTGGCCGCCGGTGAGGTCGTGGCGACCAAGGACAAGGTCGAGGTGGCGTGGGAGAACAAGGGGCCCAAGGTTTTCGTGCGCCCGATCGGCCGGTGGGGTCTGCACATCGCGCTGCAGCCGGCACCGGCTCAGGCGGGAAAGCTGGAAGGGCTGCTCGGCGACTACGACGGCAACTCGAAGAACGACATCAAGCCCAAAGGCGGATCGCCCATTGCCGAGCCAACTTTTAGCGCGCTCTATCCGTCCTATGCCGACAGTTGGCGCATCGACGCCAAGGAGTCGTTGTTCACCTATGAGGCGGGCCAGAGCACCGACTCGTTCACCGACCGAAAGTTCCCCGAGCGGGAGATCAAGGTCGAGTCGCTGCCGGGCCGGGCGGTGGCCGAGGCGCTGTGCCGCAGGCTGGGCGTGACCGACCCGCTGCTGCTGACGGGCTGCATCATCGATGTGGCGATGACCGGCCAGGCCGATTTCGCGGCGGCGCTGGCGTCGGGTCAGTTCTTCTCCGGCGGCCCCGACTTCGGTGGAATCCCGTTCACGGTGCGGCTGGAAAAGCAGGGCGACACGGCGACGGTGGAGTTCGACGGGACATCCGGCCAGCAGGTTTTCATCGATGTCCCCGGGGCCACCTTGGCGAACAACTGCGGGGTTCTGACGCTGATCGCGCCGGACGGCAAGGAACTGCGCGACGGGTGCATCATCAACGGAGTCGGGCACATCGACTCGACCACCCTGCCGGCCACCGGCAAGTACAAGGTGACTGTGGAGGCGCGCACCGGCCCCGGCGAGGCTCGGCTGCGGGTCATCACCATCAAGGACGTGACCGGCACGCTCAAGCCCGACGGGCCGCCGATCGTCGTGAAGATCGACAAGCCGGGCGTGGTGGGCCGGTTCACCTTCGCGGGCAAGAGGGACCAGAAGGTCTTCCTACAGGTGACCCGGGCGTCGCTGGACAACGAGTGCGGGCTGCTCGCGCTGCGCAAACCCGATGGTGGTGAGATCCGCAGCGGCTGCGTCATCAACGGCACCGGCGAGCTGGACGGCACCGTGCTGCCCGAGGACGGCAGCTACACCATCGAGCTCGACCCCAACGCCCGCGGCGTGGGCGAGGCCACCATCAGGCTGATCGACGCCATCGATCAGCACGGCACGCTCACCGTCAACGGGCCCGCGGTCACCGCGAAGATCCAGCAGGCGGGCGCGGAGGCTTTCTTCACCTTCTCCGGGGCAGCCGGGCAGCGCATCTTCATCGATGCGACCTCGTCCAGCCTGCCCAGCCAGTGTGGCCTGCTCGACCTGCGTGACCCGGTCGGCGGAGTCACCGTGAGCGGCTGCATCGTCAACGGCACCGGTGGCATCGCCGAGCGGGACGGCTACGTGCTGAAGCTGACCGGCACCTACACCCTCATCGTCGACCCGAACGGCGACGGCACCGGCCAGGCTGAAATAAAGTTACGAGGCTGAAGCAAAGCCGGGCGGACACTACCAGCGGGATCTGACCCGCTGGTAACCTGCCCGGCGTGAAGCCCTCCCCTCGCTTTTGGCGCATCCTGCGCAGAACCGCCTATTCGCTGCTCGGCATCGTGATGGTTTTCGTGCTCACGGTCGCCGGGCTCGGGTACAAGGCCGTGCGCGACGCGTTCCCCCAGCACGAGGGCACGCTGCAGGTGAAGGGCCTCAGCGCGCCGGTCACCGTGTACCGCGACCAGTGGGGCATCCCGCAGCTGTATGCGAAGACCGAAGCCGACCTGATGCGCGCCCAGGGGTACACCCACGCCCAGGACAGGTTCTGGGAGATGGACTTCCGCCGTCACGTCACCGCCGGGCGGGTTTCCGAGCTGTTCGGCGCGAGTCAGGTCGAGACCGACACCTACCTGCGCACGATGGGCTGGCGCCGGGTCTCCGAGCAGGAGTGGCCGCTGCTTTCCGAGCCGACCAAGGCGGCCCTGACCGCCTACGCCGAGGGCGTGAACGCGTGGCTCGACGAGCACCCCGAGGGCAACTCGCTGGAGTACAGCATCCTCGGCCTGCAGAACTCCGACTACGTGATCGAGAAGTGGCACCCCATCGACAGCCTGTCCTGGCTCAAGGCGATGGCCTGGGATCTGCGCGGCAACATGGAAGATGAGATCCGCCGGATGGCTCTGCTCGCCAAGGGGCTCACCAAGGCACAGGTGGACGAGCTCTACCCGGCCTACCCGTTTGACCGCAACGTTCCCATCGTCCCCGGCGCTCCGGTCGCGGCGGCTTCGGTGACACCGATGGATGTGCTGCCGGCCGCGTTCGGCGAAGGGCTGTCCACATTGGAGGCCAGTCTGGCCGCGCTGCCGGGGCTGATGGGCAACGCCGACGGCGACGGCATCGGCTCCAACTCGTGGGTCATCAGCGGCAAGCTCTCCGGCAGCGGCAAGCCGATCCTCGCCAACGACCCGCACCTTTCGCCCAGCCAGCCCGGTATCTGGTACCAGATAGGCCTGCACTGCGAATGTGGCCTGGACGTCGCCGGGTTCAGCTTCTCCGGGGTGCCCGGGGTCATCATCGGGCACAACGCCAAAATCGCCTGGGGCTTCACCAACCTCGGCCCCGACGTCATCGACATGTACGTCGAGGACCTGGCCACCGCGCAGCTGACCAGCCGCACCGAAACCATCAAGGTGGCGGGCGGGAAAGACGTGACCATCACCGTGCGCACGGGCAAACACGGCCCGATCCTGTCCGACGCGAGCGAAGACCTGCGCAAGCTAGGCGGCGGCAAGGGCATCGCCATCCGGTGGACGGCCCTGGATCCGGGCCGCACCGGTGACGCCATCATGGCCCTGAACAAAGCGGCCAACTGGCAGGACTTCCGAACGGCCGCTTCGCTTTTCGAGGTCCCGGCCCAGAACATGGTCTACGCGGACGTGGAAGGGAACATCGGCTACCAGTCGCCGGGCAAAATCCCGGTACGCGGCAAGGGCGACGGCCGCTACTTCGCCCCCGGCGACGACCCGGCCTACGACTGGACCGGCTACATCCCGTTCGAGGAGCTGCCGAGCGTCTACAACCCGCCGCAGGGCTACCTGGTGACCGCCAACCAGGCCGTGATCGGGCCGCAGTACCCGCATCTGCTCACCAACGACTGGAGCTACGGCTACCGAAGCCAGCGCCTCAACGACCTCATCTCCGCCAGTGGCACCTCGCTGACCGTGGACGACGTGCAGCGGATGCAGTTCGACAACAAGAACGGTTTCGCCCCGACGCTGGTTCCCCTGCTGACAGCCATAAAGCGGGAAGGTCTGTCCAAAGTGGAAAAGGAGGCCGACGGCCTGCTGCCCAAGTGGAACTTCATGCAGGGCGAGGACTCCCCCGCGGCCGCCTACTACAACGCGATCTGGCGTCAGTTGCTCCTGCTCACCTTCGATGAGCTGGGCAAGGAGTACGCGCCCAACGGCGGCGACCGCTGGTTCGAGGTGATGCGGGGTCTGCTCAGCAAGCCCGACTCGCCGTGGTGGGACGACCAGGCGACACCCGAGGTCGAGAAGCGCGACGACATGCTGGCCCGTGCCATGTCGGCTGCGGTCAAGGAGCTCTCAGATCTGCTGGGCGAGTCGGCGGGCGACTGGCGCTGGGGAGCCCTGCACACCTTGACGCCGACGCACGCGACTTTCGGCAAGTCGGGCATCGCGCCGATCGAGTGGCTGTTCAACCTTTCCGCGCAGGACACCGCCGGCGGCGCCTCCATCGTCAACGCCACCGGATGGAACGCGGGCAAGGGGTACGCGGTGGACGCGGTGCCATCAATGCGCATGATTGTCGATCTGGCCAATGTCAACGAGTCGCGGTGGATCCAGCTGACCGGAAACTCCGGACATCCCTTCCACCCCAACTATTCCGACCAGATGGAGCTGTGGCGCACCGGTCAGACCATCACGTTCCGCTTCGACCGCAAGTCGATCGAGGACGAGAAGACCCAGACGCTTACGCTGACGCCTTAGTTTCCAGCTCGATCGCGACGCACCGGGCTCCCAGGGCGAGCCCGGTGTCGGCCGACATCACCAGGTCTTCGGCGTAGAGCATGGGACCGTCCACAAGCGACGGTGAGATGCCGAAGGTCTCCGGAATGGTGGAGTGCCCGTGCACGATCTGCTTGCCACCCAGCACGGTCAGCAGGAAGCGCGCGTTGTTGACGCCCTGATCGCGGTCGAGGAAGTCGAAGCGGCGGAACAGCTGCCGCGTCTGGTAACCGAAGTGCTCGGGATCGCGCTTGAGCATCAGATCGTGGAAGGTCGTGTTGATCTCATCTAGGGTCTTGCCGAACTCCAGGTAAGCCATGGTGTCGGCGTGCAGGAGCAGATAGCCCTCGATGAGCACCACCGCGGGCAGATCGGCCAGCCAGCGGGCGCGGCTGTCGTCAAGCGCCTTCAAGTCGTGTTCCTGACCACCATTGAGTGCCCACACCTGGATGACGGATCTCACGTCGCTTACCGGTGAATCGGGAACATATTTGCTCCCATAGAGCAGCATGTCGTGGTTGCCCAGGACACATCCCACCTGTCCACCGACCTCAGCGGCCTCCTGCTGCAGGCGCCGCACCAGATCGATGACACCGATCCCGTCGGGGCCACGATCGGTGAGGTCACCGAGGAACCAGAGCTTCGACTCGCCACCGCACCAGCTGTCGTCGTGATCGATCAGACCCGCCGAGCGCAGCGCGGTCGTGGCCTGGGTGAGAAACCCATGCACGTCGCCGACCACATATAGCGCCACCGGGACACTCTAACTTAGGAAGTACCGCTCGACTGCGCCCCGGGCACGTCTCGTGACCTTGAGATAGTCGTCGAGGAACTCCCCCGGCTCCACCCCCGGCGCGATCAGGCGCGCGACGCCCGCCAGCTCGCGGCCGTGCCGGGGCAGCTGGTCGGAGGCGCGCCCCCGGATGAGGGTGAGCGCGTTGCGAACCTTCGAGCACAGCACCCAGGCTTCACTGAGCATCCTGGCGTCGGCCTCCTCCACCAGACCGGCCCGAAGCGCGGCACGAAGCACGAAAAGTGTCCGCGTCTGGCGCAGATCCGGGTGGGCGTGCCCGTGCCGCAGCTGCCACAGCTGCACGGTCCACTCCACATCGGCCAGTCCCCCGCGCCCGAGCTTGACGTGGGTCAGCGGATCAGCGCCGCGAGGTAGCCGCTCGTTTTCCACGCGCGCCTTGATCCGCCGGATCTCGGTGATCTGTTCGCGTTTCAAACCTTCTGGGGGGTACCGGACAGAGTCGGCCAATTTCACGAACTCTGCCCCGAGCGACTCCGACCCGGCCACCGGCCGCGCGCGAAGCAACGCCTGCGCCTCCCACACCTGCGACCACCGCGCGTAGTAGCGCTGGAAGGCGGCGATGCTGCGCACCAGCGGGCCTTGCCGGCCCTCGGGACGCAGGTCGGCGTCGACACCCAGCGGCGGGTCCGGGGCGGGCGCGGCCAGCAGCGTGCGCAGCTGCTCGGCGACAGCCAGCGCGGCAGCGTCGGTGCCGCCGTCGAAGACGAAAAGCACATCGGCGTCGGAGGGATAGCTCATCTCGGCCCCGCCGAGCCTGCCCATACCGATGATGGCGAAGCGCATATCCTCCGGGGCCTGCACCGCCGCGCGCGCCACCGTCAGCGCCGCGGCGAGCGTGGCGTCGGTCAGATCGCTGAGCGCCTGCCCCACCGCCGCCTTGCCACCCTCACTTGGCGGCACAGCGGCACTTTGGCCGGCCGCGCGGGCCGGCGCTGCGGCCTTGGCTGTGCCTCCCTTTGGCGGCACGGCTGCGGAGCCCTGTTGGGCCGGGAAGAGCGGGTCTGTGCTTACGTCGAGCAGCCCGAGCACATCCGCGGAACCTATGCGGAACAGCTCGCGGCGGCGCAGCGCCCGGATCGCGGCCACCGCGGCGGCCGGGTCGGTCTGCCGGGCGGCGGCGGCAGTCATACCGTCCACAAGGGACTGTGCCGTGCGTGGGCGCAGCTCGGCGTCATCGGCCAGCAGGCGCAATGCTTCCGGGTCGCGGGTGAGCAGATCGGTGAGGTAGCGGCCGCTGTCCAGGACCTGGGCCAGGCGCAGCGCCACCGGACCTTCGTCGCGCAACAGCCTTAGGTACCAAGGCGTCGTCCCCAAAGCTTCGGAGACCTGTCTATAGGCGAGCAGCGCCGCGTCCGGGTCCGGCGAGTCGGCGAATTCGGCCAGCAGCACCGGAAGCAGCGTGCGCTGGATCGCCGCTGTGCGCGACACACCGGCGGTCAGCGCCTCGATGTGGCGCAAGGCTCCCCGCGGATCGGCGAAGCCCAACAGCTCCAAGCGGCGCTGCGCCGCGTCGGGCCGCAGCGAGAGCCCGTCGGCGGGCACCTTGGCGACCGCGGCGAGCAGCGGCCGGTAGAGCAGCTTCGCGTGCAGCCGGCGCACCTCGGCCGCGTGGGCCACCCACACCGACCGGAACGAGGTCTCATTGAGCCCGAGCGCACGTGCCAGCCACCGCACCGCCGCCGGGGCGACCGGCACCGTGTGCGTGCGCAGCAACCGCTGCAACTGCAGGGCATGTTCGACGCGGCGCAGGAACCGATAGGCCTCCTCGAGCGCCTTGCCGTCCTGGCGGCCCACGTAGCCGCCCGCCACCAGCTCTCGCAAGGCGGTCAAAGTGTTGCCGGAGCGCAGATTGTCGTCGGCCCGGCCGTGCACAAGCTGCAGCAGCTGCACCGCGAACTCGATGTCACGCAACCCACCCGGCCCGCGTTTGATCTCCCGGTCCACCTCGTTCGGCGGGATCTGGTCGACGATTTTGCGGCGCATGCTGCGCACGTCCTCCACGGCCTCCGGCCGCTCCGCCGCGCGCCAGATCAGTGGCTGCAAACCGGCCAGCCAGGCCTTGCCCAGCCCGGCATCGCCGGCCACCGGGCGCGCCTTGAGCAGCGCCTGGAACTCCCAGGTGCGCGCCCAGCGCTGGTAATAGACCCGATGGCTGGTCAGGGTGCGCACCAGTGGGCCGCGCCCACCCTCGGGCCGCAACGCGGCGTCGACCGGCCACGCGACCTGGCCGCAGATCTCCATCAGCGCGGCGGCGACCCCGGTGCCGGTGGAGAGATCCTCGTCTTCGGCGGCCACGAAAATGACGTCGACGTCCGACACGTAGTTCAGCTCGGCCCCACCACATTTTCCCATGGCGATCACGGCAAGCCTTGGCGCGGAAGGGACCCGGGTCAGCGCCAGGCGGTAGGCAGCGCGCAGGGTGGCATCCGCGAGCGCGGTGATCTCCGTCATCACCGCCTCGATGTCGGCGTCGTCGGCCAGATCCCACGCCGCTATCCGCAGCAGGCCGCGCTGATATCCCGCTCGCAACGCGGCCACATCGGTCAGTCCACTGTGGACTTCGTACCGGGGCGGGATGGTGTGGGTGAGCGCCTGCCAGCCCTTGGCCACGGCCGCCAGCTGGTCACCGAGCGCGGACGAGGCGCCCAGGACGGTGAGCAGCCGGATGCGCAGGTCCTCCTTCCCGCCGATCTCGGCCAGCACCGACGGGTCACGCTCATAGAGGCGATGCAGCTGGCGCAGGGCCAGGTCGGGATCGGCGGCGCGGCCGATCTGCTCGAGGATAAGCGCGGCCTCCTCGTCCAGCGGCCGCTGCGATGCCAGGTCCCAAAGCGGCAGGTCCTGTGGACACGGCTGGGTGAGGCCGTACCTCGCGAGACGACCAATGCCTGCCACGCGGCCTACATTAATGGGTCGTCGCGGAGCACGTTCTTCTCAATCTCATCGGCCGCATAGTTGAGCAGCTCATGGGCGAGGCTGGACAGGGCCCGCGCCCCGGCCACCTCCTCGCCGATCGCCGGGACCGATCGATCCTCAGGATTACGCCGAGCCTGACCCAGACCGCGCAGCTCTTTGCGCCGCTCGTCGGGCGTGCGAAGGGTCGCGATGGCCTGCGTGTAGTCGGTGTCCTCAAGGAAGCTGAGCTCGATGTTCCACGTGGTCATACCCCTACAATAGGGGCAGACTGCGCCTTTCTCGCTCGGGTGACAGCTGACCGAGCGCGACCGCGGCGAACCGGTGCGCGAAAGGCCGCCAGACCTCTTCGACATCGCTCTGGACCGCGTCCACCTGCGCGATCAGATCATCGATGTCCTCCCACTTGGCGGCCCAGTCGGCAAACATCGCTGTGTCGGTCTCGATGTGAAACTGGGTGCCCCAGGCACAGTCGCCGATGCGAAATGCTTGGTGCGGATAGCGCGGCGAGGCGGCCATGAGCACGGCCCCGGCCGGCAGCTCGGTAATCTCGTCGTAGTGGTGCTGCACGACGTCCGGGGCGAAGGGCACCGGCCCGAAAAGCACATCGTCAGCGGCGGCATCGCGCTTGGCGACCAGTTTCGCCCCGACCTCCAGACCCGCCTCGGACAGCTCCACCCGGCCTCCGGTGGCCTGCGCCAGCAGCTGCCCACCAAGACAAATTCCCAGCGTGGGTACCTTCGCCTTGACCGCCTTGCGCAGCAGCGACTCCAGCCGCGGGAACCACGGCGCACCCGGGCTGCCATCGGGCTGCGGATAGGTGCTCTGCTCACCGCCGAGCACGATGAGTGCCACGTATCCTTCGAGCGTCTCGGGCAGCTCCTCACCCGTGTAAGGCCGGGCCACCACCAGCTCAAGCCCCGCCTCGGTCAGCCACCCACCCAGCCGCCGGATGTCGTCGGTCGGATCGTTCTCCACCACCAGTGCCCTATTCACGCACCCAAGGCTAACCAACCACCGAACCAGCCACCCACCACCACCGCCCCGCCTCACTTGCTGGCCGCTACCTACTCACTTCTCGTGGCACCTACATCTCTGCGTCAGGAGAGCGAGGCAAAGATGTAGATGCGACGAACCCGCCACGCCGCCCTCGCCACCCGCCACGCAGCTTCTGCCTCTGCTCCTGCCACCCCTGCCCGCCGCTCCCACGGCACCTACATCTCTGCGTTAGGAGAGTGAGGCAAAGATGTAGGTGCGACCGACCCGCCACCCCCGCCCCTCGCCACGCAGCTTCTGCTGTTGCCTTCCCCCGCCTGCTGCTCCCACCGCACCTACATCTCTGCGACAGGAGGGTGAGGCAAAGATGTAGGTGCGGCGGACCTGTCACCCCGACCTCGCCGCCTTGCGCCAATGGCTACACATGTACAACCATCGCCGAGCACATGGCGCCCCCTCAACGGCCAAATGGCCGCCGGCCGCGTAGGCGACCTGTCCGGGGGCGCGCGCAATTTTTACGGCAGCTGCAGGACTGCCAGGAGGGCTCGGTGGTCGCTGTCGGTGACCGGGAAGACGCGTACTTCGACCACGCCGATGCGGCGGTCGGCCAGCACTCGGTCGAGGGTCACCGGCGGGATGTTGTCGCCGTCGTAGGGGCCCCAGGTGCCGACCAGGCCTTGGCCGACCGTGGCGGCTGCATCGCGGTACCCAGAAGAAATTAGGTCTCTGAGCACTGAATGGTCGAGCGTGGCGTTGAAATCGCCGCCGAGTATCCGAAGTGGACCGTCGGGCGTGGCCCGCGGCTCGTCTGGAAAGTCGTCGCGCCACAGCTTGGTGGTCGCCGAGTCGAAGGGCGCCCGCGGATGGGCCGACTCAAGCAGCACGCCCGAGCCCGCAAGCTCGGCCGTGGCCTGCCAGAAGCCGCCCTTGTTCACCCGCACCCCCTCGGCTCGCAACGGCTGCCGCGAATAGATCCCGGAACCGATCACGCCGTCCATGGGATAGATAGCCTTATATGGCATCAGGGCATCGAGGCCTTCCGCTGCGGCCCGCGCCACGAAATCGGGGGTCAGCTCCTGAAGCAGGAGGACTTCGGCCTTCTGCTCGGTGACCAGGCGCACGATCTCCTCCGCGCTCGCCCGGCCGGCGAGCACGTTGGCGGTCAGCACGCGCAGCTGCGGGCCCCTGGCCCCGGCCAGCGGATCGCTGTCGGCGAGCCAGCGCGGCAGCACGCACGAGACCAGTGCCACCAACGCGACTGCGGCCACCACCGCCGCCGGCCATTGCCGTAGCAGCACGGCGACCACCAACGGGATCAGCGCCAGCGCCGCGACGTAGGGCGTGAAGGCGATGACCTGGGTGACCGGATATCGGACGTCCCAGCCCGCCAGCCGGATCGCGGCCCAGATCACGGCCGGAACGGTCAGCACCCATGCCAGCACCTGTCGCCACGCCATGTTCGGCACCCTATCGGTCGGCGCGATACCGTGCGGGGCATGATCCGCCCTTCACCCCTGCGCCCCGGTGACGCCGTCGCCCTGGTTTCCCCCTCCGGCCCTGTCCCCGCCGATCGGGTTGACGCGGCGATCGCCGTGATCACGAGCTGGGGGCTGGTGCCGCGGGTCTACCCGCACGTGCTTGAGCGGCACGGATACTTCGGCGGCACCGACCATCAGCGCCGGGGCGATCTGTCTGACGCGCTCCGCGACCCGCAGATCCGGGCGGTCTGGTGCACCCGTGGCGGCTACGGCATGCAACGGATCGTCGACGAGCTGGACCTGACCGCGGTCATCGCCGACCCGAAGCTGGTGATCGGCTTCTCCGACATCACGGCTCTCCACCTGGCGCTCTGGCGGCAGGCCCGGCTCGCCACCATCCATGGAGCGGTCGCCGCCCAGCTCGACAAGGGGGCGTCGTCGGTGACCGCGCTGGGTGTCAAGCGCGTGCTGATGACCTGCGAGCCGGTACGGATCGAGGCGGACCCGGCCGAGGGCACCCACTCGGTACGGGTCGCGGGCCGGGCCGACGGTCATCTGCTCGGGGGCAATCTGTCCCTACTCGCCGCAAGCGTTGGGACACCTGACTTTCCCGACCTGTCCGGCGCGATCCTGCTGATCGAGGACGTGGACGAGGCGCCCTACCGGGTCGACCGGATGCTCACCCACCTGTTGAGAGCCGGTGTGCTGCAAGGGCTGGCCGGTGTCGCGATAGGACAGTTCACCAACTGCGGGGAAGTTGCCGGGGTGATCGCCGAGCGGCTCGCCCCGCTGGGCCTGCCCCTGCTCGGCGGGTTGCCGATCGGCCACGGCGACCAGCACCTGGCCGTGCCGCTGGGCACATCGGCCACATTGGACGCCGACGCCGGCACCCTGCTGGTGGCTCCCGCCACCGCCGAGTGACCGGCGCCGGTAGAACGTTACTCGTTGATCTCGTCGACCTTCAGCTCGTCGGGGATGGCGAAAGCCACCACCTGCTCCACGCGTGCCGAAAGCCGGTTGATTTCATTGATGATCAACCCAAACCCTGTGTCCATCTTCCGATCCATGATCTCGAGCTTGGCGTCCATCGAGTCGAACCGCCGGTCTACCGCTTCAAAGCGCCGGTCGATCGCTGCGAACCGCTGGTCGACCGCTTCAAAGCGATGGTCGATCGCCTCGAATCGCTCCTCTGCCCAAGCCGTGTGATGAGCCAAGGTCAAGTTCAATGACTTCACCGCTTTGGCGACTGCTACCAGCCCCACCCCGTGATCTGTCACCTTGTCCATCTCCTCGTCGATGCGTTCCAGGGCCATCCGTTCCAACCTAACCACCCTCTCCTGGGGGAATTGGTGGGTCCCGTAAGGCCGCAGCGTCATCTTAATCGACTAACTCGGACGCTCGCAAGTGGATGATCGGGATGGTTAAGCATTTACATGGATGCGCCTGAAGTGTGAAACTTTGCTCCATGAGACTCGCCACCCGCGCATCGCTCATCATGGCGATGCTGTTCACCGCAGTTCTCACCATCGGCAGCCCGGCTCAGGCCTATGCCAACGCCTTCTTCCACACGCAAAGCAGTGGAAACCGGGGCGCGGACGTGCTCGCCATTCAGTACCTGCTAGCGCACCACGGTCAAGCCACCGCCCTGACCTCAGTCTTCGACTCGTCGACCGACGCCAGGGTGCGAGCCTTCCAATCGGCCAAAGGCCTTGGCGTGGACGGCATCGTGGGTCCCGCCAGCTGGGGCGCGCTCGCCGTCACCGTGCGGCTGGGCGACAACAACAACGCAGTGCGGGCGCTGCAGGCACAGCTCAACGCCAAGCGCAGCGCCGGTCTGGTGGTGGACGGCGACTTCGGGCCGGCCACCGACACCGCGGTGCGCAACTTCCAGTCCCACGCCGGGATAGGTGTGGACGGCGTCGTCGGCCCCACCACGTGGCGCAATCTGGTGTGGCACTACGACTATCCGTCGATGACCAACATCTGCGACCAGAACCCGGACGGCAACGGCACCGCGAACTGGGCCACCGGCGCAGCCATCGGCCAGGTCGAGAAGGCCGTCGCCGATTTCGCCGGCACCGGCCAGGGCAAGGTTCCCTTGGGCGACGCCGGTTTCGAGCACGGCGGCACCATCCCGGGACACGCCAGTCACGACGTCGGGCTCGATGTCGACCTGTGGCCCATCCGCACCGACAGTGCCCAGTGCACGGCCGGCCGGATCACCTGGCAGTCAAGCACCTACGACCGGGCCGCTACCCGCCAGCTGATCCAGATGATCCGCGCCGCGGCCCCTGGGCACGTCAAGGTGATCTGGTTCAACGATCCGACCCTGATCGCCGAAGGACTAACCGCACAACTGTCCAACCACGACAACCACCTGCATGTTCGGTACTGTGAAAAGGTCCACCCCAGCAGCCTCTACGACTGCTAAACCGTGACCGGCCGGCGTCGTCCGCCCCCCGGCGACGCCGGCCTCCGGTGTGCTAGACGCGAGCGTCTGCTTTGGACAGACCATAGCTCAGGGCGTCGACCAGGGCTCGCCAGCTGGCCTCCACCACATTCTCGTGAACGCCGACCGTGGTCCAGTCGCGTCCGGACTGGTCGACGGTTTCCACCAGCACCCGGGTGACCGCGCCGGTGCCGTGGGAGCCGGCCAGGATGCGCACCTTGTAATCGGCAAGCTCCAAGCCGGACAGTTGCGGGAAGTGGCGCGTCAGCGCCTGACGCAGGGCCTCGTCCAGCGCGTTCACCGGCCCGTTGCCCTCGGCGGTGGCGATGACCCGTTCGCCCCTGACCCGCAGCTTGACCGTCGCTTCGCTTACCACTGCCCCATCTTCGCGGTGCTCGACCAGTACCCGATAGGACTCCAGCGTGAACGGGGTCAGCTGCTCGCCCAGAGCCGAACGCACCAGCAACTCGAAGGAAGCGTCGGCGGCTTCGAACGACCAGCCCAGGGCCTCCATGTCCTTGACTTTCTGGGTCACCGCGGAAAGGATCACCGGCTGGCCGGCCAGGTCCACGCCGAGCTCGCGGCTCTTGAGCTCGATGCTGGCCCGGCCGGCCATCTCGGTGACAAGAATGGTCATGCCGTTGCCGACTACGGCCGGATCCACGTGGTTGTAGAGGGCCGGGTCGACTTTGATCGCGCTCGCATGCAACCCCGCCTTGTGGGCGAAGGCGGCCGACCCGACGTAGGCCTGGTGGGTGTCGGGCGCGATGTTCGCGATTTCGGCGATGGCGTGGGCTACCCGTGCCATCAGTTCCAAGCACCCGTCCGGTAGGACGGTCATGCCGAGCTTGAGTTGAAGGTTGGCGACGACCGCGAAGATGTCAGCGTTTCCGGGCCGCTCGCCGTATCCGTTGGCAGTGCCCTGAACGTGGCGCACCCCGGCTTCCACCGCCGCGATGGTGTTGGCCACGGCGCAGGCGGTGTCGTTCTGCGCGTGCATGCCCAGCAGCGCCGGGTCCACGCCGAGCTCGCCGATGGCCCGGGTCACCATGGACGGCAGCATCCCGCCGTTGGTGTCGCACAGCACCACCCGCTCCGCTCCCGCTTCCAGGGCGGTGAGCACCACCGATCGCGAATACTGCGGGTCGTGCCGGAATCCGTCGAAGAAGTGCTCACAGTCGACGAAAACGCGCCGCCCCTTGCCTTTCAGGTAGGTAACGCTGTCGCGCACCATTTCCAAGTTCTCTTCCCCCGTGGTACGCAGCGCGCGCTCGACGTGGCGGATATCGGACTTGGCGACCAGGCACACAGCGGGCGTCTGCGCATCGAGCAGCCCCTGGATCTGCGGATCGGCCGCAGCGGTAACACCCGCCTTTCGGGTCGACCCGAAAGCCACCAGCACCGCGTTTTTCAGCTCCAGCTCGGTCTGTGCTCGGCGGAAGAACTCGGTGTCTTTAGGCACCGCCCCCGGCCAGCCGCCCTCGATGAAACCGACGCCGAACTGGTCCAGCAGCCGCGCCACGGCAAGCTTGTCGGCGACTGAGTAGGTAAGCCCTTCACGCTGCGCCCCATCGCGAAGCGTTGTATCAAAGATCTGCATCGTGGCCCCTGAATAGTCATGGCCGCCGAAAACAAGAAGACCTCCCGCGGGTGCGGGAGGTCTGCGCGTCGGCGGGGAGGATTGCCGGCGCGCTAGGTGCCAATAATCAGCACGAAGCTCATCACGATGCCAGACAACCACCTGCGGCCGAGGTTTGGAAGCCAGCTCCCACTATTCAGGACGTGACAGATCTTGCCGATTGACCCTCGGCTCGCGCGGCTGCCGGCTGCGGCGTCGGGCATTCGTCGGCTAACGCGACCATGTGCTCCAGCCCGGCGGCTCGAAGACGTTGGCGACGCTGGCGAGAAGCTGATGGGTCGCCGGCCGGACAGAGGCGGTCATCGTCATAGACACGGTCAACTGACGCGTGGCGTCCGCGGTGTGGAAGGAGAGCATGTGATAACCGAATGCTCCACCGGTCTTGCCCCAGACGGTAATCCCGTTCGGCAAATCCACCCGGGCAAGACTTAGACCGCTGCCGACCCCGGGCGATGCCATCGGAATCGTGGTGCGCATGATCTCCGACTCGGACTGACCCAGCAAACCACCCGTCAACAGCGTGCCGAAAAAATGATTGATGTCACGGGCGGTCGAGGCCATGCCGCCGGCCGCACCCGCCTGAGAGGCGTTGATGGTGCTGATGTCGACGAGCTGACCGTCGACGTCGAGATAGCCGTGGGCGTGAGGCTCCGGCAGGGCCTCGGCATCGGTGGGTAGCAAGGTGTGGCTGAGGTCCAGCGGGCGAAGTATGCGCTGGGACACCATTTCCTCGTAGGTGAACCCGGAGGCCTTCTCAATCACCAGGCCGAGCAGGATGTAGTTGGTGTTGCAATAGGCCCATGCCGTTCCTGGATCGAACTCCGGCTCCTGCTTGACGGCCGGAATCACGATCTCCCAAGGATCCCACTGCTTGTACCGGTCCCTGACGACTCCGGCGGGAGTCAGGTCGTGGGTGTAGTCGTGCAGGCCGCTGGTGTGAGCCAGCAGGTGGTGCAACGTAATCCGGCCGCCTCCCGACACCACGCCCGGTAGCCAGCGCTCTATCGTGTCTGCCAGGCTGAGGCGGCCTTCACAGGCAAGCTGCAGGACCACGATGGCAGTGAAAGTCTTGGTAACGCTGCCGAGCCGGAACCAGCCGTGCGGATCCACCGGGCGCGCGCTGTTCAGCTCGGCGACACCGCTAGCGCCGTTCCACACGCCGCGCTCGTCGCGAAACTCGGCGAGCGCCGCGGGTGAGCCGTTGGCCACCAGCGCATCGAGCATCTGCTGGAGCTGCGCCCGGCTATTGGACATTCGCCGGGTCGGAGCAGAACAGGTGCTGGGGACCGTTGAGCGGGTAGGCGCCACGGCCACGGTCGGCGGGTTTCGGTGCAGGCGCCTCGCTTTGCAGGAGCACACCGATGCAGAAGACGGCCGTGGTCACCGGGTCGGGCAGCTTGACTTCGCTGACATAGGGACGGTTTCCCTTCAGCGGCCACGGAACCCGGAACTCTTCGGTGAACTGTTCGCCGCCCGGGATGACGATGCCTTCAATGGTGCCGACCGCGTCGGCGTTGGTGCCTGGCGGGATGGCGAAGGTGCGCTTGGCGATCTCCACGATCTTGTCTTCGCGAGCGGTGACGAAGACATCGTAGGAATGCGAAGCGGCGTCGCCGGGCACCCCGACGTAGGCGACCACGGGTGCTTCACCTTGGTTGAGCAGCGTGTAGCGGATGGCAAGCCCGTCGCCCTGACGCATCAGCGCGGCCGAGAGCGACACATCCGGCTTGGTGCCAGTGGCCTGCCACTGCGGTTCGTAGTCCACGTAAGCCTCCGCCGAACACCCCACAAGCATGAACAACGCCCCTGCCAACGCAACAACCGCGCGTTGCTTCGCACGCGCCAATATCATCGGTAGGACTTTCTTGTTGGCCAGCCCATTTCCTCGCGGAAACGGTTCTCGGTGTAGTCGTACGGGTGGTCGGGGTCGAGCTGGATGGGCGTGCTCGGGTCCTGGTCGTGGTCGATGGGCAGACCGACGGCTTCGCGCTCGTCGTTCTCGATGCCGTCGTCGACGCCGCCGACGACGTTGCCCTCGGCCGAGGTGTTGTTGCCGTAGTCGTAGACGTGGGCCATCTCGTGGAAGAGCCCGGCGATGGGCGGGCGCTGGTCGGAGGAGTCAAGGCGGCTCGGGTTGTAGGTGATGTTGTAGTCCTCGCCCAGGTGCCAGTTGGTGGAGTAGGAGGCGGTGTTGGAGCCGGCCTCCTCGATAACCAGCGGGTTGCCCTGATAGGAGATGCCGCCGAGCACGGGCCAGTCGGACGCGATGGCGGCCGAGTCGTTGTGGATTCTTTCCTGTTCCTGCAACATCTTCTGCCCGATCGGCGAGGCGTTCATCATGTCGAGGTCGGCGCGCACCCGCTCCTGGAACTCGGGCGAACCCTTGATCTCGATGAACTTGGCCGCGTCGGTGACCTCGACCTTGACGTCCTGGCGCACCCCCGCGACGGAGTCCTCGTCCTGCCGATAGGCGGTGTCATTGCCGCCCGACCCCGTGATGGTGTCCTTGCCAAGGCCGCCGTACATGACGTCGTCGCCCGTGCCGCCATCGATCTGATCGTTGTCGCGGCCGCCCGAGACGATGTCGTTGCCGGCTCCGCCGTGTACGACGTCGTCTCCGGTCGCGCCCTCGAGATAGTCGTTGCCCTCGCCGCCAGAGATCTTGTCGTTGCCGGACAGCCCGTAGAGCACATCGTCGCCCAGGCCGCCGGAGATGATGTCATCGCCACCCTGGCCGTCAACGTAGTCACGGCCGGAGCCGGCCGAGGCGTAGTCGTTGCCCGCGCCGGCGTAGACCTTGTCGTCGCCGTGCAGGCCGATGATGGTCTCGTTGCCGTCGCCGCCGCGCAGCTCGTCGCTGCCGCTGCCGCCGAGCATGGTGATGCTCAGGTTGGTGCCCTTGGGAACTTCGATGTGGTCGTTGCCGTCACCGGCCCGGATGGTCACCGGTGTGCCGGGCGGGAAGTAGTGCTTGGAGCCGTTGACTTCGACGATGACCTGGCCGGTGGCTGGATCGACGGTGACCTTGACGTTGTCGTCGCCGGTGCCGGTGTTCACCACTGCCTGGCCGTCGACCATGAGCACGGAGACGCCGTTGGTGGCCTCGGCCGGCAGCGTGAACGGGTCGGTGGTGCCGTCGGCCACGGACAGCCACTGCGTGGAGGTGGCGTCCCAGTCGGCGGTGGCGAACCCGCTCAGTTTGGCGTTCAGCGCGTCATCGAGCTCCTTGCGCAGGGCTCGGGCATGGTTGGCGGCGTCGCCCACGGCGGTGGCCTGCTCCGGGGTGTTCCATCGGAAGACGATTTCGCCTCCGGAACGCCAGCTCGGCACGGCCTTCATGATGCGCTCACGATCGGTGTCAAGCGCGCTCTGGTAGCGGCGGAGCAGGTCGGCCACGCCGTCGAGGGTGCCGGCGAGTTTCTCCGCGCTCGTGCTCGCGCCGTCGAGGCTGGTGATCACCTTGCCTTGGTGCTGGGCGAAGGAGTCGCGCGCTTTGCCCGCCCAGTCGGAGCCCAGCAGCTTCTTCGTGTCGGCGTCGAGGTCGTCGCCAATGGTCGTGGTGGACTTGCCCAGCCGTCGCCATGCGGCGGAAGCGGCCTCTATGCGCCCCGGGTTGGCCTCCAGCTCCCACAACGCGGCGTCAACCCGGATCTCCCTGTCCTCGGGAGGAATGGCCATCGAAGATTCCTCCCCTACAGCGGGATGTTGCGGTGTTGTTGGCGAAGTTTGCGAGCGGCGTCCTCATCGGCCTGCTGATAGGCGAAGGCGACCTGGAGCAGGCTCTCATTGTCGACCTCGAGCACGCCGATGATGCGCTCCAGCGCCGTGCCGGCACTGCCCACGACGCCGGTATAGGCGCTGTTGAGCTGGGCGGCCGGGCCCACCTTGCCGAAGTCGGCCGGGTTGATCAGCGCATCCGCTCGCACGCTGCGCAGCGCCGAGCCAAGATCTTTTGAATTGTCCAAATAGGACTGGGCCACCCGGGCGATTTCCACCGGATCGGCGCGAACTTCGTCCCCCATGTCCAGTAACCCTAGGGGTGTCCGCCCCCGGGTCCAAGCGTGTAATGTCGATTACATGATTACAAGCGATCAGGAGCAGAAGCTCCGCAGCTGGTTCGCCGGCCGGTTGCCGGAAGGGATCTACACCGAGCTCACCGAGGTCATCGTCGACCGCGAAGAGATCACCGTCGTGGGCCGCATCCCGGTGCCGACCCTCGACTCGGGCGAGGAGGCAATCGAAGGCCGCATCTCCGAGTTCCGCGAGCGCACCCGTGAGCAGCGGATGGACGCCGCACGGGAGGCCGAAACGCGCTTCCGCAAGAAGGTGGCCTGGGGCGTGCAGTGCGGCGACACCCGGACCGTCTTCACCAACGTCTCCGCTCCGGTGATGACGCGGCTGCGCCAGCCCGAGCGGGTGGTGCTCGACACCCTTGTCGCCGGCGGGGTGGCCCGAAGCCGCAGCGACGCGCTGGCCTGGTGTGTGAAGCTGGTGCAGCGCAACGCCGACTCGTGGCTCGGCGACCTTCGCCAATCCCTGGAGAACGTCCAGAAGGTGCGCGCGCAAGGTCCCGACAAGGAGGAGTGATGTCCGTTCCGAGCGTCTACGAATGGGCGGGCGGCGGCCCGGCCTTCGAGCGGCTGACGGCGGTCTTCTACGGGCACGTCCGGCAGGATCCGGTGCTGGCGCCGGTTTTCGCCGGGATGGATGAGCACCACGCCCAGTCCGTGGCCACCTGGCTGGGCGAGGTGTTCGGCGGTCCGGCCGACTACAGCAAGCATCACGGCGGGCACGCCCATATGGCGTCCAAACACCTTGGGCGCCATATCACCGAGCAACAGCGGCGGCGCTGGGTCGCTCTGCTGATGGACTCGGCCGACGAGGCGGGCCTGCCCACCGATCCGGAATTCCGGGCCGTTTTCGCCTACTACATCGAGTGGGGCACCCGGATGGCGCTGATCTACTCGGGCGAGAGCCCGCCCCCGGTCGATGCCGCTCCCATGCCGCAGTGGGGCTGGGGGCAGACCCCGCCCTGGCAACCCGAATGACGCGGTACCATTGTTGAATGGTCAACGACCGTACTCCCGCCCTGTATCTGAGCCACGGCGCGCCTCCGCTCGCTGACGACGCGCTGTGGACCCGGCAGCTGGCCGACTGGTCCGCCGAGCTGCCCAAGCCCACGGCCATCCTGGTGGTCTCCGCGCACTGGGAGGAGGCGCCCCTCGCGATCGGCGCCACCCAGACCGTCCCGCTCTATTACGACTTCTGGGGCTTTCCCCAGCACTACTACGAGGTTCAATATCGTGCGCCGGGCGCGCCCGAGCTGGCGGCCAAGGTGCGCAAGCTGATTCCGGGCGCGGTCGACGTGCCCGATCGCGGGCTCGATCACGGCGCGTATGTGCCGCTGGTCGAGATGTATCCGGCGGCTGATGTTCCCGTGCTGCAGATCTCCATGCCCACCCTCGATCCCGAGAAGCTTCTCGAAATCGGGCGCAAGCTGGCACCCTTGCGCGACGAGGGGGTTCTGATCATCGGTTCCGGATTCTTCACCCACAATCTGCGAGGCATGGACATTTCGGCCGGCTTTGACTCGGTACCCCCCAAGTGGTCCTCTGAATTTGATGAGTGGGGCGTGGACCGGCTCAACGCGGGCGACCTTGACAGCCTCGCGGATTTCCTGCACAAATCCCCATCGGGGCGGATGGCGCACCCGCGCACCGAACACTTCGCTCCCCTGTTCGTCACCCTGGGCGCGGCCGAGGTCGATTTGGCGACACAGCGCACGATTATCGAGGGGTTCTGGGGCGGGCTGTCCAAGCGCTCGATTCAGCTCGGCTAGGTTTGACGGTATGACGATCACCCCTGGAGACCGCGCGATCGCGTTCAGCACTGTCTTCAACTTCCGCGATCTTGGTGGGCTGCCCACGGTGGACGGGCGAAAAGTCAAGCGTGGCAAGGTCTTCCGCTCCGACAACCTGGGCCGGCTGCAGGAGCGTGACGCCGAGGCGTTCGCCGCGCTGGGCATCACGCGGGTGATCGATCTGCGCCGGGTCGGCGAGGTCGCCTCGCTGGGCCGGATTCCGGAGTGGACCAGGGTCGCCTGGCACCATCACCACCTCGAGCACGAGATGTGGGACCACTCCACCTATACCGACGAGATCGGCGTGGCGCGCTGGCTCGCCGACCGCTACCGCGATCTGCTCGAAACCGGAGCGGCGGACATCGCCCGCGTCATCACCCTACTGTCCAATGTAGACGAAGGTCCGGCTGTGGTGCATTGCGTGGCGGGCAAGGATCGCACCGGCCTGGTCAGCGCGATGGTGCTCTCCCTGCTCGACGTGCCCGACGACGAGATCGCCAACGACTACGCGCTGACCGAGCTGTCGGAGCCCGCCTATCTGGCCTGGGTGCGCAGTGTGGACCCGGCGGAGGCGGCGAAGGCGCAACCGCCGTTCTACACCCAGACGCCCGCCGACGCGATGCGGCTGACCATGGCCGAGCTGCGCGAGCGGCACGGCACCCCGCGCGACTATCTGCGCCGCAGCGGGATCACCGAGCAGACCGTCGAACGCCTCCGGCAAGGGCTGATCGAGTAGCTAAACCTCAAGCAGCGCAGGCAATTTGCGCATGTCGTCGAAGAGCACCGTGCCCGGGCCGGCCAGCCGATGGGCCGGGGTCACGCCGCCGGTGTAACCGAAGCAGCGCATCCCGGCGGCACGGGCGGCCTGCACGCCCGGCTCGCTGTCCTCCACGACGACGCAATGCTGTGGGGCGACCCCCATCTGGCGGGCCGCGTGCAGGAAAAGGTCGGGCGCGGGCTTGCCGTTGGCGACATCGGCCGCGCTGAAGATGCGGCCCGCGAATCGGTCGTAAAGCCCTGTCCTGCCCAGGGTCATCCTCATTTTCTGCTGGGTACCGCTGGAGGCCACACAGCTGGCGATGCTGATCGCGGCAAGGGCCTCGAGGATGCCATCGACCGGTTCGACCGAGGTCTCGAGCTCGCCGTAGTAGAGCTCGCGGCACCTCAGCGTCCACGCGGCGACATGCTCGTCGCCGACCCATTCGCTCACGATGCGCTGAATGGATTCGATGTTCTTGCCCACGAATTGCTCGATAATCTCGGCTTCGGTGGCGGTATGACCGTATTCGGCGAGGGCGGCGATATTGGTCCGGATGGCGATGCGTTCGCTGTCCACGAGGACGCCGTCGCAGTCAAAGATGATCAGGTCCGTCACTTGCGGCACCCTACCTCGAGCCGGGTTTTCTGGTGCGCCGGATCTCCTCCGCCGCTTGCTGGAACGCGGGCGCGGCCCGCTTGAAATAGGTGAAGAGCACGTCGAGCTCGGCCGCGGTGAAGCCGGCCAAAACGTCGCCCAGGTGCTTGCGCGCGGGACCCACCACCGCATCGAGGTCCAGCGAGCCGGGGACCTGCTCCACCAGCACACGTCGCCGGTCGGTGGCGTCGGCCGTGCGGCGGACATGGCCGCCGCGCTCGAGGCGGTCGATGAGCCGGGTGGTGGCGCCGGTGGTCAGCCCGGTCAGCTCGGCCAGCTCCCCCGGCGTCAGCCTGCCCTTGACCGACAGCATGCTCAGCGCCGTCCAGTCGGTGGCGTTCAGCCCGGCCGCCTCCGCGGTCGCCTGACCCTGCATCGCGACGGCGTTGAGGTAGTCGCGATAGATCAGGCTCGCCTTGGGCGGCATCCGGGTTGCCATGGCCTAGAAGCTTACCTAATCTTATATCTGCACGGATGCAGATACTGAGCTGAGGAAGATAAATTGAAGCCAAAGAAGCTGCTCTATGAGTTCACCGGTGTCGTGGCCCAGCCGCCCGCGGTGGTGCGGGAGAGGTTGCGCGGGATTCTTCCGGCCGGGTGGGCCGAATCGGGCGACGGGGTCTTTTTCCTCCAAGGCGGTTGGTGGTACCGCGGCGAATACGAGCTCATCGCCGACCCGCTCGGAACCCGGGTGACCCACCGCGTTTTCAACGTCGCCCAAGTCGGCAGGTGGGCCGTGCCGCTGGCCAACCGGTTCTTCATCGGCTTCGAAAAGCAGAGCCGAGCCGGGTACCTCGCCCTGCTTGACGTTGCGGCCCAAGGGAATCGGGCGAGTTGATCTCCACCTGGAAAGCGTGGCGGCCGACCCGGTCGGCGGCGTAGACGGGACCGGTACCCTGTTAGGCAATGGACCACCGATACTCCCGACGTCAGGCCGCGCGCGGCTCGCGGCCTGACGCCACCGACGACGGCAGCAGCTGGTACCTGCTGAAGATGGTGTCGCACATGCGGCTCACCTATCAGATAAAGCTGCTCACTTTCGCCGCGGCCGAGTCGGGAGCACTGCTGATCATCCGCGTGCCCCGCGCCTGCCACGTCTCCGACTCGCTGCGCGACTTCCTCAGCGCGCACAAGGCGCGAGTAAAGCTGGAACGGGTAGACTAATGGGCCTATATCTATGTGTTTTCACGAGCAACGAGGTCGACGACGAGATCGACGGCATCGAGGTCGGCTCCTACGAAGACTTCGGCCGACTCAGAGACGTTGTGGCGCAACGGCTTGAGCCCGACGGCTGGGGCAGCCGCTTCCCGGTGTTGATGGGCCACCCCGACTCGGACGGCCAGTGGACGCCGGAAGAGTCGGTGGCGCTCGCCGCCGAGCTGACCGTCATCGCCGCGGAGCTGGAACAGCTGCCCCCGATCGAGCTGCCCAAGGGCTGGCAGGCCGAGACGGCCGCCAAATTCGGGGTGGTGCCGCAAACGTTGCGCGATTGTTTCATCGACGTCGACGCCGAGTCGTTGCTCGACCGGCTCACCGAGCTGGCCCGCCTGTCCGCCCGCGAACGCCAGCCCATCTGGTTCCAGTAAGGGCCCGGCCGAGGCCGGGCCCTTAGCTGCATGCGTTATGAGCGGGCGCGGGCGAAGCGGCGCATGATGGGGCGCTCCACGAAGGTGAACAGGGCCCATGCCAGCACGATGGTGACGGCGAAGGCGGCGATGAAGAACGTGATGCCACCGGCCACCGAGAGCGGAGGCCCGCTCACGCCGCCGAACTGGGTCTGGGTCGGGCCGAGCGCCAGATAGCCGAACCTGAGCACCAGGTGGTGCAGCAGGAAGAAGGCGAAGGAGATCTCACCCAGCCACACCGCGAGCCGGCTGTTGAGTATCGACCGCTTGCCGGCGATGTCGATCGACGCCACGGAAGGGATGAGCAGCGCGAGCGGGACCACCGTGGCGGCAACGTAACCGTAGAGGAACGGGACGTTGAGCGAGAGAATGTAACCGCCGATGGCGAGCAGCGCCGCGACCACGACCGGCAGCTTGAACCACTTGCCGTTCAACACTATCCGTGCCAGCAGGATGCCCAGCGTGAACTCGAGCAACCGCACCACGGGGAACATGTACACGAACCAGACCTGCGTGAACGAGGCCGGGCCCCAGGCCATCTGCGGCTCGGAGGGCAGGAAGTTGTAGGAGACGACCGGCATCAGCACGGAAAGCGCCGCGATGACGATGGCGGTCGGCCAGAGCGCGCCCGCCTTGATCTTCGTGACGAGCCAGAAGACCAACGGGAACGACAGGTAGAACAGCGCCTCCACCGAAATTGACCAGGTCACGTCGTTGACACTGCCCACATAGGACAGATCGGGGAACCACGACTGGATCAGGAACAGGTTGGCCAGTGTTTGCGGCACACCGTCCAGCGTGCCGGCGAGACCGAGGCAGACCAGCGCGATCGCGAAGGTCACCACGTGGTTCGGTGCGATCTTGAAGAAGCGCCGCCGCCAGAACTTGGGCGCGGTGTCGCCGCTCTTCATCGACCAGGTGAGGACGAAACCGCTGAGGATGAAGAAGAACGAGACGCCCACGTGCCCGGCCGTGCCCGCGATGTCCATCAGGAACAGCGAAGCGTTGATGTCGGCGAAGACGAACAACAGCGCCGCGTGGAAGACGAACACCATGAACGCGGCGATGAAACGTAAACCGGTCAGCGCGTCTAACCTGGCGACCTTCGGTTGCAGCGCAACCTGGTTGGCCTGGGTGACCGGCGCAGATTGGGTGATGGTCATGTGGCTGCCTTTCTCAGTAGAAGGACGAGAAACCCCAGTTCTCCCGGTACCAGGCGACGGTGGACGCCAGCCCTTGCTCAAACGGGATCAGCTGTTCGTAGCCGAGCTCCTCGCGGATCTTGGAGTCATCCAGCGAGTAGCGCTGGTCGTGGCCCTTGCGGTCCTGCACGTACTTGATCAGGCTGGGATCGGCCCCGCAGAGTTCGACCAGCGCGTCGGCGATCTGTTTGTTGGTACGGTGATTGCCCCCGCCCACGTTGTAGACCTCGCCCGCGCGCCCAGACTGAAGCACCATCTGGATCGCCCGGCAGTGGTCGGAGACATGCAGCCACTCGCGCACGTTGGAGCCGTCGCCGTAAAGCGGCACCGGCTCGCCCTTGAGCAGCTTGGTGATGAAATGTGGGATCAGCTTCTCCCGATGCTGATACGGCCCGTAGTTGTTGGAGCAACGGGTGATCGAGACATCGAGACCGTGCGTGCGGTAGTAAGCGCGGGCGATCAGGTCACCGCCCGCTTTCGAGGCCGCATATGGCGAGTTGGGCGCCAGCGGCCATTCCTCGGTCCATGAGCCCTCGTCGATCGAGCCATAGACCTCATCGGTGGAGACGTAAACCACCTTGGGCACGCCCGTGCGCACGGCCGCTTCCAGGATGGCTTGGGTACCACCGACATTCGTGTGGACAAAGTCCGCGCCGGATTCGATGGACCGGTCGACGTGCGACTCGGCCGCCAGATGCACGACCGCGTCGTGTCCGGGCAGCAGGTCCAGCAGCATCGGCAGATCGGTGACATCGCCGCGGACAAAGCGCAGCCGCGGATGAATGCTGGGCAGGTTACCGCGGTTGCCCGCGTAGGTCAGGGCGTCAAGCACGGTGACGTCGGCTTCGGCGTAACCCGGATAGCCCCCTTCGATCATCGTGCGGACATACTGCGAACCGATGAACCCTGCGGCCCCGGTGACGAGAATCCTCACCCGGTCACCTCCAAGCTGGTGTGGTCGCCTACTACCAGGCGGTTTCGGCCGGTACCGGGAGAAGCGCTGAGAATAGAGAAGCGTCCGATGATGGAGCCGTAGATGTCGCGTACCTGATGCACCTTCGCCCCATTGAGAAGGATCGAGTTGTCGATGCTCGTCTGGCGCAGCTGGCAGTCGCGCCCCACGGTGGTGTGCGGGCCTAGATAGCTGTCTTCCACAATGGATCCGGCCCCGACGATCACCGGCCCGACCAGGCGTGAGCGCGACACCCTCGCTCCGGCCTCGAGCACCACCGGCCCGGTGAACTGGGTCGCCGCGTCGAAGTCGCCGGCGATCGAGGTACGCAGGCCGTCGAGCAGCTCGCGGTTGCACTCCAGCAGGTCCTCGACGTTTCCGGTGTCCTTCCAGAACCCGGAATACACGTGGCCGCGCACCTTCCAGCCGCTGGACACCAGCCATTGGATGGCGTCGGTGATTTCCAGCTCGCCACGCGGGCTCGGCTTGATCGCGGCGACGGCCTGGTGGATCGCGGGGGTGAAGAAGTAGACGCCGATCAGGGCGAGGTCGGTCTTGGGTTCCTTGGGTTTTTCCACCAGCGCGGTGACCCAGCCGTCCGGATCCACCTCGGCCACGCCGAACGCCTGCGGGTCGGGAACCTTGTGCAGCACCACCTGCGCCGCCGGCCTGCCCATCCGAAACTCGTCGGCCACCTCGGATATCCCCTCGGGCAGGATGTTGTCCCCGAGGTACATCACAAAGTCGTCGTCACCGAGGAAGCCCCGCGCGATCTGCACACAGTGGGCCAGCCCGCGCGGCGAGTCCTGCACGATGTAAGAGATCTGCACGTTGAAGGCGGAGCCGTCACCGAGCACCGAACGGATCTCGTCAGCGTGGCTGCCGACGATCATCCCGATCTGTTTGACCGATATCGACCGCAGGGTCTCCACAATATGGACGAGCACGGGTTTGTTGGCGATCGGCATGAGCTGTTTAGGCATCGAATAGCTGAACGGGCGTAGCCGGGTACCCGCTCCTCCGGCCAGGACCAGGGCTTTCATTTCACCCTCCTTTGTGGAAAGGCAAGTCTGTAGGCGTCTAGTCGAGCCGAGGTCAAGTGAGGATCGTGAGCGGATTCCTACATTGACCAGCATGAGGATTCTGGTGACCACCGGCCCGGCCTACGGGCTTCTGAACCCTGTTGTCCCGATGGCGTGGGCGTTGCGGTCATCCGGCCACGACGTGTTGGTGGCGGGGCCGGAACCGATGGCCGATATGGTCAACGGCTCGGGTTTGCCGTTCGTCCCGACGTGGGGCTACATGCATATGAAAGAGGTCATGCTCTTCGACCGTGCGGGCAACGCGCTCATCCCGGCGCCGGAGGAGGATGCGGCGCTGGAGCAGATCGGCCGCGGCTTCGGCCGGCTCAGCGCCCGGGTTCTCAAGCGCACCATGGAAGTGGTGGAGTCGTGGCAACCCGACGTAGTCATGGCCGAGCCCCACCTTTACGCGGGCGGCGCGGCGGCGGCCGCCTTCGGCATTCCGTGGGTCGAGCACGGCATCGGCATGGGGTACCGGCAGCAGTGCGACGACTGGGGGGTGGACGAGTTCCGCCCCGAGCTGACCGAGCTGGGTTTCGACGGCCTGCCCGCGCCGGCTCTGATCCTGGACAACTGCCCGCCCACCGTGCGCCGGGCCGATGCCAAGCCGGGCGTCGACATGCGCTATGTGGCCTATGACAAGCCCGGGACGGTCCCGCCCTGGGTGTTCGAAAAGCGAAGCAAGCCAAGGCTTCTGCTCACGCTGGGTACGGTCGAGCCCAAGTTCGTCGGCGTCGACTCGCGCCAGATCGGGGGCGGCATGCCGCTTTTCAACGAGCTGATCCGCACCCTGCCCACGATGGGCATGGAGCTGGTCATCGGCGCCTCGGACGAGGTGGTGGCCCAGCTCGGCCCGCTGCCCGACTCGGTCATCGCCGCCGGTTGGCTTCCGCTGACCTCCGTGCTGCCCGCGGTCGATCTGGCCGTGCATCATGTGGGCGCGGGCACCACCATGGCCTGCCTGCTGGCCGGGCTGCCGCAGCTGCTCATCTCCCGCAACGCCGAGCAGACCGACACCGCCCGGCGTCTCAACGAATTCGGTGCGGCGAAACAGATCGTCTCCGAGGACGTCGACCCGTCGCTCATCCTCGACGCCGCGCGGATCCTGGTGGAGGACGACTCCTACCGCAAGCAGGCGCAGGTGCTTCGGGAAGAGGTGCTTTCCCTTCCCTCGCCGGCGCAGCTGGTCCCGCTCATCGAGAAGCTGGCCTGACCCCAGACATAGTTCAGGCCCGTCCACGTCTGGACGGGCCTGAACTTTTCCCAGTTGTCAGCGCGAAGCACTAAGGGTTACCGCGATCGGCTCCTGAACCGAGCCGTCGGTTTTGTGCATGATGGCGGTGCCGCTCGACTCGTGCGAGTCGCCGGTGACCGTCACCTGCTGGATGCTGTAGATCGTGCCGATGTCGGGGCCACCGGTGTGGTCGGGCAAGGGATGCGACAGGTGATAGATGAAAGTTCCATCGGGGCGCGCGATCCAGTGCCCTGAGCCGGTGAAGAACGGCTTGCCGTCCGGGCCTGCCGGCCCCAGCGCTTCCAGCGTGTGATCGGGGTGGAAGATGAACGTCGTGGTGTAAGGTGACGTCTCCCCGTTGATGGTGGACTTGGCCACCCAGGTCCCAGCGAGAGTCATGGCAGGGTCGTCCTATCTAGAGGGTTGACACGGCATGCTTGTAGTCGAGCCTGGGTAGCCGGTCGGGGAACCAGGCGTCCTTGCCGGGCTTGCCGATGTTGCACACCAGCAGTGGCTTGAACCGGCCGTCGCCGAAGAACTCCTTGGCCAGCCCCTCGGCGTCGAAGCCGCCCATCGGGCCTGCGGCCAGGCCGACGGCACGAACGGCGAGGATGAAGTATCCAATTTGGATGGATGCGTTGAAGATGGCCTCCTCCTCGCGGACCGGGGCCTCGGAGAAGAACAGGTCGCCCGCCATCGGGAACGGCGGGTAGAGCTCGGCCAGGTGTTCGGTGAACTTCAGGTCGGCGGCGAGGATCGCGACCAGTGGAGCGGCCGAGGTCTTGGCCTGGTTGGGCTCAATCATGTGATGCACCAGGCGCTCGCGCGCCTCCTTGGTGCGCACCAGCACGATGCGCAGGTGCTGGCCGTTGAACGAGGTAGGCCCGTTCCTGACCAGATCGTAGATCTGCTTGATCTGCGCGTCGGTGACCTTGGTGTTGGTGAATGTGCTCGCTGTCCGCGCGTTACGGAAGAGCAGATCCATACCGGTCGCGCTCAGGGGTCTTAGGGAGGTAGACAATGCAGGACCCTTTCTTTCCGGCAAACGTGTTGTGTCCACCTTTGCGCCCTCCATTGGAGACTTAGTCGCGGTTCGCTAGAGTCCCACTAGAGCGGCGCCAGGGTCTTCCCGCTGGCCGCCTCCCGGACCCGAATCGCCTCCACCGGGCACAGCGAGGCGGCGTCGGTAACCGCCTCGTCGGGCTCGATGTCGTCTTTGATCACACGCACCTTTCCAGTGTTGTCCAGCTCGAAGTAGTCCGGGGCGGACCCGGCGCACATGCCCGTCCCGAGACAGGACTGACGATCGGCTTCGATCTTCCACACCATCGCCGTCACCACGCAATCAAGAGCTCTTGCGGGGCACGTTGCAGCGTGCCCTTGCGGAAGGTGACCTCCTCCGGCGCGGTGGCCAGACGCAGCTGCGGAAAACGTTTGAGCAACGAGGAAAGCGCGATCTCCAGCTCCATCTTGGCCAGCTGGGCGCCCAGGCACCGGTGCACGCCGTGCCCCGTACCCAGATGAGGATTGTCCTCACGATGAAAGTCAAGGACATCGGGGTTGGCGAAGACCGACCCATCGCGATTGGCCGACATCATCGACGGCAGCACCGCGTCTCCGGCCCGCACCAGCACCTCGCCCAGCACCACATCCTCGGTGGCCACCCGGGGGAACGAGGTACCCGCCAGCAGCGGGGTGTAGCGCAGCATCTCCTCGACCGCCTGCGGCACCAGGCCCGGATTGTCGCGCAGCTCCTGCATATGTTGCGGATGGGTGAGCAGAAGATAGGTGAAGTTGGTGATCTGGTCGGCGGTGGTCTCGTTGCCGGTCACCACCACGGCCACCCCGAGGTTCACCATCTCCTGCTCGGTGAGCCTGTCCTGCTCGTCGCGGGCACTCACCAGCACGCCGAGCAGATCGTCCTTGGGATCGTTGCGGCGGATCTCCAGCTGGTCGGCCAGGTAGGCCCGGATGCTCGCAGCGGCTTCCAGCACCTCGTCGCGGGTATAGCCCGCCGACAGAGTGGACAGCGCGATATCGGTCCACTTCTGCACCTTCGGCCTGTCCTCATAAGGGATTCCCATCAGTTCGAAGATGGTCATTCCGGGCTGGGGGCGGGCGAAGGACTCCACGAGATCGATCGGGGAGCCGTGCTTTTCCATCTCGTCGAGCAGATCGTCGACGATCTTCTGCACCCACGGCCGCAGCGAGTCGATGCGCCGCATGGTGAACGCCTTGGCCACCACCCGGCGCAGCCTGGTGTGCTCGGGTGGGTCCATCGCCACGATGGTGTCCGGCCCCGGCCCGAACGGGATCAGGCTCGGCTCGTCGCCCTTGCCCACCGCTTGTGCCCGGCTGAAGCGCGGGTCGCCGAGGACCAGGCGCACGTCCTCATACCGGGTGGCCAGCCAGGCCGGCCGCCCGAACGGCAGCTTCACCCGGACCAGCCCCTGCGCCTCGCGGACCTCGGCGTAGGCCGGGTCGAGGTTGAGCCGGTCCGGCTCGCTGAACGGATAGCTTCTTGGTTCTTCGCTCACCATGGTTTTCAGTCCTGTCTACTCCGGTGATCAGTGGGAGGAAGGCGACTCCCAGGACGAGCGGGCCTTGGGCAGCAGGAAGGCCGCGGCGAAAGCGAGCACTAGCATCACTCCCACCGCCCACAGGGTGGTCCGGAAGGCCGCGGTGTGTTCGCCGAGCAGTCCGAAGTAGACGGTGCCGAGCACCGCCACCCCGAGCGCGCCGGCGAACTGCTGCACCGCGGTGAAGGTGCCCGAGGCCGAACCGGTCTCGTGTGGTTCCACCGCAGCGAGGAAGATGTTGAACAGAGCCGACAGCGCGAAGCCGATGCCCACCCCGGTCACCAGGAGCGAGGGCGCGAAGCGCCACGGCGTCATCTCCGGGATCAGGGTCAGCGCGAGCAGCAGCACGCCCGCCCCGGTGACGATCACGCCGAGGTGAATCAGCCTGCGGCCCAGACGATCCGCCAGCCACATCCGCGCCACCACCAGACCCACCGCTTGCGCGAACGCCATCGGCAGCACGGTCAGCGCGGCCTTGAGCGGGCCGTAGCCCAGCCCCACCTGCAGGTAGATGGTGAGCACGAGCGAGAAGCCGACCAGAGCCCCGAACAGGGACAGCCCACCGACCAGCCCACCGGTGAAGGCGCGCTTCTTGAACAGGGTCGGAATGACCAGCGGTTCGCCGCCGCGTGCGGTGTGGGTGCGCTCGTACCAGCCGAAGAGGCCGAAGAGCACGATTCCCAACACCAGCAAGCCGAATATCCACAGCGGCCAGCCATACTGATGCCCCTGCACCACCGGGAAGACGAGCAACAGCGCCGCTAGCGAGACAATGCCCGCGCCCGTCCAGTCCAAGCGTTTCGCTGTGGGGACACGGGATTCGGGCAGATATTTCACCGCCATGAACAGCGCGACCGCACCCAGCGGAAGGTTGATCAAGAAGATGGAACGCCAGCCGAGGCCGAGCAGGTTAGCCGAAAGCAGCCAGCCACCAAGGATAGGGCCACCCACGGTGGCGATACCCATCAGCGGGCCGATCATGCCGAAGGCGGTGCCCAGCTCGCGCGGCGGAAAGAGCTCCTTGAAGAAGCCGAGGCCCTGCGGAAGCATCACCGCGCCGAAAAGGCCTTGCAGCACACGGAACACCACCAGCTCGCCCGGGTCGGTCGCCAGACCGCACAACACCGACATGAGCGTGAAGCCGCCCATCCCGATGAGGAAAATCTTCTTGCGCCCGTATATATCCCCGAGCCGCCCGCCGACGATCAGCCCGCTGGAGAGGGCCAGCGTGTAACCGGCCGTCAGCCACTGCATCACGCTGTTGCCGCCGCCGAGGCCGGCCCGGATGACCGGGGCGGCGATGGTGGTGATGAGGGAGTCCAGCAGGTCCAGGACTCCAGCGAAAAGGACCACCCCAAAAGCGATCCAGCGCACGCGGTAGACGGCGCCCGAGGCCGAGGCGAAGGTGGGGGTGGTGGGGGCTGACTGCTCAACTGTGGTCATCGACATACTCCTTGATCGAGGCGATGACGTAATCGAGCATCTCATTGGTCAGACCCGGATAGACGCCGATCCAGAAGGTCTGATCAGTGATGATGTCGCTGTTGCGCAGCTCGCCTACCACGCGATGTGGCTTGTCGAAATAGGCCGGGTGCCGGGTCAAGTTGCCCGCGAAGAAGCGACGAGTCCCGATCTTTCGGTCTTCCAGAAAATCCATCAAACCTTTTCTTGTGTACGGGGCGTCAGGCTCGACCGTGATGACGAAGCCAAACCAGCTGGGGTCGCTGCGCGGCGTGGGCCGGGGAAGCAGCAGACCTTTCACGCCCTCCAGCCCGTCGCGCAGCCGTTTCCAGTTGGCCCGGCGCGCGGCGCAGAACTCATCGATCTTCGCGAGCTGGGAAAGCCCAAGCGCCGCTTGCAGATCGGTCGCCTTCAGGTTGTAGCCGACGTGGGAGAAGATGTATTTGTGGTCGTAGCCGTAGGGCAGCGTCCCCAGCTGATACTGGAAACGCTTGAGGCACTTGTTGTCCTGGCCCGGCTCGCACCAGCAGTCCCGTCCCCAGTCGCGCATCGACTCCACGATGCGGGCCAGAGCCAGGTTAGAGGTCAGCACACAGCCGCCCTCACCCATGGTGAGGTGGTGCGCGGGGTAGAAGCTGACCGTCATCATGTCGCCAAAGGTGCCGGTGAGCTTGCCGTCGTAGGTGGAGCCGACCGCATCGCAGTTGTCCTCGATCAGCCACAGCCCGCGTTCCTTGGCCAGCTGCGCCACCTCCGCCACCTCATAGGGGTTGCCGAGCGCGTGCGCGATGATGATGGCCTTGGTCTTGGGCCCGATAGCAGCCTCGATCGAAGCGACGGTCGGGTGATAGGTGCCCAGCTCGACATCGATGAAGACCGGGACGAGACCGTTCTGCAGGATCGGGTTCACGGTCGTGGGAAAACCCGCGGCGACCGTGATCACCTCGTCGCCAGGCTGGAGCGCGCGCTCTTCGAGCGCGGGCGAGGTGAGGGCCGAGACAGCGAGCAGATTGGCCGATGATCCGGAGTTGGTCAGGTGAGCTTTGCGCCGTCCCAAATAGCGGGCAAAGGCCGACTCGAACTTGCGTGAGCTGACGTTCGCGGCGATGCGCAGCTCCAGCGCTGCCTCCACCAGCGCTACCCGGTCGTCCTCGTCGAGCACGGCACCTGACGGCCAGATCTCGGAGACGCCCGGTTCGAAGACCCGCTGGACGGACTGCTGCTGATGGTACTTGCGCACCTCTTCAAGCAGCCGCTCCTTGGCGTAGTCGGTCATGTCAACCTCCCTAATGCAGGCCAACTCTGGTCCAAGCCGCTCGAACGCCGCTGGACGCGGGTGCTCATGAGATCGCGTTGATGCACGCCACCAAGGTGCGAGCCTGCACGTTGACGTAATGCCCGTGCCGCAACAGGTCGGTGAGCTGACCCAGGGTGATCCAGGTGTAGTCGTCCGGGATGTCGTAGGGAAGCTTGTCATCGGCTTCGACTATCAGGTAACGGCTTTCGGCGTTGAGGAAGCGGCCACCCTCCTCGGAGTGGACGGCCTCGTAGCGGATCCGGGCCGGATCGATCTTCTGCAGGTAGTCCAGCAGGAACGGCCGCTCGGCGCCGTCGTAATCGTCGTAGTTCCACGGAATGCACTGCAGGGTCGGCCCCAGCTCCACCGAATCCAGGAAGCCGCCCTCCATCCGGGCGTTGACCAGAACGTGCAGGACGCCGCCGAAGTTCTTCAGCACGAAGGCCACCAGGCCGTGCCCGCGCGGCTCGAACAGCGGCTGGGTCCAGCTGGTCACCTCGCGGTTGCCCGCCTTCACCGCCACCGCCACCACACTGAAGTACTTGCCGTCGGTGCGGGCGATCTCCTTTTCGGTGGTGTGCCAGCCCGGCACCTCCTTGAGCGGCATCCGCGAGATGTCCAGCTCGCAGAGGCTGCGCTGGGTGGTGAACCAGCTCATCACCTCGGCCGTGGTGTGCAGAGCCCCGGCGTGGCGGTCGCGCGACGCAGCCAGCGAGATCTGGAACGGGTTGGAGTACTCGTGGACCCGCGCCTTCGCCGGCGGCATGCACGACAGCACCGTGCGCGAGTCCATGTTGATGACGTTGTCCCGCTTCATCAGCTCGTTGATCTGGCCCACGGTCAGCCAGCAGAAGTCGTCGTGCAGCGGCACCTCATCGGTCACCTCGACCACCATGTTGCGGTTCTTCTTGCGGAAGAACCACGAGCCGTGCTCCGACTGCAGCACATCGGCGATGATGTCCCCGCGGCTGGGCCCGACGAAGTACTCCAGGTAGCGCACCGCGGCCCCGTTGTGCACGCGGGTGTAGTTGCTGCGGGTCGCTTGCACGGTCGGCGAAAGCTGCAACAGGTTGGGGTTGCCCGGCTCCATCTTGGCCTGCATCAAGCAGTGCAGCACCCCGTCGAACTCCTTGACCAGGATGCCGAGGATGCCCACCTCGGGCTGATTGATGATGGGCTGATGCCACTCACGGACCGGCCCGGCCCAGGAAAGCACCCGCAGCCCCTCCACCGAGAAGAACCGGCCGCTGCGGTGCCCCAGGTTTCCCGTGTCCTGGCTGAAGCTCCAGCCATCGAGTTCGCTGAATGGAATCCGGGTCACCTGGAAGTTGTTGGCCTGCTGACGACCCGCGAACCAGGCATCGAACTCGCCGACGGTCAGCTGTACGCCGTCGCGAGCCTCGGCGGAATCGGCAAGGCGCGCAGGAAGATCTACATCTTCCCTGCGGCGCAGCACGGTAAGCGTCATGAGTCTACCCTCGCCACCTGCGCTAGAGCCTCACCAGAGATCGGCAGTAAAGCTGGCGCGTGCGAAGCAACGCGCGGCAGCGCCGCTGTAA
>NZ_BONY01000065.1 GCF_016862955.1 Rhizocola hellebori | reverse complement strand
ACTACACGACCGGGAAGGCGGCAGCGATGACCGACAACAACTTGGCGATCCATCGCCTCCTCGACGAGGCGTTCGCTGACGTCGAGATGACCTCGGAGGCGCGCGATCTGAAAGAGGAGATGCGCTCCAATCTGGTGGCCCGGATGGCCGAGCTGGAGCGTTCCGGGGTGAGCAGCGATGCGTCCGCGCAGCGGGCAATGGCCGAGCTGGGCGACATCCGATCCATAGTCGCCGAGGCCGGGGCCACCTCGGCGGCGCCGTGGATCGACAAGCGGGTGCGCCCTCGACCGGCGTTCGTCGTGCGCACGCTGATCCTGTCGCTCGTGGCGGCGGCCGCGCTCGCGGTCGTGGTGTGGTCGGTGCTCGACCCTGACGCGATGCAAGACTGGCAGGCCGCCGCCATCGCGGTGCTGGCCCTGGTCGGCGGGATCATCGTGGTCGATGCGCTATGTCAGGAGACCACCACCAACTATCCGCTGCCGCTCGGTCGCGCGCTGCGCTACGGCGCGGCCGCGGTGCTGGGATTGGCCGGGGCAGGGTGCGTGGCCGCCGCCAGCCCCGACTGGCCGGTGGGGCTGCTGGTGACCGGGGGCGTGCTGCTGAGCCTGTCCGTGGTCGCATTCACCTACCTGGGCGTGACCCAGACCAACCGGCACAAGCCCTGGGTGTTGCGGATGCAACGCGAGCACCAGGACATGGGCGAGGCGTTCGCCAACGATCCGGCGGCGGCCGCCCGGTTCGGCCTCTACACCGCGGGCATTTGGCTCGCGGCGCTCGCGGGATTTGTCGTGCTGACGTTCACGGTCGGCTGGGCCTGGTCCTGGCTCGCCCTGCTCGGCGGCATGCTGCTCATGCTGATCACCATGGCGCGCACCATGTTCCGCTCACGAGTGTCCGATCCGCACAAACCGGCACGGCACTGAGTCTGTGGCCGGGTGCTTCGGCACCCGGCCTACGGCGTTGCGCCGCGCTATCGGCTGGCCGCAAGGGATAGTAGAGACGTGGACGTGAGCAAGGTGCTAATCGAGGCGTTTGATCGGCTGCCGGACCTTGTCCGATCCGCGGTGCACGGGCTGACCCTGGAGCAGTTGCGCTGGGCGCCGACGGCTGACGCGAACCCGATCGGCTGGCTCGTCTGGCACCTCAGCCGAATCCAGGACCACCACATCGCCGAGCTTCTTGAGCAGGAGCAGGTGTGGGTCGGCGGCGATTGGGCCGGCCGCTTCGGGCTTGACCCCGACCCCACCAACACCGGATACGGTCACAACCCCAAGCAGGTCGCGGCGGTCCGGCCCGAGAGCGCTCAGGTGCTCATCGATTATTACGAGGCAGTTTCTCTGGGTACCCAGAAAATGTTGCGCGGTCTGAAGGCCACCGATCTCGACCGGGTGGTGGACGAGCGCTGGGATCCGCCGGTGACCCTTGGCGTGCGGCTGGTCAGCGTGCTCGAGGATGACGTTCAGCACGTCGGCCAGGCGGCCTACGTGCGCGGTCTGCTGCCGCGCAGCTGACGCTAGCGCGTCTGGTAGAACGGCCGGATGCGACGGATTTCGGTAGCGCAGCGGCGCGCCCGGCTTGGCCTGCGGCATCGGCTCGCCGCCCACGCCTCCTCCCCACTGGAGGTGGCCCAGAGCATGGTCGCGCTACACGCCACCGATCCGGCCACGGTGTTCCTGTCGATCTATGCGCGCCAGCCGGAAGTCACCGTGGCGGCCATAGAGAGCGCGCTGTATGACGAGCGGTCGCTGCTGCGCCTGCACGGTATGCGCCGCACCCTGTTCGTGGCCCCGGTCGAGTTGGCTTCCGCGATTGCCCACTCATGCGTGAAAACCTTTGTGGCGCAAAGCCGGCGGACCTACGTTCAATTGCTCGCCGAGGCCGGCGTGGGAGATGAGGCCTGGCTGGCCGAGCTGCAGGCCGCCGCGGAAGCCGCCCTTGCCAAGCGGGGCAAGGCGACCGCCGCTCAGATCTCCACCGAAGAACCGCGGCTGCTGACACGGATACGGCTGGCGGCAGGCAAATCGTATGAGTCAACAACAACTATCACCGCTTGGGTCCTGTTCCTGCTCGCGGCGGAGGGCCGAATAGCGCGGGGCCGCCCGTCCGGCTCGTGGACCAGCTCGCAATGGACGTGGTCACCGATGGACGCGTGGCTGCCCGGCGGGCTGCCCGAGCTTTCCCCCGCGCAGGCCCGCGCCGAGTTGGCCAAAGCCTGGCTGGGCGCTTTCGGCCCGGCCACCATGGCCGATCTGAAGTGGTGGACCGGATGGACGGCCGCCCATACCCGCGAGGCGCTGACCGCGTCCGGTGCGATCGAGGTCGATCTCGACGGCGTGACCGGTCTGGTGCTGGCCGAAGACGTCGACCCGGTCGGCGAGCAGCCGCCCTGGGTGGCGTTGCTGCCCGCGCTCGACCCGACGCCGATGGGGTGGGCGCAGCGGCACTGGTATCTGGGCGAGCATGCAGCCGCGGTCTTCGACAACACGGGCAACGCCGGGCCGACCGTGTGGTGCGACGGCCGGGTGGTCGGCGGGTGGGCGCAGCTGCCCACCGGTGAGGTGGCCTACCGCCTGCTGGAGGACGTCGGCGCCGAGGCCGTCGCTGCCCTGGACGGCGCTGCCGACCGGCTCCAGCGCTGGCTGGCCGGCGTGCGGCTGAGTCCCCGCGCCCGAAGAAGGTCGTTGCTGGAGAAGCAGCTGCTCAGCTGACGGGGCAGCGAAATGTCGGTGGCGGATGCCACGATGCACGCGTGCCGAGCGTTGTGTTGCGAGATGAGACGCCGACCGGGCGTGAGATAGCCAGCTGGGAGCTGCCCGGCCTGCCGGAGCGCATCAGTGCCCGGGAGCTGGTGCGGCTGCGGGTGCGCGAGGAGGTGGCGCGGTTCAACGCCGCCGACACGGAGGTGTTTCGCGGCCTGGTGCAACCCACCGACACCGAGGTCACCGTCAACGGCTATCGCCTGCGCACCCGCCGCCGCCTGGATTGGGAGCAGCAGGCCGACGCCGCCTGCCGCGCGTTCGACCGCAACGGCTTCGTCATGCTGGTCGGCGACCGGCAGATCGACGATCTCGATGACATGATCGAGCTGCACGACAATCCGTGCGTCTCCTTCATCAAGCTCGTCGCGCTGGTGGGAGGCTAACGTGCGGCCAAACCACTGGGCTGAGCTGATTCCTGAGCTGACCGCGGAGGAGACCGCGCGGGTCGAATATGGGCTGGCCGCCGCGCTGGCTCGCATCGAGCCCGAGCTGCAACCGACGCATTCTTGGCAGCAAGATCTTGACCTGGCCGATTGGAAGGCCGTGCGGTCCTGGAAGATCGAGGATCTTCGCCGGGCGACCTTGGCGCTGCACGCCTGGTCCGGCTGCCAGGGGTCGGCCAGGTTGCTGCGCAAGCTTGGGGCGCTGCCGCTGTCGTGGACTCGCGACGACCTGGTGTGGGCGCTGCGCAAGGCTTCCGAGGCTCCCGCCGAGACACAGGCGATGGCCCACCTGGAGATCCCCGCGGCGATCGCTGCCCGGCTGGACAGGGAGTTGCTCACCGGTCTAGGTCCGGTGTTGCAGGCACTCGTGGATTATGTGCACGAGGACTATTTCGTCTCCGCCGACAGCAGGCGCTGGGTGTCGGGCATGGTCGGGCAGGCGCTCGACATGCTGAACGGATCTCGGGTGCCGGGCTCGGTGCTGCACACCGGCGACACCTTCGGCCCGCGCGTGCGCGACGAGCTAGCCGACATGCTGACCGGCAGCGGTGTCGGCGGTCTGCTGCTGCACTGCGCCACACTGGACAAGCCCTCCCCGACGGCCAAGTGGCTCAAGACCACCGGCCAGCTGGTCGCGGCCGCACCCACCGGCCGAGCCGTCGCCGTGGCGATCCTTGAGCTGTTCGCGGGCCACCACCATTCCCTGCACGACGACACCGATCGGCTGCTGCGCGGTCTCATGTGGACGGTGGCCGGGGAGACTGACGATCGCACCACCGAGCTGCTCGCCGCCGTGCTGCGGGCCGCGGGCAGCGCCCCGGAGCGGGCCAAAGGCTATCCGCACGCGCCCCGCACGGCGATCGCGACGGTGACCGCGCTGAGCGCCCGCCCCGGCGAGCTGCCGATCGCGACGTTTGCCCGGATGACCCTGGCGGTGAAGAACAAGGCGCTGCTGTCCCGGCTGCATGAGGCGCTGGCGCAGGCGGGCGCGTTGCGGGGATGGAGCCTGGGCGAGGCGATGGAGCTGGTGGTCAACGACCACGGGCTTGACCCGGAGGGAAGTCTGCGCACCACCATCGGCGCCTACCAGGCCGAAGTGACCGTCTCGGCCGACCGGGCACGGCTGACGTTCGAGCGTGACGGCAAGCCACTCAAGAGCGCACCCGCGGCCATCAAGGACGACACAGCCGCCTTGCGGGCGCTGGTCAAGGAGATCGACAAGACGCTGGCCCAAGAGCGGCAACGGGTCGAGTCGGTGCTGTCGGAAGAACGGCAATGGTCCTATCAAGACTGGGTCACCCGCTATCTCGAGCATCCGATCACCGCCCGGCTCGGCCGCGAGCTGCTCTGGGTCTCCTTGTCCGACAACACCACCGGCCTTCCGGTGCGCCACGGCGACGGCTGGGCGCTCGCGCCGCTCGAAGGTCCGCCAGTGGTGGTCGAGCGGGTGCGGCTGTGGCATCCCGCCCTGGCCCACATGGATGAGGTACGGGCCTGGCGAGACCATGTGGTCGATCACGAGCTGCGCCAGCCGATCAAACAGATATTTCGGGAGATCTATCTGTTGACGCCCGCCGAGGAGCAGACCCGGGTCTACTCCAACCGGTTCGCCGGTCACATTCTGCGCTACCGGCAGGCCAACGCGCTGATGCGGGTGCGTGGCTGGCAATCGGGCTATCTGGGCACCTGGGACGGCGGCTTTAACGGCGAGGCGCGCAAGGAGTTCGGTGGCGGCCAATGGCGCGCGTCGTTCTACCACGACCTGGTGGAAAACGCCGACCAAAGCGATTACGAGGCACGCTACTGCTCCACCGATCAGGTGCGCTTCGAGCGCCGCGACGGCGCGGTGTGGGCCCCCTCAACGGTCGGCAACGTGCCGCCATTGATCTTCACCGAAGCGATGCGCGACGTCGACCTGTTCGTGGGGGTCACCTCGATCGCTGGCGATCCACAATGGACAGACCGCGGCGAGAATCGCTTCCACGATTATTGGCATCAAGCCGGGTTCGGCGATCTGCTGCCCTCGGCCGAGGTGCGCCGCGACGCCCTGGCCCGGCTGCTTCCCCGCACCAAGATCGCTGACCGGGTGAGCATGACCGCCAAGTTCGTGGTGGTGCGCGGAAGCTTGCGCACCTACAAGATTCATCTCGGCTCGGGCAACATCCTCATGGAGCCCAACGACGCCTATCTGTGCATCGTCGCCGCCCGAGACAAGGGCAGCAAGGTGCATCTGCCGTTCGCCGAGGACCCAATGCTGTCACTGATTTTGTCCAAAGCGTTCCTGCTGGCCGACGATCAAAAGATCACCGACACGACCATCCTGCAACAGCTCCGCTGACACGGCATCGACGGCTCCGCCGCGGCGGGTGGTAATCCGTCAGTACCAGTCTGTGCACCTAAAGTCAGGCGAAGTAGCGCCTCCGCACGCGTGCGCTTGCAACGGGTCGATGTCATTGACCATGAGAGTGAACGCGTCTTTGCCGAACCGAACGGTTGCGGTGTAAGAGCGACCGTCGGTGCTGTCCACGACGACGACATCGTTGGTATAGGCGTTGAGGATCCGGCCCCATGCCGCCCTGCAGCTGGGGCTGTACCGCAGCTCGACCAGCACGCCGTAGGGGGTGGTCACCGACTTCGCCGTGCGAGCGTCGGCACTGCACAGCCCCTGCGGGTTGCGGCCGTTGCAGCTGGATCCGTAGCAGCCGCCCGCGTTCGCCGGCCCGGCCGTGAAAGCCGCGGATCCCAGAACCGTCGTCGTGATCAGGAATAGGCGAAAGGCTGTTCTTCGCAACGAAACCACAAGATCCCCCAATCGTCGGTAATAGACAGTATGCCACTGTCCACAATGGATTGAGTTCAGGGGTGTTCGGACGCTCAGGCCGAGGCCTGAGCGTCCGATTTGGAGTCAGCAGGGAACGCTTCCGCAGAACTGCCGGATGACAGCGGTCGCCGTCTGGCTCCCGGTCTGCCCGCCCTGGCTGTAGGTGACGGTCGCGCGCACAATGGTGTCGCTGTTGGCCACCGCGAGGCCGCAACCGTCGGAGGTCGACGTGCATCCGGCGACTATGAAGAGGACCGGCCCTCCGGTCCAGCTCCAGGAGAAGGTGTAGCCGGGGCCGGACAGGTTCTGGAGCCAGAAACCGGCGTTGTAGGTTGCGGCCCCCTTCTTGTTGAGGCAAGGATTCGTGAACGCGGTGGCGGGGCCGGGCGATACTCGGCAGCCGAGGACTTCCCCACCGAAAGCCTGTGCCGGCGACGCGGTCGCCGTGATGCCCGCGGTTGCCGCGAGGACGCCGATGGCGAGCTGTGCAAGGGTTCGCCTGATGCGCAGTGTCATGCCATTCCTCCCATTGACGAAATCTCTCGATCGAGAGGAATGAATGTTATCAGGGTCGATCAGCCGTGCAGATGGGCTCCTTTGAGCACCTTATCCACCACATTGCGCGGGCCGTGCAGCGCCAATCCGACCAGGTCGAGCTTTTCGCGGGCGACCGACCGCACCGCTGCTCGGTTGTCCCGATCATTCCCGGTGCTGAACAGTTCGCTCGTGAAGATTGAGATCCGCAGGCCGCGACTGAGCGCCCTGGTGTGCGCGTTGGTCAGCAGCTGCCGATCGCCCGAAAAGATCAGCACTGGCTGGCGAAACATTGGCAGGTAGACGGTGCCGTCCGCGTCGACGTACTCCTCGCCGATCAGCTCACGCTCGGTTCCGGCGATGCCGCTGACCAGAAACGCGGTCACGTTGAGCCGCTGCCAGGTGGCCAGATCGTCGCGGAGCAGGACAGCAATCTTGGTTTCGGTCACGACTCCACCCTGCCCCGCGAGGCGGGGCTCGTCTTGTACGTTCTTAGCGTGGCGGGTGTGCACATCAACGCGTGGCGGCCCGCTGTGCCCGGGATCGCCGAGGTCTTCCACGCCCACCTCGTGGACCACGCGTACCCGTCGCACACTCATGATGTGTGGACATTGCTCATCGTCGACGATGGCGCCATCCGCTTCGACCTCGACCGCCACCAACACGGCGCCCTGCCGCCCTCGGTGATCCTGCTACCGCCACACGTGCCGCATGACGGGCGATCCGCGACACACCAAGGTTTCCGCAAGCGAGTCCTTTACCTCGACACCTCAGTTCTGGGTACCGAGTTGGCAGGCGCCGCCGTCGACCAGCCAAGCCTGCCCGACCCGCAGCTACGCTTGCGAATCCACCAACTCCATCAAACACTGGCGACGCCCGGGGAGACGCTGGAGGCCGACAGCCGCCTGGCCTTCATCCTGGAGCGACTCGCCGTGCACCTGAGCAAGGCCGCCCCGCACCAACACCCACCGCCCACCCCAAACCTCGCCGAGCAACTGCGTGACCTGCTTGACGCCCGCGTCGCCGAGGGCATCAACCTGAGCGACGCCGCCTCGCTACTGCACGCGCACCCGACCCACCTGGTCCGTGCCTTCACCCGCGCCTACGGCCTGCCACCACACCTATACCTGACCGGCCGCCGAATAGACCTCGCCCGCCGCCTCCTACTAGCCGGCCAACGCCCGGCCGAGGTCGCCTCCGCAGCGGGTTTCTACGACCAATCCCACCTGACCCGCCACTTCAAACGCCACCTCGGCATCAGCCCCGCCCGCTACCACCGGCTCCCAGCACAACACTCGCTGCTCAACCTCGGAGGCTAGTTTAGGATATTCTTAACTTCGTGCCAGCTGGGGAGGATCGGGCGTGGAGTGGGAAATTCTGATGACCACGCAGTTTGAGGGATTCCCGATTCCCTCTACGAGGCCGACCGTGAATGCCATCGGCTGGTGAATCAGGCGATCTTGGTGCTTGAGCGCAACGGCCCGGCGGAAGGACGGCCATTGGTCGACTCCGTGACCGCGTCGAGTATTGCCAATATGAAGGAGCTTCGGCCGCCGTCAACAGGGCAGAGCGAGATAAGGATCTTGTTCGTTTTTGATCCGTGGCGATCCGCGATTTTGTTGGTCTCCGGAGATAAGTCGGGAGAATGGAACCGCTGGTACCACCGAGCAATTCCAGAAGCGGAACAGCTGTATGCGGTGTACCTGAAAGAGCGCGAACAGGAGAAGAGCGATGGGTGAGGTTAAGCGCTGGCGCGACACTGATCACCTTGAGCGCGCCATCGAAACAGCTGGCGGGCCAGAAGCATTTAGCGCTGCTGTTTCGAAGATGCTTGATGATGCTCGTGGCTGGCGGCTGGCGGAGATGCGTAAGCGGCGCGGGCTGACCCAAGAACAGGTGGCGCAGCGCATGGGCGTTTCGGTTGCTCGCGTGTCACAGATCGAGAGTGGAGATGTGTCCACTCAGGATGTCCTGAACCGCTTCGTGGTAGCACTGGGCGGGACACTAAAGCTCATCGCGGACTTCGGCGATGAGCAGCTAAAGATCGCATAGGAAAGCAGCCAAACTCTGGGCGCGCCCTCGCTCACATGATCAAGCGGCTCGATCCGGGCAGCGGGCAGCGGGCATCGCTCCTACGATGACGGGATGCGCCTGCGAACCGCTCTCGCTCAGCTCACGGTGGCCACGCTCGCGGTCGGCTCGCTCGCGGGCTGCGATGTCTTGTGGGACAACGGTCCTATCGTTCCGCCGGTCACCCCGAGCACCAGCCCCGCACACCGGCCCGCTCCGGAGGGCCTGCCGTGGGGTTGCGCCGGGCAGAGCCTGCCGGTGCCGGAGGGATTCAGCCGCGAGACATCTCTCAGCGGGATTGATCCGAGCGGCCATATGCTCGTGGGCAAGGTGAGATCCGGAGACCAGACCCGGCTCGCGATCTGGAGCGACGGCAAGATTCATGCGGTTTTCTCGATTCCTGGCGAAACGGTCTACCTCAACGACGTGACCCGTGCCGGTGCGGCCGTTGGCATGTCGCTTGATGGCTCCGCGCACAACCCGCGCGGCACGGCCTGGAAATACGATGGCCAGCTAGCCAGGCTGCCGGGCGAGGACGCCCTTGCGCTCGCGATCAACGAGGCAGGCGTGATCGCCGGCAGCGTACAGGACAGGCCCGCTGTCTGGCGCCCGGGAAAGACCACTCCGGACTATCTGCCGCTGCCAGCCGGGGAAAGGTACGGCTGGGCCACCGGGATAACCGAGGCCGGAGTCGTGGTTGGACAGATCGGCGACGCACCCTACAACGGCGGAAAGCCCTTAGGAGCATTGAGGGCTTTTGCCTGGTACCCGGATGGGTCGTCGCGTGAGCTGGTTTCGCCAGAACCCGGTGCTTCCCGGGTATTCATGCAGTCGGCCGCGGGTGACTGGGCGTTCGGTATCGCTGAGGGCAACCCGGTGCTGTGGGATCTGCGCACCGGCACGGCCAGGCAGGCAGCCGCCATGCGGGGTACCAACGCCCAAGGGTGGGTGCTTTCCGGCAACCTCGTCTGGAACGTCAACGGCAAACGCGCCGTCATTCCCGGCGAGGTGGACGGCAAGCCCAGCGGCCAGATCGCCAGCGTCCTGTATGTCAGCGACGACGGACGGACTCTGGCCGGTGTAATGGGCCCGACTAGCGCCGCCGTCGATGGCCAACTGCCAGTGCTGTGGCGTTGCCGGTCCGGGACGGAATGAGAAGCGCCAGTCACGGCGGCGACGGCGCCCGCCGACTGGGCCTCACCGTTGCCGCTGGCGGCATCCCTGCACGTCATGGACGTTTTGGGAGATCAGATTGGTGCCCCCGGCACGATTCGAACGTGCGGCCGGTGGATTAGAAGTCCACTGCTCTATCCAGCTGAGCTACGGGGGCCTGCGTCACCAAGATCTTACAGAACCTGTTCACTTGTTCATCCAGCGGAGCTACGAGCGCAATGAGGTAGAGGGTACCTGCTCAGACGTAGGCGCGTAGCCACCGGTCGGCCTCGCTGAAGAAGCGCTGGCGTGCCGGTTCCCGGGACAGGGTGAGATCATGTTTGCCGCCGTCGATCCGGACAACGGTGACGTGGTGGCCCAGGGCTGGTGCCCAGCGGGAGATGTGGTCGACGTTGAGCACGGTGTCCGCGTCGTGTGCCGCGTCGTCCCAGGTGAGGGTGCGGAATGAAGCACCTGAGTGGGCGACGAGGATGGGGGCGGTGATGTCGAGGCCGGCGCGCAGGCGGCGCTGCCCGTTGCGCACCGCTGACAGCCAGCCCAGCCGGATGGGAAACGAGAGCAGCGGCTTCCAGGCCAGCTCGTAGCCCCATTCGCCGTGGAAGTCGCGGTGCAGGCTGCGCCCGTAGATGCCGACCTTCTTGGCCGGGAACGGCCGGTAGGGCAGACGCCCGGCAAGGCGGCCGACAGTGGCCAGAACCGGGCGGCGCATGACCCAGGGGACGTTGAGGTCGAAGAAGGGGCTGTTGAGGATGAGCCCGTCGACGGCGCCGGTGTGGGAGCGGGCGTGCGCCCACAGGGAGCCGATGAGCCCGCCGGTGGAGTGTCCGAACAGGAGCAACGTGTCGTGGGAGTCCTCGGCGCGCACGATGCGGGCCGCCTCGTCGAGCTCGGGGAAGTATTCGGACAGGTTGCGCACGAAGTTGGCGGTCTGGTGCGGTTGCAGGCTGCGCCCATATTTACGCAGGTCAAGCGCATAAAAATCGAAACCGTGGTCGATGAAGAAGTCGGCCAGGTGGGTTTGGAAAAAGTAATCGTTATAGCCGTGAAGATAAAGAACGGCTTTATTTGTGGGTACCGATCCACGCCGCGAAACGAGGGTGGCGATCACTGGGCCCTCGTCGTCGTCGGGCAGCTCGATCACGCGCTGCTGGTATGGCTCGCCCAGAATGTCGATGGTGCCCACAGAACCTAGGTTACCTGCAGAGACCTGGTGGCCTGTATCACATTGGGCCCATGATCAGGCAGTTATCCCCAACCCCCGCACTGTCCACAGACGAGCTGAGTGGGCGTTCGCTGCGCGGTGCTCTGGTGCCGCACTCTCGGTCGTGTTCGGACTGGAGAAGGGGAGCAGGGAGTGTTCGAAACTCAGCTGACAATCATCGGAAACCTGTTGGCCGCCCCGGAATGGCGGCGCACCACCACCTCGGGGCAGCTGGCCGCCAGCTTCCGGGTGGCCTCGACATCGCGGCGCTGGGACAAGACCAACGGGGAGTGGATAGACGGCCAGAGCCTGCGGGTGCGGGTCACCTGCTGGCGGCGGCTGGCCGAAGGCGTCGTTCAGTCGCTGACCACCGGGGATCCCGTTGTGGTGGTGGGCCGGCTCTACACCCGCGACTGGATCGACGAGAACGGTGTGCGCCGGGTGCTCTACGAGATGGACGCCGTGGCGGTCGGGCATGACCTGTCCCGCGGCATCGCCAGCTTCACTCGCACCCCGTCGCAGCATCAGGGAATCAGCGTGATCGAAGACGAGGAGGAGGCGCGCCGGATCGGCGGCGAGGACAGCGAGCCTTTCCACGTGCAGCCGATCAACGCGGAGGACGCGGCGGAGGACGAGGACGACCTCGACGACCTCGCGGAGGAGAAGCGGGTGCTGGCTCCCGCGTGAGAGACCGGGCGGTCAGTGGGATGAGGCCGAGGGTCGCTGACCGCCCACCTCGTAGGCTCTATGGAATGGGTGGGATCTTGGTGGCTGGAACCACGTCGGACGCGGGTAAGAGCGTGGTCACCGCGGGGATCTGTCGCTGGCTGTGGCGGCGGGGCGTGAAGGTGGCGCCGTTCAAGGCGCAGAACATGTCCAACAATTCGGCGGTCGTGGTCGACGGCCAGGGCCGAGGCGGCGAGATCGGGCGGGCGCAGGCTCTGCAGGCGGTGGCGGCCGGGCTGGAGCCGCAGATCCGGTTCAACCCGGTCCTGCTGAAGCCGGGCAGCGATCAGACCAGCCAGGTGGTGCTGCTGGGCGAGGCGGTCGGATCGATTGACGCGGCCAACTTCCGGCAGCTGAAGGAGACGATGTCGGCTGCGGCGTTCGACGCTTTCGACGAGCTGAGACGCGAGTTTGACGTGGTCGTCTGCGAGGGTGCGGGCAGCCCAGCCGAGATCAACCTGCGTGAGAACGACTACGTGAACATGGGGCTGGCCAGGCATGCTCAGATGCCGGTGGTCGTGGTGGGCGACATCGATCGCGGTGGCGTGTTCGCCTCGCTGTTCGGCACCGTGGCGCTGCTGGAGCCGGCCGATCAGGAGCTGGTCGCCGGATTCGTGATCAATAAGTTCCGGGGGAGCCGGGAGTTGCTGGAGCCAGGCCTGCAGATGCTGGGAAGGCTGACCGGGCGGCCGACCTACGGCGTGCTCCCGTTCGACGTCGACCTGTGGCTCGACGCGGAAGATGCGCTCGCCTATGGGCGGGTGCTTGGTCGGCCGGCGGCGCCGATAGGCGAGGAGTGGCTACGGGTGGCCGTGGTCCGGCTGCCGCACATCTCCAACGCGACCGACGCCGAAGCCCTGGCGAGCGAGCCCGGGGTCGCTGTGCGGCTGACGGTCGAGCCGGGCGAGTTGGCGGAGGCCGATCTGGTGGTGTTGCCCGGGACAAAGTCCACAGTGGACGATCTGGAATGGCTGCGCCGCAACGGGTTGGCCGACGCGATCGTGGAGCATGCGAAGCGCGGCAAGCCGGTGTTGGGCATCTGCGGCGGGTTCCAGATGCTTTCCCGCCGGATCCACGACGAGATTGAAAGCGGCAAAGGCGAAGTCGACGGCATGGGCCTGCTGCCGGTCGAGGTCAGCTTCCAGCGAAACAAGACGCTCACGCGGCCGCAAGGGTCGGCGCTGGGCGCGCCCGTGCACGGCTACGAAATCCATCACGGCCAGGTGGTCTGGCGCGACAGTGACGTGCCCGGGCTGATCCGGCTCCCCGACGGCACGCAAGAAGGCGCGGTCGTCGGCGGAGTGTTCGGCACCCACTGGCACGGCGCCTTCGAGTCCGACGAGTTCCGGCGCAGGTTTCTCACGCTAGCGGCGGGCATCAGCGGCCGGCACGGGTTCAAGGTCGCTGCCGCGACCAACTTCGCAGCGCTCCGCACCGCCACCGTCGACCGCCTCGGCGACCTCATCGAGGAACACGTGGACACCGAAGCTCTATGGCGTGTCATAGAGCAAGGCCCCCCACCCGGCCTCCCCTTCATCCCCCCAGGTGCCCCATGACCCCCCACCCGCCCACAGCCACGCGGCGTGGGGCATTGGAAGCGGGCGTGCGGTGAGGCTGGGGGCGATCGGGGAGCTCATCATGGCCGAGAAACCCAAGCTCGGCCGGACCAGGCTGGTGCTCATCGACGGGCCGAGCGGGGCGGGGAAGACCACACTGGCCTATGCGCTGGCGGGCACCATCCCTGCCGAGATCGTGCACACCGACGATCTGCTCGATGGGTGGGCGGGGCAGTTCACCTACTGGGCGCGGCTGGAAAGCCAGATACTGCAGCCGATCGCCAGCGGCGAGGCGGGCTATTACCAGGCCTACAACTGGGTCGAGGCGCGGTTCGACGAAGAATGGATCAAGGTGCCGGTGCCGGAGGTGCTCATCGTCGAGGGGGTGGGCGCGGGCCGGGAGCAGGGACGCGACCGAGCCAGCTTGGTGATCTTCGTGAGCGAGCCGCTGGCCGTGCGCGAAGCCAGGTCGCTCGCGCGGGACGGAATCGAGATGCAGGAACACTTGCGCAGCTGGCGCAGGCGTGAGGAGCTGCATTTTGGGGCGGACGCCACAGCCTGGTGCGCCGGGCTAGTCATAGGATCGGGGACATGACGACCCTCAGTGTTGACGAGTTGCGTGCTGCGATCGAGCGCGAGCTGCCCGGTGTGAGAGCCGATCTGGAGCGGCTGGTGCGCATCCCCGGCATTGCTTTCGACGGTTTCGACTTCACGCCGTTGGAGCGGTCCGCGGAGGCGGTCGCTGAGCTGTTGCGCAACGAAGGCTTGGAAGTTCAGATAAGCAGGGTCGGCGAAGGCCACCCCGCGGTCATCGGCCGCAAGGCCGCCCCGGCGGGGGCGCCGACGGTGCTGCTTTACGCGCACCACGATGTGCAGCCGACCGGTGATCTGAGCCAGTGGGAGTCGGAGCCGTTCGAGCCGACCGAGCGTGACGGCCGTCTGTATGGGCGCGGTGTGGCCGACGACAAGGCGGGCGTGATGGCCCACGTTGCGGCGCTGCGCGCGTTCGGGGAGAACCTGCCGGTGGGAGTGGTGCTGTTCATCGAGGGCGAAGAGGAGTTCGGCTCTGCGTCGCTGGAGGCGCTGCTGAGCAAACACCGCGACGAGCTTGCCTCCGACGTGATTGTCATCGCCGACTCGGGAAACTGGGACATCGGCCAGCCCTCGCTCACCACGTCGCTGCGGGGCATCGTCAACAGCTTTGTCACCGTGGAGGTTCTGCACTCGGCTGTCCACAGTGGAATGTACGGCGGCGCGGTCCCGGACGCGCTCATGGTGCTAAGCCGTCTGCTCACCTCGCTGCACGACGATAAGGGCGATGTGGCCGTTGAGGGTCTGGTGGCCAAGGAAGCGTCACCGCTGGACTACCCGGAGGACAGGTTCCGGGCGGAGGCGGGGCTGATCGAGGGTGTGCAGCTGATCGGCACCGGCCGGCTCGTGGACAGGATCTGGACCAAACCCACGATCTCCATCCTCGCCGTCGACGCGCCGAAGACCAACGAGGCGCCGAACGCGATCGTGCCGAAGGCGAAGGCGAAGCTGAGCATGCGGCTGGCGCCCGGCGACGACCCGAAGTCGGCCTACGAGGCGCTCAAGGCCCACCTGGCGAGAAACGTGCCCTGGGGAGCGAAGATCAGCTTCGAGTTCGAGCACGACGGCAACCCCTGCGTGATCGATGCCACGGGCAAGTACTTCGATGCGGCTCGGGCGGCGTTCAAGCAGGCCTGGGACGGCACCGATGCGGTCGAGATCGGTGTGGGCGGGTCGATCCCGTTCATCTCCACCTTCCAGGACATGTTCCCGCAGGCGTCGATCCTGGTGACGGGCGTGGAAGATCCGAACGCCAAAGCGCATGGCCCCAACGAAAGCCTGCACCTGGGCGAGTTCGCCCGGGTCTGCCTAGCGGAGGCTCTGCTCCTGCGAAATGTCGCGGTCGCCGGAGAGACGGTCGCCTGACATAGGTTCACGCGGGGAAGGGCTGCCAGAGCCCGACGACGTGAGGTTGGCCCGCTGTTCGCGGCGGGCCAACCAGATCAGCGCGCCGAAAATGCCGGCCGCGAAGATCCACCATTGGAAGGCGTAGCCGAGATTGAGCCAGTCGTTCTCGCGTCCCGCCGGAATCGGTGTCAACTCGGTCGACTCGTCGTCGGCCATGACGTAGCGCCCGGCCAGCTGGTAGGGGACCTTGCCGGCGATCTCGGCCACGCCGATGCGCCGGGCCTGCCAGCGGCCGTCGCGCAGCTCGAGGCGGGCGCCCTGCTCGGTGGCGCGCACGCGGCCGGCAACGGTCACCGTGCCCGACGGCGGCGCGGGCACCTCAGGCAGCGTGGTCGGGCCGCTGGGGTGGAAGGGCACCCAGCCGCGGTCGACCATCACCGCTGACCCGTCGGCCAGCCGCAACGGGGTGACCACCTCGTAGCCGACCTTGCCGCCGACGGTGCGGTTGCGCACGAGAACTTCCAGCTCAGGGTCGTACTGCCCGGTGAGGGTGACCCGGGTCCACTCCGGAAGGGACGGCTTGAACTCCACCGCGGCGGCGGTGGAGGCGATGCGCGCGTTGATCTCGTGGCGCAGCTCGTAACGGCTCCATTGCCAGCGGCCCAGCATGACCATGACGGTGGAAGCGGCGATGGTCAAAGCGACCCAGCCCAGCCAGCGTGGAGTGAAAAGCAAACGCACGCGGCCAGTGTACGGATGTCCGCCGCCGGTGATTTGTCTCACTTTGCAACCCCAAACGTTGCTTCAGGCGGCCATCGGATTAGCAGGGTAGGTTAAGCCAGGTTGCCCCTCGTCACTTGGGAGAAGCATGTCCGGCTACGTTACGGTTCGCCGCTTTCCGACGTTGACCGTCCAGACACCGAGGCTGGATGTCCGTCCGCTCACAGTGGCCGATGCCGAGCCGGTAGCGCAGATCTTCGCCGACAAACAGACCCAGCGCTGGCTTCCGTTCCCGCAGGAGGGAGGCCAGATCGAGGGCCGTTCCTGGTGCACCGAAATGGCCGCGGAGCGCCGCGACAGCGGCATGGGCGATCACTACGGCATCGTCCGGCGTGAAGACAACCGGCTGGTGGGCTGCCTGTGGACGCGGCGCACCGACTGGGCGGCCCGCGCCACCGAGATCTCCTACGCGGTGGCGTCCGACGCGCGCGGTTTCGGTCTGGCCCCCGAGGCCGTCGACGCCCTGACCCTCGCCCTGGTGCTGGAACACGGGTTCCAGCGGGTGGAGGTGCGGGTGGCCCCCGGCAACGTCGCCAGCCGCAGGGTGATGGAGAAGGCCGGTTTCACCTACGAGGGCCTGCTGCGCAACGCCGGGTTCGTCCACAGCGGACGGGTCGACCTCGAAGTCTGGTCGATGGTCGCCGCCGACCTGCGCTAGTCGACAAGCTCCTTGAGCGCGGCCACGTGTCCGGTGTAGGCCGCGCGCCCGGTCGGCGTGAACTCGATCCAGGTCTTCACGCGCCCGAGCCCGGTGGGTTTTGAGACGGCCACGTACCCGGCATCCTGTAACACTTTCAGGTGTTTGCTGACCACCGAATCGGCGACACCGAGCAGCTCGCGCAGCGCGCTGAACTCCACTGAAGACGCCGCGCTGAGAAAAGCGCAGATCCTCAGCCGATGCGGCGCATGCACCACCTCGTCAAACCGAGCTGTCATGCGCCGGCTCGGAGTTGGGCTCGGACGGCGGCGTCGAAGCGGCGGCCCAGGACGATGACGGTGGCCCAGGTGAGGGCGGCGAGGCCCCAGGTGGGCCAGGTGAGGGTGGTGGTCGTGGCGATCAGCAGCGAGGCGAGCATCGCGATCAGGATGACCGCGCCCATGGCGTAGGCCCAGCGGCTGGCGCGGCCGGCGTTGGTGCCCCAGAGCCACAGCCCGGTGATGGCGCGGTAGGTCCGGGCGAGCAGGGCGACGGCGGCCAGGAAGGCCAGCACGGTGAGCGCTCGCCAAAGCGTGGAGGCGAAGGTGTAGGCGACCAGGTAGGCGGCCACCAGCAGGCCGAGGATGGGGTGGTACCACCAAGGAGTCACCAGGCGATCGGCGACGGCGGAGCGGGCATCGGCGACAAGGGAAAGCATGCTCGATGGATCGTTTTCCATGACGGAAAGTCAATCACATTCCGTCATGGAAAGTCAACGCGTCAAGGTCAGTGGGCGGGAGCGAGGGCGGCCGAGTTCTTCGCTGGGGCCTGAGCCGGCGCCTTGCCGATGATGTTGCCTTCGGGCGCGGTGAAGTAGGCGATCGGCTGATCCTTCAAAGCTTGCCGCAGGGTACGGCTAGCCGCCTCGATCGGCTTCCAAGCGTTCCCGCCGCCGACGCCGTGGAAGGGGTTGTCCGGGTCGGCCATGAAACTGGCCACGGCCAGATCGGGAGTGAACCCGACGAACCAAGCGGCCCGGTTGTTGTCCGTTGTCCCGGTCTTGCCCGCCACCGGCCGCCCGACCAGCCCGTAGACCTGTGGCGCGGTGGACCAGCCACCGCATCCCGAAGCGGCCGCGCCGTAGCCGGTGACGCAGCGGGCCGCGTCGGCGGCGGCCCGGGCCGCGTCCGGGGAGACGGCTTGCGAGCAGCGCGGCGCGGCGATCTCGACCCCGTTGTGCATGGCGGGCTTGCCATCGGTCTCGGTGATCGAGATGACGGGCAGTGCCTCGCAGTAGCGTCCGTCAGCGGCCACGGTGGCATAGGCGTTGGCCATCTCCAGCGGGGTCGTGTCGGCGACGCCGAGGGTGAACGAGCCCCAGCCGTTCGCCTTGGCCGGTGAGGCCTGCAGCTTGTCGATGTCGGTGCGCCAGCGCAGGCCGAGCCGCTCGGCCATGCCGACCACCTTCTCGGCGCCCACCTTCTGTTCCAGCTGAACGAAGTAGGTGTTGACCGATTTTCCGAAGCCGGTCCACATCGCGTGGTTGCCGGTCATCGAGCCGCTCGCATTGCTTGGGCACCAACGGCCGCTACAGCTGGCCGGCTCGCCCCAGCCCGCGAAGTATTGCGACCGATAGGTTTGCGGTGCGTAGAACCAGGTGTTCATCGGCAGACCGGAGTCGAGCGCGGCGAGCATCGTGAACATTTTGAAGGTCGATCCCGCCTGGTACCCAGGAAGGTCGCCACCGCCGAGCAAAGGGTTGACGGTGTTCGGGTAGTTTCCGGGCTCGTCGGAGGAGCCGGTGTGCCGGCCGTTGCCGGTCTTGTCCAGGGAGTAGACCCGGTTGACCGCCATCGCCTTGACCCGTCCTGTCCCGGGCTGGATGACGACCTGCCCCAGCGCGTAGGAGCTGCCGATCTTTTCCTTGGTGGTCACCTCGTTCATGGCGATCGCCTGCACCCCTGGATCGAGCGAGCTGACTATCCTGTACCCCCCGCGGCGAAGTTTGTCGAGACGTTCCGCTGGCGTGTCTCCGAATGCGGGTTGGTCGAGCCACCAGTTCTTGAAGAAGTCACAGAAGAAGCCCCAGTCGTTGATTTCGGGCGCGACCGAGATGCAGTCGTTGGGGGGCTCGGTGACGTGCAGGGCGATCGGTTCGGCCTTGGTGGTGACGGCGGTTTCGGCGCTGACGTAACCCATTTCGGCCATGCGATCGATGACGTAGTTGCGCCGATCGGTGGCGGCGGTCTGGTCGACTCCGGCCGGGTCGAAGGCGGACGGCGCCTTGACGAGCCCGGCAAGCGTGGCCGCTTCGGCGACGGTCAGGTCGGCGGGCAGTTTGGAGAAGAAGATCTGGGCGGCGGCGAAGATCCCGTAGGCGCGGTGCCCGAAGTAGGCGACGTTGAGGTAGCGCTCCAGGATCTCGGTCTTGGTCAGTTCCTGCTCGATGCGCACGGCGAGGCGCATCTCGCGCAGCTTGCGGGCGGTGGTCTGCTCGGTGGCGGCCATGACCTCGCGCGGCGTCTGCGATCCGTCGCGCAGCGCCATCCGGACATATTGCATCGTCAATGTCGACGCGCCCTGGGAGACGGTGCCCGCGGTCTGGTTGGCGACGAAGGCGCGGGCGATGCCTTTGGCGTCAACGCCGCGGTGCTCGTAGAAGCGTCCGTCCTCGCTGGCGACGATGGCGCGCTGGATGTTCTCCGACATGGCGCTGATCGGCGTGAACTTGCGGTATTCGTCGTAGAACATCGTCAGCGGCGTCTTGCCGTCGGCGGCGTAGACGTAGGTCGTCTGGGCGGGCGGCATCACGTTGAGGGCGCTGGGCAGGGACTGGTAGAGGTCCGAACCCGCTTTCATGCCCAGTCCACCGACTGCGACCAGCGGATACGCGACGGCGGCGAAGATGAGTCCGGCGGTGAGACCGGCGCGAACGATTGGCCCGAAACGGCCGGGGATGGAGAGGAAGCCGTTGAGGCGGCTGAGCAGGCTCACATCACACAAGGTAGGACAAAAGGTATAGATGTTATGAACGACTCGCTGCCGCGCCCCCTGAGTCGGCAAGCTGACACGCGGCGTGATGAAGTTAGCGGGTGACCAGTGAGCTGATTCGTACAACGATCGAGGGGATCTCGCCGCTGGACGGCGAGGCGATGCAGGCCGCAAGGCAGCGGCAGGCGCGCCTGACCAAGCCCGCCGGATCGCTGGGCGAGCTCGAGGAGCTTTCGGTACGCATGGCCGGGCTGGCCGCAAGCTGTCCGCCGCCCGTGCTCGCGCCGGCCGCGCTGGCGATCTTCGCCGCCGACCACGGCGTGCACGCGCAGGAGGTCACCCCGTGGCCGCAGGCGGTGACCACGCAGATGGTCGCCAACTTTCTCGCCGGCGGCGCGGCGGTCAACGCCTTCGCCCGCCAAGCCGGGGTCGGTGTCACGATCGTCGATGTGGGTGTCCTGTCCGATCTGGACCCAGCCGACGGGCTGATCCTTGCCAAGGTGCGCAACGGGACAGCCGACATGTCGGAGGAGCCGGCGATGTCGCGCGAGGAGGCCGTCGCCGCGGTCGAGACGGGCATCGGTGTGGCCGGCCGGCTCATCGACGAGGGTGCCCGCATCTTGCTCACCGGCGACATGGGTATTGCCAACACCACCGCCTCGGCAGCGCTCATCTCCGTTTTCACCGGACGCGATGCGGGAATGGTGACCGGCTATGGGACAGGTATCGACGCGGCCACCCACCTTCGCAAGATCGAGGTCATCAAACGAGCGCTGGCGCTGCACGAGCCGTCCGCGGAAGACCCGATCGGCGCGCTCAGCACGGTCGGCGGGCTTGAGCACGCGGCGCTGGCCGGGTTTGTGCTCGGCGCTGCCGCACGCCGGGTGCCGGTCATCCTGGACGGGGTGACCGCAGTGGCCGCAGCCCTTGCCGCGCAAGCACTTGCGCCGTTGAGCCGGGAGGCGATGATAGCCGGGCACCGCTCGGTCGAGCCCGGCGCGACGGTCGCGCTCGCCAAGCTCGACCTGGCCCCGCTGCTCGAATTCGGGATGCGGCTGGGCGAGGGGACTGGCGCTGTGCTCGCCTACCCCGTGGTGGCGAGCGCCGTCCGCGTGCTGCACGAGATGGCCACCTTCGACTCCGCCGGTGTCACCGAGAAATGAAAGACCTCTACCCCTTGGCGCTGAAGCTCGATGGGCGGCTGGTTCTGGTCGCCGGTGGCGGATCGGTGGCCACCCGCCGGGTGCCCGCTCTGCTCGCCGCAGGTGCGCGGGTGCGGCTGGTGTCGCCTTCGGTCACGCCCGCGCTGCGCGGTCTCGCCGACGCCGGAAGGCTGGAGTGGATCGAGCGGCGCTTCGAAGCGGCTGACCTACAAGGAGTCTGGCTGATCCAGGTCGCCATCGACGACGCCGGCGCGGCAGCGGAGATCTCCCGGTTGGCCGACGAACGGCACATCTTCTGTGTGCGCGCCGACGACCGCCACGCCGCGAGCGCCTGGACCCCCGCGGTCACCCGGCACGGCCCGGTGACCGTCGCCGTCCTCGCCGGCGGCGACCCGCGCCGCGCGATGGCCGTCCGCGACCAGCTGGCGGATTTCCTTGCCGCGACGGCGATTGCGCCTATGGGTGCAGAGCAAAGGTCCGCTGGACCGCAGCCCAGGCCAGGCGATGCCGTGGCGGCGGGCACCACCGCAGGCGGAGCGGCGCAGGCGGTGGCAGCGCAAGCAGGGGAGGCGGGTTCCGCCACTGGCGGAGCGGCGCAAGCGGGGGCGGCGCATGCTGGGGAGGCGGGCGGCACGGCGGCTGGTGGGCGTGCGTTCGGGTGGGAAGGGGAGGCAGCCAAGGGGACGGTGGCGCTGATCGGTGGCGGGCCTGGCGATCCGGAGCTGATTACGGTCAAGGGACGCAGGCTGCTCAACGCCGCCGATGTGGTGGTGGCCGACCGGCTGGCGCCGGGGCTGCTCCTGGACGAGCTGCGCCCGGAGGTCGAGCTGATCGACGTCGCCAAACTGCCCTACGGCCCGGCCGCACAGCAGGACGAGATTCACCGGATTCTCGTCGATCGGGCGCGCCAAGGCCTGTTTGTGGTGCGGCTCAAGGGCGGTGACCCCTATGTGTTCGGCCGCGGCGGCGAGGAGGCGATCGCCTGTGCCGAAGCGGGAATCGCGGTGACGGTGGTGCCCGGGGTCACGAGCGCCATCGCCGTTCCGGCCATGGCCGGGGTGCCGGTGACCCATCGCGGGGTGACCCACGAATTCACCGTGGTAAGCGGACATCTCGCGCCGGACGATCCCGGATCGCTGGCCAACTGGCCCGCGCTGGCGAAGCTGAACGGAACTCTCGTCATCCTGATGGGCCTGCGCCAGCTACCGTCCATTGTGGACACTCTGGTGGCCAACGGGCGCGATCCGGCGACCCCTGCGGCGATCGTGCAGGAAGGGACGACCCAATATCAGCATGTGGTACGGGGAAAGCTGACCGAGCTGCCCACACTGAGTGCTGGGTTACGCCCGCCCGCCATCGTCGTCATCGGCGAGGTCGTCAGCGCCCTGGAAGGTCTTCAGCATTGACCGCTGGCTGTCGATGACCTTGTATCCGAGCCAGTCGTTGACCGCCAGCATGGCAGCGTTGGTGTAGTCGTTGGCGGTGACGGCCGTGGTGATGCCCGCCGCGGCGGCCTTGCGCAACGCGACCGACTTGAGCACCTTGGCCAGGCCGCGCCCGCGATAGGCGGGCAGCGTGGCGGTGCCACCCGACCAGCATCGGCCGGTGTGCAGATTGGCCTCGATGAGGGTGTGGGCGACCGGAACGCCGTCGACAACGGCCACCTGGCTCATCTCATGGTTGAGGTCGGGGCTGTTCCAGAGCCGGCTGAGCCAAAGGTCGTATGGCATGCCGTTGTGGGAAACGTCCCCGGGTTCATCGGCGGCGGCACGCGTGTCGAGCTCGTAGACCGCCTCGGGGGTCAGCGCGCTGAGGCTCACCAGGTTGGCGCCGGCCGGTGTCGGCGGGATCGGCGGCAGGCCGTCGAGGCCCACAGCCGAATAGCGTGCCGACGCGCCCGAGGTCCAGCCTCGGGCCTGTGCCCAGGCGACGATGTCGGGCCGGTCGAGGGCGTAGCCCTGGGCGCGGCGCAACTCCAATGTTCCAAGGTGTGCGTCGAGTCTTTCGTAGAGCGCCGAGCCGATGCCGCGCCGGCGAAAGCGCGGGTGCACCGTGCAGGTGGCGAAGCCGACACCGGGCTCGCTGGTGGTCACATTGAGGGCCGCCAAACCCAAACCGACCACCACGCCGTCAACCTCCGCGGCAAGCTGAAGTATCCGTGCCTCCGGTGGGATGGCGGTGGCCCAGTTGCGCTGCGCCGCCAAAGTCGCGTAATGCCAGCTGTAGCTGGCTTGGCGGATGAGGTCGAACGCCGGCAGGTCGTCCAGGGTGGCCTCGCGAATCGACATCCCTAATTCTTAGCATCCGCGAAGTTTTTCAGCATGGACACCTCGCTCACGGTGGGCCGGTAGCCGAGCCAGTCGTTGATGGCGAGCATGGGCGCGTTGGTGTAGTCGTTGGAGGTGATGGCCGTGGTCACCCCGGCCTCGGCCGCCTTGCGCAGCGCGACGGACTTGAGCAGCTTCGCCAGCCCCCGCCCGCGATATGCGGGCAGCGTCATGGTGCCACCGGACCAGCAGCGCCCGGTCTCCAGATTGGCCGACACCAAGGTCATCGAGGCGGGCACGCCGTCGACGAGAGCCACCTGGCTGATGTCGTGGCGCAGATCGGGGTCACGCCAGATCCGCTTGAGCCACATGTCGTAGGAAAGGCCGTCGTAACTGACATCGCCCGGCTCATCGGCCGAAGCCGTCTTGTCCAGATCGTAGGCCTCCTCGGGGGCCAGCGCGGAGATGCTCACCACGGTGGTGTCGCCCGGGGTCTGCGGCATGGGCGGCAGGTTGCTGGTGTCAACCGCGGAGAATCGGCCCGTGGCGCCCTGCGTCCAGCCCCTGCCCTCGGCCCACGCGATCACCTCGGGATCGCCGGCCGCGTAGCTCTGCGCACGCCGCAGGTCGAGGGTGCCCAGGTGTTCCTCGATTTGCGCGTAGAGCGCGCCGCCGATGCCGCGGCGGCGGAAGTCGGGATGCACCACACACGTCACGGAGCCGACGCCGGGCTCCTTGGTGGTCACATAGAGGCCGCCCATGGCGAAACCGACCACGGCCCCGTCGACCTGCGCCGCCAGCCGAAGGCTGCGCGCTTCCGGCGGGGAAGAGGTGAACCAGTTGCGCTGAGCCACCACCGTGGCGACGTGCCAGCTGAAGGCCGCTTGGCGAATGCGGTCGAAGGCCGGCACGTCATCGATGGTGGCTTCTCTAATCAGCACCCCTACTGTCTAGCAGCGTTGACAACTCATTTTCCGGACAGCAGCTGCGCGCACCGGATGAGCCCGAGATGGCTGTAGGCCTGCGGATGGTTGCCCAGCCCGCGCTCGAGATCGGGGTCGTACTGTTCGGGCAGCAGCCCGGTCGGGCCTGCGGTCGCTATCAGCTGCTCGAAAAGCTCCTCGGCGTCCGCCCGCCTCCCGGTACGGAGGTAGGCCTCGATCAGCCAGGCGGTGCAGACGTGGAATCCGCCCTCCTTGCCGGGCATGCCATCGTCCCAGTGGTACCGGTAAACAGTAGGACCGGAACGCAGGTCGGCTTCGACGGCGAGCACGGTGGACAGGAAGCGTGGGTCATCGTCGGACAGCAGCCCGGACAGTCCAATCCAGAGGCTCGAGGCGTCCATCTCCGGCGAGCCGTAGGCGACCGTGTAGGCGCCCTTGCCCTCGTGCCACCCTTGCGAGAGCACGTTTTCGGCGATGCGGTCGCGCAGGTCCTCCCACTCCGGGCTGACGTCGGAGGTGTGCCGGGACAGGATTTTGATCGCCCGGTCGACGGTCATCCAGCACATGACCTTCGAGTAGACGTGGTGGCGCGGGGGAAGCCGGGCCTCCCACAGCCCGTGGTCGGGTTCGTGCCAGCGCTGCGCGACGGCGTAGACCATCGCCTCCAGCACCCGCCATTCGTCGTACTTCACCTTGCCGCGCTTGTCCGCCACGGCCATCAGCACATCGGCGACCGGCCCGAAGACGTCGAGCTGGAGCTGTTTGTTGGCGGCGTTTCCGACGCGGACAGGCCGCGACCCTGCATAGCCGGGAAGGTCCTCGATGACCGCTTCCGGCCCGAGCTCGTATCCGTCGACCGTGTATAGGGGATGCAGCCGCTCCGGATGCCCGCCGGTGTGCTCGACGCAGTTGTTCACCCAGCGCAGGAAATTCTCCGCCTCGGTGAGCGAGCCGAGATCGACCAGCGCCTTGACCGACATGGCCCCGTCGCGCAGCCAGCAGAACCGGTAGTCCCAGTTACGAATCCCGCCAAGGGTTTCCGGCAGTGACGTGGTCGCGGCGGCGAGCACCCCGCCGCCCTCGGCGTGGCACAGCCCGCGCAGCGTGAGCGCGCTGCGCAACACCAGCTCGCGCTCGACCGTCGGCAGCGTCAGCGATTCCGACCATTCCCGCCACGGCTGCTCGGCCTGATTCAGCCTTGACTCGGTGGTGATCGGATACGGCGACAGGTCCTGACTGCGCATGCGCAGGTCGAGCACGACTTCGCCGCCAGCGGCCGCCAGGTCGACGACCGCGCGGGCGACGTGGTGCCCGCCGTCGTCCATGACGTCCCACTGCACGCCGGGGGCGTAGAGGGAGAAGTGGTCGCTGGTACCCAAAATAAGCAAGCCATCGCCCAGTTCCTGCAGTCGCACGGGAACCTGGCCGAACTCGGGCCGGGGGGCGAACTCCACCACCACGACGGCGTTGCCGGTGAGGCGGCGCAGCAGATGGTCGCCGTCGAGCCAGTCCGTGATGGTCAGGCCCGACCAGCGGGTCTCCACGGTCATGGTGCCCGGCCGGTAGCGCTGCCCGAGCGGGTGGCCGCCCTTTTGCGGGCACACCGTGAAGTGGCCGGCGGGCGAGCCGCCGAGCAGGTCGGCGAAGACCGCCGCCGAGTCCGGGCGGGGATGGCACATCCAGCTCACCCGCGCGTCGGGGGTGACCAGGGCGACCGTCTGCCCGTCGGCGAGCATGGAGTGGCGCTCGATGGGCACCGCCCGCTCGCCGTAGAGCCAGTTGCGCCGGGTCTCCAACAGCAGCGCGAGCACCCGCACGGCCTGCAGCGGGTCCTGTACGCGGTAGTGCGCCGCCGACTCGCCAGGCCCGACCTTGATGCCCAAGTCCTTGCCGGACAACGATCTGAACGCGTTCTCGTCGGTGACGTCGTCACCGAGGAAGAGCACCCCGCCGGCCGAGACCTGCCTGCGCAGCTCCTCGATCGCGGTGCCCTTGTGGGTCGCGAGCACAGAAAGCTCGATGACCTCTTTGCCCTCGCCGGTGTGCACCCCGGCCCACTGCACCGGACCGGTGCGCACCGCGTCGAGCATCGACTCGGTGACCGATTCGGAAGCGGTGCGGGTATGCACGGCGACGCTGGCCGGTTTGGCTTCCAGCCGAACGCCGGGATGAGATTTGGCGAGCATTTCCAGCTCCGAGAGCAGGCGCCCGCGCAACTCGACCAGCTCAGGCTCGAGGCGGGCCACGAAGCCCACGTCGAACTCGGAGCCGTGGCTGCCGACCAAATGGACCTCGCTGGGTAGGCGCGAAAGCGCCGCCAGATCTCGCAGGGCGCGCCCGGAGACCACCGCGACGGTGGTCTGGGGCAGCGTAGCCAGCGATCGCAGCGCTGCGACCGCCTCGGGAAGGGGTGCTGCAGCAGCGGGGTCTTCAACGATCGGCGCGAGTGTGCCGTCGTAGTCGCAGGCGACGAGTAGTTGCGGGATGCGTGCCAGCAGAGTGATGGCTGTGCGCATCGCAGGTTCGAACCCGTCGCGGTCGACGTCGATTGTCATGCCCGGATCTCCGTGGTGTTACCGATTTCGGCCAGGGTCTGCAAGAAATCCGATGCCCATGCGGCTACGTCATGGCGGCGTAGGTGTCGCTGCATGACGCTCATTCGTCGACGGGCCTCGTGGGGGTCGACATTGACGGCACGCATGAGGGCTTCCTTGACTCCGTCAAGGTCATGCGGGTTGCAAAGAAACGCCTGACGCAGCTCTCCGGCCGCGCCCGCGAATTCGCTGAGCACGAGCGCGCCGCCATGCTCGGCACGCGCTGCCACATATTCCTTTGCCACCAGATTCATGCCGTCTCGCAGTGGGGTCACCATCATCACATCGGCCGCGCAATACAGCGCGGCCAACTCGCTTCGACTGTACGACTGATGTAGGTAATGGACCGCAGGCACGCCGACCCTGCCGAAGTCGCCGTTGATTCTGCCCACCTCACGCTCCACTTTGACCCTCAAGGCCTGGTAGTGCTCCACCCGCTCCCGGCTCGGCGTCGCTACCTGCACCATTACCGACTCGGGCACGCTGAGCTTGCCGTCGGCCAGGAGCTCGCGGAAAGCCTTCAGTCGATGTTCGATGCCCTTGGTGTAATCAAGCCGATCGACGCCAAGGATCACCGTCTTTGGATCACCCAGCTCGGAACGGATCTTGAGCGCGCGTTCCCGCACGAGCGGGTTGTCGGCCAGGCGCTGCATCTCGCCGACATCGATGGAAATGGGAAAGGCGTCGGCCTTCACCTTGCGGCCCTCATACTCCAAAACGTTCCCCGAGTACGGCGTACCAAGCAAGTGCTTGGCCAGGCGAAGGAAATTCTGTGCCGCGAGCCGCTGCTGGAATCCGACAAGGTCGGCGCCGAGTAGACCGCGCAGCACCTCCGTGCGCTGCGGCTGCTGCATGAAAAGCTCGATCGGCGGAAAAGGGATGTGCAGAAAGAACCCGATCAGCAGGTCGGGTCGCATCTCCCGCAACATCGCGGGCACAAGCTGCAACTGGTAGTCCTGAATCCATACCGTCGCTCCCGGGGCGGCCACCTCGGCCGCTGCCTTGGCGTAGCGCCGGTTGACCTCGCGGTAGGCGTCGCGCCAGCGCCGCCTGTAGATAGGGGGCTCCACTGCATCGTGGTAAAGCGGCCAGATGGTTGAATTGGATTGACCCTCGTAATAACGCTCAACGTCGTCGTGGGTGAGCGTCACGGGTACCAGCTTGATCCCGTCCACCTCGAAAGGCTCCGGCGCCGGTCCCGGTGACCCGGACCAGCCGATCCAGGTGCCGCTGTGCTCGACGAGGACGGGGTGCAGCGCGGTGACCAAGCCGCCGGGGCTTGGCCGCCACCTGCGGCCGCCGGTGGTCCGGGCCGCGGGTGTGTCATCGCTCACCTCGTCTACCGGAAGACGGTTGGCGACTACGACGAACGGACTACCTTGGACCATCCTTTGAGCCTACTAAGACCATCTGGGAGGATTCTCGAGTGGCTCAGTTCATTTACACGCTCGAAAAGGCACGTAAAGCGCACGGCGACAAAGTCGTCCTTGACAACGTGACCCTCAACTTCCTTCCCGGCGCCAAGATCGGCGTGGTAGGGCCCAATGGCGCGGGTAAATCCAGCCTCCTGAAGATCATGGCTGGGGTGGATCAGGTCTCCAACGGCGAGGCCCGGCTCATGCCTGGTTACACGGTCGGGATGGTGGCCCAGGAGCCCCGGCTCGACGAGTCGCTGACGGTGCTGGAGAACATCGAGCTGGCCGTAGCCGACACGAAACGAAAACTTAATCGCTTTAACGAGATCGCCGAGCTGATGGCGACCGACTACTCCGACGCGCTCATGGACGAGATGGGCCGGCTGCAGGAGGAGCTCGACCACGGCGACGCGTGGGACCTGGACTCCAAATTGGAGCAGGCGATGGACGCGCTGCGCTGCCCGCCCGGCGACGTGCCGGTCGCGCCGCTGTCCGGTGGCGAGAAGCGCCGGGTGGCCCTGTGCAAGGTGTTGCTGGAACAGCCCGACCTGCTGCTGCTCGACGAGCCCACCAACCACCTCGACGCGGAGAGCGTGCTGTGGCTGGAGCAGCACCTGGCCAAGTATCCGGGCACGGTCATCGCCATCACCCACGACCGGTACTTCCTGGACAACGTGGCGCAGTGGATCCTCGAGCTCGACCGCGGCCGCGCCTACCCGTACGAGGGCAACTACTCCACCTACCTGGAGAAGAAGGCGGCCCGCCTTTCCGTCGAGGGGCGCAAGGATGCCAAGATGCGCAAGCGTCTCTCCGACGAGCTGGAATGGGTGCGCTCCAACGCCAAGGCACGGCAGACCAAATCAAGAGCCCGTCTTGACCGGTACGAGGAGATGGCCGCCGAAGCCGAGAAGACCCGCAAGCTCGACTTCGACGAGATCCAGATCCCGCCCGGCCCGCGTCTGGGCAACACGGTGATCGAAGCCAAGAACCTGACCAAGGGCTTCGGTGACCGGGTGCTGATCGAGAACCTGTCGTTCTCGTTGCCGCGCAACGGCATCGTGGGCATCATCGGCCCCAACGGCGTCGGCAAGACCACGCTGTTCAAGACGATCGTGGGGCTGGAGAAGCCGGACTCGGGCGAGGTCAAGGTCGGCGAGACGGTCACACTGTCCTATGTGGACCAGACCCGGGCCGGCCTGGAGGGCAAGCAGACCCTGTGGGAGGTCGTCTCCGACGGCCTGGACTTCCTCATGGTCGGCAAGGTGGAAATGCCTTCCCGCGCTTACGTTGCCGCCTTCGGCTTCAAGGGGCCCGACCAGCAGAAGCCGGTGAACGTGCTCTCCGGTGGCGAGCGCAACCGGCTCAACCTCGCGCTGACCCTCAAGCAGGGCGGAAACGTGCTGCTGCTCGACGAGCCGACCAACGACCTCGACGTGGAGACACTGTCCTCTTTGGAGAATGCGCTGCTGGAGTTCCCGGGCTGCGCCGTGGTCATCTCGCACGACCGGATGTTCCTCGACCGCGTCGCCACCCACATCCTCGCCTGGGAGGGCGACGATGAGAACGAGGCGAAGTGGTTCTGGTTCGAGGGCAACTTCGACGCGTACGAGAAAAATAAGATCGATCGGCTGGGCGCCGAGGCGGCCCGGCCGCACCGTGTCACTCACCGCAAGCTCACCCGCGACTAGGCAAGCCGTGCGGTTCACCTACGAATGCGCTTTGCGCTGGTCTGACCTGGACGCCTACGGACACGTCAACAATGCCCGTTTCCTCACCCTCTACGAGGAAGCGAGGGTGGCGTTGATGTTCGTGGGCGCCAGGCAGGCCGGTGTCACCTCGATGGAGGACGGCATCGTGGTGTCCCGCCATGAGGTCGACTACCTGCGGCCGGTGGACTACGGCGATCCCGTGCGCATCGAGCTGTGGATCGAAGAGCTGCGCACGGCCCATTTCACCGTGGCCTACGAGCTTTACGACGGCGAGCTCATCGCCAGCCGGGCGCGTTCCGTGCTGGTTCCCTACGACCTCGTCAAGCGCCGCCCACGCCGGCTTTCTGCGGCCGAGCATGACTTTCTCAAGCCGTGGCTCAAGACGTAGATCTGGCGCAGTTCGCGCGGCGGCTGTTGCGGTTCGACGCCGGCGCGCTGATCCGCCTGCGAGGCGATCGGGCGTGGGGGCTGCTGCCCTGGTCGGTATTGGTTTCGGTGTCGCTGCCCACGCCGGTGCAGGGCGACCGGGTGTTCGCTGCCAAGGACGGAACACCCCGCGATGCCCAGTGGGTGGTGGCCCTGCCGCCGGCGGCTGCCAGCACCGTTGAGGTCGTTCCCCTCTCGTCGGTACTGGGTGCCGCCCAGGCGGCCGCCAAGACGCTCAGGGAGCTGGCTGGCCGGGCCGGCGAGCGCGCGATCCGCGACGCCCTGCTCGACCACGAGGTGATCACGGGAGTGTCCGATGTGGACGGAACGTCGTTCACCGTGACGCAGCGATTGGTGCAGGCGATGGTCCGGATGGGATTTGCCCAAGCCGACCCGATTGAGATCCGCGTCACAGGCCCGTGGACGGCATTGGCGTCCCCGTTGGGGCAAGCTTGGCACCGGCAACAAAGTCAGTTAACCGTTCGGCCGATAGTCAACCATCTACATGGCCGGTAGGGCTCATACTTTTGGTTTGGGACCGTCGGTAAGGGGCTGACGAAACCGGGGCTGTACGGGTAGCCTCACGCCTCGGGATCTACTGAGGGTAGGCGGGCGGCTCCACTCAGCATCGTCTTTCTCTCGCATCGGTCACGGGGGAGGGAACCCTTGGCATTCGCTGAAGAAGGGGGCGTGGACGATGGCGTGGTTTTCGTGGCGGTGGTCTGACCAACCTGAACGGGGGGAGACAACCCGGGAGAGGATGGTGCCGATGCAGCGTGACTCTATGCATTGTCCCGATGACTTATCCATGCTCGACCGGCTGCCACCCGCGCCCACGGCGCTCGTGGCCGACATCAACCCACCGATAACGTTGCGGCGGGTGGCCTCAACCCTCGATCTTCTCGATGTGCGGCACCTCTCCGACGGCGAGGCGAGCCTGCTGGCGCTCTGGGAACGCCACGCGTTGCTCTTCGCCATCGAGGGCCCCGATGACGAGATCCTGGTGATCCGCACGAGGCCGCACGCGACCGTTTCCCCCGAGCTTTCTGAGCTCGCCTATCGCGCGGTCAACGAGTGGAACCATGCCCGCCGTTTCGCCAAGGCGTATGTCGGCGACCCTACCGAGCGCGGCCAACTGCCCATATATGCCGAGTGGCAGGTCCCCCTGCGGGCCGGCATCCACGACGCGCTGCTGCTCGAAATCGTTGACTGTGCCGCCTCCGTGTCGACCACCTTCGTCGACTGGCTCCATGGCGACGGCGGGATCCTGCTCTAGGCCCCTGGCCCGCAAGGCTGCTCGCGGTGGGGCGGCTGGTGCGGGCTAGTAGGGAAACATGCCGATCCGGCCGTGGTATTCGCGGGCGAGCACGTCGGTGTCCGAGCCGACGAACAGCCCGCGATCAGTGAGCGCAAATGCCCGTACGCCCACGCCACGGCTCCGGGTCGGGTTCCAATCGGTGGCCCGTCCGGTGACCGGGTCGATGGAAGCCAGGCCCACCCGGTTCACCGCGCCCGGGCCCGCCGACTCGTGGCCCTCCGGGTTGTCCATCCATCGCTGGTGCCCGCCGACATAGACCGTCTGCGGCCCGACCTCGACGGCGTAGAGCGAGTCCCCGCCGGTGTGGTTGACCCAGGTCGGCTGCTGCGGCCCGGACCGGTAGGTCTCGAAGCGGGCCGCCACATCACACATGCTGGTGGGGCTGCTTGACCGGCCGGTGGTCACGATGACGAAGTAGTCGCCGGCGGGGGAGAAGTCCACGGCCCGCATGTAGGTGTCGAAGCCCTCCCGGCACTTCGGCTTGAAGACCTCGGTCGACCAGCCCGACAGCGTGGCGCGGCCGGTAGTCAGGTCGAACATGGCCGCCTGCGTCCGCTCGTCCGATCCGGCCTGCGTGATCGCGCCCACGGCCATGAGCCGGTCACCGGCCGGGGAAACGGCGATGTCCTCCACCTTCACCCGCCCGATCTCCTTGGCCGACAGCTTCGCGTCGAAACGCGGGTCGACCGCGCCGGTCACCCCGTCCAGGCGGGCCAGGCCGACCCGGCTGATCCCGTTCACCTTGCCGAAGGTGCCACCGATGAAAAGGCCCGCCGGGGTGGCCTGGATGCCGCGGACGTCGCCCCAATCCAGCCCGGCCCGGAACCTGTCCACCGGCCAGCCCGATTCCAGATCCAGCTGGGTGATGCCACGCTGGCGGCGGTCGGCCACGTACTCGAACCTGCCGCCGACGTAGACGGTGTTGTCCGGCCCCGGTTCCAGCGCCATCACCGGGCCGTCGAGGTACGGCTCGAAGGGCAGCACCTCGCCCGTGGAGAGGCTGAACGCGAACAGGTACCACCGCTCGTAGGTCGCGTCGCCCTCGCTGTCGCTGACCGTGGTGAAATCGCCGCCCACCACCACCGTGTCGCCCACCACGGCGATCGCGCGGATGTCGCCGTCGAGCACATGCGGCGTCCAGTCCACGGGATCGGCGGTCACCTGCGACCCGCCGGACGAGGCAGCGGCAGGAGCGGCGAACGCCAGCAGAGCGGTCAACGAAGCCACAAGCAAACGGCGCATACCGTATGTAACGATCAACCCACCGTCGCAGCGCTTCGCTACCCCTCGGAGTTCACCGTGCTGAGCTGCCGGTTCATGGTGAACTCCGTCGCAGCGCTTCGCTACTGCTCGGAGTTGACCATGCTGAGCTGCCGGTTCATGGTGAACTCCGTCGCAGCGCTTCGCTACTGCTCGGAGTTGACCATGAATAGCGCAGCACGCTCCAGGTAGTCCCAGAGCATCTTGTCCAGCTCTGGGCTCAGCTCCAGGATGTCGACCGCGTGGCGCATGTGCTTGAGCCACGCCTCGCGCTCGGCGTGGGTGATCCGGAAGGGCGCGTGGCGCTGGCGCAGGCGCGGGTGTCCGCGCTCCTGCGAGTAGGTGTTCGGCCCGCCCCAGTATTGGATGAGGAACTTGCGCAGCCGGTCGTTGGCCGGGCCGAGGTCCTCTTCGGGGTAGAGCGGTCGCAACAGCGGATCGGACGCCACGCCGGCGTAGAACTCGTCCACGAGAATGCGGAACGTGTCCTCGCCGCCTAGGGCGGCGTAATAGTCGGCTGGGGTGAGTTGATCCGTCACCCGCCAAGGTTAACGCCTAGCGGCGCCTCGGCCGGCTCCCACCGGCCTGCGGCCGGGTCCGCCCGGTTCGTTAGCGCCTGGCGGCGCCTCGGCCGGCTCCCACCGGCCTGCGGCCGGGCACTAGCCGGCGGCGGGGGCCTCGTTGATGAGGCGGGCGCGCTCGATGGCGGTGGCGAAGCCGTCTTTGTTCGGCCACAGCAGGACTGCGGTGAGGGCCATCACGATGATGCCGACGATGCTCCACAAGCCGATCACCACCGGCAGTTTGCTGGCCGGTTGGGCCATCCAGCCAGCCGCGATGATCGAGAACCCTTGGATCAGCTGCATTCCGCTTTGCACGACGCCGAAAGCCCGTGCGCGGTGGGTGTTTGGCAGGGCTTGCACGAAAAGCCCGTTGGCGGCCGGGAGCACGCCCGCGATGCAGAAGCCGAGCCCGACTCCCATGGCGCACACCAGGGCCAGCGGTGGGTGGAAGATGGAGGGGATCAGGGTGGCGGGGGCGCAGATGGCCAGCGGCCGGATGAGGGCACGCCTTCGGGTGGGGCTGACCAGCCGCCCGACGATCAATCCGCCGAGGATGAACCCGACCGCCGGGGATAACATGATCAAGCCTTGGTAGAGGCCCCTTTCGGCGGGGCTGCTGGGGTTAAGGCTGTCCGCCCAGACCACGCCCAGCCCTTCGGGCAGCGCTCCGAACAACATGCCCGAGAAGATGAGCAGGGTGATCGCGCGTAGCGCCGGGGTGCCGAACACCATCGAGAAGCCTTCGCCGGTCTCGCGCAGAATGTTGCGGCGCTCGCCCGCGACCGTCGCCGGACGGTGCTTGACGAACAGGGCGAGCAGAATCGCCGAGAGGCCGAAGGTCGCCGAGTCGATCAGGATGGCGGCGCGGGGGTTGATCGCGGCGAGCACGCCGCCGGTGAGGTAACCCGAAAGCTGGGCGGCCTGGCCGAAGCTGATCTGCAGGGAAAGGCCCACCACCAGCTTGTCGCCGGGCAGCAGCGTGGCCAGCAGCGACGATCGTGATGCGTCGTAGGGCGGATTGCCAAGGGCGGTAAGGAAAAGCAGGCCGATGATGACCGGGATCGGCAGACCGGGAAGGGCCACCAGCGCGATGCACATCATGCGGGCAAGGTCGCTGACGATCATCACGGTGCGTTTGGGCAGCCGGTCGGCAAGCGCGGTGAGCACGGGACCCATCAGCAGCCACGGGGCGAAGCTGATGGCGAAGGTGGCGGCCGCGGCCGCGGCCGAGCCGGTCTGGGCGAAAACGAGAGACGTTACCGCGATCTTGGCAAGATAATCGCCCACCCACGACAGCACGGTTGCAGCAAAAACAGCCCTGTACTCCTTGCTCGCGAAGACCTCTCCATAGGTGGCGGTTCGCTCTTCGCTCTGCGGATCCGGAGGGGTAGAGCTGGTGCTAACGGGGTGTGGCACCTCGACTATCCTCCATCGATCATTCTCGTTTCGGCTCGAGGAGGTCCGGCGCGGCGTTGCGCCAGAGGGTATCCCTCGTGTGGCTTCTCGTGGCGTGATTCTGCCCGATTGGCCGATGATGCGCTAGACCCTATGGTTGAGCTGATGAAGTGTCAGTCGGAACGGTCGGCCGAATGGCTCGCGCCGCTATCATCTGGGCCGAGATGCCTGAGGCTTCAAGGACCTCGGTGAGGCGACGGCGCAGTTCACGTTGCACTTCCCATTGACGTTCCGAACTGGTCTTGCAGGTCACCCGAATCACCGCGCCATCGACTGTTATCTGTTCGACGCCAAGCACCTGTGGTGGCTCGAGGAAGTCGGTGGCATGTTCCCCTTCGGCCACGTAGGAGTCGATACCTTCCCGTAATGCGGCCAAGGCCTCCTCGAGCGATCCGAAGCCGACCGGTACATCGATAATGATTTGCGCCCAGCCCTGGCTCTTGTTGCCGATCCGGATAATCTCTCCGTTGCGGACATACCAGAGCACGCCGCGGACGTCGCGAATGGTCACCGTGCGCAGCCCGACCGACTCGACGACGCCGACCGCCTCACCGGTGTCGATGACGTCGCCCACCCCATATTGGTCTTCCAGCAACATGAACAGGCCCGCGATGAGGTCCTTGACCAGAGTCTGCGCACCGAAGCCCAGCGCCACACCGACGATGCCGAGGCTGGTCAGCAGCGGCGCCAGGTTGAAGCCGAACACGTCGAGGATCATCAGGAAGGCCACCGCGAAGACGGCCGCGGTGACCATGCTCTTGAGCACCGAGCCGATGGCCGCGGCGCGCTGGCGGCGGCGCTCGGGGAAAAGGCTGGTGCTCGTGGTGACCGTCGGCATCTTTTCGCGCAGCGGCCGAAGGAAGGCCGGCACCTTGCCCTCGCCTGCTCGCGTCACAATCCTGTTGATGGTGTGGTTGAGTAGGGCCCGCACCACGATCGCGATGACCAGGATGAGCACCACCCGGCTGGGCTGAACCAGCAAGTAGTAGCCGCCATCGGCGAGCCAGCCCGCGCCTGTGCGCTCATAGAGCCACTGGCAGATTTTGTCCTGTTGGCCGGTCGTGTCATTGGTGCACTGGTCGAACCGCATAGCTAGTTGTTACCGCATCGGCGGTCGAAGGCAAGAGTTGGCCCCATAGACATCCGCGACAAAAGCCAATATTCATCGGCGCGCTGCCAATTTGTGGGTGCAATAACGGTATCAATCAGGGACGATGGTCCCTAGCCGTGCAGGAAGGTGAAGCTGATGCCTGACATACGACGCTCAACGTCCTCCGTAGCGTTGCTTCTCAACGCGACCTACGAGCCGCTGTGTGTCGTGTCAGTGCGAAGAGCCGCGATCCTTGTCCTTTCCGGAAAGGCGACCTGTGTCGCCGACGGCGATGGCGTGCTGCACAGCGCCCGTCACGCTGTCCCGGTGCCGCTGGTGATTCGGCTCACCAAGTATGTGCGAGTTCCCTATCGAGCGCACGTCGGCCTGTCGCGCCGCGCCATATTCGCCCGCGACGGCGGGCGCTGCGTCTACTGCCAGGCCGCGGCGGAGACCATAGACCACGTCCATCCGCGCTCCAAGGGAGGAGCGCACTCGTGGGACAACGTGGTAGCGGCCTGCGCCAGGTGCAACCACCACAAAGGAGACAAGACGCTACCCGAGCTCGGGTGGCGTCTTTCTGTCAAACCGGCGCCGCCGCATGGTGCGGTGTGGCGGGTGCTGGGCCACCGCGTGCCCGATCCGCGTTGGGCCGACTGGCTCAACTGAGGCGTCAAGCCTTGCGCGACTCGATCAGACTCGCGAAAACGATGACGTTGTCGGCGTATCCGGTGCTGCCGCCCACCCAGTTGCCGCCACAGGTAATCAGGCGCAGGCCGGGGCGCGTGAAGTCCTGATAGACGCGCGGGACGGGCAGCACCTCCTTGCCGAACTGCTCGACCGAGTTCACCTCGAAGATGGCGACTGTCCTATCCCGTCGAACTATCTCGATGCGCTGACCGGGGGAGAGTTCACGCAGTCGATGGAACACGGCCGGTTTGTCCTTGGTGTCGACATGCCCCACGATGATCGCCGGCCCGTACTGTCCCGGGCTCGGGCCCTCCCTGTACCAGCCCGCCTCGTTGCGCAGATGAAGCGCGGGCGTGGCGATGGTCCCGTCGGGCTCCTGCCCGACCGCGTGCACCGGGGCGGAGACGCCGATGGACGGGATGTTGATGCGCGTCGGCGGGCTCGGGTCGAGCACCGGAAACGGCCCGGCGGGCGCCTTGGCGGGCGGTTTGAACATGTCCGCCAAGGAGAAGCCGTGCCGCTGCCCCAGGCCGAGCCCGACCGCGAAGAGCCCGCCCAGGACGATCACCACCGCCAGAAAGCGGCTAGGCCTGAACACGGCGGCGGCGAGCCACGAAGAACAGCAGGACGCCTGCGCCCGCCACCGCGGCGCCGGCCCCGATCATCGGGGTGCCGGAGGTGCTTGAGGTGGCCAGGAATCCGCCGCCGGTGTGCGGGCCGTGCGACTGCACGGCGTAGTTCACGACGTTGAGCGTGGTGACCGCGCCCTGCTGGCTCGGGCACTTCAGGGTCACCTTGTAGGCGCCCGCTTTGGTGTTGGAGGGCACGGTCGCGGTACCGCGGATGTAGTACTTGTTGGTCTGGGGGTCCTGGCGGGGCGTGATGGTCACCACCCCGAAGGCGTCGGAGCTGACCGTCACCGGGTTGACGGTGTCGCCGCAGTAGGCGTCGATTTCGACCTGGAAACCGGCCTGGATGGTGCTCGGTGTGATCCGGAGGTACTCACCGTCGGCTCGGGCCGCCGCGGGCACCGCCACCGCGCCCGCGAGGCCGAGCGCTAGGACGGTAGCTCGTAGTACAGACCGCATCATTCCCCCTTAAAAGGACGTCTAATGCTGAAAGCATCTCATTAGGTCTGATGACCCCGAGTCCGAAACGTGAAAAACAAAGTTAAGGTTGCAGCGTGTCGCTCAATGAAGACGACGCCAGGCGGCTTGATGAGGCCGACCCGGGTCACCGTGATCTCTTCTACGTGCCGCCTGCCGAGGGCGGGCGCTATCCGGAAGTTGCCTATATGGCAGGCAACTCCCTAGGCCTGCAACCCCGCGCGACCCGAGCCGAGCTGCTCGAGGATCTCGACGCGTGGGCGCAGCTGGGCGTGGAGGGCCATCTCGATGCGAAGCGCCCGTGGCTGCCGTATCACGAGCTGCTGACCGAGCCGGCCGCGCGCCTGGTGGGGGCGCTGCCGACGGAAACCGTGATCATGAATTCGCTGACGGTCAACCTGCACCTGCTGATGGTGTCGTTCTATCGGCCGACGCCGGGCCGCGACCGCATCCTCGTCGAGGACACCGCCTTTCCCTCCGATTCCTATGCTGTACGAAGCCAAGCGCGCTTCCACGGCCTGGACCCGGACACCGCCGTGGCCCGGGTGGAGCCGGGAAGGATCGCCGAGTTCCTTGAGCGGGAAGGGGATTCCGTCGCGCTCGTCCTGCTCGGTGGGGTCAACTACCTCACCGGCGAGCTGATGGACATCCCCGCGCTCACCACGCTCGGCCACAGCAAGGGCGCGATCGTCGGCTGGGACCTCGCCCACGCGGCCGGCAACGTGCCGCTCAGCCTGCACGAGTGGGGGGTCGACTTCGCCGCCTGGTGCTCCTACAAGTACCTCAACTCGGGTCCGGGCGCGCTGGCCGGCGCCTTTGTCCACGAGCGGCACCTCGACCGCGCTGACCTGCAGCGCTTCGAAGGCTGGTGGAGCACGGATCCGGCGACCCGGTTCAAGATGGCGCCGGTGGCCACGCCGCTGCCGGTGGCGGACGCGTGGCAGATCTCCAACCCGCCGATCTTCGCGATGGGCCCGGTGCGCACCTCGCTGGAGATCTTCGACCGGGTGGGCATGTCCGCGCTCAGGCAACGCAGCGAACGCCTGACCGGCTTCCTCGCCGACCTGCTCGACAGCTTCGAGGTGGTGACGCCGGCCAACCGCGGGTGCCAGCTGTCTGTGCGCGTGGCCGGCGGAGCCGGCGAGCTGTCGCGCAGGCTGCGCTTCGAGCACGGCGTCGTCGCCGACGCCCGGGAGCCCGACATCATGCGGCTGGCGCCGGTGCCGCTCTATTCGTCCTATCACGACTGTTGGCGCGCGGCGGAAGCGTTGAGGGCATGTCTATGAAAAAGGTGGCAATAGTCGGGGCTGGGCTGGCCGGATGTCTGCTCGCCTGCTTCCTGACCCGGCGTGGCTACGCCGTCGAGCTTTACGAGCGCCGGCCCGATCCGCGTTCGGGCAAGGCCGAGCGTGGGCGCTCGATCAACCTGGCCCTCAGCGAGCGCGGCCTGGATGCGTTGCGCCGCATCGGTCTCGATCAGCAGGTGATGAAGGACGCGCTGCCCATGAAGGGCCGGATGATCCATCCGATCTCGGGTGAGCTGGACTTCCAGCAGTACAGCGCCGACGGCGAGCGCGCCATCAACTCGATCGGCCGCGGCGCGCTCAACAACGCGCTGCTCGACGCGACCGACGCCCGGATCCACTTCGACAAGAAGCTCGTCTGGCTCAACGCCGCCACCGGCCAGATGCGTTTCGAGGACGGCAGCACGGCCAAGGCCGACATCGTCATCGGCGCGGACGGCGCTGGTTCGGCTGTGCGCGGGCAACTGCTTGACCAGGGCCTGCTGCAGGAGAGCCTCGATTTTCTCGACTACGGCTACAAGGAGCTGACGATCCCCGCCGCCGCCGACGGCGGATGGGTGCTCGACCCGGCCGCGCTGCACATCTGGCCGCGCGGCAAATCCATGATGATCGCGCTGCCGAACCCGGACAAGTCCTTTACCTGCACGCTTTTCTGGCCCAACGGGGGCACGGCGAGCTTCGCGTCGCTGACCAGCCCGGCGGCGATCATGCGGCACTTCGAGCGGAACTATCCCGATGTGCCACCGATCGCGCCCACCCTCGTCGAGGACTATCAGCACAACCCGGTGGGGCTGCTGGGCACGGTCCGCTGCTCACCGTGGCATGCGAGCGGGCGGGTGCTGCTGCTGGGCGACGCGGCGCATGCGATCGTCCCGTTCTACGGCCAGGGTGCCAACGCGGCTTTCGAGGACGTGGTCGAGCTTGACCGCTGCCTCGACGCGACCGGCGACGACTGGGCGGCGACGCTGCGGATGTTCCAGGAAAGACGCCAGGCCAACTCCGAGGCGATCGCCCAGATGGCATTGGCGAACTTCGTTGAGATGCGTGACAAGGTTGCCTCGCCTGTGTTTCAGGCTCAGAAAAAGTTAGAACACGTTCTAGAAAGGGCTCTGCCCGGCCGGTATGTTTCGCGGTATGAGCTGGTGTCGTTCTCGACCACCCCCTACGCCGACGTGCAGCGCCGCGTGCGCCGCCAGCAGCAGATCCTCGGCAGCGTGCTGGGCGTCGGGGTGCTAGCCGCCGGGGCGTTGGTCACCGCTGCCCTGCGCAGCCTCACCAGGCGCGGCAACCGATGACCGCGCCAAGCACCGCCGCGCTAGGCAAGGCCGCGGTGCCACACGCCGCCGCGCTGGGCAAGGCCGCGGTGGGCAAGGCCGCAGTGGGCGGGGCGGCGGGGGAGAGAGGGGATGCGCGATGAGTGAGTTGTGGCATCCGGGGTTGATGTCGGGGCGGCCGCAGGGTGTGCCGGGGGTGCTGCGGAACTTTGTCGCTGGGTCCTTTGTGGACGGTGGCGGCAAGTCGTTTGCCAAGGTGAGCCCGGTGACCGGGGAGCAGCTGTTCGAGGTGGACGAGGCCGACGCGGGCATCGTGGACGCGGCCGTTCAGGCGGCTCGGGCGGCGTTGCGCGGGCCCTGGGGCGCGATGTCGGATCAGGAGCGCGCGGCCGTGTTGCGGCGGGTCGCCGACGAGCTGGAGCGGCGCTTCGATGATCTGGTGGCCGCCGAGGTCGCCGACACCGGCAAGTCGATCTCGCAGGCGCGCACGCTGGACATCCCGCGGGGGGCCGCCAACTTCCGCGCTTTTGCCGACATCGTCACCACCACGCCGACCGAGAGCTTCATGACGACGACCGCCGATGGGCGCAAGGCGCTCAACTACGCCGTGCGCAAGCCGGTCGGGGTGGTCGCCATCGTCGTGCCGTGGAACCTTCCCCTGCTGCTGCTCACCTGGAAGGTGGCGCCCGCCCTCGCGTGCGGGAACGCGGTGGTGGTCAAACCGTCGGAGGAGACCCCCTCCTCGGCCACGGTGCTGGCCGAGGCGATGCAGGCGGCCGGGGTACCCGAAGGAGTCTTCAATCTGGTGCACGGCTTCGGCCCAGACTCGGCCGGGGAGTTCCTGACCAGGCACCCGCAGGTCGATGCGATCACGTTCACCGGCGAGTCGGCCACCGGAAGCGCGATCATGCGCGCCGCTTCCGACGGGGTGAAGGCGGTCTCCTTCGAGCTGGGCGGCAAGAACGCCGGGCTCGTCTTCGCCGACGCTGACCTGGAGGCGGCGGTGGCCGGTTCGGTGCGCTCGAGCTTCACCAACGGCGGCCAGGTTTGCCTGTGCACAGAGCGGCTTTACGTGCAGCGGCCGATCTTTGACGAGTTCGCGTCGCGGCTGGCGCAGGCGGCTGGCGCGCTCACGTTTGGCTGGCCGCAGGATGAGGCGACGATGAACATGCCGCTGATTTCCAAGCAGCACAGGGAAAAGGTGCTGGGCTATTACGCCCTGGCGCGCGAGGAGGGGGCGAGCGTGCTCACCGGCGGTGGCGTCCCGCAGTTCGGGGATGCTCGCGACGGCGGTGCCTACGTGCAGCCCACTGTCCTGACCGGACTGTCGCAGTCGGCCCGGACCAACCGCGAGGAGATTTTCGGGCCCGTGGTGAGCCTGATGCCTTTCGACACCGAGGAAGAGGCTTTCGTCCTCGCCAACGACAGCGAGTACGGGCTCGCGTCGTCGGTGTGGACGCGCGATGTCGGGCGGGCACACCGGGCCGGGGCACGGCTGGAGGCCGGTCTGGTCTGGGTCAACACCTGGTTCCTGCGCGACCTGCGCACCCCGTTCGGCGGCGTGAAGGCCTCCGGCGTGGGCCGCGAGGGCGGCGTGCATTCGCTTGCGTTCTACTCCGAATTGACCAACGTCTGCGTGGAGCTTTCATGAAAGAGCTGCTGGCCGCCTACGACTCGGGTGTGCCCATCCCTCCGCTTCGCGAGCGGATGATCGAAGTGGGCGACATCGAGGCCGCCTACGCCGTGCAGAAGGAGATGACCGAGCACTGGCTGGCCCAGGGCCGGAGGCTGGTGGGCGCGAAGATCGGGTTGACGAACCCTGCCGTGCAAGGGGTTTTCGGCGTGTACCAGCCCGACTTCGGGGTGCTCTTCGCCGACATGGCGGTGCCCGACGGCGACACGGTCGACCTGGCCCGGCTGATCCAGCCGAAGGTGGAAGCGGAGATCGCGTTTGTGCTCGGCGAGGATCTGCCGAACAAGGAAAGCACGTCGGTGGATGTGATGAGCGCGGTGGACTATCTGCTTCCCGCCATCGAGATCGTGGACTCGCGCATCACCGACTGGGACATCTCCATTGTGGACACTGTCGCCGACAACGCCTCCAGCGGCCTCTACGTGCTGGGCACGAGCCCGGTCGCGCTCAAGGAGGTTGACCTGAGGCTGTGCGGGATGGTGCTCGAACACGCGGGAGAGCCGGTCTCGGTCGGCGCGGGCGCGGCGTGCCTGGGCAACCCGCTGAACGCGGTGACCTGGCTGGCCCGCACGCTGGCCCGGATGGGGTCGCCGTTGCGGGCGGGCGATGTCGTGCTCTCCGGAGCGCTCGGCCCGATGGTCACCGTCACTCCGGGCGCGGTCTATGAGGCGCGCATAGCCGGGCTGGGCAGTGTCCGCGTTGGCTTTTCGAAGAAGGAGGCGTCATGAAAGCAGACCAGGACCTCACCCGTCGGCCCGCCGACACCGCGGAGCCTCCAAGGGAGAGCTCCAAGTCTGCTGGTGTCGCGATCATTGGATCGGGCAACATCGGCACCGATCTGATGTTCAAGGTGATGCGCCTTTCGGAGACGCTGCGCATGGTGGCGATGGTCGGCATCGACCCGGAATCGGATGGGCTGGCCCGCGCGGCGCGCCTGGGCGTGGCCACGACCTCCGACGGTGTCGACGGCTTGCTCGCGATGCCGGAGTACGAACAGGTCGAGGTGGTTTTCGACGCGACCTCGGCCAAGGCCCATATCGCCAACGCGGAAAAGCTGAAAGACAAGATCGTGGTGGACATGACGCCGGCGGCGATCGGGCCGTATGTCATTCCGCCGGTCAACCTCGACGAGCACATGGGCGCGCGCAACGTGAACATGGTTTCCTGCGGCGGCCAGGCCACGGTGCCGATTGTGGCCGCGGTGGGCGCGGTGTCACCCGTGTCCTACGGCGAAATCGTGGCCTCTATTTCGTCTCGGTCGGCTGGGCCTGGTACCCGAGCAAACATCGACGAATTCACCGAGACCACCGCTCGGGCGATCGAGGTGGTGGGCGGAGCCGCGAAAGGCAAAGCGATTATCGTGCTGAATCCGGCTGAGCCGCCGCTGCTGATGCGCGACACCATCTACTGCCTGTGCCCCGATCTCGACGCCGATCAGGCGGCCATCTCAAAATCGGTGCAGGACATGGTGTCCGCGGTTCAGGAATACGTGCCCGGCTACCGGCTCAAGCAGGAAGTCCAGTTCGACACCACCGAGCATGGGCTGCAAGTGTCTGTGTTCCTTGAGGTTTCGGGTGCGGGCCACTATCTGCCGGCCTACGCGGGCAACCTCGACATCATGACTTCTGCTGCTTTGCGTACCGGAGAACGGCTGGTGGCGTTGCGATGACTACAGACATCTATGTGCAGGACGTGACTTTGCGCGATGGCATGCACGCCATTCGCCACCAATACACCGTCGGCCAGGTGCGGGAAATCACCGCCGCGCTCGACGCCGCCGGCGTGGCCGCCATCGAGGTCGCGCACGGCGACGGCCTGGCCGGTTCGAGTCTCAACTACGGCATCGGCAAAGCCACCGACCACGAGTGGATTTCGGCCGCGGCGGAGGTCATCAAGAATGCCAAGCTGACCACGCTCATCCTGCCCGGCATCGCCACCATCAAAGACCTTCGCGCGGCGCGAGACCTTGGCGTGCAAAGCGTCCGGGTGGCCACCCACTGCACCGAGGCCGACATCTCGGCCCAGCACATCGGCTGGGCGCGGGAGAACGGCATGGACGTCAGCGGCTTCCTGATGATGTCGCACATGAACGACCCGGCGGGCCTCGCGAAACAGGCCAAGCTGATGGAATCGTATGGGGCGCACTGCGTTTACGTGACCGACTCGGGCGGCCGGCTGCTGATGCACGACGTGGCCGAACGCGTCGACGCCTACAAGCAGATACTCGATTCCGAAACCCAGGTCGGAATCCACGCCCACCACAACCTTTCGCTGGGCGTGGCCAACTCTGTGGTGGCGGTGGAGCACGGCACCTATCGCGTGGACGCCTCGCTCGCGGGGATGGGCGCCGGGGCGGGCAATGCCCCGCTTGAGGTGTTCGCTGCGGTGGCCGATCTGATGGGCTGGAAGCACGGCTGTGACGTCTTCAAGCTCATGGACGCCGCCGACGAGATGGTGCGGCCGCTGCAGGACAGGCCGGTGCAGGTCGATCGCGAGACGTTGACGCTGGGCTACGCGGGCGTCTACGGCAGTTTCCTTCGCCACGCGGAGCGGGCGTCGGCCAAATACGGCGTGGACGCGCGGTCGATCCTGATGGAATTGGGAAGACGCCGGATGGTGGGCGGACAAGAAGATATGATCGTCGATGTGGCATTGGATCTGAAGAATGGCTGACCCGGCCGCGCTGCTCGATGAGGCGGCGCTGAACGCGAAGGCGATCCCGCAGCTGGATCTGGAGACCGTGGACGAAGGTTACGCGGTGCAGGAGACGCTGCTTGCCCGCCGCTGGGCGCGCGGGGAGCGGCTCGTCGGCTACAAGATGGGCCTGACCAGCAAGGCGAAGATGGCTCAGGTGGGCGTCAACGAGGTGATCTTCGGGCGGCTCACCGACGCGATGCAGGTGCCCGACGGCGGAAGCGTGGACGTGGCGCGCTTCATCCACCCGCGGGTTGAGCCGGAGGTGGCGTTTCTGCTGCGCGACGGTGACATCGTCGCGGTGGCCGCCGCCCTCGAGCTGATCGACTCGCGTTACGCCGACTTCAAGTTCACGCTGCCCGACGTCATCGCCGACAACACCTCCGGCGCGGCTTTCACCGTTGGGGCATGGCACCCGGTTCCGGTGGGCATCGACAACCTCGGTGTGCTGCTGGAGATCGATGGCAAGGTGGTACAGGTGGGCTCGACCGCCGCGATCCTCGGCGACCCGCGCCGGGCCTGGCGCGACGGCGTCGCGCTGGCCGCCCGCCACGGCGTCGAGATGTCCGACGGCATCCTGCTGGCGGGCGCGGCCACTGCCGCCGTCCCGCTCGCGCCCGGCGCGCATGTCCGCACCGTGGTGCAAAGCCTTGGCACAGCATCGCTCAGAGCCCTGCCATGACCACCCAGCTGGTGACCCCGCGGGGGCGGTTCCCGCATGTGCGGGTGGTCAACGGGTTTGCATTTGTGTCGGGGACGTCGAGTCGCCGTCCGGACAACACGATCGCGGGGGCTTCGGCCGACGCGATGGGGACGACCTCACTGGACATCCGCGAGCAGACCCGTGCGGTCATCGAGAACATTCGCACCATCCTGCACACGGTCGGGGCCGACCTGTCCGACCTCGTACAGATAACCACCTATCTGGTCAACATGAATGACTTCGGCGGATACAACGAGGTCTACGGCACCTACTTCGACTTCAGCGGGCCGACCCGCACCACCGTCGCGGTGCACCAGCTGCCGCACCCGCACCTGCTGATCGAAATGCAAGCGATCGCTGTCGTAAGGGAGAAGTGATGGACAACCCGATCAGTTTCCCGGATTGGCTGGGCGAGAACCAGCATCTGCTCAAGCCGCCGGTCGGCAACAAGCAGATGTTCCCCACCGGTGACGACTTCATCGTGATGATTGTGGGCGGCCCCAACGCGCGCACCGACTTTCACGTCGATCCCTACGAGGAGTACTTCTACCAGATCAAGGGCAACATGCACGTCAAGGTGATGACGGCGACCGGGCCGCAGGACGTGCACATCACCGAGGGCTCGATGTGGGTGCTGCCGCGCAACACCCCGCACTCGCCGCAACGCCCTGAGCCCGGCTCGGTAGGCCTTGTCGTGGAACGGGTTCGCGAGCCGGGGACGCTGGAGAAGTTCCAGTGGTACTGCCAGAACTGCAACAATCTCGTGCACGAAGTTGAGCTGCAGGTCACCAGCATCGTCGACGACCTTCCGCCGGTGTTCCAAGCCTTCTACGCCGACGAGGCCGCCCGCACCTGCGCCCGCTGCGGCACGCTGCATCCCGGGAAAGGCTGATGGCCACACCGGTTATCGACGTCCACACCCACGTCGTGCCCAAGGCGTGGCCGCGCCTGGAGGGCGTGCCGTGGCTCCGCCTGGACTCCGAGCGCGAGGCCATGATTATGGTGGGGGAGAACGAGTTCCGGGCCATCGGCGCGCAATGCTGGGACTCGTTCACGCGGCTGGCCGACATGACCGACGACGGGGTCGACGTTCAGGTCATCTCGCCGACACCGGTTTTCTTCTGCTACGACCGTCCACCGCAGCTGGCCGCGAAGGTTTCCCAAATCTTCAACGACCTCACCCTGTCTCTCGCGCAGGGGGCGCCTGAGCGTTTGATTCCTTTTTGCCAGGTACCACTTCAGGATCCGGATCTGGCCTGCGAGGAGCTGGATCGTTCGCGCGCCAACGGCCACGCCGGCGTCGAGATCGGTAACCATGTCGGGGACGCCGACCTCGACGACGAGAAGATCGTGCAGTTCCTCCAGCATTGCGCGGCGACCGGCACGCCGGTTTTCGTCCATCCCTGGGACATGACGGGCAGCCCCCGGGTCAACCGCTGGATGGCACAGTGGCTCACCGGCATGCCCGCCGAGACGCATCTGTCGATCCTGGCGCTGATCCTGGGCGGCGTTTTCGACCGCATCCCCGCCACGCTGAAGATCTGCTTCGCGCACGGGGGAGGAAGTTTCCCGTTCTGGCTGGGGCGGGCGGACAACGCTTGGCACAAGCGCAATGACGTGGTGCGAGGGGCGTCACAGCATCCACCGAGCCATTACGTGAACCGGTTCATGGTGGACACCGTGGTCTTCGATCCGCCTTCGCTTCGCCTGCTCGTCGACGTGATGGGGGAGGACAGGGTGATGCTCGGCAGCGACTACCCCTATCCGCTGGGCGAGCGGCCGGTCGGGCAGGTGGTGCGCTCCTCGGAGTTCCTCAGCGCGGCGCAGCGGGAAAAACTGCTTGGCGGCAATGCGTTAGAGTTCCTTGGTGATCACCGAAGACCGCTCGATTCTCGACCTTGAAGCGCCTGCCCCGGATCTGGCGCTACCCGACGCGGATGTCTACTTTGGAGATCCAGCGCGGCCGGTGGTGATGCTTCTGCACGGCGGGTTCTGGCGTCCGGAATACGACAGGATTCATCTGCGGCCGATGGCGGTGGCCCTGCGCGATCTCGGCTGGCCGGTCTATTCGGCCGAGTTCCGGCGCGAGCCGGGCAATCCTGTAGCCACGGTGCAGGACGTTCGAGCCGCTTTCGAGGCGATCAACCGGGACGTCATCGTGGTCGGGCATTCGGCCGGCGGGCATCTCGCGCTGCTTCTGGACGCGCCGAAGACGATCGCGCTGGCGCCGGTGGCCGATCTCACCATGGCCCGTGACCTCGACTTGGACAACAACGCAGTCAACGACTTCCTCGGTTCGCATTCCCAGCACGACTTCGAGCCGCGGGCGCAGCAGGCGGTTCTGGTGCACGGGATTGAGGACGAGGTGGTTCCCTACCCGGTATCCCAGGCCTACCACGCTCGCTACCCGTCGACGCGTCTCGTGCCGCTTCCGGACACAGGGCATTTCGCCCTGATCGACCCGAGAAGCGACGCTTGGCCCATCGTGATCCAGGAGCTGGATCGGCTGCTAGCGTGAAGGTGTGTCATACCCAGATGCTCAGGACTTGCTGATCTTCGTCGGCATTCCGCTTGCGGTGATTGCGCTAATATTCGCGTTGGTCTACCTATCGGGCTCCCGGTCGGCCAAGCGGTACCGGCCCGGGCGCGACTACACCTACGCGCCCGTGTGGTTCCTGGCCAAGCCGGAGTCAGACGGGCCATCGACCTCACCCGCCAATGAACTGACGGCGGCGTCGTCGCCGATCCACCCGGGCCTGACAGGAGGAGCAAGTGACCGCTGGTAACCAGGAGGTCCTCGAAGGCCCCTTCACCACCCGCCAGCTGCTTCGCATCGACGAAGCGCTGCGCGCGGCGGACGGGTCCACGGGACTGACCTTTTCCGTCTACGTCGGCGAGATCCTCGAGCCGGTAAAGGAAGGCGCGGAGAAGCTGCACGGCACCCTGGCCAACCCGGGCAGCTCGGTGCTGGTGGCCGTCTCCCCGGCGCAGCGCCAGCTGGAGATCATCACCGGGTCCACCGCTCGGAAGCGTCTCGCCGACCGCGACTGCAAGCTGGCCGCGTTGTCCATGGCTGCCGCGTTCAGCGGGGGAGACTTGGCCGGTGGCATCGTCTCCGGCCTGGCCCAGCTAGCCGACCACGCCGGCAAGCCGCTCACCTAGCAAACGGCGCCCGCCACTGGACGGTGGCGGGCGCCGTACTTCTGCTTCGGGTCAGGCTGCGGCGTCGCGGGCGCGTGCCTTGAGGGCGCGCATGACCCGATCATTGCCCTCGGCGACCAGCCGCCTCAGCGGAGCCGGATGGCCCTCCTCGGCGAGCCAGGCTTGTGCCGCGGCGACGGTCTCCTCCGACACCTGGTACATCGGGTAGGCGAGCATGAGGAAGTCCTGCCCCGGCTCGCTGTCGCGAATCTTCCACACGTTGGCCACCTCGGCGAAGAACTTCGGCATGAACGGCGCCGTGAGTTCGACCTGCGCGGGATGCTGGAAGCCGAGAATGAGCGCCCGGTTCCGGGAGTTCACGATGTCCGGATCGGTGGTCATCTCCGTCCACACCGCCTCCTTGGAGGCCGAGGTGGGGATCAGCGAGGTCGCCATGGCCGAGCCGATGTCGCCGGAGGCCGTCCTGTCCGAGGCGTGCTCGAGCTCGATCACCTCGGGCTCGATCGCGCCGGTCGCGACCAGTGCCTGGACCAGTTGCCAGCGCAGCTCGCCGGCGATGGCCACCCCGGCCGGTACGTCCACATCGGACATCCAGTTCTTCAGCGTTGCCAAGTCTTCCGACGATCGGGCAGCGCCAATGAAGGTGCGAACCCACGCCAGCTGGAACCCGCTTCCCGGCTCCGCGTCGAGCATCGCCTGCCGCGCCGTCTTGGCCAGCAGCGCCCATCCGGTGGCGCTCCAATCCGGGTGGCTGTACTGGGACAGCACCGCGGCGAGCTGGCGAAGCGTGGTGGTGACCAGGTTGATGTCACGCTCGGCGGGCAGCGAGGAGGTGACGAGCTTGACGTAGTCGCGCGCCGCCATCTCCGCATCGCGCACCATGTCCCAGGCCGCGGCCCAGCACAGGGCACGGGGAAGCGAGGACTCGAAAGCGCTCAGGTGGCCCACCACGGTGGACAGCGACCTGTCGTCGAGGCGCAGCTTCGCGTACGACAGGTCATCATCGTTGAGCAGCAAGACATCCGGTGCCTTGACTCCGATGAGCGCGTCGACGGCGGTGCGCGGGCCGGCGACATCGATGTCAAGGCGGTCGCGCCGGACCAGTCTGCCATCCACGAGATCGTAGAGGCCGACGCCGATGCGGTGCGGGCGCAGAGTCGGATAGTCCTCGGGGGCTTCCTGGATGACCTCCACCGACGAGTACGTCCCGTCCTCCGCGATCGAGACGGCCGGGCGAAGCGTGTTGACCTGAGCCGTTTCCAGCCAGGCGGCCGCGAAGACGCCTAGCTCACGTCCGGAGGCCCGCTCCAGCGCACCGAGCAGGTCGGTGAAGGTGGCGTTGCCCCAGGCGTGGTCGGCGAAGTATTGGCGCAGACCGGTGACGAAGGCCTCGATCCCCACGTAGGCGACGAGCTGCTTGATGACGCTGGCGCCCTTGGCGTAGGTGATGCCGTCGAAGTTCACCTCGACCGCGTCGACATCGGGCATCTCGCAGTAGACCGGGTGGGTGCTGGAGAGCTGATCCTGGCCGTAGCCCCAGTTCTTGCGCAGCGAAAGGAAGGTCGTCCACGCGTCGGAGAAGCGGGTGGCTTCCGCGTTGCACCAGTGGGAGGCCCACTCGGCGAACGATTCGTTGAGCCACAGGTCGTCCCACCACCGCATGGTCACCAGGTCGCCGAACCACATGTGCGCCAGCTCGTGCAGGATCGTGTTGGCCCGCTGCTCGCGCTCGAAATCGGTGACGGCGGAGCGATAGATGTAGGCCGCGTCGGCATGCGTGACACAGCCGAAGTTCTCCATCGCGCCGGCGTTGAACTCCGGTACCCACAACTGGTCATATTTGGCCAATGGATAGCGGACACCGAATTGGGATTGGAAGAAGTCGAAGCCCTGCTTGGTGATTTCGAAAAGTTCTTCCGGCTCAAGGTATTCGGCCATGGAGGCGCGGCAGAAGACACCGAGGTCCACTCCGTCGTGCATGGTCCGCTGCTCGTGGTAGGGACCGGCGCAGATGGCGGTCACGTAGGTGGACATCTTGGCGGACTGTTCAAAGTGGACAGTCTTGTCCAGGACGTTGTCGTCGACCCGCTCGATCGGCGAGTTCGACACCACCTTCCAGTGATTGGGAACGCGGGCGTGCCAGGTGTAAACCGCCTTCAGGTCGGGCTGGTCGAAGCAGGCGAAGGCGCGCTGGGCGTCGTTGGTCTCGAACTGGCTGTAGAGGTAAACCTCCTTGTCCGCCGGATCGATCGCCCGGTGCAGGCCCTGTCCCGAAGAGGAGAACGGGAACGCGGCCTCGACCACGAGGGTGTTGTCGGCCGCGAGGTTGGGCAGCTTGAGCCCGTCATCGGCGCTCCAGTCACCAAGGTCCAGCTCCACGCCGTTGAGCGTGGCACGCCGCACCGCGGTCGCCGCAACCTCGATGAAGGTGCTGGCGCCCGGCTCGGTCGCGCTGAACCGGACGGTGGTCACGCAAGCGAAGCTGCCGGCGCCGGGATTTCCTGAGCCGTCAGTCAGGTCCAACGCGATGTCATATGAGTTCACGTCCAGCAGCCGAGCCCTTTCGACGGCTTCGGCCTGGGCGAGGTTGTGTATACCGGTCACGAGAAGGAAGTCTTTCATATCTACGGCCAAGTGCCGAGCGCCGTCACTTGACCATGGCATAGCGAGTTGTCTGATACATGAATGACACCATCGAGCTACCCATTGACATTCCGCTGGAAGCCATCGACGAATGTCTCGGTGAGATCTACTTCTGGTTCGACGGAGAGGCCATGGCGTCGGCCCGGGTGGGCGCCGAGTAGCGTTAGCTCGCGTGACCGTTGTACATGCGATCCCCTCCGCCTGGCTGACCACCGGCGGAACCGGCGCCCAGAACTATGACGAGTTCGCCGATGACGCCGAGATCACCGAGATCATCTCTGCCAACCCGCGCTCCGCGCTCGCGATCGAAATGCCGCACAAAGCGCCCGACAGCCTAGGCAAAACGTTTGAACAATCGCTTCAAGACGCTGTAAATCGGCTGGCTCAGGCAAAAGCGGACGGTGCTTATGCGCCGTTCCAGGACGTCGTTGTCCTCTATCGCATTTCCGACCGCGATCAGACGTCTTATGGACTCTGGGCCATGGTCGACACCGACCAGATCTCGGCCAGCGCGGACGAGCCCGGTTTGATCATCCGTAACGAGGATGTCTTTCCGGAGAAGGTACGTGAGCGGGTCGCTCTAGCAGAGGCGCTCGGCCACCTGCTGTCGCCGGTGCTGCTGCTGCAGACCGGCCGCGGCGACGAGCTGCACGCCGCGCTGGCGCAGGCGTGCCAGGAGGCGGGCGAACCCCAGGCCGCCGACGTCGACCCGGCCGGGCGCACCCATGAGATCTGGCCGGTGCCCCCGGGCGAGCTGGCCGACCGCCTGGCCGGGCTGGCCGGTGGCGGCGACCTGGTAGTGGCCGACGGCAATCACCGCAGCCTGGCCGCGCAAACCGGTGGGCTGCAACGGTTCCTGGCTGTCATCACCACCCCGGCCTCGGTGCGCATCGACCCCTACAACCGGCTGGTGCGCGAGGTGCTGCTGCCCGACATCGCGCCGGGCGATCGCCTCCGGGTCTACTCGCGCGCTGGGATGCGTGCAGTGGCGCTGCCGGATGATCCAGCACTGGGTTTCGTGGACAACATGGATCACGCGCTCGTGGAGCGGGCACTGCTGGGCGGCATGCTCGGTCTGGAGCCGGGGGACAAACGCATCACCTACGTCGGCGGCGACTACCCGGAGTCCTGGCTGATGGCCGAGGTCGACGAAGGACGGGCCGATCTCGCGATCCTCATCGACCCGGTCACGGTGCCCGACTTCATCCAGGTCAACCTTGACCGGCAGAAGATGCCCCGCAAGAGCACCTGGTTCACGCCGAAGGCGCGGGCCGGTCTCGTCCTTGCCCAGCTGGCCTGAAAGGATCACCGCATGCGGGTTTACGTAGGCGCGGATCACGCCGGTTTCGAGCTGAAAGCGCATCTGGTCGGAGCTTTGGCCGCCAAGGGTTACGACGTCGTCGATGTGGGAGCCACCCACTACGACCCGGAGGACGACTATCCGCGGTTCTGCATCGACGCCGCCACCCGGGTGGTCGCCGAGCCGGGAAGCCTCGGCGTGGTGATCGGCGGCTCGGGCAACGGTGAGCAGATCGCCTCGAACAAGGTGATCGGAGCGCGAGCCGCGCTGGCCTGGAACCTGGAGACCGCGAAACTGGCCCGCATGCACAACGACGCCAACCTGGTGGGCATCGGCGCCCGCCAGCACAGCAACCAGGAGGCGACCGAAATCGTGCTCGCCTTCCTGGCCACCCCCTTCTCAGGCGAAGACCGCCACGCCCGCCGCATCGACCAGATCGCCGCCTACGAAAAGCGCGCCGACTAAACGCCGCACGTCCCCCGTAGCGCGCGCCCAGCCGAAAGCATTGCCGCGCCGGTGTC
>NZ_BONY01000064.1 GCF_016862955.1 Rhizocola hellebori | reverse complement strand
GCCCGGCGGTCCCGCGCACAGCGGCTCCGCGGCGTACGCGCCGCCGACACACGGAGTCGACCACACCAGACCCGTTGTGGTACAGCATATTCTCGGCAGAACACGCTCATCGCGGCAAATCCGGATGCCTGCGCCGAACGCGAATCGGCTTGTTGAGAACATGGCAGTGTGGGATTCGGTTACAAGACATCGTGGTTGGCGGTACCGGGCCGGTCAGCTGAAGACGTCGCTGACGCGCTGAAGTTGCACGACCGGGAGGTTCTGGACTGGGCGGCCGGCACTGAACGGGCCTACGAGAGCGGCGTATATGTGGCCGCCTCCGTGCAAGGCTGGACACTGGCCCACGGCCGGCTGCATCTGCCAGCAGGTTTCGACGCGGCCGACCCGCGCTTTTGCGACTGGCTCAGGCAGCTGAGCCGCAGTCTGGGCGACGTCCGGTACTTCGCCAACGAACGGGTCCCCGACTATCACGTCTGGGCATGGGCCCGCGATGGCGAGGTCGTGCGCGCCTACTGCTTCATCGGCGAGCGAGGTGAGATACCACTTTTCGTCGGCGACCCGACCGACGACGAGATCGAACTCGCCAAAGGCACCCAGCGCGGTCCAGAGACCGGGTCCGACGAGCACTGGGCAGCCTGGTTCGCTACCACGCCGTCGGAGTCCGACGTCATGGCAATGGCCGGGCGCTGGAGCGTCGATCCCACCACGATTGACGATGCGGCCGTGACAGCCGCTGGCATCCACGGCCTGCCGCCATCGGTCCGACACACCTCGCGCGTTGGGCAGGCTGTCCAGTTGTCCACTGATGACGCGGCCGCAGATGAGGCGGCCAAGATGCACGAGGACGCCGCATTCTGGCGCCGCTTCCGTGCCGGCGATCCACCCTCCTAGGCCTTGATCAGCACCCTTTCACGCATCTGCAGCGGGCCCCGGGACTAGATCTGCGGGTTGAACGTGGGTGGTCTGACGCCGGCGGAGCCTCTGGCTTTCATTCCGGCCCGACCAGGAGAACAAAGGTGCGTGCGAGTCCAAACTGGCTGGTGCGCGGCCAATCCAGTGCGGCCAGCGCCGCCGACGATGGTTCGTGTCTGCGACCGTTGATTCGGACCTCACACTCGGTGAAGTCACCACCCTGGCCGACCAGCATGCGGACACCATTGAGATGCGGCCGATCGAGTCCGGTCGTGATGACGGGCGCCAAAATCGACCAGGGCATTGCTTCGGCGAACCACTCCTGTTTGTCCTGCGATCCGTCGACAGACCAACCGGTGATGCTGCCGACGATCGCATGCCAGCCGCTGACACCGCCCTGATCGCCGGACCTGAAGTGGCTCGCCAGTCGCCCTTGCTGCTCAATCATCTCCAGCACTGTCACCGCACAAGTCTCGATCCACGCACCGATCGCCTGACGGGCAGCCTCGACTGGATCGGCCGCGACGCCAACCGTGCAGTCGACAATCGTTGGCACGTCCGTCCGCGCCGCATTGAGCAGGATCTCCAAATCTAGATGCCGGTAGTCGTCGCTGTCGGCTGGAAGGACGCGAACGCCCAACGACCCCGATCGCAACATCGGCCCGTCGGTCATCTGCCACGTGCCGCCCACCTCGGCAAGCATCGGCGCGGCGATCTCAAGTACATCCTTTGCGGGAAGGCCCTCTGGCACCGGTTGCGGGTCGACCATGTGATCAGCCTACAGACGCTCGTGCGCCGCCGCTTGCTGGCGCAAGGCGCGCCAATCGGATGAGCAGAGCGCCACCGAAATCCAGTCAGGACATACGCTCAGCGGCAGATGGGCGCGCCCGGATTGGGTTCGCGTGACGGTGGGGGCCGTGCCAGCATGGCGGCGTGACGACGAAAGCTGGCCGCCTACGTAGCGCGGCCGCACACGAGTGCGTGGAGTTGCTCCGCCTGTGGGCGTTGCTGTTTGACCAGGACAAGGCCGCACCCGAGGAGCGGTGGATAAATCACGCAGCCGAGTGGTTCACCCGCATGGTTGATGATGACAGCAGTGCTCGCTTCCCGGTGATCGAGGTAGACGGTGCGATCGTCGCCACGGCGATCGGCACCCTCGAACTCGGCGTGCCGAACCCGCATTGCCTCAGAGGGCGCACGGTGCGACTCATGAATGTCATTACCCTGGCTGAGCACCGCGGGCACGGCTACGGCACGAGGCTCGTCTTCGATGTGCTCAACTGGGCCAGGTCCATCCATGCCGACCGCGTTGACCTCAGTGCCACACCGCAGGGCCAGCGCCTCTACGAGCGGCTCGGCTTCACGATGACCTCGGCCCCGCGGATGAAGTTCATGCTTTGAACCGCCATGTTCTCGGCCTGAGCGGACGTTGCCTCAAATCGGTGGAGCTGTTTAACCGCACTGCGGCAAGATGAATCAGTGCAGTGGGACAACGAAACACGGCTTGCCGTAGAGACCGCGCTGAACGAGTCGGAGGTTCTCGGCGTCCGGCTCGGGCCCTGCGGCGGCTGGTGCGACCTTCTTCTGCATGTCCTGGCGCTGCCAGAGGCCGGCCCGATCGATCCTGATACACGTAGGATCCTGCGGCTCACGTCGCCCACACAGGTAAAGATCCTGCTACGGGCAGACCGGATGGCAGCGTCGGGTTACGGCCCTGTCATCCCGCTCGGCAATCTGGACGCGGTCGAAGAGTTCTTCGCCTCGCTGAGTTGGACTGGGTCCATGTATGGCTGGAAGTTCCTCGACGACTCGTCATTAACACACGACTGGCCCGCCGAGACGAGCCTCACCATTGACATCCGCCCGCCCGCCGCCGCACCGCACACGCTGTACTGGTTCAACGAATGTGGGCGGGACGAGGCTGAAACGAAGGTCGGCTACTGCATCGAAGGGACCGTCGCGTTCGAGAGTCTCGCAGTCCTACGGGCCGATGCGACACCACAACCGTTGAGCGAGTTCGTCTTCCAAGGGCAAAACTACTGGCGGGCACTACAACGAGGCGATGAACGGCTCGGCGTGCAGGCCCAGCGAGCTGCTCAAAGCGGCGCGCCCTCGTGGCGGCACAACGTGCGCAACTGAGCGTCCGGCATCCGCTCAATCCAGCTGAGAAGCGGCGGCGTTTGGCGACCATCGGCATGAGTGGATGCTTAAGGTCCGATCAGGACATCCGCTCAGCGGCGCGAGCGGATGGCGAGGGGGCTACTGAGGCATCAGGCCGGTCACCAGGTCGCGCAAGGTCCGGTCGAGGCGGTTTGCGTAGCCACGTTCCAGTGCGTTCAGGATCGGTTCGCTGTGCAGGGTGGCGAGCAGGACGTGCGCGAGCATGTCGGCGTCGAGGTCGGGCCGTTGCTGGTGGACCAGTTGGCTGATGTGGCCGTGCCAGGACCGGTAGACCGGATGCGTCTCACGCGGTTCCTGCTCCGGCGCGGCGGTGACGGGCGCGGCGGGGCCGAGGGCGGCGAGCAGACCCTTGTTGCGGGCGACCAGTTCCACCATGGCGGTGAGGAAGGCCAGGAGTCGTGTACGCGGCGGTGCGCCCTGGCCCAGCGGCGGCGGGCCGGTGGTGATCGCGATCTCCAGGTCCTGCGCGCGTTCCTGTATGAGTGCGCGCATCAGCCCGTACCGGCTGCCGAATCGATGGAACACGGTGCCCTTGCCGACGCCGGCTGCCGCGGCCACCTGTTCCATCGAGATCTGCTGCGGGTGATGGCGGGTCAGCAAATCCTCGGTGGCGCGCAGGATGGCCGCGCGGTTACGGACCGCGTCAGCGCGGAGTCGTTCGGGCTCGGTCACGTCACACCTCCTCGACAACTGGACCGCCGGTCCAGTAATGTCCTGGACCGAAGTTGACTGTCGGTCCATTTTAGGCGAGGGGTGGCCATGCGACGCGTCCGGTACTACGAATACGGCGGGCCGGAGGTGCTGACCGTCGAAGATGTCGACCAGCCGGTCCCGCACACGGGACAGGTCCTGCTGCAAGCCGAGGCGATCGGCGTCAACTTCGTCGACACCCGGTTCCGCCGTGGACCCGGCAGCGGCAGCATCTTCCAGCGGCCTCTGCCTGGCCGCCCGACCGGTGACGTCGTCGGCACGGTCACCGGGGTGGGTCCCGGCGTCGACCCGCTGCTCGTGGGCCGACGGGTCGCCGCGCTCGCCGAGGACGCGTACGCGCACTACGTCGTCGCCGAAGCGCGGTGGCTCGCCGCCGTCCCCGACCACCTCGATGCCGGTGACGCCAGCATGCTTGCCATGAGCGCCCCCGTCGCCCTGCGGATCCTTCGCGCAGCGCAACTCAACTCCGGCGACACCGTCCTGATCCACGCCGCCGCCGGTGGCATCGGGCACCTTGCTGTGCAACTCGCCAAGTTCCTCGGCGCCGGCACCGTCATCGGCACTGCCCGATCATCACGCAAGCTCGACTTCGTCCGGACCATCGGTGCCGACGTCGCCATCGACTACGGACAATCTGACTGGCCAGACCAGGTCCGCGCAGCCGCCCCGGGTGGTGTCGACGTCGTCCTCGACGCGGTCGGTGGACCAATCCTGCAATCCAGCCTCGACCTGCTTGCGCCCTTCGGCCACGCCGTGGTCTACGGCGCCGCAACCGGAGAGCTGGAACAAATCCCCGTCGTCAAGCTCTTCGCGCTGCGATCCGTCACCGGCTTCAACCTCACCGCCTGGCGCCATGCGAACCCGGACCAGGCACGCCACGAGATGGACGAAGTCGCAGACCTGTTCGCGGCAGGCAAGCTTCGCACCACGGTGCACGCCAGCCTCCCCCTCACCCAGGCCGCGACCGCTCACGAACTCATCGAAACCCGCTCTCACACCGGCCGTATCCTGCTACTCCCCTCGGCGCCCACACCCGAGAACACACCCTCATAAGCATCCGGGCTGGAAGGGTCATCTCGCACCGCCGTGATGCGTTGAGTTTTCGGCCGTGTTCGGAGGCTGGTAGGAGCAGCGAACTCCGGTGCGCACGCTGGAGCGCAGCTCGTCGCCGATGACCGGGTCGGCCCGCTCGATGTGGGCCAGCGCGCGGCGGATGGCTTTGCCGACGGCGACTCGGGCCCGCTCGGGGTTGTCCTGGAAACGGCGGTCACGCCCGGCGAGCCCGGTCGCCGCGGCCAGCTCGTCGAGCAGCCATTGCCTTTCGCTGCGCGCGATCTCGGCTGCGGCGGTGTCACCGCGATCCTCGGCTTCCTCGACCCGGGCGTCGAGAGCGCGCAGACGGTCGCGGTAAGCGCGCTTAGCCGTGTTGTCCAGCAATTCTTGCGTGCTCTGCGCGGAGGCCGGGGCGCCCGCCAGCTCGACGGCGGGAACCTCCAGGCCAGGGTGGGCCAGAAGCCTTGCCAGATAAGCCATTCCCAAGCTGTCCCCGACGACGGCTTGGCGGCGGCCCAGCTTGAGCTCCCAGCGGTCACCGTGGCGCCGGCCTTGGACGAGGTCACGCGCGCGCTGCGGCGGCAGGGCCTGCGCCTGGGCCAGGCGCGACCTGGACAGCGCGGCCGCCGGGAGGTGGCCGATCGCGAGATTGCGCTGCACCGCACGCCGGAAGTGCTCGGCCGCGCGTGGGGCTTCGTCGGTGGTGAGGCAGGCAACGCCGAGCGCGTGCTCCACCGAACCGAAGCAGGCCACCCCAAGCCCGGCCATCATCGGCAGATCTCGGTGCGGCGCAAGCAGGTTGTAGGCCTCCGCCGCGACGGCCGCGTCGCCCAGCAGGGCCGAGGCTTCCACAATGCCGTACATGGTGATGAGCCAGCTGCTGGACTGGGGAAGGTCCGCCAGCGAGTTGCCGCGCAGGCGGGCCAGGAGGGCGGCTGCCTCAAGCCGGTCGCCGCGCACCGCCAGCGCCGCGCAAAGGGCCGCCAGATAGGAGTTGTCCACTGTGCTCAGTGCGGGCGAGTCAATCGCGAGGCGCAGCATGGGCACCAGCTCGGTGAGGCGTCCCTGGTACCAGCGGATGGCGATCAGGTGCGCTCCGTGCCAGCCCACGGCGTCGGCGTCCCCGGCCGTCTGGCCCTTTGCGGCACAGATGTCGGCCATCCTTTCCGCCGCATCGAAGTTCCCGCAGCGGATGGCCAGCATCACCTTCATGGCATCGGTGACGAAGCGCGCGGCAGCGTAGCCTTTCAGCGCGGTCTTGTGGCGCAGCTCGGCCAGTCTCCGCTCGGCGTGTGGGTCGGCAGCGAGGAACAGGTCGGCGGTGTGCCACATCAGACCCATCAAGATGTCGCCCCGCCGGCCGGTGCGGAACCCGATGGCCATCAACTCCCGGCTCAGCTCGAGACGTTGCGCCGCATGGGCCGGGCCAAGCAGGCAATGGTGGGCCAGGCTGAGCCCTTCCGCGATCGCGACCAGGTCCCCGCAGGCACGGGCGGCGTCGAGGGCGGCCAGCACCCCGGCTGCTTCGCCGTTGCGGTAGTCGGTCTCCGCGGCGATGCGGCAGCGCAGGCGGATCCCCAGCGGGGTCAGCGGATCAGTCAGCTCTGCGGCGGTGCGCAGCCGTGCCTCCAAGAGGGTGGCCGTCGTCGTGTCGCGGTGCTCGTGCACCCAAAGACCGGCGTAGCCCAAGGCCGCCACTGCGAGCGCCTCCCGGTCGCCGGCCCGTTCCGCCTGGGTGTGCGCGGTGCAGAACAGGTCCCGGCTGATGGCCAGCTCGCCGTCTGTCCACAGTGCGCAAAGGCCCCGGTCAAGCATTGTGGACATGGCGGGCCCGTCAAAGCTGTTGTGTGGCACGCGAACTGGACGCTTTGGAAAGCCGGGGCGTTGTCGCCGTGTTCTGTCGGCTTCCCGGCAGCTCGCCCCGCCACAGAGGATTCAGAGCGATGGAACGGGATGGAACGCCTTAAGGGCATGTCTATTTCACGAACCCTGCGCCTATGCCGGTCGGTGGCGGCGGTGCTGCTTGCCGCCACCGCCGCGGTCGCGGTGGCGGGTGCCCCCGCCCAAGCGGCCTGGGTGCCCAACTTCAGCGGCCGAGCGCCGGCAGCGGCCCTCAACAGCAACGGCACCCTCGAGCTTTTCGCCACAGACGGAAACGACCAGGTCTGGCACCGCTGGCAGACCAGCCCGGGCGCGCAGACCTGGACCCCTTGGACCGGTTTCGGCGATGGCGTTCAGATGCGCTCGCTTGCCGCGGAGGCCAACGGCAGCGGAATCTCGCTTTTCGGCTTCAACTCCTTAGGCCAGATCTTCCACCGGTGGCAGCAGCCGGGCGGCTGGACGGCGTGGCAGCCGGTGCCGGACCTGAGCGCCAGATCGCTGGCGGTGGCGCGAAGCGGCGACGGGCGCCTTCACCTGTTCGCCGTCGGGCGGAGTATCGCGCAGCTCTACCATGCGGTGCAGGCTGCACCCGGTACCAACCAATGGTCAGCCTGGTCTCTGTTTGATAGCACAGCGCAGGCTGTGGTGGCACAGACCAACGCCGACGGGGGGATCGACCTGTTCGCCCTCGACGGCGGCGGCCGGGCCATGTGGCGTACCCAGCAGATCACTGGATGGTCGGCGTGGACAGTGCTCGACGGCAGCTTCACCGCGCTGACGGCCGGCCGCAACAAGGACGGGCGGTTGGAGGTCTTCGGCGCTAGCAGCACGGGGCGGGTCATGCATCGCTCGCAGATCGCGGTGGGCAGCGGCATCTGGGCGCCATGGGTGCCGTTCACCGGCCTGCTGCGCTCGCTGGCGGCCGAGACCAACCTTGACGGCCGGATGGAGCTGTTCGGCGCCACGAATCTGGGCCAGTTCTCGCATCGCTGGCAGCACACGGGTGGCTGGAGCGAGCTGACGCTGCTTCCGGGTGCGCTGAGCCCGCCTTTCCGAGGCGGAGGCACCCACTCGGTGCTCGATGGCGGCGGCGTCACCGGGGCCTACCCCGCGATCGCCACGGGCGTCGACGGCCTGGCCGTCATCGCCTACCGCAACGAGACCACGGGCTCGCTCAAAGTGGCGCACTGCAACAACCCCGAATGCACCTCGGCCACGACAACGGTAGTCGACTCGACCGGCAACGCCGGCTTCTTCAACTCCATAGCAATCGGCGGCGACGGACTGCCGGTGATCGCCTACGTGGCGAAGGACCCGCGCGACCTGCGCCTGGCGCATTGCCTCAACACGGCCTGCACCCAGTCGACGACAGTCACACTGGACCCTGAGTCCAATGTGGACTCGATTCCCGGGCTGGCCATCGGCAACGACGGGATGCCGGTGCTCGCCTACAGCCACCGCGTTTCCGCGCACAACGACCCGGTCTATGTCATCGGCTGCCGCGACCACGGCTGCGCCTCGGTGACCTGGCACCAGGTCTACTCCGGGCAGTTCACCGCCTCGGGGCTATCAATCGAGATCGCCTCGGACGGAAACCCGACCTTCATCGTGGACGAGGGACCCTTGCGCATCGGCCACTGCGGCACCCCGGACTGCGCCACGGTCACCGGGGTGACGGACTACTTCGGCAACAGCTCCAGGATCTCGACCACCGTGGGCGTGGACGGCAAGATATTGACCGCCATGAACAGTCCATCGCTGCCCGATGGCCGGACAGCCGAGATGTTCGTGTCGCGTTGCGCGGACCCGGCCTGCACCTCCTTCGACAGCGGGAGCATGGTGGATTTCGGTGGCCTGCTGGGGGTATGGCCGTCGCTTCGGATAGGCGAGGACGGTTTTGGGGTCGTCAGCTACTTCGAGCACGATGCCGGCGTGCTGCGCCTGGCCCACTGCAACGACATCGGCTGCTCAGCCGCAACCAACACCGGGCTGCTCCCGATCGGGCCCGGCGCGGGCTACACCGCGCTCACCATCGGCCATGACGGCATGCCGCTGATCGCCTACCAGCAGCCGGGCGTCGCCGACCTGAAGATCTTGCACTGCGACAATCCTTTGTGCACAGGTTTCTAGCCCCGAGCCAGGTCGCGGAGATGTGCCTTGACCTCGTCATAGGACATCTCCGCGACCGGCCCCATCGACGGGCCGGCGAGGCGCTTGGAGTTGATCCGCCTGTCCAATGTGGACAAGTTGGATGGCGCCGGAGCCGAAGACATGTACGCCGAGCAGCCTCTTGTCCTCGGGCGACACCAAGATCTTGAGCATGCCGTGCGAGTCGCCGATGACTTGGCCGCGTGCCAGTTCGCGTCTGCCCCAGATAGCGGCTGCAAAGCGTTGAGCACACGTACCTGTTCACCGCATGCGTGCATCGCGGCGAGCCTGCCCTGCTCCATCGAGGTGGCGGCCAGGGCTGGAAAGCCGCCCAAGCTTCGCGGCGGCCACGGCCGCTTTCTGCCCGCCCGGGCCTGACCCGATAACCAGAACATCCACATGCACCATGCGACGGCATGGCTCCCACGGCCAGGTTAACAATGCCATCGCCCTAAGGTTTCGTGATCCCGATAGGGGCAAAGCGGGAAGCAGCCCGCGACCAGCAGCGCCCCGCTCGAAACGCTAGGTTAGCCGGATGGATTCGCACCAGATCGCGCGCCTCATGCTCGGGCACTCCCACAGCCCGGCGATTCAGGAGACGCAGACTCGGTTCCGGCGTGAGCTGGTCAACCGGTGGGGCATCGAGCCTGGTACCCGGGTATTGGAGATCGGCTGCGGGCAGGGCGAGACCACCTCCGTGCTCGCCGCTGCGGTCGGACCGACCGGTCACGTCACCGCGGTCGATCCCGCTCCGCCCGGCTACGGCACACCGGTCACCCTCGGGCAATCCGCCGACCACCTGCGCCAGGGGCCGCTTGGGTCGCGCATCGCCTTCCGGTTCGGATGGGACGGCTCCACGGTCGATGACGGGCCTTACGACTATGTGGTGCTCGCGCACTGCTCCTGGTATTTCGACTCGGTCGAACGGCTGCTAGATCAGCTCCTCGCCGCGCGCGCCTGGGCTGCGACGCTGTGCTTCTCGGAGTGGGACCTGACCCCGCACGACATGGCCCAGGTCCCGCATCATCTGGCGGTGCTGGCCCTGGCCCAGCTCGGCGACGAGACTGGCAACATCCGCACGCCGTTGTCTCGGCAACGCGCCACGGCGCTCATCGCCGAAGCCGGCTGGAACATCGTCGCAGACGAGACTGCGGACTCACGCGACCTGCAGGACGGCCGGTGGGAGGTCGGCGCCTGCCGCGAGGCCGCCGCGAGGCCAGGCCTGTCAAGCCTTGTGGCCAGCCAGTTCGACGTGCTGCTGGCGATGTCGGAGCTCGCCGAGGTGACATCGCTCGGCTCGTATGCCGTCGTCGCCCACCGCAGCTGAGCGGTGTGCACCCGGGCTTGCCGCCACTGGACAACACTGACGCCCGATCGCGCGTTCCGATCAACCAACCTGGCTCACTGGTGCTGGGACCAGCGAACGGCCAACTGAGGATCGTGGCAGCGATCGCGGCGGCCTGATCGGCGATCTGGGCCGCCCACACCGCATCGGTCGCGGCGACCACCTCAGCTACCGCAGCCAGCGCCTTCGCCTGAAAGTAGCCATCGCTGGTGCTGGCGGCGATCTGGGCTGTCTGGGCGACGATCTGGGCTGCCCGCACCGGGTCGGTGCCAGCGACCCCGATCAGGGCGCCCCGGCGACGGTGGCCACCTGGACCGAGGCCGTGCCGGGCCGCGGGCGGATGATCGGCGGCGTGTTCCGCTCGGCCGCCAGCGCGCTGCCGTCGTGCCGCGAGCGCATAATCGCGTCATGATTCTGGTGCTTCTCGGCGTCTCGGTCCTCTTCGCCTTCAGCATGACAATGTCCTATGTGAAGGTTTGGCAGCGCCGCTTGCACGGTGTCACTGGCTGGGCGACGGTGGAGGCACGCAGGGACATTCACGAATACGAGCGCGTAAGTCACCGCCTCCTCGTGCGGCTCGACACCGGCACGTCCGTACCTCTTACCCTTGTGGAGCCTAGCCGCGTGCCTGCTGTGGGCGATCGCATAGAGGTCCGCTACGACAGCCGCAAACCTTCCAATGTGGAGGAAGTTAGCCGCACGTTGGGCGCTCGCCTCCTGGCCGCCGTCACTGAAGTAATCATGCTTGTCTTCACCCTGGGCTCGATTGCCACAGTGGTGTTCCTATCCTTCGCAGCGACCAAATCCACATAGCCGCCGTTACCGGCAGCGCGGACGCCGCAGGGCGTGGGCATTCGGACACTGACCTACACGACACGCTGCGTGGCGCTGTCCGCTACAAGAGCGACCGATGTGGGTGCGAGCCATTGCTGGCAAGTCCACCTTCTGTTCTTGCCGGTTCAGGTATTGACCGGTACCGTCCCGGTCGGGTGACAGCCTCGTTGGGCGGCATGGTGATCCAGGTTCGGGTAGAAAGCGGTAAATGATGGCGCCAACTGAGTCTGATCTTGCCGAGGCGATCTATCGGGCCACGGCAGCGGCTGCGGCAGACCTGTTTCGGGACTACCCCGATCATCATTTCTACTGGTACTCGCTAACGACGACCGGCGAAGCGCACGCCCCGTGCCCGTCCGCGTGGTCGACGCAGGCGCTGGCCGAGGCAGCGCGCACCGACGAGGACTGGCTGATGCTGAAATGGTCCTACGCCGACTCGCCTTTCTACTTCTACGGCGGACAACATTTCGCGGCTGTGGACCGTCTATTCCAGGCACGACCACAGATCGACGCGTGTTCCGAGGAAGCGTGGGCCTGCGAGTACGAGCTGCGATTGCGCGCGATGGAAGCGGCGATGGCGCGGCTGGACCACGAGGGTCTGTTCGGTGTCGGCCAAGAACGGTTACGCATCGTCATTACCGTGGAGGTGGCGCCGCCCGACCACACGAACACCGAACGGGCCATGCGGCTCAACCCACCCGAGGCGCTCACCGAGTGGCTGGCCGAAGCGGCGGAGCCGGCGCCCGATCCCGAAGATCTTCTGCCCTGGAACACCAGCATCTACATCGACCAGATCCCACTGGACTCCATCAAGATCCTGATTCAGCTCAGAAGGATTCTTGGCACCGCCTGGCCCTTCAGCGATCTACGTGGACTGCTCGCCTCCCAGCCGCTGCTCGCCGACGCTGCAGGTGACCCCCGCGCGCTGCGCCGCAAACTCGACCAGTTCCCCGAGCTGCGGCCCTACCTGTTCTTCGAGGCCGATGGCAGACTCGAATCGGTGTGGCCCCAAGACGCAACACATTGATGTTGCCCCATGCGAGAGGGGCATGGTTGGTTCTAGCTACGCCAACGCGACCAGGGGAGGGCTGAGTATCAAACGGCTATGCTCGCTGGCGGCAAGCTGAATCACAAAAGCGCCTTGCCGACGTCCATGAATTGCCTGTGCCGATGTGGGTCAATCGCCTTCCGCGATGCCACTCACTGAACGCTAAGCGGCCGAACGTCACGGTTGCCGCCGTGGGATAAGGTTTTTCCATGTCTGGACCGCCTGTGGTCACTGGCCCGATGCTGGAAGTGCTGGCTGTCCTCCTTGAGGCTTTCACGGCTCAGGAGCAGCCGCACGGCTGGGCGATTGTCAAGGCAACGAGGCGTTCGGGCCCCACGGTCTATGATGCTCTCGATCGGCTGGAGGACGCCGGCTGGGTTACCGCCCGTTGGGAGGATCCTCTGCCCGGCACGGTCAAGGCACGGCGCCGGTTCTACACGCTAACGCCGACTGCCCGAGCCGAGGCCATGGCCTTAGTCGGCGAAATGCGGCAGGCTCGCAGCGTCCTCGGCTCGAATCCTCTGCCGGGGACGGCATGAGCGGCTGGGAGCTGGCCGTTGCCGTCGTCACGGGGCTGCTGGTCAACGAATGGTCGGATGCGTCCCCCTGGCTTGCCCGCCGAATAGTCCAGTGGTCGGCGAGGCGCCGCTACGGCCGCGGCCAGCGCGCCGAGATCCGGTCCGAGGAGTTGAGCGCGTTTATCGACGATCGGCCCGGGAAGTTGTTGAAACTGTTTACCGCGATGGGTTTCGCGATGACTGCAATCCTCGTGAAATCAGGTACTCAAAGCACGCCCTGGGTTCAGCGGCTTCTGGATCTGCTTGCAGGCATAAGAATTCCACGCCGCCGCAGTCGCCTGGGCGAGCTGCAGTTGCTCATCAGGAGGCTCGACGTCGGCGACGGGCAGCTGCCCGATGTGTTGCTGCTGGGCACCCGCGAGCTGTTTGACTGTCGTCACACGACATTCTGGCTACCCGAAGGCGGGCGTTACCCCGAAGTGCTTCTTACTGCCACGCGCGACCTCGACGGGCTGAGCGACGGTCCCAAACCAGACGTCCTGGCCAAGCTCAGGCAGCAGGCCTATATGTCCGGTGAAGCTATAGAAATGTACAGATCTCACCCCGCCCGGTCAGAGATCGCCCCGGGCTGGGATGGAGAGGCTGCGATCATCGTGGCGTTGCGGGTGAGCTCAGTTGTCCTTGGGACGTTGGAGATCACGGGACCATCCAAGCGCCGCCGCCGGTTCAGCCGCAGGGACGTGGCCATGCTCGAGACGATCGCCTCGCATGCCTCGATCGCGGTAGAGAACGGCCGCCTGATGGACCGGCTGCGGTTTGACGCATATCACGATTTCCTCACCAGCCTGCCGAACAGGCGGCGGATCCTCAGCGATCTGGAGGAAGGGCTAAAGGTCCTGGAAGGTGATCAGACAATTCTCGTGGTCGCAGCCGACGTCGCGGATCTCCGGCAGATCAACTCCCAGCTCGGTTACCATACTGGCGATCTCGTCCTGCAAGAGATAGGCAACCGGCTAAGAACGATGGTGCCGGCGCAGGCCCTCGTCGGACGGGTCGAAGGGTCCGGCTTCGCCGCAACGATCCGTTTGTCCCAAAAGGACACAGGTCAACCCGTCATCGAAGCAATTCGGTCAGCATTCAAAGATCCGATGCTGCTGGACACGATAAGCATCCAATTGCGCGCTGGTATCGGCTACGCCAAAGCGACACGAGCCGACAAAAATGTTGAGCTACCTCTGCAACGAGCGTTAGATGCCGCATACCGCGACAAGCAGGAGATCACGAACGTTCCGTTCCGCCTATAAGTATTCAATCGGCTGCCCGTTGTTGCTGTTGAACAGGTCGTCGCAGATGGCCTGTTGGATGGCGTGAGGGAGCGCCTTGGTGCCAGATCTCCATGAAAGGCCCAGCTGAATCGCTTCTGCGACAAGCTTGCATGCCTTCAGCGGGGGAGGTGTCGCACCCCTGACGCCCAGAGCTATTCTTTCAAGCGCATGTGCCCGGTCGAGCGGGTCGGTGATGGTGCGGGCGATCTGCTCGGCTTGGTCGGCAAGGCGCACCGCCCAGCCCACGTCAATGCCTGCGATCGCTGTCGCCATACCGGTCAGCACATTTGTCCGGTCGTAGGGGCCAGTGATGGTACGGGCGATCTGCTCGGCCTCGTGGGCGAGGCTAAGGGTCTGGTCCACGTCGGCGCCCGCAATCGCCTCCGCCACACTAGTTAGCGCCCGTGCCTTGTAAATCGGGTCGGCGATGGTGCGGGCAATCTGTTTGGCCCGCTCCACATCAACGCCTGCGATCGCTTCTGTCGCATCGGTCAACGCCCATGTCTGACGGTCCGCGTCGGTGAGGGTGCGGGCGATCTGCTCGGCCAGATCGGCGAGGCGCACCGCCCGGTCCACGTCAATGCCTGCGATCGCTGTCGCTATACCGGTCAGCGCCTTTGTCCGGTCGTACGGGTCGGTGATGGTGCGGGCGGTCTGCTCGGCTTGGTCCGCGAGGCGCACCGCCCAGTCCACGTCAATGCCTGCGATCGCTGTCGCCATACCGGTCAGCGCCTTTGTCCGGTCGTACGGGCCGGTGATGGCGCGGGCGACCTGCTCGGCGTAGCTGGCGAATCGTCGGGCTCGGTCCATGTCAAGGCTTGCGATCGCCGTCGCTATGTCGGTCAGCATCAGTACCAAAGTCTGGGGGTACGGGTCGGTGATGGTGCGAGCGATCTGCTCGACCTCGTCCGCGATGCGCGTGGCCCGATCCACGTCAACGCTTGCAATCGCTTTGACCACAGCTGTCAGCGCCCGTGTCTGGTGGTGCGGGCCGGTGAGGGTGCGGGCGATCCGTTCGGCCCGATCTATGTCAATGCCCGTGATCACTTCCACCAGGCCGGTCAGCGCCATTGTTTGGGTGGCCGGGTCGGTGATGGTACGGGCGAACTGCTCGGCGCGGTCCACGTCAATGCCTGCGATCAGTGTCGCAGTCTCGGTCAGTGCCAGTGTCTGGCGGAGCGGGTTGGTGACAGTGCGGGCGATCAATTCAGCCTGGCCGATGAGGCGTATGGCCCGGTCCTTGTCAATGTCCGCCATCGCTTCCGCCATACCGGTCAGCGCCCGTGTCTGGTGGTTCGGGTCGGTGACCGTACTGGCGATCTGTTCGGCCCGGTCCATGTCGACGCCCGCTACCGCTTCGGCCACGTAGATCAGCGCCCATATCTGGTCCCTCGGGTAGGCGATGCTGCGGGCTATCTGCTCGGCCTGGTCCACGGCAAAGCTTGCGATTGCTGCCGCTATCTCGGTCAGCATCCATATCTGGGTGTCCTGGCCGGTGATGGTACGGGCGACCTGCTCGGCCTGGCCAGATAGGCGTATGGCGCGGCCGACATCAACGGCCGCGATCGCTGTTGCCACACTAGTCAGCGCCCACGCCTGGGAATACGGATCGGTGATGGTGCGGGCGATCTGTTCGGCCCGATCCGCGTCAACCTTCGCGATGGTCTCTGTCAGGCCGGTCAGCGCCCATTCTTGGGAGGAAGGGTCGGTGATGGCGCGGGCGATCTGCTCAGCCTGGCCGGCGATGCGCATGGCCCGGTCCACGTCAGCGTCTACGACTTGCTTCGCCACACGGGTCAACGCTTCTGCCAGGCGGGTCGGTTCGGTGATGGTGCGGGCGATCCGCACGGCCCGGTCTACATCAACACCCGCGATCGCTGTCGCCACGCGGGTCAGCGCTTCGGCCTGGTGGGCCGGGTCGGTGATGGTACGGGCGATCCGCACGGCCCGCTCCACGTCAACACCAGCGATCACTGTCGCCACACGAGTTAACGCTTCCGCGTGGTGAGACGAGTCGGTGATGTTGCGGGCGATCTGCTCAGCCTGGCTGGCGAGGCGTAAGGCCCGGTCCAGGTCAACGTCCGCGATCGCTTTCGCCACACCGGTCAGCGCCTGTACCTGGTCGTCCGGGTCGGTGATGGTGCGGGCGATCTGTTCGGCGCGGTCCGCGTCAACACCCGCGATCGCTTCCGCTAGAGTGGCCAGCGCCCGTGAACGGGGGCTCGGATCGGCGATGCTGCGGGCGAGGGCTTCGGCTCGGGGGAGGTTGCCCAACCGCGCCCATAGGGCAGGTAGCCGGTCCGGGATGTTGCTGTTGCGCAGCTGCAAGCTCTCCCGGTGCCGGGCAATGCGTACTATCGTGCGGATATCCGGTTCCGCGGCAGCAGCAAGCAGGCTCAACGCCATGTTGATCTCAGCGTATGCCGTGTCGTCGCCGCCGGTGTGGGCAAGCATCCGGTCATGCCGGATAGCGTCTTCGGCCAGCGCAGCCAGCCGGACTAGGTCGCCGGTGGCATCGAGCAGGCGCGGATAGCCGGTCAGCAGATACCCGGGTGTTTGGTGCGGCCATTGTCGCCGGCGGTAACTGTCGGCCCAGGTGTGGATGTGCTGGCGGTAGTGAGTCAGTTCGCCCCCGAGCAAGCCGAGTGCTTGTTCGCGCAATGTGTCGTGGGCGAACAGGTACACATGCTGGGCATCGTTGGCGGTGGGCACCAGGCGGCCGCGTAGGGTACGCCCGAACACCGAACCCAGCAGATCCAAGATGATGTATCTTGGCTGTCCGGTGAGCTCCTCGAGATCGGTGACGGTTACCCCGCCGCCGCTGGCGGCGATCAACCCGACCACCTCACGGTGCACGCCGCCGCGTGCAAGCAGCTCCATCAGCTCCAGGCGCGCGATCTGACCGATCTGCAGGGCATGCGGCGACGTCGACAACCAGCGACGCGCACAGACCCGAAGCGGATGATCGGCGGGCACATCGCCGGGCAGCCGCGGATCGGGACGTCCGGCCACGATCACCTTCAACCCCGGCACCGGCTGACGCGGCAGCAGCGACGCGATGCTGGGCACACCGGACCCGGCATGAGTGCCGCTGTCCTCATCCAGCCCATCAACCAGCAGCACCAGCTGCTGCCCCACCGCGTAGGCCTGACGGGCCCGCTCGCCCAAAAAAGCGCGATACCCCTCCCGCGTCGTCACCAGATTCGGCAACGCCTCGCCCATCAACGCCGCCAACTGCGCCGACACCGTCCGCAGAAACCCCGTGCTGTCATTCTCACCGGCGTACCGCGCCGTCACAAAATACGGCACCACCGTCACCCCCGCCGGCGGACGCAAAGCAAACGTCGCCATCAACGCCGACTTACCCGCCCACGGCGGCGCCTGCCAATACACATAAGAATCGGGACCAGCGCAGAATGCGGTCAGGTCCGCCAGCTCGGCATCGCGATCACGCAACCCCATCGCCGGGACGATCTCGCCCAGCTGATCAGTCAACGCCTGCCGCTTCCACCCCACCCACGGCGGCACACCCGCCGCAGCCAGGCCCGCTACCGACACCACACCCAGCAACGGCAACACCCGCGACGCCTCCGCCCCGCTCAGCTGCGCCAAACACACGTCCAGACGCACCGCGGCCAACCGCGACAAACCCTCCTGCCGATGATGATCCGTCACCACCGCCACCAACAAACCCGACTGAACATCGACGACCGGGGCGCCTGACATGCCCTCCCACGCCGACCGACTCGGGTCTGGATCCGGATCGGGCGGCGTCACGATCAGCTCGCAGCGGCCGGTGCGCCAATTGCCCTGCGGCGCCAGCCTCGCCGGCACCTGCGCCAGCTCCCGGAAACTCCGCCTGCCATCACCAACAGACGGCGAGCTCTCATCCACGTTGCGGACCTTAAACCGGGGGAACCCGAACACCTGTGCACCCACCACCGCGGCACAGTCATCGAATCCGCCCACCCGCACCGCCAAAGGACTCTCATCGGCCAGCCCATCCAGACAAGCCACCGCCACATCGGACGAACCCAGCCGCACCACCGAACGCGCCGTAGCAGTCCGCCGCCGATCCGATCCCGCCTCGAACACAGCCAGCACCCGAACCGCGTCCGCGACCACATGCCACGCCGTGATCAGCACATCGGCACGCAGCCACAACCCCGACCCACGCTCACGCCGACCATCCGCAAACTCAGCGACCACCTCGGCCACCCGACGCCGACCATCCACACCCACAGCCACCGCCGCGAACCCGCCTCACCTAGACACAGCGCATCGGACACCTCCCACACCCGCGCGCTAGCCGGGGTCTTCCTCACCCACCATCGAAGGCCCAGAGATCTTCGATGGGTGCCCGTCCGGTCCGACCGGCTGCAATGTCAGCTTGATCCGATGAATTGTCTGCGAGGACCGTTTGCCTTCCGCCGACACGTCTACCACCCACAACGCCGCCGACGCCCCCACGCCTCGGGACGAGTCCACGATCACCGACAGTTCAAGCTCCACCGGACCCACCACGAACTTCGGATCCTTGCCCTCGCCCTGCCACGCGGCCCGATACAGATCGCCGCGCAGCTGCACGATCAGATCCGCCAGCGATACCGCCTCAGCCTCAGACACCCAAACCTCACCTAGGTCGAAGAACACCAAGCAGATGCCCACATCCTTGCTCACGCCGGCCGATCAGCACAGTCGCCAACCAGACCACCGCCGACACCCATGCGTAGGCAGAAGAGCGCGTATGCACGGCCGCGTTCGCTCGACGCGACGAGCGTGAAGCAGCGCACCCGGCGGCAAGTTTTGTGGACTGGATCCCACCTCCAAAGCAGCATCGTGCTCGGCTTCGCCCTGTTCAGCCCAGCCCTTGCCGACGACGGCGCCGAGGCAGAGGCGGACCTGGCCGCGATGCCCCCTGCTCCCCCACCGGGCGCAACGGTCGCCCCCGAGTTGCACGACGCCGACAACCCCACGCTGGGCTGTGCGACAGCCAGACCGAGTTCGAGTTCACGCTGGATCTCCTACCCGACGGGTCGGACCGCGCATGAGACCAAATAGCATGGTCTGTCGATATACATTGGCGACCATGCAGCGATACCAGATGATGATGTCAGACAGCGCACTGTGGAACGGATTCCCGTTCCGCGACGACGACGTCGTAATAAGCCCGCCGGCCAAATGCGGCACAAGCTGGATGCAGATGCTGTGCGCTTTGCTTGTCTTCAACTCGACCCGGTTTACCCGCCGGCTGACCGAGATCTCGCCCTGGCTTGACAACATCACCTATGACTTCGCCGAGACACTCGCGGCCCTGCAGGCACAACCACACCGGCGTTTCATCAAGACCCACACTCCGCTGGACGGACTCCCGTTCGTCGAGACAGTGACCTACCTTTGCGTCGGGCGCGACCCGCGCGATGTCGGGGTCTCCTTCGACCACGCCCTCGCCAACATCAGCGACGAGACAAGGGCGGTGCTCACGGTTAAGAAGGACATCGATCGCAGCGCCATGCCGGTGCCACCGGAGGACCTGCGGGAGCGCTTTTGGCTGTGGGCCGAGGGCGAGTTCGTCAACGGCCCGACCGGGATTGGGAGCTTGGCCAACATGATCCAGCACCTGCAAACATTCTGGGACAGGCGAAACGAGCCCCAGGTCGCGCTGTTCCACTACCACGACCTGCTGACCGACCTGCCCGGCCAGCTGAAGCGCCTGGCCGAGGTGCTGGGCATCGACCTGCCCGCCGGGCGCGTCGAGGAGCTTGCCGCCGCGGCCACCTTCGACAAGGTACGTGAACGGGCCGATGAGCTCGCCCCCGGCGTCGACAGCGGGCTCTGGCGCGACAACCGCGCCTTCTTCCACACCGGCACCAGCGGGCAGTGGAAGGCCCTGCTCGGCCCGGACGACCTGGCTCGCTTCCACACGCGGCTGGCCGAGCTGGCCTCCACCGATCTCATCGAGTGGTTGTACGACGGTTGGCTGCACCGGCCGGCGGCTCAATAGGTCATGTCCATCACCTTCCGGACCAACGCCTGTAATTCAACCCTGCCTGATCTGCGGCGGTCTTGGCCGTATCCTTTGCAACTGCTCCTCGAGCCGTCGCAGCCGCTGTATTTCCTGTTCGAGCAGCTGCTCCAAGCTGCGCAGGAGCTCGCGTTTGCGGGCAATCTCCTCTTCGAACGCCCGCCGGACCGCCCTGCCTCCCTCGCCGTCCAGCCCCGGATTGTCCACAGACGACTCCAGTGCCCGCAGCCGCTGCTTGTGCTGCGCCAGCTGCTGCCGCAGATCGGCGATGATCCCCCGCGAGGCTTCGATGTCCAAGTCAAGCTGCGCCATGTCCCTACCTCCCGTTCAGCCGTTGAGCGCGGAACCGTACTTACCGCCGGAGATCTTCCGGGTCGTCTCGTCTCGATCCGCCTGGCTCTCGCTAAGAACCGCCTCGATCACGCTCGCCGACTCTCCTAGATACCGGCCGACGTCGAGCATGCGCTGATGGATCACCGTGTCCGACTCCTGCAGCTGCTCGCCCAGACGCCGCAGCGCCTGGCTCGTACCGGCCTCGTTGAGCGTGCCGGCCAGCCGGCCAAGCAACTCCACGATCTGCCCGGTGTTTTCTTGAAGGCTCTGGCACGCCACCTCGATTGCGTCGGACGTGGCCTGCATTTGCTTGGTATCGGCGCGCTCCGGTCCAGTCATCGCCATCCTCCCCACATTCAATCCAACGACAACCATAGATGTCAGAGGCGGGGAGTTATGTGAAATAGTACGCACAACGGCCACTATGACTGGTTTGATTCATTGGCCCGTGCCAGCCAACATTCCCATGGGCCAACCAACGACGATCAGGTTCCTGTGCCGACGTCACGAATGGCGTTGCGCCAGCTCGCCGAGACGCTACCATCGGCCGATGATCAGGATGGCGCGGTCAGGCGATCTCGAATTGATCGTGTCGCTGGCGGCAGCACGCAGGGCCGAATATGAGGTACACCAACCACAATTCTGGCGTGTCGCGCCGCGGGCGAAGGAGCTTCATCATGCACACCTGGCCTCGCTGATCGTCGATGACCAGTGGGGATCGTTCGTTTCTGAGCCGTTCACGGGCTATGTGTTCGCGCGGCTCGTCCCGGCCCCACCCGTGTACGACCCCGGCGGGCCATCGTGTTTCGTCGACGACTTCGCCGTGACATCGGCGCGGCTTTGGCTGACCGACGGCAAGGCGCTGCTCGACGCGGCTGCCCGGTGGGGTGCCGCCCGCGGCGCCGCCCAGCTCGTCGTGGTAAACGGACAACACGATGCGCTCCAGGCGGAGTTGCTTGCTGCGTATGGGCTTTCGATCGCCTCGACCTGGTCAGCCGGCTCGCTGCCTCAGATCCCAGCCCAACATTAGGTCCGAAACACCCCGCCTGAAGAATATCCCTGTACGCGGGCCACCCGTGACCCGCTCTCGCCGCGGAGCGGGCATCCGGATGGTCACACCTGTCCCACAGGTTTGGGACAGGTGCTCCACAGCCGGCCCAACAAGGCTGGACGGATGAGCGATGAGGGTGAGGCCTTCGGAGGTACGGTCCGGCGCACGCTGCTGGCGCGCGGTGGCGTGCTGTGCGGCGCGGTCGGGCTCACCGGTTTGACGGCGGCCTGTGGTGGTGGCGCGGCAACGTCGAGCACCGGATCCGGTACCGAATCCGGCGGCTCAGGTGTGGTCGGCGACGTGCTGGCCGCGGTCGGCCAGGTGCCGATTGGTGGTGGCGTTGTCGTCAGCGGTGTGCTGGTCGTGCAGCCGACTGCGGGCGTGTTCAAGGCCTACAGCGCCACCTGTCCTCATCAGGGTGGGCAGGTAAGCGCCCCGGTCGACGGGGTCGCCACCTGCCGGCTGCATCAGTCCACATTCGACATTGGCGACGGAGCGCGTCTTGGCGGCCCCGCTACCCGCGGCCTGACCGCGATCGGGGCCACCGTGCAGGGCTCGAACGTCGTCAGATCCTGACAACACGGCGATGCGGGCCCTCTCGGCGGATACCCCGCCCAAGAACCGGTGACGGACCCAGGGCTGTCCGCGGCGCGGCTCCCCTGACGAGCATGACCTGATCGCGCCACACCCGGCGCTTGGCGGAGGCTTGAACGGCACGACCTGGCAGCACTGTGACTAGATCGATGCGGTACAGGTCATTGGCTTGGATCTCGGCTTCCCGTCGCAGTTGTTCGTCCTGGTCGAGATGCTCGTAGAGCACCCGCGACAGCAGCCGCAGAAAGGTGGGATTCTCCTGGACATCGTCTGGGCCGAGGTGGTCCAGGTCGGCGCCTTCACCCACCACGCCCATGATCGCCTCAGGATGCTGGCCGTGTTCGAATGCCCAGTCTGGTTCGAGGATCGATACGACGTCGCGCTCGCCCTGCCCGGTGTCAAATCGGTAGATGAACACCTGGCGTTCTTGAGTCATAGCCCGACATGCTAGCCAACCCAATCGCCAGAAAGTCGTCTGGCGGTTGGGAGCAGTCCCCCCAGACGCGTCCTATCCGGTCGATCATGATTGTGGCAACCCTTTCCGGGAGGCTGGCCGTTTCTCATCTGGTCCCCATACTGATTCGGTGGAGCGGATGAACGAAACCGACGACTTTGATGCGTTTTACCACGGAAGCTTCCGAAGGCTGCTGCGCTACGCCAGCGGCATTGCCTTCGACCTAAACGATGCTGAAGATCTGGTTGGGAAGGCGTATGCGCGGGCGTGGCTGCGCTGGCGATCGCTGAGGGATCACGAGGAGCCCGAGGCGTGGTTACGCGCTTTGGTGACTCGGCTCGCCATGGACCGACGGCGCAGGAACATGACTTCGTCCGCCTTCGGCGCCGATGGTATGCGCGTGCCCGGCGCCGAGGCGCTTCGGGCGTTTCCGCGCGATCAGCGTCGTGTCCTGGTGCTGCGTTTCCTGCTGGACCGTTCGCCCGAACAGATCTCCAAGGAGACGGGTACCGATCTGAGCGCCGTCGAGTCCTGGCTTACCCGCGGCCAGGAGGCCGGCATCGCGGAGCTGTTGGCGGCCATGGGTTCTCAAGCCGATCAAGTCGATCGTTTGCCACCCGCCCTCGTCCGCGAAGCTGCTGTCAAGCGGCTGCGCCGTCGGCGTAGTGGCCTGGCGTGGCTGCTCGTGCTGGCCGTGATCGCGATCAGCGGCGGTGTCGCCTTCCTGGTCAACCGGACTGCGCCGACGACCTCGCTGCCAACCACACACGGCGGTGCGGTGGTTCCGCTTCACCAGGTCGGTCCGGGGGTTGCCTACGGCCCGGGTGGGCTGGCTGGGCGGCCACAAACCGTGATCCGCCAGGGGCGGGCGTTCGCGACCTGGCAACAAAGCGACTTGACCTCCGTGATGGTGGCGATCGACATGCAATCCGGTGAGCAGGTATGGCGCCACGACGAGGAACAGGTGGGCGCCTGCGGCACTCTGAGCGGTTCTGACGAGGTGCTCCTTTGCCGGTACCAGAAGACCGGCTCCACCGTCCAACAGGTGATCGCTTTGGACTCGGCCGACGGCCACGTGCTGTGGCGCTTCCCGCTTTCCCGCAACCTGATGCGGTTCGGCGACATCGTCGTGGTCGATGGCGGTCAGGATCTGGTCGGGCTCAACCTCCGTACCGGCGAAAAAATCTGGACCGTGGCCGCCGGCCCGGTCGAGGACACGCAGATTGCGCCCATGATGTCGAGCAGCACCGGCTGGGCCACCGAGCCAGTCGAAGGCTGGGAGGACCACCGTCTGGCGATCATGAACTTGAACGGCAGGCTGCGTTTTGTGAACACCGACTCCGGCGCGGTGACCTTCGAGAGCACCGTCGCCACCGCGGGCAGGCTCGATTCGCTTGCGGCCGTTGACGGCACGGCCTATGCCGGCGACGGCACCCAGCTGCGTTCGGTCTCGGCAAGCGGCGAGACCGTCGTGCACACCGTGCCGGCCGGCCGCAGGCTGATCCGTGTAACCCCTTGTGGCGCTGGACATCTGTGCGTCGCCGAGCAGGGCGCGCAAAGGTACGATCTGGTGATCGTCGACGTCGCCAAGAAGCAGCCGCTTTGGCGGGTCAACACCACCGCGGTTCCGTTCGCCAATGCGATCTCCGGTTTCTACTTCGTCACCGCCGGCAGCCAGGTCCAGGTGTTCGACAGCGCGGGGGCACCGGTGAAATCCTTCAGCAGCGACACCGAGATCCCGACCGTCATCGGCCCCGATCGGGTGCTGCGCGTCCACGGCGACCTCGTGTCGGCCGGACCCGTGGGGGTGCTGTTCACGGTCGGCAACATCAGTGCGACGAGCACCGTTCCGATCGGGCAGCTGGTGGCTTTCGCCCGCGGGTGCAGTCCCAACACCACCACCGTTGTCTGTCCAACCGATACTGGGGTGACGGTCTGGCGGTACGTGGACTAGCCCTTCAGTAAGCATGTCGCGCGCCTCGGGCGGGGACGCCGCGGTTCGTGGCATCCCCGCCCGGCTAGGCCGGAGCGCTATTTAGATTTCACATTCGAACGGTGCCTGGCACGGCGGCGGTGGGGGCGGAGGAGGAGGAGGAGGCGGCGGGTCACCGAAGGTCCACGTCGCCCAAACGATGCTGCCGGCGGCGTTGTGTATCACGAAGTTGCCGTCGTTGCCGAAGACCAGTCGCCCGCCTGGTGCCCAGGTGTTGGAGGCCCATAATGGTTGCCCGGTCAGCGAGTAGACGACGAGATTGCCATCTGTTTGGAACGCCGCGTACGCGCCGGGCGAGTAGGTGCCGCTTGCCCACAGGGCCTGCCCAGAAGGCGAGTAGATGACGAGGTTCCCGTCGGCCTGCATGTACAGCGTGCCGGTGCAACCCTGGTAGGACTCATCGGGTTCGAAAATCTCGGTGGCGAACCAGGTGTAGCCGCACTGCGGCTGCGGTGGTGGTGGCGGGGATGTGCCCGGCGTAATCACCAGGAACTTCTGGTTGGTCCCGCCGTGGCAGTCCCATTGGTAGGCCCGGCCACCGTCGGCCCGCGACGCCCCGGCGATGCTCAGGCAGCGTCCCGAATGCACGTTTGCCAGGGTCAGCGTCTGGCCCGGCTGCGGTGCTGTGTTGAGTACCCATTGCTGGTTGTTGGCGCCGTGGCAGTCCCATTGCTGGACCCGGCCGCCATTGTCGAACCACGCGCCCTCCACATCGACGCATCGTCCGGAGTGGACGGCCTTGAGGAGGAAAGTTCCGGTTCCGGTCGCCTCGAACCGGAACTGCTGGTTCGCACCCGCATGGCAGGCCCATTGTTGGACCGTTGTGCCGATCGCTGGGCTTCCACCCGCCACGTCAAGGCACTTGCCGGAGTGCAGCGCCACCAAGCTGAACGCAGGTCCAGGAGGAGGCGGCGGTGGCGGATCACCAAACGTGCCGGTGTTCCATACGGCGCTGCCGGCGGAGTTGTAGATGACAAGGTTGCCGTCACCCTGGAAAGCCAACGAGCCGTTGACAGCCAAGCCCGCGGTTGCGGTTGACCACAGCACGACACCCGAGGTGGCAACGACGACCAGTTCGCCGGAGCTGCGGAATTCGGCGTGCGCGCCGGGGTTGCCCGCCGTACCCGTAGTCCAGAGAACACGCATGGACTCGCTGTAGATAACCAGGTTTCCGTCGCTTTGCATGATGAGTTTGCCCTTGGGCATCGTGCAGGCGTATCCGTTCGCGATGACGGTCGGCGCCCTCCATACCTCGCCACACACTGGCGGCGCGGGCGGCGGGCAGGTCCCGTTGGGAATGCCGTCGATGGCATGACTGGGCAACTTCACCGCGCCTGTCGTCACCGTGGTCGGCGTCTTATATCCGCAGCCGATGACATAGTGCGTGCCGGTTCCGGCATCTCTGAGCACGGTCTGGTCGACCGGCGGTCCCGCGATGGCGGCTATCTGGTCGGGGTTTAGCTGTTGGGCGGTGACACCGGGTTGGTAGGGGTATCCGGCGGCGATGATGTCGGCTGGATTTGTGAAGGGGAACAGTGCGCCGCCGGCTGCCACGAACACCGAGCCGCTGGACGCGTCGGCGATCAGCGTACCGTTGCCCGGCGTGGGGATCGACGAGGTGCTTGCGGGGAAACGCTTGCCGCCCAGCCGGATGTAGGCGGCCAGCAAGGCGCGATGGCCGGCCCGGTTGGGGTGCAGATAGCCCATCGTGTTGCAACCGCACTCGTCGTTGTTGGGCACGTTGACGCCGTGCGTGTTCTCGTTTCCGGTCGGGCACGCTGTGTGCCGGGCCAGCGCGGTGTCGAACGCCAAGTAACGGATCTTGATGCGGGCGTCGCTGTCCTGCGCCTGCTCGACCGCGCGGCGCAAGATGACGTCGATGCGGCGCAGGACGGTGTTGGCCTGCAGCTCGTCGACGCGGACCAGACTGGTGGAACACGACTGGGTATCGGAGAAGATCTGCGGATAACCCGCCACCTCGATGATGGCGTTGGGCGCGGCGGCGGCGACCGTCGCGTACAGGTTTGCCAGCTGCCCGATCAGGCCGTCGGCCTGGTTGGCCAATTCCACGTCGGTGGGCAGGCAGTTACTGGCCGGCCCCGTCTTGGAGTGCGTCAGCCCATAGGTGACCGCGCACGTGGCGATCTGACCCAAGCCGGTCAGGGTCTCGTTTCCCCGCACGTGCGTGACATTGTTGCCGCCCACCGAGACCTGCACGGCCGCGGTGTTGACGCCCAGACCCACGGCTGCGCCGCCGTTCATCTTGGCTTGCGCAATCGCGCGGGTGATCTGCCCGTTGGTGCCGGCGATGTTCGCCCCGCTACACGCCCAGTTCTGGAACGGGGCCTGACCGCCTGCGATGGTCTGGTTCGGCGGGTGAGCCAGCGCCACCCAGCTGGTCGTGGCCACATGGCAGTTAAGGTTCGTGGCGGCGGTCGGTGAGATGAGCGGGTCGGTGTTGAACTGCGGTGCGCCTTCCCCAGAGATGTACGAGTCGCCGAAGGCGACGTCGCGGGCGCCCTGGATTCGCGCCGGACGAGGTGGCGGTTGCGGGCACGCGGGCAGCGCCGACTCGGGTGGCTCCTCGGCCGGGAACGGATCGGTGGCCAGCAGGCCGTGGTAAAACTGCCGCAGCTGGGTGTAGTCCTCCCGCTGCGATTGCATGCCCGCGCAGATGTCGTTGTTGGGGAGCCGCTGCGTTACCTCGAACGCGCCGTCTTCCCCGTCGCCTCCGGCACCGGCGGTCACCCCGGCGATGCCGTCGGAGCCATCCAGGCCGTTGACACCATCGAAGGCTGGGATCACGTCATAGGAAATACCGCCGCGGCCGCCGATACCGCCATGGCCGGCCGTGCCCCCGCCACCACCGGCTCCGCCAAGACCGCCATGGCCTCCACTGATCGAGATTTCGATGTTCGCCGGGTCGTAACCCGGCGGGTAGGTGACGGCGATCTCGCCGCCCTCACCGCCGAACCCGCCGGTCGCACCGTGGCCACCATGCCCGGCGGAGCCGCCGTTGCCCCCGTTGCCACCGCGCCCGCCCGCCGCACAGGCGTAGGTGTAGTAGTAGAAGTCGCCGCCATCGCCGCCTTCACCGCCTGTCCCGCCGTCACCCCCGTTGCCGCCAGGGCCACCGTCGCCGCCGTCGCCACCCCGGCCACCGTTGGAGATCAGCCGATAGGTGTCGGTGGAACCGTCCGGGACGTCGAAGACAATGTCGCCGCCGTCGCCCCCGTCGCCACCCGGGCTGCCGTCGCGGCCGTTGGCCCCACTGCCCCCGCTAAGGCCCGATTCGCCGCTGGTGGCCGGATCACACCAAGGCTGCTCCGCCTCAATGAACCTGGCATCGTGACCCGACATGCCCGAACTGCCCACGCTGCCACTCGCGCCGGAGGCCCCCGTCGCACCCGTGCTGCCGGTAGCGCCGGTACGGTCGGGCGGCGTCACGACCGCCAGGCTTTCCCGGGTACCCGCGCCGCCAACGATGCCGGAGCGGTCAATGGTGATCACCATGCCAGCCGCTCGCCCGGCCACCGACAAGCCGTTGGCCGGGTAGAGCCGCAACGGGTGCGAGCCGGTGACCCGCAAGGTCGGCGATGAGAGCACAATGCGTTGCGCCACAATCGTTGTCTGGCCATCGAGGGACAGATTGGCCGGCACGTAAACGGTGCCTGCCAGCACGGTGCCGCGGACGGAACCCCTTAACGACAACTCCGGCCGCAAGGTGGCCGCCCGGGCTAGCAAGGAACTCAAACTGCTTCGCCAGTCGTCGGCTGATAGTCCTGCCAATACTTGTTGTTCAAGCGCCGCAAGGGTTTGCCCCACGCCGATGCGCACCGGGGCGACCCCGGCGGCGCCAGTGACCAGCACGGTGACGGCAACAGCGGCAAGTACCGCGCGCGTTCGTCGATCCATCAAGAGCCTCCACTAGACAGTGAGGCCGATTGTGGGATCTGTTTCCACAGCGGAATAGATAAGATCGACCGCCCTAATCGATATAGTCATAAGGCGAGCTGCCCCACCGAGCCGCCGCAGCTACCTTGCTGTCGACGTCGGCGATCATCGTCGCCGCTACCAGTTGTCCCAGCCTAGTAGGCGCGGCAGCTCCTCAAGGTACGGTCCATACTCCGGATCGTCCTCGGCAATACGACGAAGGACCATCCTGAACTCCTGACGCTCCTCTTCGTTCATCATGTTCAGGTCTGAGGCGATGTTCTCCAGCCCTTGAGAGGCAACGTCACGGTCAATCTCGGCGGCAGAAGACTGGTCAAGCAGCATGATCGCCGAGATGACCGCGCGCGCCAGGTGTACTTCAATCATCGACTCGCCTCACTCGCATGATCCAGGGTTAGTGATCCACTCTATGCGGTGACGCTTAGCCGGCAACGGACGCCTGCACCCGCACCTCACTGAACCTCGGTTTTGCACGGGCCTGCGGTTTGACGGTGGCCGATATTCTGACGCGCTGAGGGGGCTGCCATGACGGATGTGGGTTACCTGCAGTCGATGTTGCAATGCGATGTGGACGCCATGGTGGCCGACGGCGCCGTGGGCGTGATCGCGCAGGTGTGCACCGATGATGGCGAGATTCGGGCGCGCAGCGGTGTGGCCGACACCGCCACCGGGGCACCGGTGCCGTTCGATGCCCATTTCCGCATCGGAAGCAACACCAAGACCTTCGTTGCCGTGGCGATGCTGCAGCTGATCGCCGAGGCACGCCTTCAGCTGGACGATCCGTTGCGGCGGTGGCTGCCCGGCCTGCTGGAAGGCGCCGGTTACGACGCCGAGGCGATCCGGGTACGCCATCTGTTGCAGCACACCAGCGGCATCTCCGACTATCTTCTCGACGAGCGGTTCCAGGCGGTGTTCGCCGACGTCGACGGCCTGTTGCACCACTTCACCGCCGATGATCTGGTGGGCTACGCGCTGGCTCGTCCTGCGGTCTTCAAGCCGGGCAGCCGGTGGGAGTACTCAAACATCAACTACATCCTGGCCGGCATGATCATCGAGCGGGTCACCGGCCGTACCTGGGAGCAGCAGGTCACCGAGCGAGTCATCGAACCACTGGGCCTGCGTGAAACCGTTGCGCCGCAACAACCTCAACTACCCGGCCCGCACGCTGTCGGTTACTACTGGGATCCGGACACCGATGCCTACCTCGACGTGACCTTGATGGATCCATCGTGGGCGGGTGCGGCCGGCTCCATGGTCAGCACCCTGCACGATCTGGGGATTTTCTGGCGGGCCATGGGCAGCGGCCTTCTCCTGCCACCGGCCCAGGTCGCGCAGATGCGCACCACAGTGGTGGTGAACGACCCCACACGCATCGCCGGCGGTGCCTACGGCCTGGGAATCGGTGCGGCGCCGCTGTCGTGCGGCGGTGTCTACTGGACACACGGCGGTTCGCTGCCCGGCTTCAAGACATTCAACGCGGTCAGCGACGACGGCGAGACCAGCGTGATCATCTCGGTTTCCGGTCATGGCAAGTCCGAAGGCACCCAAACACTCGGACGCGACATCATCGACCGCACCCTATGCGCCCTCAAATGATGTGGGCTCGATCGTCGCGCCCACCAAGCCTCGCCGCCGGACATCGATCCTGGCCAGCAGACTCTGAACTCTGCGCACCGCAGTCGGCGAAGCACGGTGCTGGAGGAAGGTCAAAGGACTGCCGAGAGTTCTGCGGTCGTGGCGCGTCGTCGTCGCTTCGCGACGCATGATCTATCGGTGCCGTCGCTGAAAGGGATGGTTGTCGAACGAATGGGCCTTCCCCGTCCACGCACCTACGTTCAGACCCAAGATCCGTTGTGGCACCACGATCTCCTCCAGCTGGCAGTTGGATCCAACGCTCGCCGGCGGTGGCTACGACGACTGAAGGACGCCATCCTCGACAGCGGTGCGAAGCACGTCGTTCAGGTCGTTCTCGCCGCTGGTGGAGAAGATGCGCAGGTTGGTCTGTGCCCGGGTGATCGCTAGGTAGAGGTACGTGATCGCCGCCCGTTTGGCACTTGTGCCCTGCCCACCGAACTCCGCCTGCCCCTCCGCGGTGAAGACTACGACGACATCACTGAATTGCAGGCCCGCAGCGTATGGCCCGGCGGTGACCACTACTGCACGCCGAGAGATGCTGAGCTGATAGAAGTCGTCGCGGCTCTCGACGATTTCAAACCGAGATTTGAGCCCTCGGCCTGTGCGAAGCGGTTCCACGACGGCGGCCAAGTCACTATTGGTGACGCACACCACAGCCACTCGGCTGTCGCCCTTCACCTTCCGGGCGACGGAGTCCGCATACTCCAGGGCGCGAGTGATCACCGAGTCTTCCGGTGAGAAGCAGACCACTGGCATGTTGCCGCCCGAGGCCGCGTCGGACGTAATCGCTTCGTATTGCCAGTCGTGTCCCATGTCCACGATGTTGGGGACACGGTTGTGAGCGTGCCTGACGAAATTCAGAATCATTGGTGCGAAGCGATAGTTGGTTCGCAGATCGATCAGCTGCAAGTGTTGTGGCGCGCCGATGAAGTCGCGGACGGCGTGACTGAGCTCGTTCTCGCGCAGGCCGGTCACGTAGGCGAAGGGCGACTGGTAGGGATCGGTAGCGAGGATGATCTTTGGGTATTCGTCGGGCTCACGGGTGAGCAGGTGCAGAACCAGGCGCTCCACGTCGTTGAAAAGATGGAACTCGTCGACGAAGAGGAAATCGTAGCCCTCCAGCTTCCGGCGCAGGTTCCACAGGTAACTCTCCAGGAACAACAGGAAATCGCTCATGGCCTGATCGATAGTGAGCTGATTGCGCTGCACCAAATGCTCGACATAGTTTCGATAGATGCCGAACGCGAATTCGCGATCGCCTTGCTTTTTGAGGTTAACCATCCATTCGGCGCGCGGGAGATTGATGTACCGCCGCAGGGAGTTCACCCCGGGCTTGAGCCGGTTGGCGTCGATGACCTCGACGAACTCCCGCATGAGACTCCAGCACAGACTCTTGCGCTGATCCGATCGGCGGTCGGCGAGCGCTGACTGCCGGACCCATGCGCTTACGTTGTCCTCATACGTGGACCAGGTGGTTGCGGTCACCTCGTCGATGGCTTTGGAGATCAACTCGAGCTGACGTTGCTTACCGTCGAGGCTGTCCTCGCCGAAGACCTCCGCCCCATGGGACTGCTCGCCCTGGAGGAGCGTTCGCAGGAAGGTAAAGGGAACGACGTCCACATGCCGGCTGACTACTCCACGCTCGTCAAGTCTGTCCAGCGCCTGGTTCACTTCCGTCGCCAGCGATGAGCTGTGTGTGACGAAGAGAATCTTGAACTTCTCCTCGTCGTGGGCCATGCCGCCCTCGACCGAGCTCGTCTTCCGGTCGATGTCGCGGTAAAGCTCTTGAAGAACCTTGAGCATCATGACCAAGGTCTTGCCCGTACCAGCCGCCCCGCGGATCTTAATCGGCGTCGTCGTCGTGTCCAGAACCTTGCGTTGGGCCGCCGTGAGTTTGGGCAACCACATGCTGTAGGTGTGGGTGCCGATAACCGAAGCGAAGCCGATAACACCAAGATCGACGGTCGGCTGGAGCAGCTGCTCCGCAGCGTCCAGCTCCGGTGGAAACTGAGCCGCCGCTGCGGAAAGGGACGCCGTGTAGCGCTGGCGGACGGCTTCGGCGAGGTGCTTGCGGGGGTGAAAGTCCTCCAGCCGAAGCTCATTTCCGCGATGTGTTAGTCGCCAGAAACACGCGTCGCCGTTGGGCATCGCTTCGGCTATCCACCGCATTGAGTCCGAGTTGAGGTAACGGGGAAGGGCGAAGAAGGCGATCAGGCTCTCGAACGAGTACTTACTCCAGTTCCAGGGGAGCGAGACCGGCGGATGCGCGATCTCCCACGCGGCACGGTCCACGCGCTTGAGAAGATCTTCCTGTCCGTTGGGACACATGCTCGTGACACTGGACCAACTATCGCCGTCGACCATGATCAGGCGGCTGTTGACGTCGTCGTTGCGGTGGAAAAGAAACACATCCGTCTCGACCGCCATTGCGATCAGATCCGGCCCGTACTCCGCGCCCTCCTCGAACGGCTCAAAGCCTACAGTACGGCCAATCTCAAGGTACGAGCGCAGGCTTTGCATGGAAAAGACTCTCACCCTTGCCGCCCCTCATCCGAATTCGGCTCGCATGTCGCCCACAGGTCGCCGTACACCTTGATTCTTGCGTCTCGCGACTTGCTGTAGTCTTCCGGCAGTCCGATGTCGGTGAACACTCTGGCCATGTGCTGCACTAGCTTGTGAACATAAAGAACGTTGAGGCGGCTGATCCGTCGCGCTCGGTACAACCCAGGCCGGCGCCGTTCCTCCGTAGCGGTGAGCGAGATCTCGGACTGCCTTATGTCCCGCAACATGCGCAGGATCGCGACATAGCCGTCGGTCAGGTTCTCCGCTAGCGAGTTGATGAACAGGAAGTCGCCTGGCATCTTGTCGCCCATAGTCTCCTTAAGGGCTTCGACGAAATTCGTCAGGGCGTTGTTGGGTTTTCGCCCGTGCAGCTGGTCCAGCTGGCTCGCTGCGTCGCGCAGGATCACCAGGCTTTGCCGGAGTTCGTCGCAATGTTGCAGACGATCCAGCGCGGACCGGTAGATGGAGAACTGTTGGACCTCGCTGGTCTTCTGCCTTAGTAGGGTGGACTTCTCTTCGAACAGACGGATGACGGAGGCCGTCTGACCGAGTTCCAACATCTCGTGCACGCGCTCCACCAGGTCCGCCTGATCCGCGTCGACCAACGCTTTGGCTATCTTTACCAAACAGGCGGCACGGCGGCGATCAAGCAGTCGGGGCACCTGGATGTGGTGGGTATAGATGAGTGCGGGAATGAGCGGTACACAGGTGAGAACACCGTCGTGTTTGCTCCAGGTCAGATCGCAGTTCGCGGTCACGACAACCGCGAAATGGCGGTCCAATAGGCCGACTTCGCCGACGAGATTCTTGGGGATCATCTGCAGGATGTCGCCCTGCCTGAGATCTTCGCCGGTACCGATGAAGTTTGGCTCGTACTCCCCGAGGAATTGATCCAAGACGACAGCTGCCACGCACGACACCATAGCGGTAAGTAGCGCGCCGATACCTCTGCGTCGTCTCTATGGTGGTCGATTTTGTCTGGAATAGTGAGTGGACTGCGATGATCGGTGGGCATCAAGAGCCGTTTTGTTGCACCCGTGGGGGTTCGGTCATGCGGTCGCCTCGCCCGCTCGTGGGCTATGCCCGCCGGCGGCCAGGACTCCATATAGGACCGGCATATAGTTCAGAATGCCAAGAGCGCCGAATAGAATCACGGCGACGGCGCTCTGTGCCTGGCCTTCCATCCAGCTGCAGTTCCGACAAGGCAACGTCCATGCGGTGTTCTCGCCTTCACCGGATGCCTCATGTCGACGTGGAGGGTCGTGCCCTCTCGCTGGCGAGACCACCTGACGACCCTGCTCAGAGCGCTAAGGACCTCGCCCGCCGCCCCCAAACTGCTTGTTCGTCGATCCCCGCTCATAGCGACCCGCTACCCCGCACCGCAATGAACGTGCCGGGCCCGGACGTAGAGGCCGACATCGCCACAGAAGTCAGCCGCAGGATATCTGTCCAACGCCAGCGTTTAGCAGAACGAGCACAGTGAAATGGACAAGTCCCACGGCGCGCCTGAGGCCACGCATACGCATCGAGCTCGACTAGGACAACGCCTGGCGCCTCGACACTGAAGGACCGGATCGCCTTGACCACGAGGTGATCGACGCCCTCGGTCCACATTTGTATCGCGGATTCCGGCCCGTCCAGTGTGGCTGATCGCCCAAGGTCGGCGGCCGTTCGCGGGCCGAGGTCGACATGGATCACGGAGGGCAAACTCGTTTCGGCAGTGCGGCTGGGCGGCAAGCTCTTCGGCGCCTGCACGATGGCCCCTGGCAGATGAGAGGGAGTCGATCGCGTGCTCGCTGCGGTGCGCGCAGCGATTGCCCGCCGGGCGAGCGGGCGAAACGGCAGCCGCTGGATTCTTGGCTCGGCCAGCCGTGTGTGGTGTTCACCAGTCGGGATATTCGAGACCGAATACCTCCGGTCGGGCACGGGCGCGATCGGCCCAGCGTGCCTTCTCGCCTTCATTGCTGGTGTCGTTGAGGCTCTTCGTCTTTTCGTGGTCGCCGGGCACCGTCAACGGCCAGGTGGGTGATCCGCGTTGGCCCTTGTCGTCGGTGAACCAAAACGGGGCGCTGAAGGTCCAGCGTTTGCCGTTCGCGTCGGCCACCTCCTCGCCGTCGTGCAGCATGGCGAAAGGCCGGTACACCAAGTGGCCGTCGAGGTTCCATTCCGACGACGGGTCGAAGAACATCCCGCCCACCGAATCTGGCGTCGGCGACTCGGCTGTCCTCCAGACCGTCCAACCTTTTCCTGATGCCTTGAACTCGTTCTTGGAAATCTCGAGGATATACACCTCGGTCTGCGGAACGAAGACATGCGCGGTGTCGCCCTTGACCAGCGTGTCGAGATCCTCCCGGAAACGCTGCAGGGTATGACTCCAGTCCCCGGGGCCGATCCCGTAGCTTTTGCCGTCAGGATCGGCCGCCAGCCAGAACGAGATCTTCATCTCGGACCGCCTGCGTATCAGCACAGGCTGGTCATCGGAATGCAGGCGCCAGATGTCCCCCGGACGGCCTGCGTCAACAGGTATCGCCATGGCGGCCTTCGGCGATGTTGGCGAGGAGCACATTCTCGGCAAGGACACCAAGGGACGGACTGCCACCGTCAGCCACACTTTCAAAGTCGAGTCGGTTGAATACATATGCGTCGCGGTCCCGAAACGGGCCTCGGAGACTGTACTCCAGCCTCAGTGACAGAATTCGAGCTTCCTTCGATGAATCGGCTGCCAGTTCGGCCAGCGCCCGGTGGGCCACAGAGCGGTATTTGGGGATGAGATGAATCCCTGCCCTATCTGGCAGGCGGGTCCGCTCAAGGTTGAAGCCGCGGAATTCCACGAATCGAAAGTCAGCACCATGAAAATCGACGTCGTCGAGTTCGGCAGGTGCCGGACGCGATCGGCCATCCGGTGCGGCGCCTAGATCACGCCCATCGAAAACGACCTCACTGAGTGCACCGGCGAAACGGCACCGTGCGATGGCGCAGCGCTCGAACATGGCCCCGTCGAGCCTTGCCTGCGAGAAGTCGCAGTCTTCTGTCTGAACTTCCTGAGCGACCACGCCGCGGAGATCGGCACCGCGCAACGTCGACGCCAGCATCTGATTCGTCCGCGGGTACCGGCTGCTCCAAATCGTTTCGCGCAGGTTGGTCGTGTCGAGGCTGCAGTCCCGGATACGACTACCCCAAAGGCTCCAGTTTCGGCAATCCGCCGAGTCGAACACACAGTTGTCCAACTCGCTGTCGAAGAAACGGATCTGGCGCATCGAGGCTCCTGCGAAATCCATCGACATCCAGTGCTGGTTTCGTATTTCGAGACCCGTCACCCGCGTATGGTCCTTGCCGGGTTTGGGGAAGCTGATGCCCCGCAGGTCCCATCGGCCGTCGTGAGCATCGATGGGTAGGCCGGACAAGTCGCCGCCATGCATGAGCTGGTCCAACACCGACTGAGCCAAAGCTGCTCCCTTGACACCCGACCACCGGCCACGCATTGCTTTCATTCGATGTCCTCAGCAGGGCAGCGGAATCCCGTTACCATATCTCGTCGGGTACTTCAGGACATGACCCGCCAATGGCCAGGAGTCGTGATATCCCAACATGCATTGGTCCTCGAATTGCCCATCACCGTGAGGCGGTGAAACGAATCATCGGTGGGCGCGGCGTGGCGGGACATCCCGGCGCGGTACGGGTCGTGGCAGTCGGTGTACACCCGGTTTCAGCGGTAGGCCCTGGACGGGACGTACACGGATCGCGTCGCGGAACTGGCTCTGACTGGGCTCCGGTCGTTGAGGTTCCGCCGCCGAAGCCCGGCCGATGGCGAGGGATCAGGCGCTAGCGGAGATCGGCCGGGATGCGGCATTGTGAATGGATGCATCCGCGTATCTCGATGATCACGGTCGAGGAGCTGCTCGGCGTACCGCCGGGGTATCCGCCATGGCGCGTGGCCGACATGGCGCGCCGGGCGAGGGCGTTGCCGACGTGGCTGTCGACGGCGTACGCCCGCGGCATCCCGCTGTCCCCCGCCGCGCAGGAGGTGCTGGACCGCGAATGGCGCCGGGTCGAGACCTTGCACGGGATCGCCGAGGCGATGGCGGCCGCTCATCGGGTCACGGTGCTCAAAGGCGTCCGGATCGCAGGGCACCTGCCCAAGGGGATGCTGCGCCAGTCCGGCGATGTCGATCTCGTCGCCGCCGACGAGGAGGCGCTGTGGCGGTGCGTACAAGATCTTATCGAGCGCTTTGACGCGGTGCCGCAAGGTGTCAGCGTGATGACCGGCACCGACACGCACTACGGCGTGGCCCTGAAATGGCCGGCCAGCGAGGCGTTCCTCGACAAGCCGATGGGTGCCGACGTCACGACGTGCGCGTTCGCGGGGAACTTCGCCGGGGTGCCGATCCGGACGGCCCCGCTCGACGACGACGACCTGTGCTCGATCTTCGCTGTGGCCGAGGAGCGGTTTCAGCGCAAGTACCGGCTGAAGGATCTGCTCGACCTGCTGGTGCTGGCCGAGGTGGCCGAGGACCGCTTCGGCGGCGAGCTGCTGACGCTGATTCCGCGCTACGCCAAGGAAGTGTGCCTGGCACCCGAGCTGCTTCAGCTCATCGGAAAGGCCGACGCCTGGGTGCCGGTGTCGCCGTTGTGGGAAGCCATCGCGGCCGCGCTGCAACCGGTAGCGCAGGACGAGAAGGCCGCACGCAAGGGCGGCGGCCGCGTCATGCACCGGCTGGAGTTCGGCTTGCCGATCTCCAGCATCACGAGCACCGCAGGCATCGCGGAGCGGATCGAACGAGGCGGAGGGGACCTCCTCAAGACGCCGATCGGCACGTGCCTGCTGGTGGACTCGCCGGTGGTGGACGCCGACGAGCTTGCGGCGGCACTGGAGTTCCTGCGCCGAGGAGGTCCCGCGGCGGTCATTTGCCCGGGCGGGGCGGCTTGACCTTGAACTCGGCGCTGATCAGGTGACGCATTTCTCCACCTCCGTTCCCGCATCGTTCGGAGACGTCCGTTCGGAAGACCAGGTTATCTCATGCAAAGAGATGTTTCGATGACTAGATCCACGCGGGACTTCCCGTTTGGTCCGGCGGTCGGCCTCGACCTGGACCCGATGTTCCTTAGGCTGCAGCAGACCGAGCCGGTGTCACGTATCCGATTGCCCTACGGCGGCGTGGGCTGGCTGGTGACCCGGTACGCCGACGCGAAACTGGTGATGACGGACGCGCGATTCAGCCGGGCGGCCGCAGTCGGACCCGATACGCCGAGGCTGTCGCCCGCGCCGGGCGGCGCCGCGTCGATGGTGCTCATGGATCCGCCCGAGCACACGCGCGTGAGGCGGCTCGTGTCGAAGGCGTTCACACCGAAACGGGTCCACGAGATCACCCCGCGCGTGCGGCAGATGGCCGACGAGCTGCTGGCTGACATGCTGCGCAAGGGTCCGCCCGCCGATTTGGTCGAGGACTACGCCCTGCCGCTGCCCGTCATGGTCATCTGCGAGCTTCTGGGGGTGCCTTTCGGTGACCAGAACCAGTTCCGGGAATGGTCCACCGTCGTCATGTCCACCACGGCGTACACGCCGGCCGAGGTCGACGCGGCGATCACCGCGTTCTCCGAGTACCTGTGGGACCGTATCGACGAGCGGCGCGAGCACCCCGGCGACGATCTGCTCAGTGCCCTGGTCTGCGCCCGCGACGAAGGCAAGAGCCTGTCCGAGGCCGAACTGGTGACCATCGCCGGTACCCTTCTGGTCGCCGGGCATCAGAACACCGTGAACCAGATCGCGAACTTCACCTACCTGCTGCTTGCGGACCCCGAACTCCTGTCGCGGATCAGGCAGGAGCCGGACATCCTGCCGACTGCCATCGAGGAGCTGCTGCGGTTCGTGGCGCTCGGGCATGGCGTGAGCTTCGCGCGCGTCGCGACCGTGGACGTCGAGCTGTCCGGAGTCGTGATCGCTGCCGGGGACGCCGTCCTGGTATCGCCGCAGGCCGCGAACCTGGATCCGGCGCAGTTCGACGATCCGGGGCAGCTGCGCCTCGACCGGCCCGACAACCAGCACATGGCGTTCGGCGCCGGGATGCACCACTGCCTCGGTGCGCCGCTGGCTCGCATGGAGCTGCGGGTCGCGTTCGAGCGGCTGCTGGACACGCTTCCCGGTCTGCGTATGGCCGTTCCGCCGCAGGAGGTGCAGTGGAAGACAGGACTGCTGGCGCGCGGGCCTATCGCCTTGCCCGTGGCCTGGTAGCACCGACCGAGTTCGGTCTGCTGTGGACGGCCACCACCCTAAGCCAGCTGGCTGTCCGGGTGGGTGGCATCGCCCTGTCGCTGCTCGCGGTCACCGCCATGGCAGCCACGCCAGTGCAGATGGGCCTGCTCACCTCGGCCCAGCACCTCGGCATGCTCATTGTCGGGCTCCCGGCCGGCGCGATGATCGACCGGTACGCTCGCCGCCGCATGATGGCCCGCATGGACGGCGTACGCGCGGCGCTGGTGGCCGGTGTGGCGCTCGCGTGGTGGACGGGGGTACTGACGTGGCCGCTGCTGCTGGCATCCGCGCTCGCGGCCAGTGTCGCGTCGGTGTTCTTCGACGTCGCCCAGCAGGCGTACCTGCCCAGTGTCGTGGCGCGAACGCAGCTGGTCCGGGCGAACACCCGGCTGCAGGGCACGTCCTCGGTGCTGGCGCTAGGCGGCTCCGCGGCTGGCGGCGTACTGGTCAGCCTGCTCAGCGCCGCCGGTACCGTCTTCGCCGGCGCCGTCGGTTACTTCGCGTCGGCCCTCACCTTGCGGTTCATGCACGGCGACGATCCCTTGCCGTCGGCTGCCCGCACCGGGATGGCAGCCGAGATCCGCGCCGGTTTCGGCTACGTGTGGCGGGACCGCGCCTTACGGGCGATCGCGCTGTGCACCGCCAGCGGCAACTTCTTCATGTCCGCGTTCATCGCCGTCATGCTGCTGTTCCTCGTACGCGACCTGCACATTCCTGTGTACGCGGCCGGCCTGGTGGTCGCCGGAGCCGGAATCGGCGGTGTGGTGGCGGCGGCGACCACCAAACGCTGGGTCGACCGGTTCGGCCAGGCGCGTACCGTCGTGCTGTCGCTGGCGCTGACACAACCGTTCGCCCTGCTGACACCGCTGTCTGCGCCGGGCTGGCGGATCGCGCTGTTCATCACCGGATGGTTCGTCACCGGATACGGCAGCACGCTGTACAACATCAGCCAGGTGTCTTACCGGCAGGCCGTCTGCCCCGACGAACTTCTCGGCCGCGTCAACGCGTCCAACCGCTTCCTCGCCTTCGCCACTCCCGCCGTCGGTGCCCTGCTGGGCGGAGTACTGGCGGATGTCACCAGCCCACGCACGACCCTGCTGATCGCGGCCGCGGGCCTGGTCTTGGGTGTGGGCTGGCTGGTCGCCTCACCCCTCGCCCAGCAGCCGCAGCCCACACTCGTCGACGGCGTCGAGGGCATCGGCAGTGCCCGGGGTCTCTCCTAGCCATTGTCCAATGAGGACAGTTTGAGTCACTGCGTCCGCAGGGGATCGCCCGGCTGAGGATCGCCGCCGCCGATGACCTCGAAGTAGGGCAGTTGGGCGCCGGTCAGTCCGGGCTTTGCGCACATCGCTGCGGGATCACGGCTTTTCGGCTGCGCTCATCGACACCGTCCCCGGCGATGGTGACCTGATCGTCGGTGTGTTTGCCATGTCGCATGACCCATGTATCAAGGTTGCGGTTGCCCGCTCTAGTAGGCGTGACCAACCACCAGCCCAGCTCGGGCCGCTTCCGGCGAGCGCTTGGCCCGCGTGCCAACGTGACCGTGCCTGACCTGTCGCCCGGCCTACTTCAGATCACTGCGGCCGACCGCCGCCGCGCGGCTGTCGCCGCACACTCCTCGATCGACATGGGAAAGGACACGACCATGCATGGCTGGACCAGCAAACCACTCGCCAAGTCAGCGACGGCACTGTTGATGCTCGCGGCCCTCGGCTGCGGATTCGGCAAGAATACGCAGACACCACAGTCCAACGATCGCCCCACGCAGCCAACAACGACGGCACCCCGGCGCGACAGCCCCTCACCCGCAACAGCGCCGAAGACGGACGCCAGATTCACGGTGACACGGCGAGGGCTGACCGGCGTCGACCCTTCGAACATGAAGGTGTCATGCAGCAACATCGACTACCCGGTCATCCTGAAGGACGCGAGCGCGCCATTCCACTGGAAGATCCGCAAGGACAGCCGGCTACGGGATGTGTTCACCGTTCCCGCCGAAGGCGACCTCACACCAGGCCAGCAAACCATCGTCCGAGTCAAGGGCAACTACGACGGCAGGCCCGGCGACGAGCTGATCGTCCAAATCTGGTCGGAGGAATCCACGCAGAGCGCCGGTATCCAAATGTACTGCCGGTAAGCCAAGTCACTTGGGGTTGAACAAATAACTGCCGCAACACGCAGGTCGGCCCCAACCGCAAGGCCGTCGGTCTCTGCGAACACGGGTGTCCACTCTCGACAGACATTGGGTCACCTCGGCCTACCCTCTTGTGCTCCCCATTGCCTCACGCAACGGCGCGCGGCTTCTGGGGCTTGTCACGCAGGGAATGCCGCACCGAGACATGATCGCGCGAAGCGAACGCGATCATGTCAGCGTCACAAAATGGAATACCTTTCGCATACAAGGTCGGGTCAGGCCGGCTCTCTTCGTCGTCCTGCCCTTTACCAATGGCCATACGACCACGGCTCGGCTCCAAAGAGTGGGCCGAGAGCGTACCGGGATTGGATGATCGTCAACCGGCGGCGTGTCTCTTTCGGCTGCCCGCATGGTCGGGTCTGCGCGGTCCGGCAGATTCGCTTAGTAGATCGGGTTCCTGATTGGGTTAATCATCGGCGTGTTGGATCAGAAGGGTCTATGGATTCACGTCTGCTCATGTCTTTCGCTACCAGCAGATGCAGTTTCCGCTTGGGCAGTGAGAAAGCGAGGAAGTGTGAAGAGATTCTGGATCGCCGTGGTAACGACATCTGCGTTGGTGCTCGCCGCTGGCGCGATCATTAAAGGTTCTCCCGGCGACACTGAGAAACTTCAGCTCGCCAGCACGGCCTGTCTGACACCACCAGACGGGATCGTGAGCTGGTGGACCGGCGACGGCAGCGGTACCGATATCGTGGGCGGCAATGACAGCACCAACTTCGGCGCGGACTTTGGCGCCGGTTTGGTAGACCAGGCGTACCATTTGGCCGGCGGTGGACCTAGCGCGGCCTACTTCACGGCCCCAGCCGCGCCGGAGTTCGCTGCCGCAACTCAGTACTCGGTAGAGTTCTGGTTCCGTCCGATCATTGAGATTGCCCCCGGTCATCTCAGTGCATACCTGCTGCTGGCGAACGGCCAAGAAAACAGCATCGGCTTGTCCAATGGCGACACTCGGCTGGAGCTGCGTGGTCCCTTGCCGCGCGCGTACTCCGATTCTCTGACCTGGCAAGCAGGAGTCTGGCACCACGTCGGTTTGACTTACCAAAATCCCGGTGGCTACCGTCTGTTTCTCGATGGCGTCCTGGTGGGAACTACGGCCGAAACCCTCTCAATCCTTGCTGGCGCGAGCATTCTGCACTTCGGCTGGATCTTCGTTTCCTATGGCAATCCCGATTCCTTCCCAGGCGACCTGGATGAGATCACCATGTATAGCCGTGCATTGGGTGACGCTGAGATAGCGGCCGTCCATACCGCGGGCAGCGCCGGCAAATGCAAACAGAGCAGCTATCCATTCGCCGGCTTCTTCAGCCCGGTGGACAACCTGCCTGTTGTCAACAGTATGAGGGCCGGCCGTGCGGTACCAGTCAAGTTCAGCCTTGGCGCAGACCTCGGGCTGAATGTCCTCAGTGCTGGCTATCCGAAGTCCGAGCAAGTTGCCTGCGACTCCAGCGCGCTCGTGGACGGTGTGGAGGAAACCCTCACCGCTGGAGGCAGCTCGTTGGCTTACAACCCAATCACCGGTCAATACAGCTACGTCTGGAAGACCAATAACGACTGGAGCGGCACCTGCCGGCAATTGGTCGTCAAGCTCACCGACGGATCTATGCACAGGGCCAACTTCCAATTCAACTGAATGCGTGGTCCACACGCCAGCATGATCACAGTTTGACCAAAGTGATCATGCTGGCCATGGCACGGCCGGCATCCGCCCTGTCGTGAAGTCGGACACTTCGCGAGCTCCATCATTGCGAGTACCACGGAAAGCCTACGGCCGTGATCCGTGTTGGCATGCTCGCACGATCCGCATCGACACGACACCGCGCGCCACTGCCTTGCGGCGCGACGGTGCCGGTTCCGAGTAGGGCTTTACTTCTGCCTGCATCAGCTTCGCCCACGCAGCATGGCAATCGGGCAACTCCAGGACTACGCCCGCTGTGCCGCCACCTCCGCTTACGCCTAACATGCCCGCCGCTCAGATTAGTCGAGGGCGCGGGCCAGCTGCTGCCTCACCTACACTGACATCGAGTCGCTCCAGACCTCACGGTTCCGGCCACGGCCCTTTGCGCGCACGGTGGCCGGATCCGTCGTTCGCGTTCTAGCTTTCGGAATATTCGTCTGCCAGCTCCAGGATCCTGGTCTGGGGCTGGCCGACCAATGCCGGGGCGTTGCCCGTGTTCCACACGCTGGTCTGGAGGAACCCGAGAAATTTCCTCGCCTCTTCCGCCGTCGCGAAGTCCAGATCGACAAGAACATAGTGGGCGTCGTCGACCGGCTGTGCGATGCGATGGCGGCGCACGCCCGCGTCGCGTCGCATCTCGGCAAAGCGGTCGAAGGCCGCTTTCCATACGCCGAACTCGGTGATCGCGTGCTCGATGTGAAGTGTGTTCATGCCTCCATCCTCGGTACGGGCGGTGGCGCCGGCCATCCCAGACTTCTGGGAACCTACGCTTGGCGGTGTGGACTCGCGTACGCTGCGCTCGGCAGTGCTTGATCGGCTACGCCGCTCGGTCGGTTTCGACGCCTATGTTTTTCTGCTGACGGATCCGGTCACCTGCGTCGGCTCGTCTCCGCTTGCCGACGTTTCTGTCGCGCTGCTCCTGCCGCAGCTGCCGACGTTGATACGCCTGAAGTATCTGTCTTCGGTGAACCGCTGGACCTCGCTGGAATCCGTGGCTCGCCTGTCCTCGCCGTCCGCGAGCCTGATGTGGCAGTCGCTGTTGGCTAATTACGGTGTCACAGATATTGCCTCGGCAGTGTTCCGGGATCGGTTCGGCTGCTGGGGCTGGCTTGATCTGTGGCGAGTGGGTTCCTCGTTTACTTCCTCCGATCTGTCGGCGATCGGCGCTGTCGTTCCCGAGGTGACGTCGTCGTTGCGGGCGTGTCAGGCCGCCACGTTCGACGCTGTCGGTGAGACCTCGCCGCGACCCGGCCCGGCGGTCCTGCTGCTCTCCCCATCGCTGGCAGTGCGTGAACAAACGCCTGATACGCATGCGTATCTGCAGGCTCTCCTACCGCCGAGCGCGATTCCGGCGGGGGCGTACAACGTGGCAGCGCAGCTCCTCGCCGTGGAGGCTGGGGTAGACGATCACCCGCCGTCGGCCCGGGTACATCTGACCGATAGCGGGTGGCTGACATTACGCGCGGCACGGCTAGGCGATGACATCGCCGTCACCATCGAGGAGTGCCAGCCGGGCGACCGCCTCGACCTATTCGCGCGGGCGACCGGGCTCAGCACCCGGGAGACCGAATTGCTTTCGCTGCTCGCCGAAGGCTTGGACACCAAAGAGGTCGCCATGCGGATGTTCCTGTCCGAGCACACCGTGCAGGATCACCTGAAGTCCGTATTCGCGAAGGCCGGTACGCGCAGCCGCCGCGCCATCCTCGCCCGAGCCCTCGGCCACCGACGCCGAGACGGACCTCGGAATCCTTTGCTCACATGACCTGCGAGATCAAGGAATAGGGCTACCCACCCAAGACCGAGTCGAAGGCGACCTGCCAGCGCAATTGTCCTGCCACGCCTCGAAAACTCTTTCCGAGCACCGGCTCGGTCATTACTCTCAACATGTGGCGAATAGCGGGTACCACCAGGTGATCGCCGAGGCGCGCCAGCGGCTGGAGGAAGGCGAAGATCTCCAGGATGTGGTTGCTCTGCTTCGATCGCGAGACTCGGGCCTCATGCAGTGCATAGGCGTTGTCAAGGATCTGCTCGGTGTCGATCTCGCGGAGGCCAAACGGATTGTCCTGAGTGGTCCGGCTTTCGCCGACGTGCGCGCAGGCGTCGACGCGTTCTGGGATGCTGTAGCCGAGGCGGCGAAAGAGGCCTGAGGCCAAGGAACGGACCGTTCCGCCGACCTGGTCCGCGTCGAGGACCGGCGGGACTGCCCACCTTGGGCTTAACCCGAAACGGGCAGGCCTGTCGAACCCGCTCTGTTGGCGGTACGGGCGAAGGCGCCCGGTTTCAGCAGGAGGACAGAAGGGACGGCGGGATCGTGTAGCCGCAGGTAGAACAGTCCGATGCCGGCAAGTCCGCACATCAAGCCCGGTGTTGAACCTTCGCGGATTCCGCACGGCCACGGCTGGCTCGGGTGGCTGTGGTGTTCTCGTCCCGCCTCGGCGACCTCTTGCAGCAGGGCTGCCTGTGCGGCCGACGGCTCGTCGAGGATCTCCTGTGCGTGCAGCAGCAGTTCGGCGTTACCGCCAAGGCCATGACATAGCGAGTAGTTGCCGGTGCGGGTGGTCAGCGTGTCGCGGAGCATTCGGCTGGTGGTGGCGATGCCTTGGAGGGCCTCGTCGCGGCAGGCTTCGTCGGCGAACAGCTCGTAAGCGCGTAGCCGGGTCATGGCGATACCCGGGGCGCCGTGGCACCAGGTGCTGATGAACGGCACCGCACGACGGCTGGCACGTTTGGGTACCTGCCGCAGGTCGGGCCAGTTCTGGTGAACCGGGTCGAACAGATGCCGCTCATAGGCGAATGCGCGCTCGCCTGCGTGCCGGTAGCGGGCTTCGCCTGTGCTGCGCGACAGTTCGAGTAGCGCTTGGCCGATCCCGGCTGTGCCGTGAGAGATGCCCGCGAGTGGCGATGTCGAGGGGCCTGTCGAAGGTGCCCAGCAATACCAGTCCTCGGCCTTGACGACCGTGGCAAGGAGCCGGTCGGCGAGCAGGATGGCTTGTTCGACGAGGTCGGTACGCGCGAGCACGTCGCTCAGGATGAGCAGGCTGAGAATCTGTCCAGCCAGGCCCGACATCAGGTCGGCCTCGCGATCGCCGTCAGGATCCGCTGTGGCGGGCTGTTGGATGAGGCGGGCGGCCTGCTCCACGAGCCATGGTTGGTCCAGTCGCATGCCGGCGTAGGCGGCTGCCACGGCGATCCCGGTGCTTCCGATGTACATTCCTGGGCCGCACCGGTCATCTGTGGTGGCTGACGCAAGTGCCTGCCGCAAGGCACCGAGCGCGGCCCGTTTGATCGCGGACGCGCCGGTGGCGGTGTAGAGCTCGGCGAGGAAGTACGCGACACCGCTCGTGCCGCCGTAAAGGTCGGTGCCGAGGGCCGACAACGCCGCGCCGTCCCACTGCGCGTCCGTTTCCGATGCGGGGCCGATCCAGTTGCAGCGCTCGTCGTGCCAGATGGCTGTTCGCACAAGGTCTTGCCCGATGGCGTACGCGACGTCGAGGTGGTCGGTGTTCATCGGCGTCCCGTTCGCTCGGCCGTGGTCAACGTGGCGTAGTCGTCGGTGGAGCCGGGATGCAGGTAGGGCGCATCCGGGTCGATGCCCGCCGCCAGCAGATACTCGAACACGGTGGTCAGGCGCTCATCACTGGTGCGGCAGCCCTTCTCCCCCGCGGCCACGACACCTTCGGCCAGCAGCCCGCAGCGGTGCATGCCGAAACTGCCTCCGTCACCGAAGTCCTCGGCGAGCCCGAGGCCAGGTGCAAGCTGCTTGGTGAACGCCGGTGTGCCAGGTGTAAGCACGTCGCGCAGCTGCGCGTATGCCTCGGCCACTACGTTTCTGACCTGGGTGTGATGACGCTTGGGGTAGTACAGCACGCCGGCATCACAGCGGGCCAAACGCGTTGGGGTGTCGGCAACCTTGAACCGGAAGGGGACTCGTGCCTCGTTTAGCGTGGCGGTCAGAATGCCTACCGCAGGCGCGGTCGCCTTCGGTGTGAGGTTCCAGTACATCCGTACCAAGGGCTCCGCGGCTGAGGGTGGCAGCGCCTCGTTGCCCAATGCTACGTAGAAGCCCGGCGATCGTTCGAACAGTTCCTTGGGTAGCCGGATCGCCACCTCGCTACCGGCGGCACCGGCCTGCGGATTTCCGCCCGTGACTGCGCAGAGATCGTCGGATGTCAGCCAAAGCCGCAGTCCTTGCTGTTCGACGACCGTGTGTGGTCCTTCCTGGCCGTGCACCCGCCAGGATCCCTCCGCGCAACCGGTGCCTGTGTTCGCTTCTGACAGCGCTTGCAGGTACGGCTGGCGAGCCGAGGTGCTGCCCACGGTCGCTTGGACCTCATCGTCTATGGGCACGGGCATACCTGGACAGTAAAAGTTCGTGTAGAGCCGCGTCTGCAGCGCGGTGACCAGGTAGCTTCGCGCGGTTGCGGGGTCCAGCCCTTTCGCCGCAGCCCTGGGCAGCACCCGGTGTAGCCGCCCGAACCACGAATAGGACGTGGCTTGTACCCCGGCTGCCGACACCGCCGAGCTGATCCGGTCGCGATGGGCGTTCATCGCGGATCGTCGGCGCGATCGGGGCCAGCCCCATCGTCGAGTGCCAAGCCGAGCAGGTGTGCCGCAGCCTCCACCGGCCGGGCCAGCATGTTGTGTGCCACCTGCAGATGCAGGACGATATCGCTGGTCAGCGCCCCTGATGACTGAGCGATTTCTCGCGCGGTGTGTACGAGGCGGACGGCGGCGAACCCGACGGTGCCGCGCAGGAGCTGACGCGCGGCGGTCACGTCGAGGTCGAGCGCCTCGACGTAGCCTCGCCAACAGGCCAGGATCGCCGGCTGGACCAGTCCCAGCGGACGTGTCGCCAAAGCCACCGAGCGTGCTTTCGACGCCGTCGCGGACATCGGAATGGACGACAGCCACAGCGAGAGGTAACCGGCCAGCACCGAACCGATGTCCCAGCGCGGGTCGCCCAGACCGGCGAACTCCCAGTCCACCAGCCTCACGCGTGGTCGGCGCCGCTGATGTGGCGAAGCGGTCAGCAGGAAGTTGATCAGCCGGGCATCGTGGTGGATGGGGGTGGTCGCCGACCACGCACGCGCAAGCTCGTCCAGACTCTCCCCGAAACCCGGGGTGCCCTGGATGATCCGGATGAGATCGAGCTGCGCGGCGGTGGAGGTGCGGTACAGCTCCAGGTCCGGCCGATGCGGTGTGAGAAAGCTCAATCGCCTCGGGTGCATCACGAGGCCCTCCCACCGGGCCGCAGGGAGCCGATGCAACGCAGCCAGTGCCGCACCCACCTCGCCGGCGACACCGGTCGGCGGACGGCGCCGGCGGCCGTGGAAGGTGGCCAGATCGACAGCGTCGTGAAGGTACTGCAGGAAAAGCACTTTGCCCTGCGGGTCGTAACCGTGAAACTTCACCAGATACGCATGCATGCTGGGCTCGTCGGCCAACAGCCGGTAAACCTCAGCCTCATTCACCACAGTGTCGAGCTGCCCAGCCTGCGCCTGTTTCAGCAGATGACTGGACGCCTGCCGGCACCGCACACCGAAGTTGTGATTCCTGCTCGACAGCTCACGCACGAGCAGGTCGCCGTCGACGATTGATTGTGGGCTGACCAGCCCACAATCAATCAGGTACCCAGGCACATTCCCCAAGGTGAGCATCTGCGTGTGCTTTTCTCCGTCCCGTAACGCCGGTGCCCGAGGATCACTGCTGGGTCCCACCACCACACGAGGTCCCCAGGGGGGTGTGGCAATACACATGGCCGGAAGGCGTGATACTGATGAGCCGCACTGCACCGCCGACGAAGAACGGGTTGATGGCGGGCACGCCCACGTGGTTGGCGGTGATGGCCCCATCGAGGAACTCGGCCTGGATGTGCTCCGGTTGCGCCTGATGGAGTTGCAAAGTCATGTCTTTGGGAATCCACAGCAGCGTGCCGTGGTCGCCGAGCTGCACGGCGTGCAGGATTTTGTCCTCAGGGATCTCGACATAGCGGTCGAGTGCGGCAGTCAGATACAACCGCCACTTGTCCGGGTGGGTCGACTTGCCGAGGAAACCGCTCAGCACGATCGCGTTGGGTGGCGCCGCGGACGGGTCGGGCATCAGCGCCTGCACAAGCGCATCCTGCGTTAGGTTGACCGGCTTCTGCTTCACCTGCGCCATATCAACTGCCCCCCGCTAGCTTAGCCGATTTAACGTACTAAGTAATATCATCACTAGCTGAGCGCAAGGGCCATTTGGAGTGAATCGGACCGGTGGATCCGGCAATCACCTACCAACGATTCTGAGCCAGGGAGCGCCAATGTACTCCATGACTATTGCCTCACTGCCGTTTCCGATTGAGGCGTACAAAGACGAGCACCCTGCGCAGTCCGGAATCTGGGGAGCCGAAGTCGCCAAGGCGGGACTGCTGCGGGCGGTGCTGCAGCATTCGCAGTGCGAAACCTTGTATTTGCCGTGCACGACCCAGCGTCATCTGTCCGAGGCGATGAATCGACTGATGGCCTACCCAAACCGGGAGCGTGTCCTACCGGTACTCGTCGCCGACTACCCCCATCTCGCGCGCCACGACCGCATGGTGCTTTTTCATCCCGGCTCGTCTGGTGAGGACGGAATCCGGGATCCGGGTCTTCAAAGTCTGATGAACATGCGTGCGTTTGCCGGCAGCGGCCCCCGGCCAGTCGTCGGTGTCACGCACAGCATTTCGGGCGGACCCGGATTTTGGTACGGATTCGGCGCGCTCCTGAAGGCACTGCGCAGCCACGACGCCTTGGTCTGCACGAGTCACGCAGGGCGCGCCGCCGTGCAGCGGCTGACATCGACCGCCTCGGCAGGGTCCCCACCCGAGATGCTCAGCTGTCGATTGCCGGTCATTCCGCTGGGCACCGATGCCACCACGTATCAGCCGGGCGAAAAGACGCCGGCGCGAACACGACTCGGCCTCGCTCAGGATGCGGTGGTGATCCTCTATCTCGGAAGGTTCTCGGCGCACTACAAGGCCGATCTGTTCCCGTTGGTCCTCGCCTTTCGGCGGCTCCCGCCGAGGCAGCGCGCGATCGCCACGTTGGTTCTTGCCGGCGACGACGTGCCGCACCAGATCGCACCCAGGCTGGAGAAATTTGCCGCCGAGTTGGGCGTGGGCGACATGGTGACGGTGATGCCCAATCCGACAAGTGACGTCAAACGCAGCCTGTACGACGCCGCGGACGTCTTCGTGTCACCAACCGACAGCGTGCAAGAAACCTTCGGCCAGACGGTGATCGAAGCGATGGCGTGTGGGCTTCCGGTGATCGCCTCAGACTGGGACGGCCACCGCGACTCGGTGCAGCACGGCGTCACCGGGTTCCTCGTCCCCACGCAATGGGCGGACTGTTTCGAACACCTGCGGCACACACCATTTCTCTGGGAGCCGTTGGAGCTGTACCGGCGCTTGGGCCAGGCGGCATCGGTCGACATGCGAAGCCTTACCGGCTATCTGCAGCAGCTGATCGACAACCCTGCGCTTCGCACGCGCATGGGCGCGCAGGCGCGGCGCCGGGTGCAACAGCACTACGACTGGCCGGTCATTATCCGCCAGTACGAGGCGCTGTGGCTCGAACTTCTGGACCAGGCAAGGGATCGGGCTGTCGAAGCGCCCGGTGACGACCTCGGATTCGACTACCTCGAGACGTTCCGCGCCCATCCGACGTCGTTGATCAGCGCCGACATGCGGGTCAAGGTCAGTACGGAGGGCGCCGATCTGGCCCAGGGCGGGTTGCATTTCCTCCGCATGACCGAGATATCGGAGGAACTGGAGACCTGTGCGAAGATCCTCGCGGTGTGCCCAACCGGCAGCAAAATGCAAATAACCGAACTGATGGCACGCGTGGCCGACGCTACACCCGAGTCGCAGCACCAGTGCTTTCCGCAGATAGCTCAGCTGGTGAAGTACGGCATCCTCGAGCTCGCGGACTGACCGCGTTATCCGCGAGCATCCATGAATGTGGTGCGGATGAGTACCGTCGACTTCGTCTCCCACGCTCCCAGCCGCGGCCACGGGCAGCTGTACCGCAGGACCTCCTCGCCGGGCCAGCTGAACGGCGGCCCCAGCACGTCGACGGGACGCATGAGACCAGTTGGTATGTCTGTGTTGACATCCTCGATGCGCACCACCGCGCCATCGGGCCGATGCAGCTCGGAGCTCACGGTGTTCGTTACCAGAGCCAGGTGGAATCGTCTGAGAAACCTGGCCATGCGGTGAATCTCGCTGTTCGGGAGGTGCTGCAGAACGTCCTTCACGATTAGCAGATCGGCATGGGGCAGTTCGTCCTCGTCGTTCAGGTGCGCGAACCGGATGTTGCCGACCTGGTAGTGCTGTTGATTTCGGGCGATGACCGACTCGACGACGTCGACGCCGAGATACCCCACGCGACTCCAGTCGATCAATCTCGACGAGCGCCAATCTCCACATCCAAGGTCGACGACGGTCTGGATGTTGTTCTGGACAATGAATCGCTCGATGAACACCCGATACTGCTCGGTGTTGGCCGGATCGGAACCCGTACCAGAACCGTTGGCCCACAAGCCATCTCGATAGATCCGCTCGAACACGCTCGCCAACGGGTGCACCTGCCACCTCCTTGGTCGACATGTCCGATCGTAGCAAAGTGAGGGCGACCAGAATGACCGATCTTCGTCGCTGCTTTCCGGAAGATGAGGCCGAACATCGAGCTGCGCAATGGATCCGCCGCAGCTGCGACCCGACCCATGTCGTGAACCCACCCTTTCAAGCGCGGCCGCCGACAGCGACAGCCATCCCGCAACGCAGCGCAGTTGAGTCGGCGGTAAACGTTGGGGTACCTACTGTTACGCCAAGTTCTGCAAATACTCACCCATCTCGCCGCGACGGTCGGAAGAGGTAATGCCCGCTCCTCTTCGGACAACGGTGGTGATCTCGTTAGTCCCTTCTAGATAGTTCGATGTCGGGCGGGGCAGCGGGCGGCGCGCCGTCGTGGCAGACTCCGGTGTGCTCCCACGGGGGGAGATGAACTCGGGGATTCATCGAGGAGACGCCTTGCGTGTACCAGCCTTGCGCCAGCTGGCCAGCCTATGTGTGGCCATCCTGGCCGGTGTCGCCGTTTCGGTCGTCCACGTCACTGCGGCCGCCGCCACCACGCCACGTCCAGCTTTTCAGCTCCCGTTCCTGTGCGGTGAAGCTTGGCGCCTGACCACCTATGACGGGCATGACGACTACGACATCGACTTCTTCGCCGTCAGTGGCCCCACCCCCGGCAGAGCGGTGATCGCCTCGGCTGCGGGCACGGTGGCGTGGGCTGGCTGGGACGGCAAGGACATCAACGGCGTGCCTTACCCTCCGGGGACGGTCGGCACGCAGAGGGGCCTGGGTTACGGAGTCATCATCAACCACGGTGGCGGATGGTTTACCGCCTACGGCCACTTCAACGCGATGCCGCTGGTCAACACCAACCAGGTCGTTCCGCTGGGCCAGCCACTTGGCTTCGTCGGCAAGACCGGCGCCACCCGGATCGAGCATCTGCACTACGAACAGCTTGACGACACCCTCGACCCGGCCAAAACCCGTGGCGTCCGCGACAAGGTGGAGTCTGTCTTCAATGGTGTCTACTCGCACATCACCACCGACGGCAGCGCCTCGACAGGCCCTATCTACGTCGACGACACCACCTCGCCAAGCCAGGAGCGTGTCAGCGCCAACTGTGGCGGCGCACCGATTCCGGCACCACCAGCACCAGTGGTCTCGGTGCCCTCACAGGTTTTCGGTGACAGCATGACGGTGACCGCGACTGTCAACGGCTACGCCACCCGTGTCTCGTTCCTGCTCGACGGCATCCCGATCGGTGAGGCGACCTCGACGCCGTTCACCCTGGGCGTGGACCTGCGCAACGTATCGTTCGACATCCATTCGATCTCCGCCATCGCGGTGGCCTCCTATGGCACCGGCGAGACGCCGCAAAGCCCCATGTCAGCGTTGACCCCCTTCACCCGATATCGCAGCCAGACCGATCCGGGCGCTTCGGCGCAAGTCGACTTCAACGGCGACGGCCGCACGGACATCGCCGTGGCAGGCGTTGGAGGATGGAACTCGATACCGCTGGCGCTGGCGGGCAACGACCTCTCCTTCGCCACTTCCACACCGCTGGTGGGAGCGTTCGCCGACTATGCCGCCAACCCGATGGTGAAGATGGTCCCTGGGGACTTCAACGGTGACGGCCGCACCGACATCGCCTTGACCGGGGTGGTGGGCTGGAACTCGATCCCGT
>NZ_BONY01000063.1 GCF_016862955.1 Rhizocola hellebori | reverse complement strand
TCAGCAGCGCTGGCCTGTGCGCGACCAGCAGCGCCGTGCGGCCCTCGGTCAGCCGCATGGTCGCCTCGACCACGGCCTGTTCGCTTTGCGCGTCCAGCCGCGCGGTGGGCTCGTCGAGTAGGAGCAGCGGGGCATCGCGCAGGAACGCTCGCGCGAGCGCGACTCGCTGCCGCTCGCCGCTGGACATGCCCTGCCCGCGCTCGCCCAGGACGATCCCCAGATCGTGCGGCAGCGCGGCCGCCCGGGCCGCCGCCTCGATCTCCTGACGCGTGGCTTCGGGCCTGCCCAGCGCGATGTTCTCGGCCAGCGTTCCGGCGAAGAGGTGGGCGCGCTGCGGGACCCAGGCGATCCGTTCCCGCCACGCACCCATGTCCAACGCGGACAGCTCCTCGCCGTCCACCAGCACCCGTCCGGCCTGTGGCGTGACGAAACCGAGCAGCAGGTTGAGCAGTGTGCTCTTGCCACCCCCGCTCGGCCCCACCAGAGCTATCCGTTCCCCGGGCCGCACCACCAAGTCCACATCGGACAGAGCGACGATCCGCTCATACCGCACCGTCACGCCCGCCAGCACCATCTCCCCCGCCCGCCCAGCCACCCCGCCCGCCGCCGAGCGCTGGACTGGCGTGGCGGTGGTGGGGGCGGTGGGGTTGAGGAGGGTGAAGGCTTGGTCGAGTGCGGTGAGCCCCTCCATCGAAGCGTGGAAGCGCGACCCGGCCACCCGCAACGGCGCGTAGGCCTCCGGGGTCAGTAGCAGCACCAGCAACGCGGTGCCCAGGGTGAGGCCGCCGCCCAGCAGGCGAAGACCGATCGGGACCGCGACCAGCGCGACCGACAGGGTCCCCACCAGCTCGAGGACGAGGGCGGAGAGAAAAGCGATGCGCAGGGTGCGCATGGTGGCGACTCGATGCCTATCCGCCATGTCGCGAACGGCGGCGACCTGGGCGTGGGCCCGGTTGAAGGCCTTGAGGGTGGGCAGGCCGGTCACCATGTCCAGGAAGTGTCCGCCGAGCAGTTGCAGCCGCCGCCACTGTTTCTCGGTGGCGGTGCGGGTTTGCCAGCCGATGAGAATGCCGAAGATCGGGATCAGCGGCAGCGTCACCAGCACGATGATCGCGCTGGTGAGGTCGGCGGTGGCGAGGGTGATGAGCACTGCCGCCGGAACGGTGACCCCAAGCACGAGCTGCGGTAAGTAGCCGGTGAAGTAGGCGTCCAGGGCATCCAGCCCGCGCCCGGTGAGCGTGGCGAGCTCGCCTGCGCGCTGGCCGGCGAGCCAGACCGGCCCGCGCCTTCCGGCCGCGGCAAGCAGATCGGCCCGCAGCTGAGCTTTGACCGTGGCGGCCATCCGCGCGGCCACCACCCCGCACAGCCCATGACACACCGCCCGCCCGGCCATGCCGCCGATGAAGAGCGCCAGACCATGCCCCACTCCAGCCGGCAGGCCGGCGGCCGCGCCGGGTCCCGAACCTTGCGCCACTGCGGCTGGCAAGTCGGCGGCCGCGCCGGGTCCCGAACCTTGCGCCACTGCGGCTGGCAAGTCGGCGGCCGCGAAGGGTGGGGTGAGGAGTCCCGAACCTTGCCCCACCGCGGCTGGCAAGTCGGCCGAGCCGAGGGTGGTGAAGAGGGCGGCTAGGGCTTGGGCCAGGCCGGTCGCGGCCACCACAATGCTGACCGCGGTGGCGACCCCGAGCAGGGCGAGCAGGGCGACGTCCCGGCGCAGGGCGGGGACATGCCGGAGCAATCGCGGGTCAAAGGGACGCACAGCTTCCATCGTGCCGGATGACCCAGGTCACTTAACTTGGGGGCAATGGCGCAAAACGCGATCTGGTCAGCAGACCGTGCCGAAGCACGGATCGCCTGTCCAGCCGTCCCTGTACGGAGACGTTCGCGCCGGGTGGGAGGAATGCCTCGGTCGTCTCCCAGACCAGCTCGTCGAAGAGGTGCGCGCGGCGGCCCAGCTCGGACGATTCCACCAGGCCGCTCTCGACGAGGGCGTGCAGCAGCGGCGCTTCGTCACGGGTGGGCGGGCGTTTGACCCGAACGGTTTCCACGATCGCGGTCACCGGCGGACCCTCGGCGCGGATGACGTCCGCGCTCACCAGCCGGGGGCCGGCTGGACTCAGTACCGAGAAAATGATGCCCCGGCGAAGCAGGCACACGGTGCGCCGATGATGCGGGTCGGCGTTGGCCTGCCACGACTCCACCCGCACCTTGAACCAGACGCAGGCAGCCCCGCTCAGCGGCGCGGTCAGCGAGCCTTCCGGCCCGGCGGCCGTCCGGCCCGCTATCGCGGTGCGCCTAAACACCTTCAGGCTCCCAGCATGCCAGACCGTCGCGGCCAGTGACTGAATTGCTTGGCGTCGTTACACACCTTTCGGATGCCAGACCGTCTTTGTTTCCAGGAAGGCTGTCATGCGGCCGATGCCGGGGTCATCTGTCCACTTTGGAGAGGAGCGGCGGATGATGCGCTTGAGCGTTCCGGCGGCCGACTGTTCCAAAGTGAGGGCTAGCTCGGCGTTGTCGACACCGGTCAGGTCGAGCCCGTTGACATCGTCGTGGGAGGCGAGCCAGGGGGCCACCTCGGCGACCGAGCCGGTCAGGATGTTGACCACACCGCCGGGCAGGTCCGAAGTGGCGAGCACCTCGGCGAAGGTGATCGCGTCGACCGCGGCCGGGGTCACCACGACACAGGTGTTGCCGGTGACGATGGCCGGGGCCAGGACGCTCACGAAGCCCAGGAAAGATGAGGGCGCGATGATCGCCACCACCCCGGTGGGTTCGGGCGAGGAGATGTTGAAGTAGGGCCCGGCGACCGGGTTGGCGCTGCCGTACACCTGCGCGATCTTGTCGGACCACCCCGCGTACCAGACCAGCCGATCCACCGCGTCGTCGACTTCCTCCGCGGGAAACTCGCCGCGGCGGCTCTCCAGCATTTCCGCGGCGCGGTAAAGAATTTGTCCGCGGTTGTAAGCGGTGGCCCCGGCCCACTTGCCGAAGGCGGCCCGGGCGGCGAGCACCGCGTCACGGGCGTCTTTGCGCGAGGCAAGCGCGACGTTGTTGCCGTCCACCTCGAATGTCCGTCCTGACTCGCTGCGCGGGAACGCGCCCCCGATGAAGAGTTTGTAGGTCTTGCGAACAGCGACCCGAGCTTTAGACGGCAAGGTAGGCCTCCAACCCGTGCCGGCCGCCCTCGCGACCGTAACCGGACTCCTTGTATCCGCCGAAGGGCGAGGCGGGGTCGAACTTGTTGAACGTGTTGGCCCACACCACCCCGGCGCGCAGCTTGTCTGCCATATCGAGGATGCGCGAGCCCTTCTCGGTCCAGATCCCCGCGGACAGGCCGTAGGGCGTGTTGTTCGCCTTCTCGATCGCCTCGGCGGGCGTGCGGAAGGTGAGCACGCTCAGCACCGGCCCGAAGATTTCCTCGCGGGCGATGCGATGGGCCTGGGAGACCCCGGTGAAGATGGTGGGCCGGAACCAGAACCCGTTGCGCGGCAACTCACACGGCGGCGACCACGCCTCCGCGCCCTCCTCCGAACCGATCTTGGCGAGCGCTTTGATCCGCTTGAGCTGGTCCTGCGAGTTGATCGCGCCGATGTCGGTGTTCTTGTCGAGCGGGTCGCCGACCCGAAGCGTGCCCATGCGCCGCTTCAGCGACTCCAACAGCGTGTCGTATATGGATTCCTGAACCAGCAGCCGTGAGCCCGCACAGCAGACATGGCCCTGGTTGAAGAAGATCCCGTTGACGATGCCCTCTACCGCCTGGTCGATCGGCGCGTCCTCGAAGATGATGTTCGCCGCCTTGCCGCCCAGCTCCAAGGTGACTTTTTTCTTGGTACCGGCCACAGCCTTGGCGATATGCCGTCCCACGTCGGTCGACCCGGTGAAGGCCACCTTGTCCACGTCCGGGTGGTCGACGAGGGCCGCCCCGGTGGCGCCCGCGCCGGTGACGATGTTGACCACGCCGGGGGGAAGGTCGGCCTGCTGGCAGATCTCGGCGAACAGCAGCGCGCTCAGCGGTGTCGTCTCGGCGGGCTTGAGGACCACGGTGTTCCCGCACGCCAGCGCGGGAGCGATCTTCCAGGCGAGCATCAGCAGCGGGAAGTTCCACGGGATGATCTGACCGGCCACGCCCAGCGGGCGCGGGTTGGCGCCGAAGCCGGCGTGGTTGAGCTTGTCCGCCCAGCCCGCGTAGTAGAAGAAATGCGCGGCGACCAGCGGCACGTCCACGTCGCGGGATTCCTTGATGGGCTTGCCGTTGTCGAGCGATTCCAGCACGGCCAGCTCGCGGGAGCGCTCCTGAATGATGCGCGCTATCCGGAACAGGTATTTGGCGCGCTCTTTGCCCGGCAGCTTGCTCCAGGTCTTGAACGCGGCACGGGCCGCCTTCACGGCTCGGTCGACGTCTTCCTTGGTGGCTTCGGCAACCTCCGCCAGCACCTCTTCGTTGGCCGGGTTGATCGTCTTGAAGGCCGATCCGCCGTCCACGAAGGATCCGTTGATGAACAGGCCGTACGAGGGTTTGATGTTGACTATCGACCTGGACTCGGGTGCTGGCGCATAGGTAAACATCATTAGTCCAAAGTGAAGTAATCGGGGCCCGCGTAGTGGCCGGTCGCGAGCTTGGTGCGTTGCATCAGCAGATCGTTGAGGAGTGTCGAGGCCCCGAAGCGGAACCAGTCCGGGTCGAGCCAGCCTTCGCCTACGGTCTCGTTCACCATCACCAGGTACTTGATGGCGTCTTTGGTGGTACGGATCCCGCCGGCCGGTTTCACGCCGACCTTGCGGCTGGTCTCCGCGACATAGTCCCGCACAGCCTCCAGCATGATCAGCGTGACCGGAAGGGTCGCGGCCGGGGTGACCTTGCCGGTGGAGGTCTTGATGAAGTCCGCCCCAGCGATCATGGCGAGCCAGGAGGCGCGCCGCACGTTGTCGTAGGTGACCAGCTCACCGGTCTCCAAGATGACCTTGAGGTGGGCGCTGCGGCAGGCCTCCTTGATGGCGACGATCTCCTCGTAGACCTCGAGGTAGCGCCCGGCCAGGAAGGCCCCGCGGTTGATCACCATGTCGATCTCGTCCGCGCCCGCATCCACGGCCGCGCTGGTGTCGTAGAGCTTCACGGCCATCGGGGCCTGCCCGCTCGGGAATGCGGTCGCCACGCTGGCGAGGTGGATGCCGGAGCCCTTCAGCGCGGCGGCGGCGGTCGGCACCATCGACGGGTACACACAAATGGCGGCGACCGAAGGGCACGTCGGGTCGGCCGGATCGGGGTGCCTTCCCTTGGCGCACAACGCCTTTACCTTGCCGGGGGTGTCCGCGCCCTCGAGCGTGGTCAGATCGACCATCCGGATCGCGAGATCGATCGCGTAGGCCTTCGCGGTCGTCTTGATCGACCGCGTGCTCAGCGCCGCGGTACGCTGTTCGGCGCCGACCTTGTCGACGCCCGGCAGACCGTGCAGAAATCGATGCAGCGCCGCGTCTGAGCTGGCTACATCGAAAGCAGTCTTCGTCGTCCGGCTGTTCAACGCGAGCACCTTGCGCGATTGTCCCTCACAAAGCGAAGTCTACGTTTCACCATCTGGTCATTGCCCGGACATGGGGCATTGGCCACGTCCCGCGAATCTGCTGCTCGTGCGCATCATGCATTTCACGGACACCTATCTGCCCCGCCGGGACGGGGTCATCACCTCGTTGCGCACGCTTCGAGAACCTCTCGCGGAGGCCGGGCACCCGAGCGTGACCGTGGTCCCGGCGCACCCTGCGCAGGGCGCTGAGCCGGGCCTGATCCGCCTTCCCGCGCTGGCCTGCGGCATCGCTGACCTGCGGCTGGCCCGCTGGCCGCTGCGCCCGGTGCGGTCGTCGATGATCGCGACGCTGGCCGAGCACACCCCGGACCTCATCCACGTTCACTCGCCCGGCCCGGTCGGCCTGCTCGGGGTCATCGCTGCGCGCGAGCTCGGCGTTCCGCTGGTGCAGACGTACCACACCGATCTGCACGCCTATGCCGATGCCTATCGGGTTCCCGACTTCGCGCTGCGAGCGCTCGCCCGCCTCTACTCCCGCCGCCTGGAATCACCTTCGCTCTGCACCCATAGACGCAACTTGACCATGAAATTGCGCCTATGGGTGCAGAGCGAAGGTGCGGCGCAAGCACACCCCTCCCCGCTCGACCTCGGCAACCAATTGCTGCTCGGGCCGGCCGACGCCGTGATCGTGCCGACGCCCGCGGTGCTCGAACGGGTGACATTGCCGGTCGACCCGCAGCGGATCTACCTCGTTCCCACTGGGGTAGCCAAGCCCGGCCCGGCCGCGGACATCTCGCATTGGGGCATCGAGCCCGGCGACAAGGTCGTGCTCTTCGTTGGGCGGGTGAACCGGGAGAAGGGGATCGATCTGCTCCTGCCCGCCTTCGACCGCGTGTTGCAGGCGCAGCCGCGGGCTCGGCTGGTGTTGGTGGGGGCGGTCTACGAACCCCGCTGGCTACGCCGCATGATCCGCAACGATCGCGTGATCGTCACCGGCCAGCAGCCGCCCGAGGCGGTGGCCGCGGCCTATCAGCGTGCCGACGTGTTCGCTTTTCCTTCGGGTACAGACACTCAGGCCCTGGTCTTGCAAGAAGCCGCCCTGGCCGGCGTCCCGTCCGTGTTGGTCGATCCCGTCCTGCATCGCCGCGGGGCTCTGGCCGGCGCGGCCGTGCTCGCGGACAAGGACACGTTCGCCGACGCCATCATCGAGCTGCTCGCCGATCCCGCTGCGGCCACCGCGCTCGGCGAGCTGGCAAGGGCAAACGCGGCTCGCCATACGCCGCAGGCGTTCGCGGCGGCCATGCTGGACATCTACGGTAAGTTCGTGGCTTGTGGACGTACTCGTAGTGCAACACCCGCTCGCGCAGACGCGGCTCACAGCGCTGCGTGATTCCCGCACCGACTCGGCCAGCTTCCGCGCCGCTCTGCACGAGCTGGCCACGATGCTCACCTACGAGGCCGCAAGCACCTTCGAGGCGGCGCATCGAGACGTGCAGACCCCGGTCGCGACCGCGCGCGGGACGAGTCTGGCCAACCCGCCGCTGATCGTTCCGGTGTTGCGCGCCGGTCTGGGCATGGCCGATGCCGCGCTCGCCCTGCTGCCAGAGTCGTCGATGGGCTTCGTGGGCCTGGCCCGCGACGAGCACACCTTCCAGCCGCGGGCGTACCTGGAGTCGCTGCCCGAGTCCCTAGAAGGGCTGCCCGTCCTCGTGCTCGAGCCGATGGTCGCCACGGGCGGGTCGCTGGAGCACTGCTGCCGGCTGCTGGTGGACCGCGGCTGCACGGACATCACGGTGCTGTGCGCGCTGATCGTTCCCGAGGCCATCTCGCGCCTGGAGAAGGCCAATCTCCCGATGCGCATCGTCACCGCATCCATCGATGACGGCCTTACCGAGACGATGTTTATCACGCCGGGTCTGGGCGATGCAGGTGATCGGCAATTCGGGGGAATGCCCCGATTCTGAGGCATATTCGGCCTAACTTGTGAAATGTGGTTCTGAGCGCATCCCGTCCTGTAGATCAACAGGAACCAGCGCCCGCCCCGGATCACCAGCAGCGCGTCTCCAAGCGCGCTGACTTCTACGCGGCGGGGGCCTTCCTGGCGATGGGCCTGTTCGTCACCGCTCGGCTGTGGCGAGATCTCGGCCATCGCCGAGTGGAGATCAACTCGGACCACTCGCAGTTCATTTGGTTCCTGCGGCACGCGGTCAGGGTGGTGACCGAGGGGGTCGATCCGTTCTACACCCACTTGCTCAACGCGCCCGACGGCGTGAACCTGATGGCCAATACGGCGGCGCTCGGCCTGACCCTGCCCATGGTCCCGATAACCATGATCTTTGGTCCGGAGGTCTCCTTCGCGCTGCTGCTGATGCTTGGCCTGAGCGCCACCGCCTTCGGCTGGTACTGGGTGTTCAGCCGCCATCTGGTCTCCTCCCGCTTCGCCGCGGCGGTCGGCGGTGGTTTCTGCGGCTTCGCGCCCGGCATGATCAGTCACGCCAACGGGCACATCAACTGGACCGCCCAGTTTCTGGTGCCGTTCCTGGTGCTTGCCGCGCTTCGCCTGCGCACCTGGAAAGACGGGATCCCGCTGGGGCTGCTTGTGCTCTACCAGGTCTTCATCAACGAAGAGGTGCTGCTTTACACCGCGCTGGCGCTGGCGGTGTTCATGGGCGCCTACGCCTGGATGACCAAGACGTCAATCAGGCGAGTGCTGCCGGGGCTCGCGGTCGCGGCCGCGATGCTGGTGCCGCTGCTGGCCTATCCGCTCTACCGCCAGTTCTTCGGCGACCAGACCTACAGCGGGTTGCCCGAAAGCGTGGCTCACTACCGGGCCGACCTGGCATCGTTCCCGGCCTACTCGCAGCTGTCCGTGGGTGGCAACGCCGCCAACAGCAGGCTCTCGTGGAACATCAGCGAGGAGAACACCTTCTTCGGCTGGCCGCTGCTGCTGCTCATGGCGGGAGTGGTGATCTGGCTGTGGCAGCAGGCGCTCGTCAAGGCCATGGCGATCACGGCCGGGGTCTTCTTCGTGCTGAGCCTGGGCAGCAACCTCATGATCGGCCGTCGGGGCACCGGCATCCCGCTGCCGTGGGTGCTGCTGGAACGGGTGCCTCTGCTGGGACATGTGCTGGTGGTTCGGTTCGCGCTCGTCCTGATCCCGATCTTCGGTGCGCTGCTGGCGCTGACGGTCACGCTGGTTCAGAAGATGCCCGATCCACGGTTCCGGCGGCTGTCCGCGCTCATCCTCGTCGCGGTGCTGGTGCCGATCCTGCCGGTGCCGATTCCGGTGCGGGGGCAGTCGGCGGCACCCGCCTTCATCACCGAGGGAGTCTGGCGCGACTGGGTTCCGGCCGGCCGGACCATCGTCGCCGTGCCGGTGACCACCGAGGAGTTTCCCAGCGCGATGGAGTGGCAGCGCGACGCCGGGGACTTCCCGCTTGCCGGCGGCTACTTCCTAGGGCCTGGCGGGCAGGGCGGGCGGGCCCGGTTCGGGCCCGCGCCACGGCCCACCGCGAGCCTGATCCGCGACGTCTACAAGACCGGGCTGGTCCCGGTGGTGACCGCACAGATGCAACAGGATCTGCGCGAGGACGCGGCTTTCTGGCATGCGGGTGCGCTTGTGCTTCCGGATAAGACTTTGCGGGGTACCGAGCTGCGCCGCCTGATCGACCAGCTGGCCGGACCGGGCTGGCACGTCCGCGACGTCACGGTGTGGCAGCTCGAATAGGCCCCGATCGCCATCCCCGGTTACGGGCTGACCGACCAGATGCCAAGGGCCGCAGCCGTTTCCGTGCGCAGGGCGACGATGGTGGCGGCGGCGCGTTCCCGGGCCCCGGTCACATCGCCTTCCACCACCGGCTCCACGACTTCCAGGTAGGCCTTGAGTTTCGGCTCCGTCCCGGACGGGCGGACCACCACCCGGGCCGACTGGGTGCGCAGGATGATCACGTCGGCCTCGGGGAGCAGGTCTTCGGTGGAGGTGATCGGATCATCGAGCAGCGAGCTGGGCAGCTTCGCGCGCAGCCGGGCCATCGCGTCGGCGATCTCGGACAGATCGTCGACGCGGACGGATAGCTGATCGGTGACGTAGAGCCCGTGTTCCACGGCCAGCTCGTCGAGGCGGTCCTGCAGCGTACGCAGCTCCGACTTGAGGCCGGCGGCCAGCTCGGCGACGAGCAGCGCGGCGGTGATGCCGTCCTTGTCGCGCACCATATGCGGGGCGACGCAGTAACCCAGCGCCTCCTCATAGCCGTAGGCGAGGTCTGCGCCGGCGCGCACGATCCACTTGAAACCGGTGAGGGTCTCCGCATAGCCGTGCCCGCCGGCGGCGCACAGGGCGCGCAGGAGGGACGACGAGACGATGGTGGTGGCGTAGGTACCGGTGACCCCGCGCCGCATCAGATGGTCGGCCAGGAGCACCCCCACCTCGTCGCCGCGCAGCATGCGCCAGCCGCGCCCGGAAGGGATGGCCACCGCGCACCTGTCCGCGTCGGGATCGTTGGCGATGGCCAGATCCGCGCCGGAGGCGGCGGCGAGCTGAAGCACCAGATCCATCGCGCCCGGCTCCTCCGGGTTGGGAAACGAGACCGTGGGGAAGGCCGGGTCGGGCGTGGCCTGTGCGGCGACGACGCTCGGGGCGTGGAAACCGGCCTTCACGAACGCCGCGTTGAGCACGCCGTGGCCGACCCCGTGCAGGGGCGTGTAGGCGATGGCCAGATCCTTGCGCTCCTCCGGCCGGACCACGGTGGCAGCAGCGTCCACATAGGACGCCACCACGGTCGCGTCCAGGACTTCGCCGGGCTCGCCGAGCGGCAATGTGGACAACGGCCCGGCCGACCGGATCAGCGCCTCGATCTCGGCGTCGACCGGCGGCACGATCTGCCCGCCCGCGCCCAGTGGGCCACCCAGCGAGGCACCCAGATACACCTTGTACCCGTTGTCCTGCGGCGGATTGTGGGAGGCCGTCACCATCACCCCGGCCGCGGCATCCAGCTGGCGCACCGCGTAGGCCAGCACCGGAGTCGGAAGTGGGCGGGGCAGGATCGCGGCGCGAAGCCCCGCTCCGGTGGCGACCCGGGCGGTCTCCTGCGCGAAGGTATGCGAGCCGCGACGGGCGTCGTACCCGATGACGATGAGCGAACCGGGCTCACGAGCCGCGACCCAGGCGCACAGACCGGCGGCCGCTTGCCGGACCACGGCAAGGTTCATGCCGTTAGGCCCGGCGCGCAATGGGCCGCGCAGGCCGGCCGTGCCGAAGGTGAGCGGACCGGAGAACCGATCTTTCAGCTCCGCCCACGATCCCGCCTCAAGCAAAGACCGAAGTTCGGCCTGGGCTTCCGGATCGGGGTCGTCATCAATCCAGGTTTGCACCAGGTCCGCTAGGTCGGTCATTCCGGATTTCTAGCATGTGGAACGACACGATCGCGACTATTCGAGCTAGTTGCGGCCCAACGACCTGGTCACAGCGGGCAGCACGGCGATTGACAACGCCCATCCGATGCAGATCAGCGCTATCGCGACGCCGTCCATCGGCATCCCCTCGGCGGCTTCGAGGCCGAACGGCGCCGTCGGAATGATCAGGTCGGCGGAGTAGAGCGCGGGATTGGCCACCGCACCCTTGAACTCCCGGAAATGCCAGTACCCCAACGCCCAGGCTCCGATGAGGACGGCCACCGCCCGCCCCGGCGCGTAGCCGTAACCGGCGATCGCGTCCATCAGCAGGCCGGGAAGGCGCACCAGCCACGGTCTGGTGCGGCGGTGGGCCCGTTGCGCGGAAAGCATCACCTGCCGAGCCCGGTCGTCGTGGCCCGTACCCCGGAAATAGTTGGCCAGATAGGTGTAGGGCTGCATGCGGAAAGCGCCCGAGCTGCGGCCCAGAATGCGTTGCCAGCCGCCCTCATGGCGCAGCTCTTCAAACCGAAGCCCGTCAAGCTCAAGCTTTTTCGGCCAGAGCGAGGGGTCGAAGGAGACCTCGGCGATGGTCGCCCGGTTGAGGCTGAGCAGGCCAGTGACCTGGGAGGTGGGCGTGAACCGCTTGGCCACCATGCCTCCGGCGAGCACCGAGCCGCCCACGGTCGTCCCGGTCAGCACGACCGAGCCGGCCCCCGTCACATCTTCGAGGGTGAGGTTTTCCTGCACCTGTGAGGAGATGACCGCGACCATGGCGCCGTTGGCGGTCAGGTTGGCCAGGGTCAGGTAAGCGGCGCTGACCCCCGCGATCGAGGTGTCGCCCTGGACCGTGCTGTTCTCCAGCCGCAGGCCGAGGCTGATGCTGCCGCCGTTGAGCTTGAAGTCGGAGCCCACCTGCAGCCCGGCCGCGGAAAGCTCGCCGGTCACCACGCAGTCGTTGAGGCGCACATCGCGCTGGACCGTGCAGTCGTCCAGCACCAGGGTTTCGATGGCCCAGTCGCCGTCCATGGTGACCCGGTTGGCGCTGATGTCACCGATCGTCGCCGACTCCAGCGTGATCTGGCCGTCGATCCTGACGTCGGAGAGCAGCAGTGACTTGGCGACGCGCAGCTGGCGGCCATCGACCGCGGCCACGGGCAGCATCGCGGTGAGATCGGCCGTCGGGCCTGCCTTGATCTCGTGGTTTGCGGGGGTCCTGCCGGTGATGACGAGATCGCCGCCGATCTCGCCGGAGTAGATGGAGATCCCGCCCTGGGCCTGTACCTCGGTCAGCTCGAAATTGTGGGCCACCGAGATCTGCATGGCGTCGAGCGCGATGCCCTCCGGGAACTCGAAACGCGCCCGATCGAAGGTGACGCTCCGGCCGATCTGCGCGCCGACGAGACTGACCTGGCCCTCGACCACCATGTTGTCGCCGTCGAAGCGCCCGGCCTGGAGCTGGTCGGCGAAGCAGGCGATGGCCCCCGGGCTGTGCAGGGTGGCGTTGCGCAGCTCCAGCACGCCCTCCACTTTGGTGCCGAGCAAGTTGAGCTGGCCGTCGAGGTGCAGCTGGGGCGCGAGCAGGTGCTGGCCGATGCGGGCCTGTTCCAGGCTCAGCGCCTGGTGCTGCTCCGCGCCGACCGGCGGCGGCACGCAGATGCGTGCGCCGGTGAGCATCAGGGCTCCGGTGACGTTGACACCCAGGAGGTCGACCATGCCGTTGGTCTTGATGTCGCTGACGTTCATCATGCCCTCGACCACGACACCGGTCGAAAGCAAAGCGGCAGCGCCCGCTTCCACCGTGATCTGCGCGCCGGTGAGGTCAAGCCACGGCCCTACCCGGGCGGCGGTGAGGTTCACCCCGCCGGTGGCGACCATCCTGTCCGCGCGCAAGCCGCCGTTGACCACCAGGCCCGAGCAGTCCAGCGCCCAAAGGTCGCTGTTTCCGCCCACCCTCAACCCCGACATCTCCAAGTCGATGCCGACCCGGGTCGACCGCAGCAGGATCGACTCGGCTCTGCAGTTGAGCAGCGCGAGCGTGTTGGTGATCTCCATGCTCCAGCCGCCGAAGCCCGGCATCCGGCAGCTGTCGAGCCAGATGCTGCGGGCCTGCACGTTGCCGAAATCGGGGGCGGTGTCGAAGTAGGAGTTGATGATCGCCAGCTCCTGGGTCAGCGTCGCCCCGTTGAGCACGAGCGGGCCGACGATGTGCGCGCCGGTCAGATAGACCCGCGACGACTGGCCGGCCACCCCCTCGGCCGCGCCGAGCATCAGGCTCGCGATCACCTCGGCTCGGATCTGGCGATCCGCGCCCCAAGTCGCGGCGTCGAAGTCATCGCCGAGCGGGTCGTCCTCACCCAGCCGAAGCTCTTCGCCCGTGGCGAAGTTGGCCCAGAGTCGCTTCTCGGCCTGAGTCAACTCCACGGGCTCACGTCACTTTGTAGCTGGCAGCGGCGGCATCAAAGACGGCCTTGTCCTGCTGATAGGTGGTCACCCACGTCTGCAGGTAGAGATGCCGTGACTTGCCACCGATGATGGCAATTCGCCAGACCCCGTGCTTTTGCGCCTTTCCCTTTGGCGTGCAAAGGAATTCGAGCTGCATGCCCTTTGTCCCGGCCAGCTCGGCCTCGGCCAGGATCACCTGCTTGTAGCCGTCGGTGCACAGGGTCTTCAGCACGCCACGCTCGGCGCTCTCCAGCGTCTTCTTGGCGTCCTTTTCCGCCGTCACGGCGTTGAGGCGCAGCCAGCGATCGCTGTCGGTGGGGTTCTTGATGTCGAGGAAAGCGGAGTTGGTCTTGTCGGTGGTCCAGTCGAGCGGCGCGCTCACCGTGATGCCGCCGTATTCCACAAGCTGCACCTTGGCCGGTGCGACCGACGGCGACTGGGTCGGCTGCTGGCTGACCGTGATGGGTTCCTTGTCGCGTCCGAAGACCGCCCAGCTCACCGTGGCCAGCGCGAGCACCCCGACGATGCCCGCGGCGAGGGCCAGGCGCAGCCGGTTGGGCTGCGGCCGCGGGGTGAGCGCGGGCATGGCGTTGGTCTGGTGGCGGGGACGCCGCGCGGTCGGGGACTCCCCGGTGTGCAGCATGGCTCGGCCACCCACCTGCCGTGCGGGCGGCTGATCGTAAACCGGGGGCGGGGCGGGCGCGGCCTGCACCACGGCCCACGGGTCGGTGGAATGCTGAACCGACGGATTCTGCGCCAGCGGGCCGGCCAGCAGCTCGCGGAGGAAGCCGCGGGACATGCCGACATCCCAGCGCCGCTGCGGATCCTTCTCCATCAAGCCGTACAGGACATCGATGAGTGGACCACAGCGCTGCGGCGGCGCGGGCGGGTCTTCGACCACCGAGTGCATGGTGGCCAGCGGGTCACCCTTGTCGAAGGGCGGCCGTCCCTCCACCGCCGTGTAGAGCGTGACCCCGAGCGAGAACAGGTCGCTGGGTGGCCCGAAGCGGTGACCGAGCGCGCGCTCCGGCGAGATGAAGTGGGGTGAGCCGAGCACCATGCCCGGCGTCGTGAGCTGCACGTCGGCCGGAAGCTTGGCGACACCGAAGTCGGTGAGCACGCAGCGGCCCTCGCGGGTGATCAGGACGTTGGCCGGTTTCACGTCGCGGTGCAGCACGCCTCCGGCGTGAGCGACCTCGAGCGCGCCGAGCAGCGCAATGCCGATCTTGGCCACCGAGCGTGGCGCGAGTGGACCGTCCTCAATGACCATGTCAGCGAGGCTGCGGGCGTCGAGCAGCTCCATGACGATCCACGGCCTGCCCTCTTCGGTCACCACGTCGAAGACCTGGACGACGCTGGGGTGGGACAGGCCCGCGGCCGCCCTCGCCTCGCGGAGCGTCCGCTCGTACATGGCTTCAGCGTCACTAGCGGCCAAACCGGGCGGGAGCACGACCTCCTTCACGGCGACCTCGCGCCGCAGGATGGTGTCCGCGGCACGCCAGACGGTGCCCATGCCGCCATGCCCCACCGCCGTGCGCAGGGCATATCGACCACCGATGATGGTGCCGGGGGCCGCACGTGTCGAGGAGTGCATGCTGCTTCCGTGTCGCTTTCGAGGGGAGGGACTTGGGGGTAAGCCAGCCCTATTCTTGCTTGAACCCGCCCGTCAACGGAAGCTGTGTGAAATACCTCAGCCCTGGCAACCAGCTGTGAGCCTACGATCGGATACGTGACTGAACGGCGGCTAAGCGAGTCCGGATTCCCTATTGAGCCTGTATACGGCCCTGCTGACGGGGAACAGCCCGGCGAATTTCCGTTCACCCGTGGTGTTTACTCGACCATGTACACCAAGCGCCCCTGGACGATGCGGCAGTATGCCGGATTTGGCACAGCGGCCGAGTCGAACGCCCGATATCAGCAGCTTTTGGCCGCCGGCACGATGGGCCTCTCGGTCGCCTTCGACCTGCCGACCCAGATGGGCTTCGACTCGGACGAGCCGATCGCGCACGGCGAGGTCGGCAAGGTCGGGGTCGCCATCGACTCCATTGAGGACATGCGAATCCTCTTCCGGGACATCCCGATGGACAAGGTCTCGACGAGCATGACCATCAATGCTCCGGGAAGCGTGCTGCTCCTGCTCTACCAGCTCGTCGCGGAGGAGAAGGGGCTCTCCGCCGCCGAGCTCAACGGCACGATCCAGAACGACATCCTCAAGGAATACATCGCCCGGGGCACCTACATCTTCCCGCCCAAGCCATCGTTGCGCCTGGTCGCGGACACTTTCGCCTACTGCCGCGCCGAGATTCCGAAGTGGAACACGATTTCTATTTCTGGGTACCACATGGCCGAGGCCGGGGCGACGCCCGTTCAGGAGATCGCCTTCACGCTGGCCAACGGGATCGAATACGTTCGCGCCGCGATCAAGGCCGGTCTGGCCGTCGACGACTTTGCCCCGCGGCTGTCGTTCTTCTTCGTGGCCAGGACCACCCTGCTGGAGGAGATCGCCAAATTCCGCGCCGCGCGCCGCATCTGGGCCAGCGTGATGCGCGACGAGTTCGGCGCCAAGGATCCGAAATCCTGGATGCTGCGCTTCCACACCCAGACCGCGGGCGTGCAGCTCACCGCCCAGCAGCCGGAGGTGAACCTGATCAGGGTCGCCGCCCAGGCGATCGGAGCGATCATGGGTGGCACCCAATCGCTGCACACAAACTCCTTCGACGAGGCGATCGCGCTGCCGACCGAAAAAGCGGCGCGGCTGGCCTTGCGAACGCAACAGGTGCTCGCGTATGAGACAGATCTCACCGCGACAGTCGACCCCTTCGCCGGGTCGTATGCGATCGAGGCGATGACCGACACGATCGAGCAGGAGTCGCGCGACCTTATGCAGCGCGTATTCGCGCATGGGTCCAGCGTGGAGGCGATTGAAGCCGGGTTCCAGAAGCGTGAAATCGAGACGTCGGCGTACCGCAACGCACTCCAGGTGGATTCCGGCGAACGGGTGGTGGTTGGGGTCAACCGGTTCACCATCAACGTCGAAGAGCCCTATGAACCCCTCCGCGTGGACCCCACTATCGAGCAGGCTCAACGCGAAAGATTGGTCCACCTTCGGGCGACCCGAGACCAGGCCGCGGTGGACAAGTCGCTTGGTGAGCTGGAGAAAGCCGCCGGCACGGGCAATACAAATGTGCTTTATCCGATGCGGGAAGCCTTGAGCGCCAAGGCAACTGTCGGTGAGGTGTGCCATACGCTCCGTCGAGTCTGGGGCACATACAAGCCTCGAGAGACCTTCTAGACCAATCACACAAGCTGTGCGATGAATGTCCGTCATCCGTGACCGGGTGCTTCGTCACCCGTTGTAGGAGACAAGTCGGATGCTAGTTGGGCTCTACCAGGGTGAACGCTCTGAGCTACCTTTTGGTCACAAGAACGTGATTGCGCAGAGTTACTACCTCAGGGCTAGGCTTGTCGAAGTTTGTCCAATCGACCGAGATCGAGAATCTTCCGTGACGAGAGTGATGACGCTGCCGCCATCCACACCTATGGCGATAAAAAGCAGCCCGGTGATGTCAGATAGCACCCTCTCTTTGCCCGGCCAGCTTGACCGATGGCTTGCCGCGCGACACGACGATCTCGTAGGTGTACGCCGCCACATTCACATGCATCCCGAGCTTTCCCATCACGAGTTCGAGACTGCCGCCTACGTGGCGCGGCTGCTCACCGCGGCGGGGCTGCGGCCCAAGCTGATCCAGCGGGGCAACGGGGTGACCTGTGACATCGGCAAGGGTGACCGGGTGGTGGCGCTGCGCGCCGACATGGACGCGCTGCCGCTGCTCGATGTCAAAAATGTGCCTTACCGGTCGACCGTTGATGGGGTCACCCACGCCTGCGGCCACGACGTGCACACGACTGTCCTGCTCGGCGTGGGCATGGCGCTGGCTCAACTCGACGAGCTGGGCGAGCTGCCCGGCCGGGTCAGGCTGATCTTCCAGCCCGCGGAAGAGTCGATCAACTCGGGTGCGCTGCAGATGATCGACGCGGGCGCGCTCAAGGACGTGGTCGCCATCTACGCCCTGCACTGTGCGCCGCAGTTCCCGGTGGGCCTGGTCGGGGTCAGGTCGGGCCCGTTCACGGCGGCTTGCGACTCGGTGGAGGTGCGCTTGACCGGCCGCGGCGGGCATACCGCCCGCCCGCACCTGACCGCCGACCTCGTGCACGCGCTGGGCCGGGTGGTGACCGAGGTGCCGGCATTGCTGGGACGTCGCGTCGATGCCCGCGCCGGGATGTCGATGGTCTTCGGCGCCATCCACGCCGGCGAGGCCTTCAACGCGATCCCGAACGAGGGCGTGGCCAAGGCCACCCTTCGCGTGCTGAGCCGCGAAGCGTGGCGCGAGGCGCCAGAGCTGGTCGAGCAGCTGATCAAAGACGTGGTGGCGGCGACCGGCGCGACCGTCGACGTCCGCTACACGCGCGGCTTCCCGCCGGTGATCAACGACCGCATGGCCTCAGCCGTGATCGCCGGAGCGGCCGGAGCCGCGCTCGGCGCCGACCGAGTTGTCGAAGCCGAGGTCAGCATGGGCGGCGAAGACTTCGCCTTCTACCTGGAGCACGTGCCCGGCGCGATGATCAGGCTGGGCACCGGGATCCCGGGCATCGACGTGAAGATGGATATCCACCAGGCCAACTTCGACGTCGACGAACGCTGCCTCGGCTACGGCATCCGCACCATGGTGCACACAGCCCTAGCCGCACTGTCCTCACCCTTCTGACATTTGCGGATCGCCCCGGAGGGCGATCCGCAAATGCGCGTTATCCCTCTAGTGGGGGGACTCCGGGGTTCGGAGGCGGGGCTGGGGCTAGGCGGCGTTTGCGGCGGGCGAGCCAGGCGTACAGGACGATCGGGATGGCGATCGCTACCAGGAACGGCAGCATGAAGCCGATGACGACGAGGATCACCTGGATCGAGCTGACGAAGGCGTCCCAGCCGGCCTCGAGACCGCCCAGGAAGCCGGGCGAGCGCTTCTTCTCGACCGGGATTTCGGTGTTGGGCCCGGCCAGCGAGATGGTGATGGTCGAGAGCGAGACGAGATCGTCGAGGCGGCGCTTCTTGGCCTCCAGCGAGGCCAGCTCGGCCTGGCGCTGACTCAGCTCCTTCTCCAGCAGCACGACATCGCTGAGGGCGACGGCCCTTTCGAACATCTTGCGGACCGAATCCACGCTGGCTTTCTGCGCGGCGATCCGGGTGTCCAGATCGACGATGGCCTCGGTGACATCCTCGGTGTTGGAGCCACGGCTCTGCTCCTTGCCGAGCCCGGCGATCTCGGTCATGGCCGCGTCGAAGCTCTTCGACGGCACCCGCATCGTGATCGACGCGGCGGCGTCCCGGCTCCCCGAGACCCGCTTCTGGCTGCTGATGTGCCCGCCGAGCTTGGTGGCGATGGACTCCACCTTGCCCGAGGCGATCTCCACGTCCTCCACGCGCACGGTGATGTCCCCGCGGTAGATCAGCGCGCGTCCCTCGACCGGGCCGGAGGTCGCGGTGACCCCGTCGATCGGGGGCATGGCCTTGCTCTGGTCGGTTTGGGCGTCACCACCGGCGTTTTCCCGTAGCGGCGCGGCCCCCGGCGCCTCGGCGGAGGTCGGCTTGGCGCTGTCATTCGCCGAGCAACCCCCAAGTAAAAGCGCTCCCACCGCGAGCGCCGCGAACACTATTCGCTTCATGCCCTTCCCGACGCGTCCCATCAGTCAGAAGTTGCGGCAGACTCATCACATGAAGGTCACGAAGTACTCGCACGCCTGCGTGAGGATCGAAGACGGTGGCGTGCTGGTGGTCGATCCCGGGATCTGGAGCGAGGCGGAAGCCGCGCTGGACGGGGTGGACGCGGTGCTGATCACCCACGAGCACGTGGACCACATCGACGCGGCAAGGCTCGCCGACGCTCTGGCGAAGCGTCCACATGCGACGGTTTTCGCCCATCCGGCGGTGGTGGAGAAGTTTGCCGCGCAATGGGGTGGTGCCGCCCGGGCGGTCAACCCGGGGGAGTCCTTCGACGCGGCCGGGTTGCCCGTTCGCTCTTTCGGGGGATGGCACGCGGTGATCCATGAGGAGATTCCTCGGGTACCCAACATAGGCTTCTTGATCAAAGATCTTTATCACCCGGGCGACTCCTTCGATGTGCCAGCAGGCGTCGAAGTCGAAACTCTTTTCGTGCCGGTCTCCGCGCCCTGGCTGAAGCTGGCCGAGTCACTCGACTTCGTGCGTGCGGTGGCCCCGAAGCGGGCCTATGCCCTGCATGACTGTCTGGATAACGACCGCAGCGCCGCGCTCGTGGACGGTCACCTCTCCGCTCGCTCCGGTTGTCCATATGAGCGGCTCGTTCCAGGGTCCACAATCGATGCGTGAACCCCGACCAAGCCGCAGCGGCTAGCAGGAAAGCGGTCACCCGCCTCGGCTCGGCCTTTCTGGAATGTCCCCGGACCCTTCGCCGCGCGCGCGAGCTCGGGCTTACCGGCTGGGCCTGCTATGTGGCCGGTCGGGGTGGAGCGCTGGGCGAGGTGCGGCCCGATACGGTCGCGGCCGCGCTCGGCCTGATCGCGCCGGAGGCGGTACGCGACGGCTGGATGGCGGCGCGTACGGTCCTGTCACCGGCCAAGGTGGCCGCTCAGATGCTCGCCGAATGCTGCCGCTGGGGCGCGGAGAAGCTCGAGGATGCGCCCAAGGTGGTCCGGCTCGTGCTGCTCAGCGAGCAGGTGGCGCTGGCCGCCGACGCCGTGAGCATGCCCCTTTTCGCCGCCTGGCGGGCCATGCCGCTGCCGTCGGGCAGAGCCACCTTCGAGGCCCCGCGCGGCGGCGCGCTCAGCGGGCCGCTGGACGGGCCGGGCGCGCGCGCCGCAATCGCCCTTCATCTGCTTGCAGAGCACCGCGCAGCCGCGACCCTGGTCGGCATAAAGGCCAGCGGGCTCACTCCGGTACAGGCGCTCATCAGCGGGCCGGAGGGGGAAGCGGCGGCGGTCGCCTTCGGCTGGCAGCCGCCCTACCCGAAACCCGGGCCGCTGCTGCGCCGCCGGGCGTGGGCCGACTCCATCGCCGATCACATCGCGGGCCAGGCGCTCAAGGTGCTCGAGGCGAAGGAGCGGGCTGAGCTGGTAACGCTGCTAAATCAGGCGCAGGCACACGCCGGTCTGAGCTAGTTTGCCGCTCATGCTGATTCGCCCGACCACCCCCGCGGACGCCGACGAGTTGCTTGCGCTGGTGCGCGCCTACGAGATCGCCGCCGTCGGTCAAGCCGAGTTCGAGATGTCCGAAGTCGAGTTCGCACTCAAGGCGGAGTTCAGCTACATCGCCCAGGAACCGGGCGGCCCGATCCTGGGGTGGACCTTCGTCGACTCCAGCGGCGACCAGCAGGACTGGCTTGAAGTCTTCACTCATCCGGAAATAGGCCAGGCCTCGCAGCGACCGCTGCTGGCGAAGGCCATGGACCACCTTGGTTCGCGCCGAAGGTCAGCCCGGGCCGGGGCGGTGCCCACCCAGACCGACTGGATGGCCGCGCTGGAAGAGGCCGGATTCCGGTTCTTGAAGCAGAACGTGAGGATGTCGATCGACCTGCCTGCCGCCCTGCCCCCGGTGTCCGGAGTCGAGGTGAGGCCGGTGCGCCAGGAGGAAATGGGCGACTTCTACAGCCTCATGGAAGCCGCCTTCGCCGACTCCCTCGACCACAACACCCGCACCTATCAGCAGTGGCTGGATCGCTGGGTCACCGATCAGGCCGTGCGCTGGGACGAGTGGCTGGTCGCGCTGGTGGAGGGCAGCCTGGCCGGGGCGCTGCAATCCAAGTCCGGGGACGAGGGCTGGATCAACAATCTGGGCGTGCTGGCGCGGTATCGCCGGCGCGGCGTGGGCCGGGCACTGCTCGCCGAGGCCTTCCGGATCTACGCGGCCAAGGGCTACCCGAAGGCGGGGCTCGGCGTCGATCTGGAAAACCCGACACGGGCCATCAAGCTCTACACCGGGGTAGGCATGACGGCGTCCTATCGGGTCAACATCTACCGCCTAGAGCCCGTTGGTGCGGCTGGGCCTTCCGCGTAGCTGCGCCACGTAGTCGTCGGGCGCGCCCGCCTTCTGCGCGGCGTTGGCTATCTCCGTGATGTACCAAGCCGTGGGCAGCCCGCCCTCAAAACCGTTGAAGGCGTAGACCCAGGCGGTGACCTCACCGTCCAAAGTGGCCACCCGCAGATGCAGCTTGGTGTAGGTGCCCGCGTCGACCCCCTCGACCTCGTCGAGGCGGGCCTCGTCCCAGGGATGCACGTCATAGAGCGCGACGAAGACCCGGTCGCCTGGGGACTCGACGATCGTGGTGACCGACCCTTCCCAGCCCACAAGCTCCTCGCCGGCGAAGGTCAGCCGCCAATTTTCCAGCCAACCAGTGCCGACCATGGGGGAGTGCGGGCAGTAAGCCCGCATCCGGCCGGGATCGAGGTTCGATCCGTACGCTGCGTAATGACGCACGGCGATGACGATATCCCGCGCCGAGCCCTGGTGAGAATACGCCAGCGCGTGTCTTTCCCAGCCATATCGTCTTGACTGTCCCGGCCAGAGGCCTGAGGGCAACCTCGCTGGTAGACAATGACCTCGTGACCCAGATCGTGATCATTGGTGGCGGCCCCGCCGGATACGAGGCGGCCCTGGTCGCCGCCCAGCTCGACGCCGACGTAACCGTGGTCGAGGCGGCGGGCGCGGGCGGCGCGTGCGTGCTCGACGACTGTGTGCCGTCGAAGACCTTTATCGCCAGCTCAGAGGTGGTGACCGGGTACAGGGACACCGAGGAGTTCGGCATCCATTCGGACGGGCTGGAAGCGATAACCGTTGATGCAACGGCGGTCCATGCCCGGGTCAAACGCCTGGCAACCGCGCAGTCCCGGGACATCCAGGCCAAGCTGGTCAAGGCCGGGGTGACCCTGGTGCACGGCACCGCGCGCTTCGGCGACGACATGCTCGGGCACACCCACCGGGTCAAGGTTCGCCCCCATGACGGTGACTCTGAGTACTTCATCGATGCGGCGACCGTGTTGATCGCGACCGGGGCCACTCCTCGGCAGCTTCCCACCGCGCTTCCCGACGGCGAGCGCATCCTCACCTGGCGGCAGGTCTACGATCTGCCGGCCCTGCCGAGCCATCTCATCGTCATCGGCTCCGGCGTGACCGGGGCCGAGTTCGCCTCCGCCTACCTGGCGATGGGGGTGCAGGTCACGCTCGTCTCCAGCCGCGACCGGGTCATGCCGCACGAGGACGCCGACGCCGCGACGGCGATCGAGCGCGTCTTTCGTAACCGGGGCATGACCATCCTCAACAACTCCCGCGCCGAGTCCGTGGTCCGCGACGGGGAAGGTGTCTCGGTCGCGCTGGCCGACGGCCGGGTCGTCACGGGCTCGCATGCGCTCATGGCGGTGGGTTCCGTGCCCAACACCGCCGATCTCGGGCTCGTGGAGTACGGCATCGCGGTCAGCACCGGCGGTTATGTGACCGTCGATCGGGTGTCTCGTACCAACGTGCCCGGCATCTACGCGGCCGGCGACTGCACCGGGGTGCTCCCGCTCGCCAGTGTCGCCGCGATGCAGGGGCGCATCGCCATGTGGCACGCGCTCGGCGATGCGGTGGCGCCCCTGCGACTGCGGACCGTGGCCGCCAACGTTTTCACCGATCCCGAGCTCGCCACCGTCGGCGTGTCTCAGACCGATGTGGACAGTGGCAAGATTCCCGCCCGCGAGGTGATGCTCCCGCTCGCCGGCAATGCCCGCTCCAAGATGGCCGGGCTGGACGACGGATTCATCAAGCTCTACTGCCGCCCGGCCAGCGGCATCGTGGTCGGCGGTGTCGTGGTCGCCCCGCGCGCCAGCGAGCTGATCATGCCGATCACGATCGCGGTGGAGAACCACCTCACTGTCAACCAGCTGGCCCACACCATCACCATCTACCCGTCGCTGTCCGGCTCCATAGCCGAAGCCGCCCGCCAGCTGATGCAACACGAGACGGAGTAGGCGCGCAGGGTTGAAGCGTGGAAGCACGGACCTTGGTTCCCTCCGCCCAGGAGTTCACCCGGCGGCCCGCCAACACCGCGGAGCCGCCAAGGGAGAACTCCAAGGCGGGCGGGAGCTAACGGCGGGCGACCACGGCGAACCGGCGTATAGAAAGGGTTGGGCAGTGGAATTATCAAGTTCATGCGGTTTCTGTCCGGGACGATTCCTCCCTATGACCTGACCTACAACGACGTCTTCATGGCGCCCACCAGATCCGAGATCGGCTCGCGGCTTGAGGTGGATCTGTCCACGAGCGATGGGACCGGGTGCACGATCCCGGTCGTCGTGGCGAACATGACGGCGGTGGCGGGCAGGCGGATGGCGGAGACGGTGAGCCGCCGCGGCGGGCTCGTGGTGATCCCGCAGGACATCCCGCTGGAGATCGTCAAGGATGTCATCTCCTGGGTGAAGCAGCGGCACTTGGTACACGACACGGCAATCACGCTCGGGCCGAGCGACACGGTGGGCGACGCGATTCACCTGCTGCCCAAGCGGGCACACGGCGCGGTGGTCGTGGTGGATCCGCAGGGGCGTCCGGTGGGGATAGTCACCGAGGCCGACACGGTGGGGGTGGACCGCTTCGCGCAACTGGCCGAAGTCATGTCGACCGATCTGCTGACGGTGCCGGCGCACGCCGATCCGAGGCTCGCCTTCGAAAGGCTGCACCATGGCCGGCGCAAGGTAGCCCCGGTGGTGGACCACGAGGGCGTGCTGGTGGGCATCCAAACCAGGCAGGGCGCGTTGCGGGCGACGCTTTACAAGCCGGCGCTGGACAGCAAAGGCGGGCTTCGGGTAGCGGCGGCGGTGGGCATCAACGGCGATGTGGCGGGTAAGGCCGCGGCACTGATCGAGGCGGGGGTCGACACGCTCGTGGTCGATACCGCGCACGGGCATCAGGAGCGGATGATCAGCGCCTTGCATGCGGTGCGGGGCGCGCCGGTGCCGATCGTGGCGGGCAATGTGGTTACCGCGGAAGGGGTTGCCGACCTCATCGCGGCCGGGGCGGACATCGTGAAGGTCGGTGTCGGGCCGGGGGCGATGTGCACCACCCGGATGATGACCGGTGTGGGCCGGCCGCAGTTCTCCGCGGTGCTCGAATGTGCTGTGGCGGCAAGGAATCTGGGCAAGCACGTGTGGGCGGACGGCGGGGTGCGGCATCCGCGCGATGTGGCGCTGGCCCTCGCGGCGGGCGCGGCGAACGTGATGATCGGCTCGTGGTTCGCCGGCACCTTCGAGTCGCCGGGCGACCTGTACCTCGACGCGGCCGGCCGCCGGTACAAGGAGAGCTTCGGGATGGCGTCGGCCCGCGCGGTGAGTGCGCGCACCGCCGACGATTCGGCCTATGACCGGGCTCGCAAAGCCGTGTTCGAGGAGGGAATCTCGACGGCGAAGATGTACCTGGATCCGTTGCGCCCGGGCGTGGAAGACCTCCTCGACGAGATTGTCGCCGGGGTCCGCAGCGCCTGTACCTACGCAGGCGCCCGGACCTTGGAGGACTTCCACGACCGAGCGGTCATCGGCTTCCAGTCGGCGTTCGGTTACACCGAAGGAATGCCGCTTCCAACTAGCTGGTGAAACCGGCCATCCGTGCTAGGTAGGCCGTGGGTGGTTCAGGCTCCGGGGCTCACCGCGACCGCGCCGGAGCGCACCGCGGCCCGGGCCATCTTCTTGTCGTAGGTGACGATGGTGAGCCTGGGCCCGAGTTGAGCCGCGCAGGACAGGTGAAGGGCGTCCAGCGATCTCAGAAACGGGTCAGGCAGACGGGCCGCGAGTTTGCGTATCGCGACGTCTGTCTCCACCCGCATGAGTCCTTCCATGAGGCGCTCCGCTCTTTCCACCGGGGTGGGATGTCCCAGCCGGTGCAGGGTTCGGGGCAGTTCGACTTCGGTGATTTGGCTGGTGGCAAACGGAAGGTGGGCGTTGAGGTCGAGCCAGGAGCGTAGGTGTCTACTGCGCTCGTTCTCTTCCACCAGGTTCACCAGCGCCGACGCATCCAGATAGATCATCAACGGCGATCTTCCCTTGTTTCGCCGATGGCGTCGTCAATCTGATCGGGTTTGATGCCGCGATCATGCGACTTGATCAGGAAGAGGCTGTCAGGATCTTCCGCTGGATGCAGCCGACCTTCGGCAATCAATCTGACGTGCAATGCCGTCATTTCAGGATCTTCATCCATGGGCAGAAATCTACGGCGATATGACAACTTAGTCAATCATCTGATCTCGCAGAGCACCGATCCCGACTGCACCACGTCACCGACGGCGGCCTTCAAATCGGTTACCACACCGGCTTTATGGGCGGTCAGCGGCTGCTCCATCTTCATCGCCTCAAGGACCACGATCGTGTCCCCAGCGGCGACCGAGTCACCTTCCGCCACAGCGAGTTTGACGATCGTGCCCTGCATCGGCGCGGCCAGCGCATCGCCGCTCGCCGCTATGCCGTGGCCCTTCTTGGCACGGCGAGCCGGTTTGGCGCCTGCCGGAGCCGCCGGTGCGCCACCGAGCGAGGCGGGCAGCGAGACCTCAAGCCGTTTGCCACCAACCTCTACCACGACTGTGCGGCGAGGCGTCTCTTCTTGCTCCACATCGGACACATTGGTGAAAGGAAGGACTTCGTTCACCCATTCGGTTTCGATCCATCGGGTGTGGACGGTGAAGTCGATGAAAGCCTTGTCCCGCACGATGGCGCGGTGGAACGGCAGCGCGGTCGCCATGCCCTCCACCACCATCTCGTCGAGCGCGCGCCGGGCCCGCTCCAGAGCCTCTGTGCGCGTCTCGCCGGTGATGATTACCTTGGCCAGCAACGAATCGAAGTTGCCGCTGATGGTGTTTCCGGACTCGATCCCGGTGTCGACCCGCACCCCCGGGCCCTCGGGAAGGCGAAGCTCGGTCACCTTTCCCGGGGCGGGCAGAAAGCCCCTTCCCGGATCCTCGCCGTTGATCCGGAACTCGATGGAATGCCCGCGCGCGACCGGGTCCTCGCTGAAGCGGAGCTTCTCGCCGCTGGCGACGCGGAACTGTTCGCGCACCAGGTCGATGCCGGCCGTCTCCTCGGTCACCGGATGCTCCACCTGCAAGCGGGTGTTGACCTCGAGGAACGAGACCGTGCCGTCGGCGCCAACCAGGTATTCCACCGTGCCCGCGCCGTGGTAGCCGGCCTCCCGGCAGATCGCCTTCGCCGAGGAGTGGATCTGGGCGCGCTGCTCGTCGGTGAGGAACGGCGCCGGGGCCTCCTCGACCAGCTTCTGATGCCGTCGCTGCAACGAACAATCCCGGGTGCCGACCACGATCACGTTGCCGTGCTGGTCGGCCAGGACCTGCGCCTCCACATGCCTTGGCTTGTCGAGGTAGCGCTCGACGAAGCACTCGCCACGGCCGAAAGCCGCCACGGCCTCGCGGGTGGCCGATTCGAAAAGCGACGGGATCTCCTCCATGGTGCGCGCGACCTTGAGGCCGCGCCCGCCCCCGCCGAACGCGGCCTTGATGGCCACCGGCAGCCCGAATTCCTCTGCAAAAGCCAAAATCTCAGATGAGGTGGGTACCGGCTCAGCCGTCCCCGGAACCAGCGGCGCCCCCGCCCGCTGGGCGATGTGCCGGGCGGTGACCTTGTCGCCCAGATCGCGGATGGCCTGCGGGGTCGGGCCGATCCAGGTGAGCCCGGCATCGATCACGGCCTGGGCGAAATCAGCGTTCTCGGCCAGGAACCCATAGCCCGGGTGGACAGCGTCGGCCCCGGACCGCCGCGCCACGTCAAGAAGCTTGTCGATGCGCAGATAGGTCTGGGCACTGGTCTCCCCGTCGAGCGCGTAGGCCTCGTCGGCCATCCTCGCGTGCAGTGCTTCCCGGTCGCCGTCGGCGTAGACCGCGACACTGCCCAGGCCCGCGTCGCGGCAGGCTCGGATGACCCGGACGGCGATTTCGCCACGATTGGCGATCAACACTTTGGAGAGGACGGCCATGGCCGGAGTCTAAACGACCGATCAGTAACCTCGCCCTGTGATCTGACGCTCTGCCTCTACGCTGATCTGGTGTCCATCACGCGCATGATGATCCTCGGAGTGGTCCGGCTGCTGCAGCCGGTGCACGGCTATGACGTGCGGCGGGAGCTGCTGAGCTGGAACGCCGACAAGTGGGCCAATCTGCAGCCGGGGTCGATCTATCACGCGCTCAAGAAGCTCACCGACGAGGACGCTTTGCGGGAGGTCGGTCAGGAGCAGGTGGGCGGCCGGCCGGCTCGGACCAGGTACGAGTGCACGCCAAAGGGCGAGGCGCAGTTCCGCGACCTGCTGAACACCTATCTGTGGGGGTCCACCGAGGGTCATGTCGATCCATTTGTGGCCGCTTTCTCCTTCCTGATGGAGGTGCCGCGGGCGGAAACCGTTGCCGTGCTTCGGCAGCGGGCGGGCAAGCTGTCCGCTGCCAACGAGGGCATGAAGGCCGCGTACACGTCGGGCTGGGCGGTTCCGGAGCAGAAGCCGCAGAACGTGCGCTGGATGCTTGAGCTGCAGATCGCCCGCAACGAGGGCGAGATCGCGTGGTGCGAGCGGGTGGCGCAGGAGATCGAGGACGGTGCGGAATACGTGTCCGAGGAGCTGATGGCCAAGTGGAAGGCTGCCTTGGAGTACTAGTTTGATTATTCAAACTTGACTAATGTCGGACCCGGCCGGTAGGGTTCCGACCTATGATCATTGAGACCTCTGGGCTTCGGAAATCGTTTATTTCCAGGGCCGGCCGCGAGAAAAAGACGGTGGAAGCCGTTCGCGGTGTCGACCTGCAGGTCGCCGAGGGTGAGGTCTTCGGGTTCCTGGGCCCCAACGGCGCCGGAAAGACGACAACCCTGCGCATGCTGGCGACCCTGATCGAGCCCGATGGCGGCGAGGCCACCATCGCCGGCGCCGATCTCCGCAAACACCCCGGCGAAGTTCGCAAACTCATCGGTTATGTCGCCCAAGGCGGCAGCACCTGGGACGACTCCACCGCTCGCGAAGAGCTGGTGCTACACGCGCGGATGTACGGCATCCGCAAAACAGAAGCGCTGAAGCTGGCAGCCGAGGCGCTGGAAGCCTTCGAGCTGACCGAATACGCCGACCGCAAGTGCAAGACCTACTCCGGCGGTCAGCGGCGCCGGGTCGACATCGCGCTCGGCATCATCCACAAGCCGAAGGTCGTCTTCCTCGACGAGCCGACGACCGGGCTCGACCCGCAGTCGCGTGCCCACATGTGGGACGAGGTGCGCAAGCTGCGCGACCTGGGCATGACCGTCTTCCTCACCACCCACTACCTCGACGAGGCCGACGCGCTCTGCGACCGGCTGGCCATCATCGACCACGGCGAGATCGTGGCCGAGGGCAAGCCGAGCGAGCTCAAGCAGGAGGTTCTCGGCGACGTGGTCTCGGTTTCGCTGCCGCAGAACGTGACCGGCGCGGCGGAGCTCTTCGACAGCGCCGACTACGTCAAAAAACTCGAGACCGGCGACGACAGCATCCGCCTCTACGTGGAGGACGGCGCGACCGCGATCCCCCATGTGTTGCGCGCGCTCGACTCTGGCGGAATCAAACTCACCTCGATCGAGCTGCACCGGCCCAGCCTTGACGACGTCTTCCTGGCCAAGACCGGCCGCAGCCTGAGAGAGAGCTGACCATGAAATTTCTCCGTGACACCTGGCTGGTTTTCCAGCGTCAGATGCTGCTGTTGCTTCGCAACCCGGTGTGGGTCGGGGTGGGCATCGTTCAGCCGCTGTTCTACCTCCTGCTTTTCGCACCACTGCTCAAGCCGGCGCTAGGCCCCAACACCACCGACGCCGAGGCCTACAAGATCTTCGTGCCGGGCATGCTGGTGATGGTCGCCCTTTTCACCGCCTTCTCCGGGTTCGGGCTCATCGCCGAGCTGCGGGCGGGAGTTATCGAGCGCAACCGGGTCACCCCGGTCAGCCGGGTCGCGCTCATGCTCGGGCGCTCCCTGCGCGACGTCGTTTCCCTTCTGTTCCAAGCGGTTCTGGTCACCCTGCTGGCCCTCCCGTTCGGGCTGCGGGTCAACGTCGGCGACGCGGTCCTGGCCTACCTGCTGATCGCGTTGATGGCGCTGCTGCTCTCCTCCGTTGGTTACGCCTTCGGGCTCGCCCTCAAGAGCGAAGACGCATTGGCGCCCATGCTCAACACCCTCATTCAGCCCATCATGTTGCTTTCGGGCATCCTGCTTCCGCTCACCTTCGCTCCGGCCTGGTTGCGGCGGGTGGCTGACTTCAACCCGTTCAACTGGTCGGTGCAGGGGGTGCGGGCGCTGTTCGCCGGCGACCCGGGCAACCCGGTGGTGTGGAAGGCATTGGTGATCCTGCTTCCGCTGACCGTGCTGACCGTTGTGATCTCATCGCGCCAGTTCGCCAGGTCGGTGCGTTAGCTTCGTCTCACTGTGGGGTTTCGGCACCGTCCCGGCGTACCGTCTGGACGGTGCCGCGCCTTGTGCGAACCCCCCTCACCTGGCTGATTTATGTGCAGCTCGGGCTCTACGCCTACTTCCTCTACAGCTTCGGGCCTGTTGTCGGTTTCCTGCGTGATGAGCAAGGAACCTCCAACGCCCAGGCGAGCCTGCACACCTCCGCCCTTGCCGTTGGCGCCATGGTCGGGGGAGCGCTGTTCCCCTGGTTCTCGCAGCGTTTCAGCCGTGGCACGGCGATGTGGGCCGCGCTCTGCGCGGTGGCGCTCGCGGTGCTCGGCTTCGTCACGCTTCCCTCGCAATTCCCAATCACGCTTTCGCTGAGCGTGCTGGTGGCCTTCGGCGGCATGTGGGTGATCAGTTGTGTGGTGGTCACCCTCTCCCAGATGCATGGCGCGTCAGGCCCGGCCGCGATCAGCGAAGCCAACGCGCTCGCGGTTGCCGCAGGCTTCGTGGCGCCGCTCGTGGTGGGCTGGGCGGTCGACATGGGCTGGGGCTGGCGAGCCGGGCTGGTGGTCCTCATTGGACTGATCGGGGTGGTGGCGCTCGTGGCCTGGCGGATGCGCATGATGGCGCTGCCCGCCGGTGAGGTTCAGGTGGCGGCCGCCGCCCAGCCGAGGGCAGCGCTGCCGCGCGCCTACTGGCTGGCCTGGATGATGATGGTGATGACCGGCACGGTCGAAATCGTCATGTCGCTGTGGGCGGCGCTCGTGTTGCGGGAGGAAGCCGGGTTCTCGGCGGGCGCTGCGGCGGCCACGGTTTCGGCCATCCTGGCCGGCATGCTGATCGGCCGCACCGCTGGCGCACGCATCGCCCTTTATGTGGACACAATCCCGCTTTACCTCGGCGCGCTCGTCGTCAGCCTGGCGGGCTTCGTCGTCTTCTGGCTCTCCGGCAGCGCATGGCTGGCCATCGTCGGCCTGTTCGTGGTTGGGCTCGGCAACGCCATGCACTATCCGCTGGCGATCGCGTTGGCGATTACGGTCGCGCCGGGGCAGGCCGACCGCGCGGCGGGTGTCTCCTCCTACGGCATGGGCCTGAGCTTCGGCGTCGGCCCCTTCCTGCTCGGGTTGCTCGCCGACGAGGTGGGAGCCCACACCGCGCTGCTGCTCATCCCGCTGTTCCTAGCCGGGGCGGCGGTGCTGGCACTGGGCGTGCGCAGCTCAGCGAGCACGCCAAAGATCGGTGATCGACCAGCCGAGGTCGCCCAGCAAATGGCGTAGCAGCGGCAGCGACAGCCCGATCACGTTGCTGTGGTCGCCCTCGATGCCCTCGACGAAGGGGCCGCCCAGACCGTCGATGGTGAAAGCACCCGCCACCCAGAGCGGTTCGCCGCTTCCGACATAGGCATCGATCTCCTCGTCGGACAGCTCCGCGAAGTAGACGGTCGTCGATCCCACGCGTTCCGCGGTGTCGCCCGACTCCAGGTCCACCAGACAGTGCCCGGTGTGCAGCACTCCAGAGCGCCCGCGCATGGCATGCCAGCGTTTCACGGCATCCTCGGCGCTATCGGGCTTGCCGAGAATCTGCCCGTCGAAAGCGAGCACCGAGTCACAGCCCAAAACCAGCACACTTCCTCGGGCCGGCTCGCGGTGGCGCAGCCTTTCGGCCACCGCATGCGCCTTGAGGCGGGCCAGCACACCGCAAAGAGTGTCGGGTGCCGTCGCGTCCACAGCAGACTCATCGACGCCAGAGACGATTATCTCGGCGTCGATGCCAGCGGCATGAAGCAGCGCTTTGCGAGCTGGGCTCGCCGAAGCGAGCACCAGAACGGGTTTAGCTCCCATTCGGGTCAGACTACCGGCTCGCCGAACGCCTTCTGCTCACCAGCACCACCAAACCGACCACAATCAGGGCTACCCCTGCGATTGTGCCCCAGAGCACGAGGTTGGACTTCGGCTCCGGATCGGACGGTTCGATGATGGGCGCGTTCTGGAAACTTTGGGTCGGGCTTGCGGTCGGGGCGGTGGAAGGCTCCGTTGTCAGCGCCTTCAGGACATTGAGCACCCCGAAGCCGTAGTCGTTGTCACGCCCCGGCGCGCCTTTGTCGGTGGCCGTCTTCGTCAGGTGCTCCACGACCTGGGTGCTGGTCAGCTTCGGATACTTCGCCCAGACCAGAGCTGCCGCGCCGGAGACGATCGCCGTCGATGGGCTGGTGCCGGTGCCTTTGCGGTAGCCGTCGTCGTTGCTGGCGCTGACGATGTCGACGCCGGGCGCCACCAGCGAAACCGCCGGGCCGCGAACCGAGACCTCGGCGATGTTGCCTTCTTTGTCCACCGCGCCGACGGCCACCACTCCGGGGTGGGCCGCGGGATCGCCGATGAAGTTCTCGCGTGGGCGGTTGCCGGTCGACGCCACCACGATGACGCCCGCCTTGACGGCCCGCTGCACGGCGTCGAATGAGTTGGCGTCACTGTTGACGGGAACCGTGATGATCTTCGCGCCACGGCTGACGGCCTCGTCTACCCCCTTGGCGAGCGCCTTTCCATCACCGTAGCCGGAACCCGTCTCGATCCGGATCGGGAGGATCTTCGCCTTCGGGGCCAGCCCGAGCGCACCGTCTTTGTTGCCCGCGCCATGCCCGTGCGCGGCGATGAGCCCGGCCATACCTGTGCCGTGGCCGAGCTTGTCACCCCAGCCGTTGCCCGAGCCGCCCACCACGACATCGAGCCCGGTCAGGACGTTGCCCGTCATGTCGGGGTGGTTGTTGTCGATGCCCGAGTCGATCACCGCGACGGTGATGCCCTCGCCCTGGCTGATCGCCTGCGCTTTGGCTATCTCTAAAAAGGACAGATGCCATTGGAGATCGCGAATATTATCGGCCCGAGCCGGTGTCTCGATGGCCAAACCGACAGTGGCGGCGAGCATGCTCGCCGCCACTGCGTGAAGCACACGCCTCATCTGTCGAGGCCGATCGCCGGGCCGGGATCGATGGGCCGGTGGTACTCAGGCGAGTCGAGCACCGGAGTGACCCCCTGGGCCACTTCCCAAGCGGTGTCTGGATCGAAGTGCTCGCCGTCTTCGTCATCGTGACCGTGGCCACGCCCGCCGACGCCCATGGCGCCGACAACTCCAGCCCGGCCCGCGGTGCCACCGCGCGCGCCGGCCGTGCCCGCTGGGCCACGACCGCCAGCACCCGAGGCCGGGCCGCGACCGGCCACGCCGCCTGCGGCACCGCCGCCACGGGCAGCCGTGCCACCGATTCCCGGAGCTCCGGGGGTGCCTCTGCCGCCTGGGCCACCCGGGCCGGCGGCGCCAGCTGGGCCGCGACCGGGCACACCGCCTGCTGCCGTGGGACCACGCCCGCCAGCGCCACCGCCGCCGATCATGCCGCCGGGCGGGTTAGGACCGCGCACGCCAGCTGGACCGCGGGGGTTGCCGCCGGTGCCACCGATGATGCCGGTGGGCGTGCCCGGCCTTGGCGCGCCGCCCAGACCGCCGGGCAGCGGACCCGTGCCGGGCCGTGGGGCCACCGGCGGACTGCCGGGCAGGCCCTGGCCGGGCGGGTTGATGACTCCGGTGGGCGGGAAGGGCGCCGGGCTGGGCCCGGTCGGCGTGGTCGTCGGCGGTGGGGTGAAAGGACCGGGTGTGTAACCGGGACCAGGACCCGTCGGCGTTGGCTGCAGACCGCTCAGGTCGGGACCCTTCGGCGCCGGCATCGGCGCCATCGGCCCGGTCGGCATGGGTGCCGGCGCGGGCGTCGGGATCACCGGCGGGATCATCGGTGGGGCCACGGTGTTGCCGCCGCCGCCGATGTTGTTGCCATCGTCGGTGGCGTCCACCCCGGGCGGGGTGTAGGGCTCGGGGCGTCCCAAGCGGGAGCGCGACTCGCTGAGGTCTTCGGAAAGCTTGTACATCACGCTTTGTGCGGCGTAATGCTTCATGTTCACCAGCTCGGCCGCGTCTTTCGCCTCAGGCGTCGTCGACCCGCTGACGTTGGCATAGGAGCCTTGCGTGTTGTAGCCGCCCTCCTTGACGAAGGTGGAGGCTGCCGCCCGGTATTCCTCATAGATCGGCTTGAGCTTGTACTTCGCCTCGGAGATCGCGTTGGGGATGTCCACCGAAGCCTGGTAGTTGCGCCCCGCCACCTCATCGACATTTTTGACGGCGACGATGAGCTCATCGAGCCGGGTGAGGTAGGCCTCCGCAGCCGGGCTGGTCTTCGGATTCCACACCTGCGCGAGCCGGTCGCGGAAGGTCTGCAGCCGCGACGAGTAGAGCCCATAGAGCTCGCTGGTCTTCTTCCAGCTGTTGGCCTGCTGGTAATGCGGGCTCAGGTCGCGATTGACCCATGTCCACATGTCTTCAATGCTGAGGGCATACCAAGGGGTGCCACCGCCCCCGCCGCCCCCGCCGGATTCAAACATCAGGAGACCTTCTCTCCATTGTCGGCTGTGGTGCCGGTGGTGTTGGTGCCATCCGTCGACACGGGCGTGCTGGTCTGGTCGGCGGCCTGCTGTGGGGTGTAGACCTCGTTGCCCGTGGTGTTCCGGGTGACTGAGGTGTTGGTCAGCCCGGCCTCGACATCGGACACGGTGGCCGCGGACATGGCATCAGCGTTGCGGTATTCGGTGCTGATCGCGCGGGCCGCCTCGACGAAAGCGATGACCGCCTTGTCGTGGTTGGCCATCGCGGTCGAAGTCTGCACCAGCATGTCGCGGTGGTGGGTCAAACCCTCGGTCAGCTCTATGAAGCGCGCGTCGGGCTGGGTCACGACCGCGCTCATCTGCTCGAAAACGGTCTGCACATGTGGTCTGTAGTCTTGCTCGTGCTCAGCCTGCAGTGCTTGGGCGAAGGCCACGAGACTGCCGATGTCGACCGACAACGCATCGGGATCGACGTATCCGGTGAATACATCGGAGTCGGTGTGGCCGGTCGAATTACCCCAATTTCGCAGCCAGGCTGGCCCTCTATCTTCTTCAGGAAGCCCCATCGGCTAGCCCCTCCCCTGAGACTAATTCACGCGCTTAGGAGCGTACCCCACCCTTACGACGGACGGGTAAGTCCCGATTCACGCCATCCGGCACGAGTGACCGGCAGGCCGCTGCGCCACCACAGGGATGGCTGCTGGGCAGGCTCCGATGTGGACGACGGTAACGATACGATCACGCCGATCAATGCGGCGATTTCCTCGGGGGTGGGCGAACCGCGATCTATCCGGAGGTTCAAGGCTGTTCTCCTGTGGGTCGGGCCAATCCGAACTCACGATAGACGCGCGACCAGAAGCCGTCGCGCACCCACAGCCGCGCCTTCTCGTGGGGCCGAAGCGAGATGCCCAGCTCCTTTTCGGCCTCGACCAGGAGTTCCTTGTCGATCACCGTGGGCAGCAGCGGGCCGGGAAGCAGGTCGCCTATGTTGTCGCGGCCGCGGGTGAGGATCCACTTCTGGGCCACGTACTCGCCGATCTCCACGATGTCCGCGCGCTCGGGCAGCGGGGAGCGGGTCTGCCGGGGCGGCGGGACCGGGCGCGGCTCGGTGGGCGCATGCGGGATCGCGGAGGCGGGCAGGGCGATGGCTGGCCGTCCCGAGAAGACCTCGGTCGGGGTGGGCGTGCGCGGGCGGACGGCCACCGCAGTGAAATAGGGCCGGACGAACTCCGCGTCGAGAGTGTGGACGGTGTCGCTCTCCCAGACCAGCCGCTCGGCCTGGTTGGTGCCGTAGGGCGGCTCGACCCCCCACAGGTGAACCCTTACCCCATAGCTTTGCGCGGCCTCCACGGCCGAGGTCATGTCCTCGTCGCCGGCGAGCAGCACGGCGTCGGTGATGGCCCGATGCCGGGCCAGCGTCTCCAGGTCGCTGCGGATCTGTGCGTCAACGCCCTTTTGCTGCCCGCGCAGATTCAGGTTGCCCAGCCGCAGCTTGACCTGTCCCATCTGGGCTATCACGCGCTGATCGATGGTGGGCACCCGGTCGCGCGCGGCGTCGAACCAGTACAGGCGCAGCAGATCGTCGCCGAGGTGCGAAGCGGCCAGCTTCATGAGCGCGTGGATGAGCCCTTCGGCATCCACTTTGCACTCCGACCGGTTGGGCGTGCTGAGCAACAGCTCCCCGCTGGCCGCATAGAGATACCCCACATCCACGAGCACCGCGTGACGACGGGGTTGATTCATCCCATCATCTTTCCACATATTGTTGAACGTTCTCTGAGAGTTGATCTCGCATTCAACTTATAGAGGGATGTTGCCGTGCTTCTTTGGTGGCAAGGTCTCCCGCTTGGTGGCAAGCGTGCGCAAACCGCGAATAAGGTGCGCTCGGGTCGTCGAGGGCCGGATCACGAGATCGACGTAGCCGCGCTCGGCCGCTACGTAGGGGTTGCAGAGGGCGTCCTCGTACTCGGTGATCAGTTCGGCGCGCTTGGCCGCCTGATCCGGCGCGGCCGCCAGCTCAGCGCGATACAGGATGTTGACCGCTCCCTGCGCGCCCATCACCGCGATCTGCGCGGTGGGCCACGCGTAGTTCAGGTCCGCGCCCAGATGTTTGGAGCCCATCACGTCGTAGGCGCCGCCGTAGGCCTTGCGCGTGATCACGGTGAGCTTCGGGACGGTGGCCTCGGCATAGGCGTAGATCAGTTTGGCGCCTCTCCGGATGATCCCTTCCCACTCTTGCCCGGTACCCGGCAAAAAGCCTGGAACATCAACGAACGTCACCACTGGAATGTTGAACGCGTCGCACGTGCGCACGAAGCGGGCGGCCTTCTCCGATGCGGCGATGTCGAGGCAGCCCGCGAAATGCATGGGCTGATTGGCGACCACACCGACCGGACGGCCCTCTAGCCGTCCAAAGCCGACGATGATGTTCTGCGCGAAAAGCGGGTGAACCTCAAGGAACTCGCCGTCGTCGAGCACCGCCTCGATAACCGTGTGCACGTCGTAGGGCTGGTTGGCCGAGTCGGGCATCAGCGAGTCGAGCGCGAGGTCGGCCTCGCTCGGGGCGAGGTCAGCGGTGGCCGGCCAGGCGGGCGGGGCATCGAGGTTGTTGCTCGGCAGATAGGACAGCAGCGCCTTGACGTAATCGACGGCGTCCTGCTCGTCCGAGGCGAGGTAATGGGCGTTGCCGGACTTGGTGTTGTGGGTGCGCGCGCCGCCCAGCTCCTCGAAGCCGACGTCCTCGCCGGTGACAGTCTTGATGACGTCAGGCCCGGTGATGAACATGTGCGAGGTCTGGTCGACCATCACCGTGAAGTCGGTGACCGCGGGGGAGTAGACCGCACCGCCCGCGCACGGTCCCATCACCAGGGAGATCTGGGGGATTACGCCCGACGCCCGCACGTTGCGGAAGAAGATCTCGCCATAGAGCCCGAGCGAGACCACCCCCTCCTGGATGCGCGCGCCGCCGGAGTCGTTGATGCCGATGACCGGGCAGCCGGTCTTCATCGCCAGGTCCATCACCTTGACGATCTTTTCGCCGAACACCTCGCCCAGCGAGCCGCCGAAGATGGTGAAGTCCTGGGCGAAAACGCAGACGTTGCGGCCGTCGACAGTGCCGTAGCCGGTCACGACGCCATCGCCGTAGGGGCGGTTGTTCTCCTGCCCGAAGTTGGTCGAACGGTGCCGCGCGAACTCGTCCAGCTCGACGAACGAACCCTCGTCGAGAAGCATTTCGATGCGTTCCCGGGCGGTCTTCTTGCCGCGCGCGTGCTGCTTTTCGATCGCGCGAGCCGAACCGGCGTGGACCGCGTCATCCAGCCGTCGCTCAAAGTCGGCGATCTTGCCTGCCGTGGTGTGAATATCCGGCTGCGTCATCGTCACCTGCGTGATGGTAACGGGCCGCCGTCGTTAATCATCACGTGGCAACGGTATTGGGAGTCCTGATGGTCGTCGGCGGGTTGGCGGTGCTCGCCGCCGTACGGCCGTGGCGGCCCGATCCGGAGGAGGACGAACCGGAGGCGGTCGTCGACAGGGTCAGGCCGGCCCCGCGCCCGAAGCGTCCGCGGCCGCGTCCGGGCAGCGCCCGTCCCGCGTCCGGGGCGCCCAAGCGCCACCGCGTTGAGGTCATTTCCCGGGCGCGGCGGGTTCCGCCCGAGCCTGGGCGGGAGGAAATCCTGCTGCCCGAGTGGCTAGGCCCGGTTTCCGGCCCACGCTGAGGTCTAATCTGGCTGCATGCCACCTCCGGTCCTTGATCGCCGCCGCCTGCGAGACCTGGCGTTTTGGCGGGTGGAGGTCAAAGCCGAGACCGCATCCACCAACACCGACGTGATCGAGCAGGCCAAGTCGGGTGCTGACGAAGGCGTGGTGGTGATCGCGGAGTCGCAGTCGGCGGGCCGCGGCCGCCTCGGCCGGACATGGATTTCCCAACCCTCGGCGGGAATCTGGCTCACGGCGCTGCTGCGCCCGAAGGTCGAGTCGGCCCGCTGGGGATGGATCCCCCTACTCGCCGGTGTGGCGCTGGCGGACACGGTCAACGATCTCCATGGCGTCAAAGCCGACCTGAAATGGCCGAACGATCTGCTCATCGATGGCCGAAAGTGTGCCGGGATCCTGGCCGAGGTGGCTTCGCCCGGTGCGGTTGTGGTCGGGGTCGGGCTGAACGTCTGGCAGCGGTCGGCCGACCTGCCGATGACCGCGACCGGCCTGCCGGCGACCTCATTGAGGCTGGCAGGCGTGCTCGACGCGGACCGTACGGCGCTCACGATCGGGTTCCTGCAACGGCTGCGCGAGCGCTACGAGAGCTGGCAGCAAGCTCCGGAAAGCATCGTGGACCCTTACCGGCAGCGCTGTGCGACGATCGGTCGTGACGTGCGAATCATGCTCCCGGACAATCGCCAGATATTGGGCGAAGCGATCACTGTGGACGATGACGGCAGGCTCGTCTTACGCGACGAGCAAGAACAGCTGTGTCCGATCGCTGCCGGGGACGTGACGCACGTGCGTTGACCCACTAACCTACCGGCGTAATCGTAGGACGAGGAGGTAGGGGAGAGATATGGCGTTCCCCGAAGACGTGATGACGGCCGACGAAAAGATCGTGCTGCATCTGCGTCCACATTGGAAAGTAATGATCGTGCCGACGCTGGTCCTTCTGCTGGCCGTTGGCGCAGTAGTCACCGGACTGGCGCTGGGCTGGGCAAACGCTGCGCTTTATGTGGTGGCAGGGATCGCTCTGATCGCCGTCGTCTGGTTGTCCTTCTGGCCTTGGCTCGTCTGGCGGTGCACCCACTACGTCTTCACCAACGAGCGCATCATCTTCCAGACCGGCGTCTTCTCTCGTGATCGCCGCGACATCCCGTTGATGCGCGTCAACGACCACGCGATGTCGCAGACGTTCCTGGAGCGGATGCTCACCTGCGGCACCTTGACCATCGAGTCGGCCGGCGAGCGCGGGCAGACGGTGCTCAAGGACATCCCGCGGGTTGGGATTGTGCAGACCAAGCTTTACGAGCTTGTGGAAGCCGACCGCGACGCGCACTCGTACAACGACGACGAGCGCCGCCGGGTCCCTGCCCAGGGCGACACCACTGCCCAGGAAACAACGAACTGATTTTCCGGCTAGCGAATATGCGCGGGGTTCTTCGGAGCCCCGCGCTTTTTGGAACCCCTGCGCTGGGCGGTGGTCGCCGCTCCGGCGAATTCCGCCTCCAGCGGCGCTGTCAGCTCGGCGAATTGGGCCTCGACAGCCGGGGCCGGGATGACCACCTGAGGCGCGTGCAGGAACACGTAACGCCGATAGGTGAAGAAGCGGAAGACGGTGCCCAGGCCCAGACCGATGACGAAGGCCGCGTTGATCGCCAGCCAGCTGGTCAGGCCGAACCAGTACTTGGTGACACCCATCACGGTCAGCTCGATGAGCAGACCCGCCAGGTTGAACCCGACGAACAGCACGAACTCACGATGGGCGGCCGACTTGTCGCGGTCCTTGTAGGTCCAGTGCCGGTTCATGAAGTAGGACGACACGATCGCTACCGCGGTGGCCACGACCTTGGCTTTTAGCTCGCCGTTGTGGAACACCGGGACCAGCAGAAGCAGATTGAAGACGATGAAATTGACGACCACATTGAGGCCGCCGATGACGGCGAATTTCACCGCCTCCGGGGCTAGCGTCCGCAGGCGCTGCGGAAGTAGACCGTCTAGACGCACTGGGCCACCTTACGCGATCGTTGTCATCGGGTCATGCTTACGTGTCGTCATTGCGCGCCAACTCACCGTGTTACTTCGGCGGCAGCAGGCGCGAGGAACACGAATCTGCGGTAGGCCCAGAACCGGAAGACCGTCGCGAATGCCGTGCCCACTAGCTGGCCGGACAAAAAGTCGGCCATGTTCGTGGTGAAAACCGGCCACACGCTGCCAAGCACCGAGTGACTGAAGTTCAACACGATAAGGGTTATACCCAGTCCGGCGGCGTTGAAGAAGAAATACAAAAGATATTCTCGGGCCAGGCCTGACCTCTCGCGATCCCGCCAGGTCCAGAAGCGGTTACCGATAAAGGCGGCGCTCGCCGAGACCACCGCGGCGATGATCTTCGCCTTGTTCTCGTTCATGCCGTTGAAGAGCAGCGTCGAGTTGATCGCTGCATCCAGAATGAAGGCAAGCCCGCCGACGATGCCGAACTTTCCCAGCTCATATTTCAGATGCTGGAAGCGTTGGAGAAGGCGAGAGGTGAAGGTCATGGCAACCACGCCCCTGAGCCTACCGGCTCGCCACGGCGCGCCCTCCGGCTTGCGCTGTTTCCGTCAGCACCGCGAGAACGCCAAGCTCCAATGGATCTTCTCCCGCGAGCAGGGTGGTGGTGGCGCCCACGTCAGCGCTGCCGCGGAAGCGAAGCACATCGAGACCGGGGGTCGGCCACGCGCACTGGTCCGGGGTGGCCGTGCAGGCGACCGCTGAAGCGTTACTGCCGCCCGCCACGTTGCCCGGATCACCGACTGTGTTCTTGCCGACTACCAGTGAATCGCCGCTGAGCGCCCGATCCCCGTCCCAGACGACCAGTCCCACGTCGACCTTGCCGCCCGCCCCGAGCTGCACCGAAACCTCCTGTTGCCAGCGCAACGGCTTCGGGCCCAGGTAGACGGCCAGCTCGCCGTCGGCCGAGGCGGCGCTGTCGTAAACGACGGCAAGGCTCCACCCGGCGAACTGGCCCAGCCCGCTCGGAAGATCATCGGCGGCGGTCGCCAGCCACCAGTCGCCGCCGCCATCGGCCCGAACAAGGTCGGTGACCTCGGCAAATGACTGGCTGACCGCTCTATCGGCGATGACGTTCTTTGATGGATTGAGTTTTATCGGGTACCAGCCACCGCGCGGCGTATGCACGCCGGCGAAAACCGGTGGGGCGCTGGCCGACGCCGTGATGGTCAGCCCGGCCCAGCGCACCCGCGCCCCAGCCGGGAGCCTGAGGTGGGCGCCGCTGGCCGCTTTGCCACCCGCCAGGGCCACCAGCTGACCCGAAGGCCCGGACGGTCCGCCAGCGGCCAGCAGCCCCTTCGGCGCGCCGGGTTCCCGATCGACGGGCAGCGCGGGCAGCATCGCCCGGCTGTTGTTGTCCGAGCTGAGACAGGTGGGCCGGGGCTGGCAGGCCAGCAGCGTGTTACCGCCGAGCGCGTAGCCGAGGTGGCCGTGCGCGGCGTAACCGACGTCCAGCCCGGCCGGGGCGATGGGGGCCCGCACCATCGAGCGGGTCACCGTGCTGCCCGCCTTGAGCGTGACGTCGAAACCTTGGTAGCCAGTGAGGTTTCCCACTTCGAGTGGGATCTTGGCGGTGGTCATGCCGTTGCGCACCGGTCCGGCACGCTCACACATGACCGTGCCGGCCCCGGCCTGACATCGCCAGCCGTCACCCGCGTCGGGACCGGCCAGCTTCATGGGGGCAGGAACCAGTACCCCCAAAGAAAGCGCATCAGAGCTCATCGCCGACGATTCGGCCATCCGTACGGTGATCGGCAAGGTGCCGCTGCCCATCGCGGTGAGGCGCGCCTGCGCGGGCTCAAACGCGATGACCGCGGAGCCGGCCTGCGCCGGGGCCGGAGCCGGTTTCGTCTGAGCCGGTTTCGTCTGAGCCGGTGTGGGCTCTAGCGGAAGCAGAACGGGTGGCGGCGCGGAAAGCTGCGGCGGCGGGAGCAGCTGAGCCGCCCCGGTCGGCGGCGGCTGAACCGGACGTGGCAGCGGCGGCACGCGCGGGGGCGCCGCGTGTTGCTGGGGCGTGCTTTGCAGCAGAACACCAGTGAAGACGGCGACGCCGATGAGCCCCGCTCCCGCCAAACCGCCGGCCGCAGCCACGTTGCCCGGGCCGTAGCGCTGGATGACCGACCTGGGCAGGCTGAGCACGCGCCACCACAACTCGGTCGCGATCGCGGCCAGCTGCGCGAGCCAGCCCTTGCCCCACAACAGGATCCCCGCCCCGATTGTGGCCAGCCAGCGTGCCCCGAGCGGTGAGCCCTCGGCGAGGTAGGCGGGAGCGGCGCCTCCTAACAGCAGACCGGCGATGACGCTGCGCAGACCCGAATTCTCCTCGGAAAGCTCGCGATGCAGCGCTCGGCAACGGTGGCACTCGGTGAGATGATCCTCCACTTTGGAGCGATCCCGGCGCGCCAGCGCGGCACGGACGTAGCCGGCGAGATGGGTACCGGTCCAATGGCAGCGCGGCGACTCGGTGATCGCGATGTGCTCCTGCAGATACATCTGGCGCAAGCGCTCTCTTGCCCGGTAAGCGAGCGCGGCAACCCCGTTGGGCGTCAGCCCGAGCAGGGGCGCCACCTGTGCCGCGCTCTCACCCTCGACCTCGGTGTGCCACAACACCGCCCGCCACCGTTCCGGCAGCCGGGCGAAAGCCCTTGCGGCGTAGGTGCTTTCGAGCGTCCGCACGGCCGGATCCTCCGGCGCGTTGGGGCGCTCGTAAGCGGTCAGGTCGTCGGTGTACTCGATGCGGCGATCGCGGCTGGCCCGGTCGTAGAGCGTGTGCCGCAAGCTCGTCAGCAGGTAGGCGCGAAACGCGGTGTCGGGTCCGTGGCCGGTCCGCATGGCGGACAGCACGCGGGTGAAGGTCTCGGCCACCAGATCGTCCGCGTCGGACGGATCGCGGGTCAGCACGCGCGCCAGCCTGCGTGCCGCGGCCACATGGCGCTCATAGAGCCGGCCGAACGCCTCGGTGTCGCCGCCGCGCACCAGGGATATCAAGTACGGGTCGCTTTCCAGCTCGGGTTCGAGCATGGTGGTCACGGCCGCCTCCCAGGGGGACAATGGGAACATAACGGTCGTTGATGACCCTAGAGGAAATGTCCGTTTCGGAGAAGGCCTAGGACCTCGATCACAAGAACCGAAGAATTTGCGGGAAGTTGCTCGTTTGGACGCAGATTCGTGCATCAGAACGCGCTTCGGGAAAAGCTTGTGCACTTATTCACAAGCTAGCGTGGACGTGCTCGGGGCGTGGGACCTTACCCTGAACAAAAGGTCAGTGCAGACCCATTAGGAGACGATTTCATGACCGCGCCGGCAGTCATCCCAGGGCTGGAACAGGCCCCGACCAAGCATCCGAAGCTCCTCGCGTGGGTGCGGCAGGTAGCCGAACTCACCACGCCTCAGCAAGTGGTGTGGTGCGACGGATCCCAGGCCGAGTGGGAGCAGCTGACCAGTGCGCTTGTAGACGCCGGTGCCCTCGTCCAGCTTGATCCGACGAAGCGGCCCAACTCGTTCTGGGCGCGCACCGATCCGTCCGATGTCGCCCGGGTCGAAGAGCGCACCTACATCTGCTCCGTCGACGAGGCCGACGCCGGGCCGACCAACAACTGGATGGCCCCGGCCGAGATGAAGCAGCTCATGACCGAGCTCTACCGGGGCAGCATGCGTGGGCGCACCATGTACGTGATCCCGTTCTGCATGGGCCCGCTCACGGCGCAGAATCCGATGTTCGGAGTGGAGCTGACCGACAGCCCCTACGTCGTGGCCAGCATGCGCATCATGACCCGAATGGGTACCAAGGTGCTTGAGGCGATGGGCACCGAGGCCGAGTTCGTGCCCGCGTTGCACTCCGTGGGCGCGCCGATCGAGGCCGGGCAGGCCGACGTCGCCTGGCCGTGCAACCAGACCAAGTACATCTCCCACTTCCCCGAGACCCGCGAAATCTGGTCCTTCGGCTCCGGCTACGGCGGAAACTCGTTGCTGGGCAAGAAGTGCTATTCACTTCGCATCGCCAGCGCGATGGGCCGCGACGAAGGCTGGCTCGCCGAGCACATGCTGATCCTCAAACTCACCTCGCCCGAGGGCAAGGTGCACTACATCGCTGGTGCTTTCCCGTCGGCGTGCGGCAAGACCAACCTCGCCATGCTCGAGCCGACCATCCCCGGCTGGAAGGTGGAGACCCTCGGCGACGACATCGCCTGGATGAGGTTCGGTGAGGACGGCCGTCTTTACGCGGTGAACCCGGAATACGGTCTGTTCGGAGTGGCGCCCGGCACCGACTGGAAGACCAACCCGAATGCCATGCGCACCTTGGCTTCCGGCAACTCGGTCTTCACCAACGTGGCACTGACCGACGACGGCGACATCTGGTGGGAGGGCATGGGTTCCCCGCCCGAGCACCTGACCGACTGGAAGGGTCGCGATTGGACATCTGGCTCGGAAGAGCTTTCCAGCCACCCGAATTCGCGCTTCTGCACCCCGATCACGCAATGCCCCATCCTCGCCCCCGAATACGATGACCCGCGCGGTGTCCCGATCTCGGCGATCCTCTTCGGCGGCCGCCGCAAGACGACCATCCCGCTGGTGAGCCAGGCCCGTGACTGGGTGCACGGGGTGTTCCAGGGCGCCACGCTTTCCAGCGAAACCACCGCCGCCGCGGTCGGGCAGGTCGGTGTCGTGCGGCGAGATCCGATGGCGATGCTGCCATTTATCGGGTACCACGCCGGCGACTACTTCCGGCACTGGATCGCCATGGGCAAGGGCGTCGACGGCAACGCCGACAAGCTTCCGCAGATCTTTTATGTCAACTGGTTCCGCCGCGGCGAGGGTGGCAAGTTCCTGTGGCCCGGCTTCGGTGAGAACTCCCGCGTTCTCAAGTGGGTGGTAGAACGGCTCGAAGGCACCGGCGGCGCGATCGAAACCCCGGTCGGCTTCGTCCCGTCACCGTCCGATCTGGACCTGTCCGGTTTGGACGTTCCGATGGCGGATATCGAAGCAGCGCTTGAGGTTTCCGAGGAAGAATGGCGTGCCGAGCTGCCCCAGATCACGGAGTGGTTCACCAAATTCGGCGACAAACTCCCCGGAGTCCTCTGGGCCGAACTGGACGCCCTCAAAGCCCGCCTGGGCGTCAACGACTAATCAACTAGGTTCTTGCGGAGGCCCGCCATCGGCGGGCCTCTTGCGTTAGCGCCACTCGGCAGGACGACGCCAAACAGCACCGCTCCGATCAAACAACGTGAGGCTGTGTCTGCTTAGGAGCCGAAGCGGCGTTGGCGGCCGGCGTAGGCGCGTAGGGCGCGGAGGAAGTCGACCCGGCGGAACTCGGGCCAGTTGCCGTCGTAGAAGTAGAACTCGGAGTGGGCCGACTGCCAGAGCAGGAAGCCGGAGAGCCGCTGCTCGCCGCTGGTGCGGATGATGAGATCGGGATCGGGCTGGTCTTTGGTGTAGAGGTGCCCGGCGATGTGTTCTACGTCAAGGGATTCGGCCAGCTCTTCCAGCGTGGACCCGGCGCGGGCGTGTTCCTGCAGCAGCGAGCGCACGGCGTCGGCGATCTCTTTGCGCCCCCCGTACCCGATGGCCAGGTTCACCTGGGCCCCGCCGCGCCGGCCGACGGTGTGTTCCTCGGCTGCCTTGAGGGCGGCGGAGTGGGCGGCCGGGAGGACGTCGAGGGCGCCCATCATCCGAAGCTGCCAGGGGTTGCCCTCCTCGGCCAGCTCGGTCGCGAGATCTTCGATGATCTGGAGCAGGGGATCGAGCTCGGACGGCGGCCGCGACAGGTTGTCGGTGGACAGCAGCCAGAGCGTCACGTGCTCGATGCCCGCTTCGTCGCACCAGCGGAGCAGCTCCTTGATCCGCTCCGCGCCGACCCGGTGGCCGTCGTTGGGGTCGACGTAGCCCATCTCGCGGGCCCAGCGCCGGTTACCGTCGACTATGACGCCCACGTGTCTGGGTCGCGCCTTGCCGGCGAGGCTGGCGGCCAGTCGCCGTCCGTAGAGTGAGTAGACAAGGTCGCGGATTTTCATCAGGGGCAGCCTAACGCGGCTGCCAGGCGTCTGGTCCCGCGGTCAGTTCCTTGATTCGGGCGGGCAGGTCCCCGGTGACCACCTCGGCGAGGCAAACCTCATCGAGGACGTTGCGCACCGCGGCGCGGACCGCCACCCACAGCTCGGGCAGGTGGGTGGCTGTTCCCGCATAGCTGGTCTGCTCGGGGCGATGACCCCGAACCCCGGCCAGTGGACCATCGACGGCCCGCAGCACCGATCCGATGGTCACCTCGGTCGGGGCTTGGGTCAGCACGTACCCGCCTTCGGCGCCCCGGACGGCGTGGACCACACCGGAGCGCCGAAGATCAGCGAGCACCGCTTCCAAGAATTTGCGCGGCAATGCCTGCGCGTCGGCGAGGGCCTGGGCCGAAACTGTTGCCGGGTATGCGGCGGCGAGCTCCAGGGTCGCCCGGACCGCGTAATCACCCCTTGCCGAGATCTGCACCTGTCCATCATGACGCCTCAGCCGACAGTTCACGCATGGGCTGGGACGGGATCCTGGACACCGGAGGGCAGTGCGCGAATGGCTACGGAGAGTCCGGCTGCCACGATCGCGAGGGCTCCGGTGAAGATCCAAGTGGTGATGTAGTCGCCGAACGCGTCCCGAGCCGCACCGGCGGCGAGCGCCGCGATGGCCGCGCCGATCTGGTGGGAGGCGAAGACCCAGCCGAACACGATGGTTCCGGACGCCCCAAAGTTCTCGCGGCACAGCGCGACGGTGGGCGGAACGGTCGCTATCCAGTCGAGCCCGTAGAAGATCACGAATATGAGCAGGCTGGGCTTGACCTCCCCGGTCAGCAGGAGTGGCAGGGAGAGCAGGGAAAGCCCGCGCAGCCCGTAGTAGACGCCGAGCAGGATGCGCGAGTCGACCCGGTCGGTCAGCCAGCCCGAGCCCACGGTCCCGATGATGTCGAAGACCCCAATCAGGGCAAGGAGGCTGGCTGCCGTGGTGGGGGCCATGCCGTGGTCGTGGGCGGCGGGCAGGAAATGGGTGCCGATGAGCCCGTTGGTGGTGGCGCCGCAGATCGCGAAGCCCGCCACGAGAAGCCAGAACGTCCGGGAGCGGGAAGCCATGCGCAGCGTGGCGATGGCGTTGCCCGGTTTCTCGCGGTTCTCCGTGTACGAAGCGTCAGCGCCATAGGGCAGCAAACCCTTGTCGGACGGGCGATCCCGCAGGAAGAGCAGGACCAGGGGCACCACGAGCAGGGTGCTTGTCCCCACCACAAGCGAAGCCGTGCGCCATCCCCGCTCCTCGGCAAGCGCCGCAAGCACGGGCAAGAAGATGAGCTGGCCGGTGGCGGTGGCCGCGGTGAGCAGGCCGGTGACCAGCCCGCGGTGCTTGACGAACCAGCGGTTGGCGAGGCTCGCCGTGAAGACGAGGGAAATGGATCCCGCGCCGGCGCCCACCAGTACCCCCCAAAGGAAAACGAGCTGCCAGGTGGCGGTGATGAACACGGGCAGGCCCGCGCCGAGCCCGATCAGGAGCAGTCCGACCGATGCCACCCGGCGCAGGCCGAAACGCTCGATCAGCGACGCCGCAAACGGCGCCACCAGCCCGAAAAGCAGCAGGTTGACCGAGATCGCGGCGGAAACGGCGGCCCGCGGCCCGCCGAATTCGTCCTGGATCGGCACCATCAGCACTGACGGCGAGGAGCGGTACCCGGCGGCGCCGAGCAGGGTGATGAAAGCGACGCCGACAACCACCCAAGCGAAATGAACGCGTTTACGCACGGATCAAGCTTGCTGTGAGCGCTATCCAGCGTGCCAGTGGCCGGAGGGCCACTATGTGAAAGAATCGGGCCATGAAACATCGGGTCGCCATCCTCGCCCTTGATCACGTCGTCCCCATGGACATGGGCACCGTGACGCAGGTCTTCGGCAGCACCGACGGGCGCTATGAGCTGCAGATCTGCACGCCCACCGCGGAGGGGGTGACCGCCGAGTTCGGGATGTGTCACATCGTTGCGCCGCATGACCTTTCGGCCATAGCGCAGGCCGACACCGTGGTCATCCCGGGGATCCACGGCGGGCCGCCGATCACCACGGGTGGCCTGGCCGAGCCGGTACGCGAAGCACTGCTGGAAGCCTCCGGAAGAGCGCGCCTCATCTCGATCTGCACGGGAGCGTTCGTGCTGGCCGCGGCTGGTCTGCTGGACAACAGGCCGGCGACCACGCACTGGCGGCACGCCGAGCGCTTCCGGCGGCTCTATCCCCGGGTGCACCTCAACCCGGAGGTGCTGTTCGTCGATGACGGCGACGTGCTCACCTCGGCCGGGGTGACCGCCGGGATCGACCTGTGCCTGCACGTGGTGCGCAAGGACCACGGCACCGAGGTGGCCAACTACGCGGCCCGCAGATGTGTCGCACCGGCGTGGCGGGACGGCGGTCAAGCGCAGTTCATCGAGCGGCCGGTACCGGATCCAGCAGATACCACAACCGCGCCCACCAGGGCGTGGGTCCAGGACAGGCTTCACGAACCACTCGATTTGTCCGCTATGGCGGAGCATGCCCGGATGAGCGTAAGAACGTTCACCCGGCGATTCCGCGAGGAAATGGGCCTCAGCCCCGGCCAGTGGCTGCTCAACCAGCGCGTGGAACGGGCACGCCACCTGCTCGAGCAGACCGACCTTCCGGTCGACCGGGTCGCCACCCAGTCCGGCTTCGGCACGGCCACCGCGATGCGCCAGCGTCTTCACGCGACCGTCGGCGTCGGCCCCACGGCGTATCGAAGAACCTTTAGAAGTGCGCGTTAGCCTGGTGTTTGGTCAGCCTGGCCGTTAGCGTGAGTCATGGTTGATGTCCCGAGACGCACCTATGTTCTAGACACTTCCGTTCTGCTAGCCGACCCCGCTGCCATGCGCCGCTTCGCGGAGCATGACGTGGTGCTCCCGCTGGTGGTCATCTCCGAGTTGGAGGGTAAGCGGCACCATCCCGAGCTTGGCTGGTTCGCGCGACAGTCCCTGCGTCAGCTTGATGATCTGCGGATCAAGCACGGCAGGCTCGACGTGCCGCTGCCGGTCAACGACGAGGGCGGCACGATCCGCGTCGAGCTGAATCACGCCGACCAGCAGTTGCTTCCGCCAGGCTTCCGCAACGATTCGAATGACACGCGGATTTTGTCTGTCGCGATTGGACTGAGTGCGGAAGGGCTGGACGTCACGCTGGTGAGCAAGGACATGCCCTTGCGTGTCAAAGCGGCGGCGGTAGGCCTTGCCGCAGACGAGTTCCGGCACGGTCAGGCGACCGACCCCACCTGGTCCGGTCTGGCCGAAGTGGACATCACCGACGAGGACATGAGCGCGCTTTACGCTGGAGAGCCAATAGGTTTGGACGAGGCGAGCGAGTTGCCTGTCCACACTGGACTGATCCTGCACGCCGGGCGCGGATCGGCGCTGGGCCGGGTACAGGCGGACAAGACGGTAAGTCTGGTGCGCGGCGATCGCGAGGCTTTCGGCATTCGCGGGCGCTCGGCGGAGCAACGCATCGCGCTCGACCTGTTGCTGGATGACTCGGTGGGCATCGTTTCGCTGGGAGGCCGGGCCGGTACCGGGAAAAGCGCGTTGGCCCTATGCGCCGGCCTGGAACAGGTCATGGAACGCAACAAGCACAAGAAAGTCATCGTGTTCCGGCCGCTTTACGCGGTGGGCGGCCAGGAGCTCGGCTATCTGCCGGGTTCGGAATCCGAAAAGATGTCACCCTGGGCGCAGGCCGTCTTCGACACGCTCGGAGCCGTGGTGCACGATAACGTCCGCGATGAGGTGCTCTCTCGAGGACTGCTTGAGGTGCTTCCGCTGACGCACATTCGGGGCCGCAGTCTTCACGATGCGTTCGTGATCGTTGACGAAGCGCAGTCTTTGGAGCGCAACGTGTTGTTGACCGTGCTCTCGCGAATTGGCTCAGGGTCAAGGGTTGTTCTCACCCACGACGTCGCACAGCGCGACAATCTGCGCGTAGGACGCTATGACGGAGTAACAGCCGTCATCGAAACACTAAAAGGACACCCACTCTTCGCGCATGTGACTCTCACTCGGTCAGAGCGTTCGGTCATCGCAGAAGTGGTAACAGACCTCCTGGAGGGGTGATTTCACCCCACTAAAGGGTGATATGCGGCGTGATACAAGTCACATTTGTATGGGCGGGTGAGTCGTAACAGACAACAAGTGCGCGAGGGTGTTTCCTTGTCTTGTTTTGACGAGAAGGGAACACCCCCGTGCCCCGACATCGACAGAGCCTTCAGCTGACCCGGCTAAAGAAGGCTGGCATCCGCTCCGCAGCGATGCTCACTCTCCTCACCGGAGTCAGCGGAGGGCTCTACCTGGCGGACAACAAGGCTGACCAAGAGGCGGCCAGCGCTGAGGCGCTCTTCGCCGAGCAGGAGCTGACCGAGGCCAGCGTCAACGGCTGGAGTCAGCACAATGTCCTGGAACGCAAGGTGAAAGCCGAGCAAGAAGCGGCTATCGCGGCGGCGGCTGCTGCCGAAGAGGCGCGCAAGAAGGCCGCCAGCACGACCAGCCGCAAGTCCCGTCCGGGTGTCACCGTGAAGATTCCCGCCAGCTGTAACGAGTACAGCGGCAACCGCGCCATCGGATGCGCGTTGCTTTTGGAAGCGGGCTTCACCCTCAGCGATATGGCAAACTGCCTGGAACCGTTGTGGACCAAGGAATCCGGCTGGAACCACACCTCCTCGAACGGAGGTTCCGGCGCCTATGGCATCCCGCAGGCGTTGCCCGGCAGCAAGATGGCCGCCTACGGTGACGACTGGAAGACCAACCCGGCGACACAGGTGAAGTGGGGGCTGTCTTACATCAAGAGCCGCTACGGCACCCCGTGCAACGCGTGGGCCACCTTCCAGAGCAAGGGTTGGTACTAGGGCCCTTGCTGCCCTGCCGAAGCGTGTTCCTGGGCGAGGCGGCGTAACGCTGTCAGGATTGCCTCGCCCAGAACTGTTCCGGTGACGACGCCCTCCACCATGGCGGCCCGCTCGCCTCGCGCCACGACCGCCTCAACTTCTTTCTGCGCAAGCTTTTCCATGGCCGGGGCGTAAACGTCCAAAAGCGACAATAGGTCCTCCTGGCCTAGCTCGCGCATTGCCGCCACCGCATCGGCGAGCTGGTCGAGCGCGGCCGCTTCTGAGTGGACTTGCCAGCCGAGTTGGGTGATTCGCTCGGCGACTTCGCGCCTGGCCGCAATCCATTGCGGGGATGATCGATCCCAGCGCGACTGTTTCGCGATCGCGTGATGGGCTACGCCGAGCAGGTCGTGCCCGTAGATGGCCGGATCGTCGATGGCTTGCAGGACGTTCTTGGCGGCCGCGACCGTCAGCCCGCCGACGTCGATGAGCGCCCGGATCAGGCGCAGCCGGCGCAGGTGCTCATCGGGATAGTCGGCCTGGTTGCGCCCGGTGGCGGTGCCCGGCGGCAGGAGCCCTTCACGCAGATAGAACTTGATCGTCGCAATGGAGACCCCGCTGCGTTGACTTAACTCCGCCATTCTCATACGATGGATAGTAGCACTATCCAGTATCTGAGGAAAGGTGGCCCGTGATGGCCAGGGTATTCAACGGCAGGATGACCGCAGATATCGAGGGCGACTTCGTGGTGTTCCTGATCGGCATGCGCTTCAACAAGCCGTGGAAGGTGCACAAATGGTGGGCCGTCTTCACCGCCATGCCGCGCATGCTCAAGGTGCTCTACCGCAGGCCGGAGACCGGCTTCCTGGGCGCCACCTTCGCGATCACCGCGACCGGCCCGCTGCTCGTGCAGTACTGGCGCAGCGCCGAACAGCTCGAGGCGTTCGCCCGTGACGCGTCCATGCCGCACAACCCCGCGTGGAAGTCGTTCAACCGGGCCATCGGCGGCAACGGTGACGTGGGGATCTGGCACGAGACCTATCAGGTACCGGCCGGAAAATACGAGACCGTCTATGGCAACATGCCGCGAGTGGGCCTGGCCAAGGCGGCAGAACACGTGCCCGTGGCGCGAAAGGGCGATTCTGCAGCCCAGCGTCGCGGAGTCGCTACCGTCAAATAGGACAATCGGGGAGATAGCATCCTCACATGAGGACTATGGCGATGGTGTTGATCCTGTTGTTCTCGATGCCGGGCGTAGCTCACGCCCACGCCCGGCCGGACGATCCCCGGGTCGAAGTTATCGGCGGCAGCCGGGCCGCCCGCGGCGAGTTCCCTTGGGTGGTAAGGCTTTCCAACGGCTGTGCGGGCACCCTGATCCGCGCCCAGTACGTGCTGACCGCGGCCCACTGCGTGCGCAAGTCCGGCCGCACCTCCTCGGTCATCGTGACCGCCGGTTCCAGTGACCTCTACTCGCAGAGCGCCTTCGATGTGCGCAGCCGCGAGGTCCGCCGGGCGCCCGGCTTCAACTCGGTGGTGGACGGCAACGATTGGGCGGTGGTGAAGCTGGCCGAGGCGCTGGATCTGCCCGTGGTCACGCTGCCGAGCAACGCCGACCTCGACAACGGGACGTTCGTCGCGGTCGGTTGGGGCTCGACCAGCGAGGGCTCCCAAAAGCAGCAGCGCAATCTGCGCAAGGTCGAGGTGCCGTTCGTCCCCGACAGCCGCTGCGCCGAGCTCCTCGGCCAGGAGGGCTACGGGATCGTCGCCTCGGACATGATCTGCGCCGGCGACACCGCCCGCGGCGGAAAGGACAGCTGCCAGGGCGACTCTGGCGGTCCGCTGCTTCGCCGGCACGAAAACGGCTGGGTGCAAGTTGGCATAGTCAGCTGGGGTGTGGGCTGCGGACGTGCGGAATTTCCTGGGATCTACACCCAGATATCGCGCTTCTTGCCTGATATCGCCAAGGTTATCGAGCGATCCACGATTGAGTAGATGGGCTGCGCCAGCTAGGTTTGCGGCCATGAGCGACGTCGATATCGCGATTATCGGGGCGGGACCGACGGGTCTGTTCGCCGCCTATTACGCGGGTTTCCGGGGCCTGTCCACAACGGTGATCGATACGCTGCCGGAAGCCGGGGGCCAGGTGACGGCCATGTATCCGGAGAAGCAGATCTTCGACGTGGGCGGGTTTCCGCAGGTGCTGGGGCGTGACCTGATCGCCAATCTGGTGGAGCAGGCCGCACCGTTCAACCCGCAATATCGCCTGGGTGTCCAGGCGAAGACGCTGACCTACGCGGAGGGCCTGCCGGTGCTGGGCTTGGCCGACGGCACGGAACTCACCTGCGGCTCGGTCATCATCACCGGCGGCCTCGGTTCCTTCACGCCGCGGCCACTGCCGGCCGCGGACGGGCATTCGGGTGAGGGCATCGTGTTCTTCGTGCCCCAACCCGGTGAGCTGGCCGGCAAGCACGTGGTCATCGTCGGCGGCGGCGACTCCGCCTTCGACTGGGCGCTGGCCCTCGCTGACATCGCGGCCAGCATCACCCTCGTCCACCGGCGGGACAAGTTCCGAGCCCACGCCGCCACCGTCGACAAGGTGAAGGCACTACCCGTCCGCATCGCGATCAACTCACAGGTCACCAAGATCACTGGCGATCCCGGTGTCGAGTCGGTTGAGCTGAACGGCAACGAAACCATCCCCGCGGACGTCATCGTCGCCGCCCTCGGATTCACCGCCGACCTAGGCCCCCTGGCCGAATGGGGCCTGACCCTCGACAAGAGGCACATCCTCGTCGACTCGACCATGCTCACCAACCAGCCGCGCATCTTCGCAGCCGGAGACATCGTCGAATATCCCGGCAAGGTGCGCCTCATCGCCACCGGCTTCGGCGAAGCAGCCACCGCCGTAAACAACGCAGCCATCGCCATCGATCCCGCCGCCCACCTCTTCCCCGGCCACTCCTCCGGCTGACCCCTCCCAGCCCCCACTGCCGGCCGCGCCAGCGTCGCCGCGGCCCCTTAGCCCCCTCCCCGCGCCCCTTTCCTTTTGCCTGCACCGATTCTCTGAGTCGTCGCTGGTTTCACGCGCCGCAAATTTGCACATCTCGTCGCGCTGGTCGTGTGGTTTGCGAGCCATGAATTTGCGCGGCATTTCCTTGCATCGGTCGCTGATGGTTGTGGGCCGTGAGTTTGTGC
>NZ_BONY01000062.1 GCF_016862955.1 Rhizocola hellebori | reverse complement strand
GCCAGCATGACAGTCTGGTTACCGCTTGATGATGCCGCAGGCGATGCGGCCGCCGGCGTCGCCGGTGCCGAGGGTCGCTGCGTCGGGGCCGGGGATTCCGGCGGCCGAGTAGCGGGTCGGGATGTTTGCGTAGTTGTCCGGCAGTGCGTGGATGATGATTGCCGAGCCGTCGGCGTCGAAGATGTCCGCGAAGGTGACCGAGTCGGTCTCCGTCACGGAGGTCGCCCTGCCGTCGGCTGCGACCTTGAGCAGGGGCAGGTCGCCGGCGTGCTGGCCGTGTCCTACCCCGGCCGGGTTGAGGTGCCCGCCGGCCGTGGTGAAGGGCGCTTCGCAGAGGCCGACCGCGTGGATGTGGAAGCCATGGAAGCCGGCGGTGAGACCGGACAACCTGCCCGCCACGACGATCTTTCCGCCAGACGATTGAAGGACAACGGTCCCGAGTGATGTGCCGTTCACATCGCGGACCGTTGCGGTCGCCCCCCTGCTGTCGTCGTAAGCGACGGCCGAAGCCGGGACGACCGCTACTGCCAGGCCGGTAACAGCCAGTCCTGCCAGCATCCGATGGATTCGTGGAATGCGCATAATTGCCTCCCAGGCAAGGGTTTGCGCGCGCCGCCGAGGGCCGGGCGGCGTATCAGAGCCATTGTCATACGTTGATGTCTTGGGGGCAAGCAATCCACCAAGAACAGGTCTAATTGGATTCATTCCATCATCAACGCAAAACGTACAAGGTCTGTTACTAATCGCATTGGCGTGTCACGCTGACGCTGCCATGGAAGGCCGAGTGCTGATAGTCGAAGACGACGCGTCGATCCGCGAGGTCATCGCCCTGGGTCTGACGCGGGCCGGGTTGCGTGTCAGCACAGCCACCAACGGAACAGACGCCCTCGCCGCGTGGCGCGCCCACGACTACGACCTGGTCGTGCTCGACGTCATGCTGCCCGGACGCGACGGACTTGAGGTGTGCCAAGAGATCCGGCGGACCAGCCAGCAGCCCATTCTGATGGTCACGGCGCTGTCGGACACCATCGATGTCGTGGTGGGGCTGGAGGCGGGCGCCGACGACTATCTGCGCAAGCCGTTTGAGATGCCCGAGTTGGTGGCGCGGGTGCGCGCCCTGCTGCGCCGCGGGTCGGCCCCGGCCGAGCAGGAAATCGTGGCCGTGGGCGAGCTGCGGCTCGATCCGCTGCGGTTCACCGCACACAAATCCGGCCGGGAGCTCGTGCTGACCGCGACCGAATTCCGTCTCCTGCTTGAGCTTGCCCGCCGTCCGGGGCTGGTGTTCACGCGTGAGGTGTTGCTGGAACGGGTCTGGAACTACCCATTCCTGGGCGACTCACGGCTGGTGGACGTGGCGGTGCAACGGTTGCGCGCCAAGGTGGAGGACGATCCGGCCAGCCCGCGTCTCATCAGGACAGTGCGCGGCGCCGGCTACAAACTGGCGCTGTGAGATGGCCGGCCGCGCGGTTCAGCCCGGCCGCCTGCGCCGGCGGCTGACCGTCGCCTTTGTGGCGGTGGCGGGTTTCTCCATGGCGGCGCTGGCCACCGGCTCGTACGCGATGGTCAGCCGCGCCCGCTTCGCCGACTCGCTTTCGCGCGCCGCCACCGATGTGCGCTATCAACTCGTTCTGGCGCACCAGTTTCTGCCCCTCGACCAGACCCGTACGGCCAACCTGCTGGACAGTTTCGAAGGCAGCGGCCGCCATGTCGTGCTCGTCACCGCGCAGAGCGTGACCGCGTCGAACGTGGCCTTCCGCGCCGAGCCCGGCGATAGGACGCGTTCGCTGGCCGCCACGGGCCAGGTCGCCTTCGAGCGGACCGGCCGCCAGCTGGTGGTGGGCGGCCAGATCCCGGGCTCGACCGATCAGCTCTATGTGGTCTATGCCGAGGAACGTATCTACGAGGACCTTGCCCAGCTGCGCACGGCCATGCTGGCGAGCTGGGCCGCGGCCGTGCTGCTCGCCGCCCTGGTGGGGCGGGCGCTTGCGCGGCGCACGCTCGAGCCGGTGGGCCGGGCCAGCGAGGCGGCCCACGCCATCGCCGAAGGACTGCTCGCGACACGGCTGCCGGTGCGCAACCGGGACGAATTCGGGGCGTGGGCGGAGTCGTTCAACCGGATGGCCGAGGCGCTGGAGGCGAAGATTGCCGCGCTGGCCAGCGCCCAGGCGCGCGAGCGGCGCTTCACCGCCGATGTGGCACACGAGTTGCGGACCCCGGTGACGGCTCTGGTGGCGGCGGCGTCGATGCTTCGCGAACACCTGCAAGCCCTGCCCGACACGGCGCGACGCCCCGCCGAGATCGTGGTGTCGGACGTGGTGCGGCTACGGCATCTGGTCGACGAGTTGCTCGAAATCTCCCGTTTGGACGCCGGTCAGGAGCTGGTCAGCGCCCGGCCCACCGAGCTGGTGGCGCTGCTGCGCGCGATCGTGGCCAGCCGCGGATGGCAGGCCCAGGCGAAGGTGGAGGGCGAGGCGGTGACCGTGCACACCGACCCGCGCCGGCTGGAACGTGTCCTGGCCAACCTCGTCGCCAACGCGGTGGAACACGGCGGCGCCGGGGTGCACGTTCGGGTCGGTCCGGGCCCGAGCGTGCAGGTCAGCGATCGCGGGCCGGGCATCCCCGCCGAGCACCTGCCTCGCCTTTTCGAGCGCTTCTACAAGTCCGATCCCGCGCGGGGCGGCTCGGGCAGCGGGCTCGGCCTGGCCATCGCGCTGGAGAACGCCCGTCTCCTGCAAGCGGATCTGCGCGTGGAAAGCGAGGTTGGGGTGGGCACCCGCTTCCAGCTCACGCTGCCTGTTACCTACCGGTTACCCGACGGTGAAGCCACTGTGGGGTCGGCCGGGCACGGTGAGGCTCACGACACCTTCGAGGAGGGACCATCATGAGACGCCTCACCGCTATCACCGCCGCGTTGCTCGCCGTCGCCGCGGCAGGATGCGGCCCCACCGGTTCCGGCTCGCTGGGGGCCGGACCGACCGGTGAGCCACCCTCCCCCGCCGTCTCCGCGCAAACGTCGCCGTCGCCGTCGGCTCAGCCGTCGTCCACACCGGACGGGACGAGCAGCACCACCGTCACCATCCAGACCTGGTTCGCACGGAGCAACAGAGTCGTTCCCACGCAACGGATCCGGCCGGCGACCCAGGCAACCTCACGGCTGGCCCTCACCGAGCTGCTGGCCGGGCCGACCTCGGTCGAGGCCGGCTTGGGGATGAGCAACGCCATCCCCGCCGAGACCACCTTCGACGTCAGGGGGATCGCCGACGGGGTGGCCATCGTCAGCTTCTCGTCCGGGTTCTTCGCCGGTGGGAAGGACATCGCGCGGCTGCGCCGGGCACAGGTCGTCTTCACCCTCACCCAGTTTCCCAGCGTGCGCCAGGTGGGATTCCTGATGGGCGGCAACCCGACCGGGGAACCCTTCGGCCGCGCCGATTTCGCCGACCTGCTGCCGCAGATCGTCGTGATGAGCCCTGTGATCGGCCAGCGGGTCTCCAGCCCGATCACCATTTCCGGTACGGCCGATGTCAGGGAGGCCACCGTAAGTGTTCGCCTGCTCGATGCCTCCGGCATGGAGATCGCTACCAAATTCGCCACTGCCACCTGTGGCAACGGCTGCCGTGGCGATTATTCGCTGCAGTTGCCCTACTCGGTACCCAAAAAACAGCCATGCACGGATCAGCAGGGCAGGCTGCAGGTATTTCAGGTGTCCGGTGAGGACGGCTCACGGATCAGCATCGTCGAGATTCCCCTGACACTCGTTGTCTGCGGGTAGTTTCGCACGGCGCGCGGTGACGCGCCCAGCTCGCGACGGCAGGACTTGTTGAACGCCTGCAGATCCGGGATGCCGACCGACGCGGCGATCGCGGGAATCGGCAGCGTCGTGCGGCGCAGCAGGTGTTCAGCGCGGGCGAGACGGCGACGGCGCAGGTAGGCGACCACGGTTGAGCCGGTGTCGGCGCGAAACAGGCGGGTCAGCTGGTTGTGCGAGACGTCGGCGTGCCGGGCGATCTGCGGCACGGTGACCGGCTCGGCGAGCCTTGCCTCGATGAAGTCCATGGCTCGCACCACGGCCAGGTGACGTCCGCCGGGGCTGGGGCGGGGAAGCTGGGCTATCCGCCACAACGCGGCCCACACCTCGGCCGCGGCCTGCTCGGGACGGCTCGGCGCGGCGGCCACCGCCCGGCGCAGCAGCTCCGCCAGCGGCTCGGCCTGCTCGCCCGCGTCTTGCATCACCGGAACGGTCTGCGCGCCACCGGCCGGGTCGAGCCGCAGGTGCACGAAGAGGTGCTCGGAACGGCCCAGGTAGCGAAAGCTCACTGTCTCGCCCGGCGGGACGAGACTGATGTGCCCCGGCCGGATCGGATGGTGCAGGCCGCCGAGGGTCAGCTCCCCGGAGTAGGCGTAGAGGTGAAGCTGCCAGAGGTCGGGCAGCAGAAAGGTGTCGTGCAGGCCGGTCGTGCCATGCAGGGCGGCGCCGGCGTTGGCCACCCGGGGTGGCCGGTGCAGGCGCACCGACACCTTCCCCTCGGGCAGCAGCATGGTGAAAAGTTACCAGTAAAGGTGAGCAGAACCCACGCGTTGGCTGGGAGCTTGGCTTTAGCCTGATCCAGCCAGGACCAGCACGCCCGCAGAGGAGAACCCCATGCCCATGCAGCCCTGGTTTCCCAGCGCCAAACTTGGCATCTTCCTGCACTACGGCATCTACGCCGTCGACGGCGTCCCCGAGTCGTGGGCGTTCTACAACGGCGACGTCCCGCACGACCGCTATATGGCACAGCTGTCCGGGTTCACCGCCGCGAAGTACGACCCGGGGGCCTGGGCCGATCTGTTCGCCCGCTCCGGTGCGCGCTATGCCGTGCTGACCGCGCGGCACCATGACGGTTTCGCGTTGTGGGACACCGAATATGGCGACTTGAACGTGCGGCACACCCCGGCCGGGCGCGACCTGCTGGCGTCCTATGTGGAGGCACTGCGCGAGCGCGGGCTCAAGGTGGGCTTCTACTATTCCCACTCCGACTGGAACCATCCCGAATACGCCAGCGTGCGCAGCCTGGGTCAGGCCGGCTGGGTCAACGAAAACCGTTATGTGACACCGCTGGAGGGGCAGGAGGATCCGGCGGCTTGGCAGCGGTACCTGCGCTACCGGGACGGTCAGGTCGGCGAGCTGGTCGACCGGTACCACCCCGACCTGCTCTGGTTCGACGGCGAATGGGAGCGCAGCGAGGAGCAGTGGCAGCTCGAGCCGCTGGCGCGGCGCATTCTCGACGCCAACCCGGAGACGATCCTCAACGCCCGCATGCTTTCCTACGGCGACTACGCCACGCCCGAGCAGGGAGTGCCGATGACCCCGCCATCAGGCCCCTGGGAGCTGTGCCTGACCGTCAACGACTCGTGGGGCTATCAGCACGGCGATGACAACCACAAGTCGGTTCGGCAGCTGGTGCGCTACTTCACCGAAACCATTGGGGCAGGTGGAAATCTGCTGCTCGACGTCGGCCCGATGGCCGATGGCACCATCACCGCGCCGCAGACGCAGCGGCTGGAGGCCCTCGGCGGCTGGATAGCCAAGCACGCCGAGGCGGTCTACGACACGCAGGCCGGCCTGCCGCCCGGTCACCACTACGGGCCGAGCACCGTCTCGGCCGACCGGCGCACCCTCTACCTGATCTGTTTCGACATCCCGCGCGAGAGCATCGGCCTGCGCGGGCTGCGCAACAAGGTGCTGCGGGCGCGCGTGGTCGGCAGCGGCGCCGAGCTGGCGCACCGGGTGACCGGTGGACACGGCGAGGTGCCGGGCGTGCTGTGGATAGACGCGCCCGGCCCCGCCGATATCGACGAATCCGCCATCGTCATCGCCGTGGAGCTCGATGGCGAGATGGACCTCTATCGCGGGACCGGGCGCGAATGATCACACGCCGAGGCGCCGCCACGGACCCCAGATGGCGAAAGACATTCCCGCACTTGCCTGGATGTTGACGAAGAGCGTCTTGCCGTCCGGGCTGAAGGTCGAGCCCGCGAACTCGTCATTGGACCGGTCGGCTCCGGTGCTGCTGCGCAAGCGGTTCAGCGCGATGTCGAACAGCTCCCCATCGGTGGTCAGCCCGCGCACGAAGTTGTCGTTGACGTTGTCCTCGCACAGCACGAGCGTGCCGCGCGGGCTGGTGGTGATGTTGTCCGGGAAGTCCAGCACCGCCGCGCTCGGCGACTGGAAAATCAGCTCCAGCACCTGCGACCGGGTGTGGTAGGCCCACACCTGGCCGGTGCCGTTGCCGTAGCCGTTGGCGATCGGGCCAGGCCCGTCCTCGGCAGCGCCGCCGCCCTGGGTGGAGCAGAAATAGACGACGCCGTCGTGGTAGGTGGCGCCCTCCAGACGGGAGAAGTGCGCTGCCCCCTGCGCCCGGCCCTGGTTGCCCACATAGGTCAGTGCGGTGTCGTTGGTGGTCAGCGCGGGAGTCCCGGGCACGTAGGGGAAGGTGGGCGCCGGGTCGTCGATGTCGACCCACTTCACGCGGTATCTGGCCCCCGGCGTCTGCTGCGCCGCCAGCTCCGCGTTGGGTGTGCCCCGCACGGCGAGCATCTGCAGCCGGCCGCCGTCGGCCAGGCGCCCGGTGTGGCAGGGGTTGCGCGGCGGCAGGTAGCGGTAGAACCCGGAGGCGAATCCGAAGTTGTCCTCGGTCTCGTAGATCGCCCCGTCGTGCGGGTCACACGCGACCGACTCGTGGGCGAAGCGGCCGGCGGCCGTGATCGGCTGGCGGTTGGACTGCCCACCGGCCGGCACCTCGAAGATGAACCCGTGCCGCTGCAGCAGCGGCGTGTTCGGCACGCCGGTGAAGTCGGCGGCCACATCCGGGCCGTTGACCGTCTCCTCGCAAGAAATCCAGCTGTCCCATGGCATCGGGCCACCGGAGCAGTTCATCTGGGTACCGTTGAGGCTGGTGTAGGAACGGATGACCTCACCCATGCCGGTGACCTGGATGGTGGTCGTGCCACCACGGGCCATGGCGTCATAGGGCACGCCCGGGCCGAAAGCCGCCCCGGGTCCGTTGATTTCGTGGTTTCGCACCAGGATGATGCTGCCGCGCGGCCCGCGGAAGGCGGCCATGCCGTCGTGCCTTCCCGGCAGGATGGTCCCGTCGTTGAGCAGGATCTGTGTTTCGGTGTCGTGAAACGACCGGTACTGGAAGTGGGGCGGAAGCCAGAGCCGCACCTGGCCGTCGCGCATGTCGGGCACCGGCTCCAGCGGCGGGCGCTCGATCCTGTCGACCTCTGCCGCATTTGCCGCTCTGGCCACAAGTCCGGCAAACGGCCCGCCCACAATCGCGCCCGCGGCCGCGCCCCGCAGCAATGTTCGTCTATCTACTATGGTCATACGATCCTCCTTGATCCAGGCCACTTCGCCCCCCGGGGTCACGCTAGCGTTCATCCGACAGTCCAGCGAGGTAGCCAGGACCTGCGGCGTGTTGGCCTCTACCGGGTCGATGGCCGTATTCTCGCTGTGTGCTGAAGGACGTGTGGGCGGTCGGCGATGCCTACGAGGCCTATGTCGGCCGGTGGAGCCGCCGGGTGGCGGTGGGTTTCCTTTCCTGGCTGCAGTTGCCGACACGGGGCCGGTGGGCCGACATCGGGTGCGGCACCGGCGCGCTGTCGGCGGCCATCCTCACCCAGGCCGACCCGGTCGAGCTGGTCGGTGTGGATCCGTCGGAGCAGTTCCTGATGGACGCCCGCGCCAGGATCCTCGACCCGAGGGTCCGCTTCCGGGCCGGTGATGCGCAGGCGCTTCCCTTGGAGGACAGGCAATTCACCGCGGTGGTGAGCGGGCTGGCCATCAACTTCGTGCCCGATCCGGCCCGCGCTGTGGCCGAGTTCGCCCGCGTCGCCGCGCCCGAGGGGGTGGCCGCCGCCTACGTGTGGGACTACGCCGAGGGCATGCAGATGATGCGCTACTTCTGGGACGCCGCAACGGCAATCGACCCGGCCGCGGGCGAGCTCGACGAGCTGCGCCGGTTCGCGATGTGCCGCCCGGAGCCGCTGCGTGCGCTGTGGACACAGGCCGGGCTGCAGGAGGTGGCGGTGGAGGGAATCGAGGTGCCCACGGTCTTCAAGGATTTCGACGACTACTGGGGCCCGTTCCTCGGCGGCCAGGGGCCGGCGCCCGCCTATGTCAAGACGCTGACCGACGAGCATCGCGACACCTTGCGCGAACAGCTGCGGGCCAGCCTGCCCTGGGCCGAGGACGGATCGATCTCGCTGACCGCACGGGCGTGGGCTGTCAAGGGGATCAATCCCGGCTAACGTAGGTCGGCGTGACGAGACTTTCGGGGACCTCGCGAGCACTGCTGGTCGCGATCCTAGCCTTCGCCCTGGTCGCGGCGGTGACCTTCCTGGTGCTGCGCAGCCGGGCCGGCCAACCCTCCGCCGCGCCCACCCAGCAGCCGACCACGTCGGCGACGCCCGCCCCCGCGACGTCGAGCTCGCCCACCGCCGAGGCGAGCACCCCGGCCCCGATCCGCTATGTATTTCCCGTGGCGGGCAAGGCCAGCTACGACCCGGACCACCACGACTATCCGGCCAGCGACATCATCGCCGCGTGCGGCCTGGGGTTTGTCGCGCCGATCGACGGCGTCATCCTCGAGGTCACCCGGGTCGACAGCTACGACGCGAAGATCAACGATGGCGCCACCCGCGGCGGGCGCAGCATCTCCCTGCTGGGCATCGACGGCGTCCGCTACTACGGCGCCCACCTGGACGTCATCGAGACCGGCATCAATCCGGGCGTGAAAGTCGAGCACGGCCAGCGCCTGGCCACCATCGGCAAGACCGGCAACACCACCGTGTGCCATCTGCATTTCGGCATATCTCCGCCGTGCGCGCGGTCGGCTGACTGGTGGACCCGGCGCGGCGTGATCTGGCCCGCCCCCTACCTGGACGCCTGGCGGCGCAACGAAACCCGTTCTCCAGCAACGGAAATCGCCGCGTGGCAAGCCAGCAACGGCTGCCCGGCCACCCCGCAGACCGATCCATAGATCCACTTCGCACAAGCAGACAGCGACAAGTGTCGAATCAACTGCCTACCCGGCGGGCGGTTCGGCTCATAGCATCGTGACGTGACGATGACCGACCTTTACCGCACCTTCTCGCGGGACCCGCTGGCGGTCTTCCTTCACGTGATCGAAAGAGCGGGCACCCCTGTCACCTTCGAAAACATCATGGCCCACCTGGTCGGCAGCGGCTTGCCGGACTATGTGGTCAGCTCGCGCTGGAGCCGATATGAGCGAGCCATCAAGGATGATCCACATATCTATTTCGTACCCGAGACAAGAACCTACGCGTGGGGATCCCCTCCGGTTCTGCCCGACGCAGAACAGGCCGTGAAGCTGCTGGCCTCCGGAAAGGCGCAGATCAACCCCGATCGCAAGGTGCTGGGCGACATCATCCTGGCCGCATTGCAGCTGGGGATCCCGCCCGAGCCCGTCGTCATCCACGCCGAACCGGTCATCATCCACGCCGAGCCCGTGGTCATCCAGGCCGAGCCGGTGGTGATCCAGGCCGACCCCGCCGAGCAGGCCGAGCGGCAGAAGATCTTCGAGGATCGACTCAAGGCCGACAGCGCCCGCGCCTACGCCAAGGTGGCGATGGAGCTGGAGGAGCTGATCGCCAGCGGGGCCAGCGCCCGGGTGCTTCTGCAACGGATACACGCTGCCGCCCAAGCACACGGCCTCAAACCTATCGAGAGCGCGGGCGCAACGATAAAATTCGATCGCCTTCGGCACGAGTCCGTCGTCGCCACCACGCAGGAAGGAACCGAGGTGCTGGTGATCAGGCCGGGTTACTTCTGGCAGATCGGCAGCGAGGAGATTCTGGTGGCCAAGGCCGTGGTTATCGAGCAGTAGCGAGGCGAGATGGTCGAGCAAGGCGGATCAACGGTAGCTATCGATTTTGGCACGACCACGTCCTTTGTGGCTCGGCGGACAGGTTCAGGCCCGGCCATGGTCGTGCCACTCTCGCCCGGCACGCCCTGGCTGAGCTCGGTCGCCGCGCTGAAAGGAAACGATCTTGTTGTCGGTGACGAGGACGGATTTCCCGCCGAACAGCTGGTGAGATCGGTCAAGCGGGCGATCACCGAGAGGTGGCAGACGATTCCGGTGGGGCCACCCGACAGCGGGGTCGAAGTCGAGGTCGACGAGGTCATCGCCGCCATCTTCACCGAGATCCGCAAGCGGGCGGGCAACTCGCTCAACGGTGGCGAGATCCGGCTCGGGTGCCCCGCGATGTGGGACGGCGCGCAGCGCAAACGCCTAATCCGAATAGCCAAGAGCGTGGGGCTGTCGGTGACCGACGCGACGCTCATCGACGAGCCGGTCGCGGCCGGGCTGGCCTGGATCGCCGATCATCAGCTGACCGGCGACGACCCCATCTCGGGCCGGGTGCTCGTTTTCGACATGGGTGGAGGCACGCTCGACGTGGCGGTGCTCGACATCGCCAGCGAAAGCGTGAAAGAGGTCTCGGTGCTGTCGAGCCGCGGCAACCCGCTGGCGGGCGATCAGCTTGACGAGGCCATCACCGCGGACCTGATCGGTGAGATCGAGGGCGCCGGGGTCGACTTCGCGGCGCTTCGGCAACCGGCGCAGGCCCGAGCGCTCATCGCCCGGATGGCGCGCGAGACGAAGATCGCTCTGTCCACGCAGGAGCTGCACACCCTCGTGTTGCCGATGCTGGTTTTCGGCCGCTATGTAGAGATCGACTACACCCGGCAGCGGGTGGAGACCGCTTTCCATCCGCTGATGGTCCAAGCCGAGAAACTGGTCGAGGAGGCGCTGGTCGAGGCGCAGCTCAAGGAGCGTTTCCGCGACGTGCCTGGCTTCCTGCCCCGGGTCACCACCAACGACCTCGACTACATCATGCTGGTCGGTGGCATGAGCCAGATTCCCTATGTGAGGCAACGGCTTGCGGCCCGCTTCCCCGAGGTCGCCTTCGTGCGGCGCGAGCAGGCCGACCCGGTCGAAGCGGTGGCCAAGGGCCTGACCGACAACACCGGCTATGAGCACATCAACCTGCACCGGCCCGCCTTCGACTTCGTACTCGAGTGGGACGGCGGCTCGCAGCGCCGGCTGCTCTACGAGGCCTACACACCGCTTTACCGGGAGTGGCAGGCGGCTTCCGGCCGGGCCCGCCTCAACTACGAGCGGCGCGGCCGGGGAATGCGGTTGCCGCGTCAGGGCCGCGGCCATCTGCGGGTGGTCTCGCCCTCGGGCAAGCCGGTGCGGCTGGCCGTCGACGGCGCGGCGATCGACAAGCTGCCGGTCCGGTTTGGATTGCACGAGCTCGTATTCAAGATCTACTGTGATGGGCAGCTGCTGCTCACCGATGGCACCGGCAAGCAGACCGCGATGCGGGTCGATCGCTGGCCCATCATCAAGAACCGCGATGACGCCTCGCTGGAGCTCAAAAAGCTTAAGCGGAAGCCCATGGATGCCCCGCCCATCTGGTTCGTAGGAAACGGTGCCCAGGCATGAGCTCGTACCACGAAATACTGGTTCTGCGCAGCGACAGCGGCTGGGCGAAGCTGCCCTACCTGGACGTCATCGCGGCCGATCCGACCCGTCGGGTGACCGAGCTTCTCGACGGCTGGATGCTGTTGGTCGTGGCCGACTCCGCGCCGGACGCCGATTGGCTGCCGGCCCTGGCGCAGGCCACCGGCGCACCGGTGATGTGGTGCACCATCACCGCGCTGGAGTCCACCTATGTGCGCGGGCTGACCAAGGCTGGGGCGTGGGCGGGCTGGCTCAACTCCGGCGATGTGGAAGAGGAGCTGGGCGCGGCGATGTTGCAGGAGCTCGATGTGGACGAGCTCTTCGAGCAGGGCGGCCAGGAGGCCATCGACGAGGCGATGGAAAGGCTTGGGGCCCAAGCGGTCGACGAGATCGTGACATCGGCCCCGGTCCTCACCGCTTCCCTGGTGAGCTGGGCCCACGAGGCCGGCCTCGCGCCGGATGCCGAAAAGGTGCAGGCCCTGCTGGAAGAGGGCGACAGCTTCGGGTCGCGGCATCTCAGCAACCTGTTCACGCTGCTGGGCCTCACCCGGGAAAGGGTCCTCTAGCCGCGCCAAAGTTGTTGCAGCGCCAGCACAGCAGCCTCGAATTCGGTGCGATCCAATACCGCGCCCGCGAAGACGCCCGCCTGGACCGGCTCGTCGAAGAAGCGGTCGGGCAGGCGCCCGGCCGCCACACCCAGCAGGTCATTGATTTGTTGTTGCTGGGCAAGGCGTTCGCGGCCCAGCGCCAACACCTGCTGCGGCGCGATGGCCACGCCGGTGACCGCCTCGACTAGCGCGCACACGCCGTCCAGCGAAAGCGGGCGGGTCGGGGTGCTGGCATAGGGGCACACCAGCAGGGCGTCGAGCCCGCTCCACAGATCGGCCAGCACCACCGTGCGCGCAAAGTCCAATTGGGACGCAGGGTTGGGCACGGTGAGCCCGATCCGGCGGCTTTCCTCGTAACAGAACTCCAGGCCGTAAACCGGGTCGAAGTCCAGATCGTGCTCGATGGCGTCATAACGCGGGCCGATCGGGTTCGCCGCATACATCAGCCCCAGCCCGCGCTGCACCCGAGGGTCGAACGGGGGCAGCTCCACACCGCGGCTCACCATCGCCGCCTCCGGCCTGCCGTGCCGTTGCGCCAGCGCCGCCGCCCCCTGCCCGAACGGATGTCCCGGCTGCGCCGCCAGCTCGATCGCCTCCAGCAACCACCGCTCAGGCTGCCCGCCACCCGTTTCCCCTGCCACCGCCCCGAATTCTGCGCCTGCCACCACTGCGGCGGCGTGCTGGCCGGGCGGAGCTAGCTGCCCGGTTTCGAGCAGATAGCCGAGGGTGCCGCCGAGGGAGACCGGGTCCAGGCCGAGCTCCTGGCAGCGTGCGTTGGCCGCGAGGATCGCCGCCAGGTCGCCGATGCCCAGGTTCGGGCCGAGCATGGCGACGGCCTCCTGATGCAGGCCCGCCCCGGCGTATCCCTTGATGCAGTCGTTGGGGCAACCCGGGCAGCCTCCCGCGCTCCAGGTGAGGCTGGGCGCGAAATGGGCCGGGGCCAGGCCCGGCCACTCGGCCGGCGCGGTGCCGGTGTCCGCGAAGTTGCGCACGCTCGCGCGGCCCGGCTCGGTGACCTCGCCCGGCCACGCGCCGAAACCGGGCACGGCATGCTGCCAGCCGGCCAAGCCGTGCGAGGGCATCTGGGCGGCGTAGGCCGAGGTCAGGGCCGACAACGCGGCCGGGTCTGCGGGCGGGGGTGGCTCACCCGGTACACAGACGATGGCTTTGATGTTTCGGGCCCCGAGGATCGCACCGAATCCCAAGCGCGGCAGAGGGAACGACCGGCAGGTGACGACGTTGGCGTAGCGGGCGCCGGCCTCACCCGCGGGGCCGATGACGGCTACCGCCGCGTCGGGGCCGTGGCGGTCGAGCAGAATGCCGGTGGCTTCACCGGTGCCCAGGCCCCAAAGCTCCGTGGCGGGATGAATGCTGGCGCGACCGGAGTCGACCACCACATAGGACGGTGAGCCGGCCGCACCGGTCAGGCCGACACCCACCACCCCGCTGGCGCGAAGCCCTGCGGCGAAAGGACCCTCGGCACGTGTCTCGGCCACCGCGCCGGACAGCGGCGAGACGCCGACGGCAGCGCAGCGGGCCAGCCCCACCCCGCCCAGACCCGCCACCACACTCGTGACAAACGCCACCGGAACCGGCTCAGCGTGCGCCAACGCTTTCCGCAAATGGTGCAGCGCAAGCAGTGGACCACCCCAGCCGGTCACCGGCTCGGTCGCCTGCCGCCCGCTGGACAGGTCCAGGTGAAGGTAGACGCTCATTTATCAATGACACAGACGATGTCAAGCCGGCGCGGGCCGTGCACGCCCTCCACGCGGTTGAGCTCGATGTCGCTGGTCGCCGACGGGCCGGAAATCATGGTGAGGGGCCGGGTGGGATCGGGCAAGGCGGTGAACATGTCCGGGACGTCGGCGACGATCTGGTGGGCGAAGACCACGCACACATGGTGGTCGGGGACAAGGGTCAGCAGCCGCCTTCCCTGCCCGGGACCGCCGTCAAGGACCAGAGTGCCGGTCTGCGCGATGGCGACCGCGCAACCGGTCAGCACCGAAAGCTGCGGGCGGTCGAGGTCTGCCGGGCTGAGGCCGTCATCGACGATCGTCGCCAGCCCGGCCACCCACTCGGGCGGAACTCCCTGCGGCAACACCACTTCTTTGCCTAACAGTCCACTTAGGACTCCCGGCAGCTCGGCTTGCGAGCAGAGGCGGACGTCGGCCCGGTAGTCACCGGCGCGCTCGGCGAAGCGGTGCAACAGCTCACTCATGGGTGCGCCGCCACCAGTCACGGAAGGACTCCTGCGCGGGCAGGGGCGCATCGCGATGAGCCGTCCAAGCCGACAGCGGCCAAGGCGCGCGGCGAAGCGTGTGCCCGCGGCGCCGGGTCATCAGGCGCAACGGCGCGCTGCCGGCCCGGGCCGCGCGCAGCGCCGCCTTCCACCTTCGCCTGTCCCGCATGACCCAGCTCAGCGCCGACATGAGCTGCCGCTCGGCCAGCGGTTTGGGCCCGGTCTGGCGCAGGTGCACCAGGATCTCCGGGATGTTTATCTTGACCGGGCAGACGTCGTAGCAGGCGCCGCAAAGCGTTGACGCGTAAGGCAACGACCGGTTGTGCCCGGCCTGCTGACCGGTCAGCTGCGGCGACAGGATCGCCCCGATCGGCCCGGGATAGACCGAGCCGTAGGCATGGCCGCCCACACGCTCGTACACCGGGCAGACATTGAGACAGGCCGAGCAGCGGATGCAGCGCAAGGCCTGCTTGCCCACCGGATCGGCGGCGACCGCGCCGCGCCCATTGTCCAGCAACACAATGTGCAGCTGCTGCGGGCCGTCGCCGGGCGTGACGCCGGTGAATATTGACGTGTAAGGGTTCATCCGCTCCCCCGTCGAGGAGCGCGGAAGCAGCCGAAGGAAATCCCCAAGATCAGCCATATGGGGTACCAGCTTCTCGATGCCCACGACCGCGATAAGTGTCCGCGGCAGGGTCAGGCACATCCGCCCGTTGCCCTCGGACTCCACGATGACCAGCGAGCCCGTTTCGGCCACCGCGAAGTTGGCGCCGCAGACCCCGACCTGGGCGCTGAGGAACTGCTCGCGCAGGTAGCGGCGCGCCGCACCGGCGAGCTGGGCTGGATCGTCGCTGTCGGCGGCGAAGCCGGGCATGCGAAGGGCGAACAGGTCGCGGATCTGCGACCGGTTGTAATGGATGGCCGGCACCAGAATGTGCGAGGGCTTGTCGTGCGCCAGCTGAACGATGAGCTCGGCCAGATCGGTCTCGATGGCGGCTATCCCGGCCGCCTCCAGCACCTCGTTGAGCCCGATCTCCTGGGTGGTCATCGACTTGACCTTCACCACCCGGTCGGCCTGCTCCGCCTGGACCAGTCCCAGCACGATGTCGTTGGCCTGCTGGGCATCCGCGGCGTGGTGCACGGTGGCACCGGCGGCCGTGGCGGCGGAAGCGAAGCGCGCCAGCAACTCCGGCAGCCTCGCGATGACGTCGTCCTTGACCGCCGCCGCCCGGTCGCGCAGCGCCTCCCAGTCGTCGACCTCGGCCACCACCGCTGCCCGCTTGTCGCGGATGGTCCGGGTGGCATGCCCCAGGTTGGCGCGAAGCTGCGTGTCCTTGAGCTTTCTCGCCGCCGCGTCGGCGAACGGCTCCGGCGCCGTAATCGGCGCGGCCAGCGGCCCGGTGGCGTGCCTTGGCATGCCGAGCGCGACCACGCGCCGGGGCTGGGCCGAGCCGGTCATGACGCGAGGATTTCGGCGTAGTGGATGGGTTTGGGGGCGCCGGGGCGGCGGGCCAGCCCGCCACCGATGTGCGCCAGGCACGAGTTGTCCGCCGCCGCAAGGTATTCCGCGCCCGTCTCGGCGGCGTTGGCGCACTTGTCGTCGAGCATCGCCCCGGAGACACCGGAGTTTTTCAGCGCGAAGGTGCCGCCGAAACCGCAGCACTGGTCGGCATCGGGCAACTCCACCAGCTCCAGCCCTTCCACAGCGCGCAGCAGCCGCAACGGCTTGTCGCCCAGGCGCAGCAGCCGGAGCCCGTGGCAGGTGGGGTGATAGGTGACCCGATGGGCGAAGCGCGCCCCGACCTCGGTCACGCCGAGCACGTCGACCAGCAGCTCGGACAGCTCATAGACGGGAAGCGCGGTGTGCGCGCGCAGGTGCGCGACACAGGACCCGGAGGGCGAGACGATCGCGTCGGCCCCGCCGAAGACGCTCGAGGTGAGCTGCTCCAGCTGACGAGCCGCCACCGCGTAGCCGCTGTTGGCGTGCATCTGCCCGCAGCAGGTCTGCTCCTGCGGGAAATGCACCTGGTGGCCCAACCGCTCCAGGAGGGTTACCGTAGCGATGCCCGCTTTGGGGAACATGGCGTCGTTGAGACACGTGATGAACAGCGCTATTCGCACTCATCCTCCCCTCCGACGCCCGATGATCCTAGATCCTATAGGAACCGCGTCGTTTCGGGTATGGCCGGCCGGGGGTAAAGCAGGCGCACTCACCTGTCATAAGGAGATGCAGTTCATGAACCAGCCGGTGCCAACCCGTGGCGACGGGCATGACGAGATTCTTGCCCTCGACACCAACAACGACGGCAAGCCCGACCTGTGGGCGATTGACACGGACGGCGACGGCAAAGCCGACCTCTTCCAGTCAGACGCCGACGGTGACGGCCGGATAGATGTGACGATGGTCGACCTCAACCAGGACGGCACCATGGATATCACGGTCGAGGGCGACGGCGGCCATCCGCCGGTGCTCGAAGACTGAGCAGACAAAAGGCGGGTGGGCGCGCCACGCGCCCACCCGCCCAGCGGTCTCATTTGGCCGCGGAGATGTTCACCATCCACGCCACCCCGAACTTGTCGGTGACCATGCCGAAGGTGTCGCCCCATGGCGCCTTCTCCAGCGGCATCACGACGGTGCCACCGGCCGAGAGCTTCTTGTAGTAGCCCGACAGGTCCTTTTCGTTGTCGCCACTGAGCGACATGCTCATCGTGTTGCCGGGCTTGTGGTCCATGCCGTTGGGTGTGTCGGCTGCCATGAAGACGATGCCGTTGTCCGCCTCCAGCTGGGCATGCATGATCTTGTCGTCCTCGGCCGGATCCTGGGAGGCCTGATATTCCTTGAAAGTATTCATGTCGAGCTTGCCGCCGAAGACACTCTTGTAGAATTCCATGGCTTCACGGGCGTTGTCCTTGAAGCTGAGATAAGGATTCAGTCTGGTTGGCATATGTCGACCATATCAATGCGGTCATCGGCCAAGCGGTGAAAACCAGCCTCACTCAGCCTCACGTGCGCGCCGATCGGCTGACAAGGTTGCTGAGACCATCGCGACTGGCCACCACGGTCAGCATGTCGCGGGCCCCGATGCGCCTGCCCGCGGCCGGCCGCCACAGCGGGCGGGGCTCACCGAACTCGGTCAACGCGATGACCCGCAACATGCCCGGAGTGTCGACCTCGCCGATAGTCTTTCCCTCCAACGCCGATCCCGGCACGACCGAAGCCTCGGCCAGCAGGAGCACACGCCGGCCCACCGAGAAGGTGCCGATCACCTCGCGGTCCATCAAAGCCTCCGCGAACGCGGGTGCGGCGAGGTAAGAGACGCTGCGCGACAGGGGAAGGTTGAAGGTGCGCCGGACCCGTGCGGCCAGGTCTCCGTCGAAAAGGCGCAGCACCACATGCAGCCGCTCCTGCAGATTGCGGCCGTGCAGTGCTGTCTCCAAATTGGACACATCGGCCCGCTCCACCGCCATCAGCGCTCGGCAGCGCTCCACACCGGCCATGCGCAGCGTGCTCTCCCGGCTTGGCTCGCCGATGATGAGCGGGATCTCCAGCTCGCGCGCCAGGGACACCCCGCGCGCCTGCTCGCTGGCGGCGATGGCCACCACCTTGATGCCCCGGTCGTGCAGCAGCCGCAACACGCGTGTGCCCACGCCGCCCAGTCCAACCACGACAACGTGATTGACGTGTGGCTGCTGCAACCTCACCTGAGCCACCGCAAGCCGGGCGCGCACCGAGCCCTCCACGATCACCGCGGTGATCAGCGGGATGAAGGCCAGCCCGGCGATGCCGAGCACCAGCTGAAGCGCCTGCTGCCAGGTCGTGTACCCGGCATTGGGCTGAGGACCGGTCAGCACCGTGGCCGCCGCCGAGTAGAAGCCCTCCCACCCCGGCAGGCCAAGGCTCATCCCCAGGGCCACCCCGGCGGCCGCGATGATGCCCAGCACCACCGTCACGGCTATCCGGGTCTTGCGGGAGGCCACCGCGCTCACGAAGGTGAGCATCAGGCCGAACCACGAGGCGCGTTTGGGCTTGGTGGCCCCGATGCGCTGAGTGGACTCCAAATTGGACTTCTCGTCGCCCTCGGCCAGGACCAGATCGGCGATGTCGTCGCTGGCCGGAAGAATCGACGGCCCCTCCTGGCCATCGGTGACCGCTAGACCGCACACCACCCTGTTCGGCGCCACATCGGCGCGCCGCGCCACGATCAGGGTGCGCCGTCCGACCCGGACCGGGTTGGCCGCCACCTCCCCCAGCGCCGAGGCGACCAGGGCCGGCGCGGCGATTTCGGCGTCGGAGAGCACCTTGCAGTCGCCCAGCAGCGTCTCGATGTTGTGGCCCAGGTTGGTGTTGTACATCCGCACCACGAGCCGCAGGCCCGGCGCGACATCGCGCGCCTGAAGCGCCACATGGATATTGCCGACATCGTCCTGAACGGTCAGCGCCAGCCCGGCCGCGGTGGCCAGGTTCGCCTGGCCCAGGGCGGCCTCGTCGAGGCGATCCACCACCACCGTCCGCACCCCGGGTAGGTCTTCGAAGTCCAGCGCGGTCAAGCGTTGCTGGCGGGTCATCAGCACCACCACCGGCGAGCCGTAGCGACTCGACAGCTGTTCGGCCAGCCGGTAGGTCAGGCCGTCGGCGCCGTTGATCACGAAGTGGTTGCTAGGGGCCGTCACGCCCCGGATGGTATCGACGGCCGCCACGCGAAATCGGTGGCAAGTTGGGGAACATTGGGCGAACCAACGGTGCTCGCGGGTTCGGCTCAATAGCACAGCAGTGGTAGTTTTGACCTAAATCAGAAATTTTGTCGCCGGGAGGGGGATCGGTGCAGCGATATGGGCCAGGCCGCTGAACTCACCCACGACGCTTTCCTCTACGGCAGCGACGAAGAATTCGTCAGCACGATGACACCTCTGCTCCAGGACGGCCTGGAGCAGGGCCATGCCGCGATCGCCGCGGTCACCCGGCACAACATCGGCCTGCTGCGCGAAAGCCTCGGCCGGCAGCGCGATCTGGTCACCTTTATCGACCGTGACGACTGGTACAGGCGTCCGGCCACCACCGTCGCGGGCTGGGAAAGGCTCCTGGCACAGGCCCTCGCGCGTGGTCACAGCCACGTCCACATCATCGGCGAGGTGGCCTTTGGCGAACGTCACACCACCTGGACCCGTTACGAGGCCGCGCTCAACGACGTCTTCGCCGGCAGCCCGGCCTGGATCACCTGCCCGTACGACATGCGCGCCCTTCCGCATTCGGTGATCGCCGACGCGGGCCGCACCCATCCCGTCGTCCTTGGCCGGCAGCGTTCGCCCAGCCATTCGTACCAGCGGCCAGAGGAGCTGTTGCGAGCCATGAGCGAGCCGATGCCGCCGGTGATCGGCGAGCCGGTGGTCGCAGCGGAACTCACCAGCGCGGCAAGCGTCGCCGCCGCCCGTGGCCTGCTACGGAATTTGGCTGTGCGCCAAGGCTTCCCGGCGGAACGGGTGGAGGAGGCCGTGATGGTCGTCAGCGAGATCGCGGGAAACAGCCTGCGCCACGGCGCGGGCGAAAGATGGCTGCGGGTCTGGGTGACCGGCGGCTCGGTGGTCTGCGAGGTCACCGACGAGGGCGACGGAGTCGACGACCTGCTCGTCAGCTACCGCCCGCCCAGCCCCACCGCCGACGGCAGCCGCGGTCTGTGGCTGGCCAACCAGCTCAGCGACGCGCTGGCCATCGCCCGCGAAGCCGACATCACCCGCGTTCGCTTCGTCATCCATCCTCAGTGACCCCGCATCGCGTCCACAGTGGACAGCGGCGGATCAGGTTTTGAGCAGCTCGGCCTGGCCCAGCGCGATCTCGTTGGCGAGCACCTCACCCACCCGTTCCGAGCCCAACCCGACGATCGGCCAGCGCTGTCCGCACCCGCAGCTGGCGTCGACCGGCCGTCGCTTGTGCTGGCCGGAGAACATCAGGCTCTCTTCCGTGCCGCACTCGGGACACGCCACCGCGCGATGGTTGATCACGACCTGCTGCAGGGTCAGCACCGCGAACGGATATTCGAGCTTCTGCCCGAACGGACGCGCGGCCTGAGGCGCCGGCCGCGGCCCGTCCAGGTAACCCCGGCTGCCTTGCTCGATCTGGGCGACCCAGGCCCGCACCAGCTGCGCGACCTCATCCCGGTTGGCGGGCACCGCCAGCGCGCGCAACGCCACGTTTGTCAATCGCACCACACTCAGATCATCGCCCGGACGCACATGGGCGTCGAGGATCTGCGGCACCCGCTCGGGCAGCACAGCCCGGCTGCTAGCCGCCCCGAACAGCAGGGGCACCCCGGCCCCATCCGCGCCCAGCCCCGCCAGAGCGCCATCGGCCGCCTCCCCGATGCGCTGCCACCCCGACTTGGGCACCTCCAGCCGCCACCGCTCATGCAACGCATCCCCCGCCGCCACATCCGTCTCAGCCCTCGCCGCACCCTCACGCTCAGCCGAAGCCGCCTGCTCAGCAGCCACCGCACGCTCAGCCGCAGCTTGCGCCGCCGCAACACCCGCCGCTTCCCGCTCAGCCTCAGCCACACGCTCGGCCTCAGCCACGCGCTCAGCCGCCGCCTCCCGCTCAGCCGCCGCCACACGCTCAGCCTCAGCCGCCCGCTCAGCAGCCACCGCACGCTCAGCCGCAGCTTGCGCCGCCACGACAGCCGCCGCCTCCCGCTCAGCCTCAGCCGCCCGCTCCGCCGAATCCGCTGCGTGCGCCGCGACAACAGCCGCCGCCTCCCGCTCGGCCGAAGCGGCATCCGCTTCGGGCGCGGGTGGCTCAGGCGGCAATGCAGGCGCGGCCTTGGCGCGCCTCTTGCCACGTTCGGTCGCCGGCGGGTCCGCTGGTGCCACCGGTGCCTCGGCCAGCATCGCGGCAGCCGCCGTCGCGGCGGCGGCCAGATCGGCACCGCCAGCCTTCGCGCTGCGCCGTTTTCCCTTCACCGGCTCGGCAGCCGCCGGGACCACATCAGCCACGGCCGATGGCCCCTCCCCTGGCATCATCTCCGGCCGCACCGAAGCTATCTGCGCCGGCTCCACGACGACCGGCTCGACCACCGCCCGCGAAGCGGCCGCGGGTGAGGCAGCTGCGACGACGTCCTTGCCCCGTCGCCGTCGCGGCGTGGTCGCCTGATCCAGCGCATCCGCCGGCTCGGTCTCCGCCGCCTGCGCCATGGCAGACACCGGCTCAGAATCTGCGGCAGGCATCGCTTCCGCGCCCGCCCGATTCACCGACGTGGGCAGGGTCACCGCATCGCCTACGGCGACAGTGTCACGCCGCGCGGTCGCGGCAGCGGAGTCGCGACGCAGAGCCGCAACAGAGTCACGGCCCGGAGTCCCCGCGGCAGAGTCGCGACGCTGAGTCCCGGCAGTGTCGCGAAGCGGGATGGTGGCGGGGATTGCTTCGACGGGGTGGGCTGGAGGGCGCTGGGACAGGGGTGGCAGGGGTGGCAGAGGTGGCAGCGGTATCGCCGACGGATCGGCGGGGTCTGCGCGTCTGGCGGCCTTGACCTGCATCCGGGCCTGGAGCTCGACCAGCCGTGCCTGCTGTTCTTCGCGCACCCGGCTGGCGCCGCCGAGGCGATAGAGGCGGCGTTCCTCACGCACCTGCTCGAGGTGTTCCAAAGCGTTGCGGATGCTCGGCCGTAACGGTTCGCGGGGCGGGTTGACTATCCACGCCCGGCGGGCCGCGAAGGTGGAAAACGGGGCATAGAACCATCGCTGGCCGAAACGCGGATAGCGCGTGCGCAGCGCGGTTTCTTCGTCGTAGGCGGCCATGAACTGCTCGAGGAGCTCGTGGAACATCGCCATGCCGGTGAAGGAGAGGAATGCCAGGTAGATCCCGGCCCACAGCGACCATTCCTCGTGCCCGTGCACGAAGTTGAGGATCGCGCTCATCGTCGCCGCGGCCAGCACGATCTTGTAGGCGCGACCTGGATGCCGGCCACGTTTGACCGCCACGAACGCCCACGCGCCGAAGCTGACCGAGATGCCGTCGAGACTCAGCGGTACGAGGGTGTTTGTCCAATGGGTCCAGTTCATCACTCGCGCGGCGAAACCGGTCAGGCCGATGAAGGAGACACCCATGACCGCGAGCCACACCAGCACCGACGGCACCAGAGCCGCGAGGAACAGCGCGGTGTCGGCGGCCTTCTGCCGTTTCGAGGTGAGCAGCTCCGGGTGGGCCAGCCGCTTTCCGCGCCGATGCCCGGCAGCGCGCGCCAGCGGCACCCCGATCACCAGGCTGATCGTCAGCACACCGACCACAAGCACCATGACCCAGGTCGGTACCTGCCAGTCCGCGAAAGTGTCCATTCCGTACTTCACCCCTGGAATAGCAGATCGGTAGTTCAGGTTGCTCCCCGGGAGAATAACCGTCAGCAGGGAGACACCATCTATGACCGCCACCGCGGACGCCAACATCGCCGCTCTGAGATCCGGCTTCGACCAACTCGCCACCTTTGTCCGCGGATTGAGTGATGAGCAACTCACCGGGCCCTCGGGAGCGTCCGAGTGGGACATCTCTCAGGTGCTGAGCCACCTGGGCAGCGGTTCTGTCATCAACCTGGCCGTGCTGGAAGCGGCTTTGGCCGGAAACCCGAACCCGGGCAACGACTTCAACAAGCAGGTGTGGGCCCGCTGGGATGCCATGGCGCCCGCCGAGCGAGCGCAAGGTTTCCTGGAGCACAACGAGATTCTCACCACCCGCTATGAGTCGCTCGACCCGGATACCCGAGCCAACCTGTTGGTGGACATGGGTTTCCTTCCCGCGCCCGTCGATGTGGCCACGGTTACCTCGTTTCGGCTCAGCGAGTTCACGCTGCACTCGTGGGATGTGAGGGTGGGTCTGGACCCTTCCGCCACGCTGCTCCCGCAGGCCACGACGCTGCTGGTGGAGTCCTCGCTGTCGCGCCTGGGCTGGCTGGCCAAGCCGGAAGCGTTGCAAGGCAAGCAGTCCACCCTGCGGCTGCAGACCAGTGAGCCCGACCTCACCATGGCGCTGCACCTGGGCGACCAGGTCACCGTTTCGCCCGGTGCGCCGGAGCGCTCCGACGGGGTGCTCACGCTGCCCGCGGAATCCTTGCTGCGCCTCATCTCGGGCCGCCTTTCCGCCGAGCGCACGCCGTCTTCCGTCGTGCTCGACGGCGGTCCGGTGGACCTGGCTGACCTGCGGCGGGTGTTTCCTGGCTTCTGAAAATCGGTAGCCGATTTGCCTTGTATGAGGGAAATGCCGAGGTAAGGTTGCGGTCCGAAGATCGGGTTGAAAAATCGCCATCGGGGGAGCGCGATGTTCATGAGATCAATGCAAGTGGTGCCGATGGTCGCCTTGTTGGCGGCCACGGCCATGGCAGCGCCAGCACACGCTGCCGTTTCGCGAGACCCTAGCCGGGAAGACCTGCAGCAGCTCCTGCTGGACACGCAGGATCTGCCTGAGGCCACCGGAAAGACCTGGAGAGCGGGCGCCCTCGTCACCACCGGACCTACGGGCCCGGCCGGTACCACCGAGAGCAGCGGCTGCGCCGCGTTGGACAACGCCGTCCTGGCTCAGAACACCGGATTGACCGATTCGGGTGTTCAAGCCTTCTACGCGGAATCAGGCGATTTTTTGGAACAAACGGTCGTTTACGACCCTGCGGCCAGCGAACACCTAAGGGAACTAAGCGGGGCAATCATGCAGTGCCCGGCCATGAAGTTCTCTGACGGACCTGCTGTCACCCTCAAGCCGTTCGACCTCGGCCCGGCGGTGGCCGGTTTCCGGTCCTTCGTCGGCGACCAGAGCCAGTCGGCAGTCCTGCTCGCCCAACACGGCGACCACATCGTCGAGTTCGTGATGAGCGACGGCGGTTACACCGACGCTCAGCTCCAGAGCCTGCTTCGGGCCGCCTTTGCTCAGATCGACCATCCCAACTAGACAGTCTTTCACCCTCAGCCGTGAAAGTCGGGTCCCACCCGAGTCACGTCCACCTGGACCAGGAGCCGTTGGTCGCGCACCATCGCTTGCCGGTATTCATCCCAGTCGGGATGTTCGCCGGAGATCGAGCGGTAGTACTCGACCAGCGGCTCCAGTGCGTCCGGCAGCGCAAGCAGCGTCGCCGTCCCGTCCACCTGGATCCAGTCTCCGAAGAAGCGATCGGTGAACACGCAAAGCGACACCCTGGGATCGCGGCGAAGGTTGCGGACTTTCACCGAGGTTTCGCGGGTACTGACGATCAGCTGGCCCGCCTCGTTGACCCCGACGGTCACCGGGGAAAGCTGCGGCTGGCCGTCTCGGCGGTAGGTGTGCATGACGGCATGGTGATGGCCCCGCGCGAAGTCGCTCGCTTTTGACAACTGCATGCCCGCATCCTTTCAGACGCGGGCGTAGCACAGTGGTCTCGGCTCACATCTGCAGATCCTCCTCGATGGACTTGAGCTTGTGGCGGGCCATCGCGAGGTTCGCCCGCGTCCGGATCAGCACCAGGTACAAGAAAAGGCCCTGGGTGTTGCGGCTGGTCAACGGGCGGATGACGTGATACTGGCTGCCCAGCGTGATGAGGATGTCCTCGATGGAGTCCTTAAATTTCAACATTTCCAGGGTACGAAGTTTCGCCCTGACCACGTCGGTGTTGCCGGCCGCGGCGATCGACAGGTCGAAGTCCTTCGTGCTGCCCTGGGTGCCCAGAGCCATTCCGCTCATGTAGTCGACCAGGGCCACGCCGATGGCGCCCTCGATCTGCATGGCCTCTTGCAGTGAGTTTTCCATGTCTGCCATAGCTTTTCATTCTCCTAGCTGGGTGAGAGGTGAAGACGGCAACAGCTCGCCGATCCTGGCCGCCACCGGTCGTGCCTCGTGGTGGAGGCGGCCCACATTGAGTTCCGGCCCAGCGATCACGCTGAGCAAGGCGGACGGTCCCGCCGCAAATGTCGCCACGTAGCCGTCGGTGCCGGTGGTGACGGTGTCACGGAAGCCGCCCGAGTTGACCGCGGCCACCATCTGCTGACCGAGGCCGAGCTGGGCCGCCGACATGGCGGCCATGGTCTCTGGCTCGACATCCGGCGTGTCCTGGGCGATGAGAAGCCCGTCGATGCTCGCCACCAGCACGCCCAGGATGTGTGGCAGGCGCACCCGCAGCTCGCGGAGTTCCTCGACGACGGGACCCTCGGTGATCAATTGACTGGTCATTCTCCTTGTCTTCCATCGGGTGATGATGCCGAGCCTGATCACAGGGCACCTATCCCGTTGATCAGGCGGTGCAGGACGTGCTCGGGAACCCAGTTCTCGGCGGTCTGCCCCGCCTGGCTCGCCGGCTGGCGCTTCACTTCGCGGCGCGGCAACGCCGGCAGCTCTTCGGCGCTGTCGGCGGTTTCGGCGGCGAGACGAACCCGGGCGGGCATCGCCGGCGGTTCCTCGGCGGGAGCGGGCCGCGCCATGACCGGTGGCGGCTCGGCGGCGCGGGCGCGCACCGCGGCGAGCGACTCGGCCGCGGCGGAGCCGCCGGGCCGGCCCGGTTCGACCAGTCCCGCGCGCACCAGCCGGCGGACCTCGAGCATGACGGTGTAGGTATCCCGGCCGAGCAGACGCGCAAGGTCGACCGGGCTGCGCCGGCGATCGGCGTTGGCCACCACCTCCCACTGCAGCGCGGTGAGCGCGACGATCTGTGAGCGCAGCCGCCGATGCGGCAGCACCGCCGCGGTGTCGCTGGACGGGTCGTGCCACGCTTCGGCCAGGAACCGCTTGCGCCGATCCACCTCCTGGCAGACGGTGCGCAACTCGAAGCTGCACAGCTGGCCGACCGGCTGGCGGGCGCCCGGCTCGAATTGCACCGGGGTCGCCAGATCGAAAAGGAAGAAGGCCGCGTCGTAGAGGGCAAGCACCCCCGCCGCTTCGATCTCCGCCTGGGTTATCAGTCCACTTTGGACTAATTCGGCGCCTATCCGATGGTGGTTGCGGCCCACGTTGGCAGCGGCCCGCCAGGCCTCCCCGGGCAATCGACCGGAGGCGGTGAGCAGCCGCTCCACGCCACACGCGGCGGGACATTCGGCGTAGGCGATCCTTCCATCCGACAGGTAGACTGTGCCGCCCGGATTTTCCAGCAGGCGCAACGCGCCGGTGACACCGGCCGCGCACCATGGCTCCAGCGCGTCACGCAACAACGGGGCAGGCGGAGTCATCTGGACGCGGTCAGTTCACCGAGAACTGCGCGGCTATGGAATTCACCCGCCGCTGGGTGACCGCAAGATTGCCGATCCCGCGATCGAGCCAGACGTAGAGCATCATCCGCGTCTGGGTGCCACCGGCCAGCGGATGCAGCAGATGGAACCCATTGCCTGCGGTGATGACGATCTGCTCCACATGCGCCGGGTTGCCGACCGTGGCCAGCGCGGCCGCCTTCATCGTGGTGTGCATCATGGTCGTGACACCGGCGCTGTAGGACTCCTGGTGGCTGGCCGGGCCGCGCCCGGCCGCCCCAAGCGTCGACCCGCTGGCATAGTCGATGATGCTGGCGCCCAGTACGCCGTGCAGTGCCATCAGATGATCGAGGCATTTGCCTATACCCAGCATCATTTCTCCTTGAAGCTCCCGCGCAGCCTCCACCCGGTGACTGGCACGGTACGGATCGCCGCCGCCCTCAAATCGCACACCGTGTCCGTCATGGCGGCCTCAGTTCTGCGGCGCTTACGATGAGCCGTGGAGATTCTCAACATCTCGATCGCGGCGCTTGCGGTCATCCTGTCGCTGGTCACCGTCCTCATCGGACGACGTCAGCGACAGCTCGATGCCCTGATGAAAGTGCAGGACCTCCTGCTCGGCACCGACGTCCAGGAGGGCCGGCGCCTGCTCTATCAGGCCACCCGCGAGGGTGAGCTCCCCGCCGATCAGGCTCGCTTCGACCTGGCCAATCGGGCGCTGGCCAACTTCAACACGGTGGCCATCCTGGTGCGCCGCCGGGTGGTGCCGCGAAACTGGCTGCTCGAAGACTGGCACCACACGCTGCGGCAGATGCGCGTCGGTTACGACTCGGTGGTCGCCTACTGGCGGCGCAACGCCGGCTCGCCGAACTACTGGTTCGATCTGGGCTGGCTGATCTCGGCCGCGGAGGCCTATCAGAGCAAGCTGGCGTGCTGCACCGGGCAGGCCGACGACCCGGGGCCGGAGGCGATCGTCCTGCTCGGCGGGCCGCCTGCCGCGTCCCGGGTGCCGGTAACCGCGAGCGGTGCCGAATGACGCCCGACGAAGCCATGCGCTGGAAGGTTTTCGGCGAGCGGCCGGTCTACTCCGACGAGTGGATGCGGCTGGTGCAGGTCGACGTTCAGGTGGGCACGCAACGGTTCTGGCACGATGTGGTGCGCCTGCCCGCCGTCGCGGTGGGAGTGATCCTCGACCAGCAGGAGCGGGTGCTGTTGTTGCGCCGGCACCGGTTCGCGGTGGATCAGATCGGCTGGGAGCTTCCCGGTGGCCTGCGCGAGCTGGGTGAGACCGGGGCGCAGACGGTGGCCCGCGAGGCCGTGGAGGAGACCGGCTGGCGGCCGATCGGGGAGTTCGAGCTGCTTTCCCGGTACCAGCCGATGCCAGGAATGATCGATTGTCTGCACGAGATCTATCTGGTGCGCGGGGCCGAACTGGTCGGCACACCAAGCGATCCGCACGAGGTGGGTGAGGTCGCCTGGGTCGAGCTGAGCGAGGTGCCCCGGCTCATCGCGGAGGGCGCCTTCCTCGGCTCCGGCCCACTGGTGGGGCTGCTGGCGGTGCTCGCTCGCCGCTAAGCTCGCCGGATGCGTTCCGATGAGATCACCGCGGCAGCCGCGGGCACCTGGACCCTGGGCGACCTCACCGTTAACCGCATGGGCTTCGGCTCGATGCGGCTGACCGCCAACCCCAATCGTGAGCTGGCGATCACCGTGCTGCGGCGCGCGGTGGAGCTGGGCGTGAACCACATCGACACCGCGGCGTTCTACTTCTCCCCCGGCGGAATCCTGGACGTGGGTTCCGGGCAGACGCGCTATGCGACGGAGCTGATCCGTGACGCGCTTACCCCCTACCCGTCCGACCTGGTCATCACCACCAAGGTGGGCCCGGGTTTCGCCGATGACGGCACCTTTTCCATGGCCTCCACCGAGGCGCAGCTGCGTGCCCAGGTGCAGGAGAACCTGCGGCGGCTGCGCCGCGATCACCTCGACGTGGTGAACCTGCGGATAGTCAAACGCCCGGTGCCCGACTCGATCGCCGAGCGCTTCGGGGCGCTGGTGAAGATGCGCGACGAGGGGCTCATCAGGCATCTTGGCCTGTCCAACGTCCGTGTGGATCACCTCGATGAGGCCCAGCAGATCGCGCCGGTGGTCTGCGTTCAAAACGGTTACGCCATCGACACCAATCGCGGCGACGATGGTTTGCTCAAGATCTGCGGTGAACGCGGGGTGGCCTTCGTCCCGTTCTTCGCCATCGCCGGCCCGCAACGCGAGGCGGGCCCGGCCGAGTCGCACAGCGACCCGGTGCAGGAGATCGCGCGCGCCCGCGGCGTTACCCCACAACAGGTTCGCCTCGCCTGGACGCTGCACCAGGGCCGGCACGTGCTGGCCATCCCCGGCACCGGCAACCCGGCCCATCTCGCGGAGAACATCGCGGCCGGCGCGCTGAGCCTGTCCCCCACCGAGCTGGCGCAGCTGGCCTGACCAATCACGATCTCGGGCCGGGCGAGTGCGCTCGCCCGGCCCGAAAACTGGTGCAGAACTTAGCTTTGCGTGATGGTGACGTTGTCGACGCCGGCCTCGATGAGGCTACCCGTCGCCGCGTCCGCCGCCTCGAACCGGATCCTGATGGTCTGGCCGGCGAAGCTGCTGATGTTGACACTGCCCGCCGTCCAGGCACCGGCCCGGTTGGCCGCGGAACCAGCCTGTGTGAACACGACCGTCGGGGTGGTCCCGACGACAACGCTCACCCTGAAGAAGTCAGCGCTGCTGGCGTTGTTCAGGTGGGCCAGGTACCACGAGTAGTTCAGTGTCAGCGTTCCGGTGGCAGGCAAGGCGATCGTCGGCGACTGGATGGACGTGGTGCCACCGTCGACGTCGAAGTCACCGGCCGCGGCGCCAGCCGCTGCCCCTGTCACGAGATCATTGGTGCCGCTGACCGTGGTGCCCAGCTGCAGGCCCACGCCACCGCTGGTGGTGGCGGCCGGGTCGCCGCGCTCCCACGCGCCGGTGGTCGCCGTGTCGCCGCCGGCGGTCGCCCAGCCGGTCGCCGTCTCGAACGTGTCCGAGTAGATCGTCGTGCCGCCGCCGCCACCGCCGCAGGTGGGCTCGCCCGCCTGGACCGGTACCGAAATGGCGTTCCACGCGGCCTTGGTCTGGGTGCACTGCGCCGAGTTGGCGCCGAACAGGTTGACCGCGGCGTTCAGCGAAGCGAGCCGCACGTTGGCGTAGCGCCACGTGGAGGTCTTGGCCAGCATCGCGTTGTAGTAGATCCGTCCGGCATCCTGGATGCCGACACCGGTTACCGTGCTGCTGTTGCAGGTCGGGCTGACCGGGCCACCGGCCGGGTTGCTGCCGCGGGCCAGCAGATAGAACCAGTGGTTGATCGGGCCGGCCGCCGCGTGTACCTCGGTGTTGGGGATCGCGGTGGACCAGCAGTTGGGGTCGCCCTCGGCCGACGGGTTGAACATGTTGCGGATCTCGCCGCTGCCGACCAGGTTGACCTCTTCGCCGACGAGGAAGTCCGGCGGGTCGTTCACGTTGTTGGCGTAGGCCTCGGTCAGCGCGCCGAAGATGTCACCAGTTCCCTCGTTGAGGCCGCCGTTCTCGTTGCCCGAGCCCGCGCCACCTGGCGTGGTCTGGAAGATGGCGTGACCGAACTCGTGTGCCACCACGTCGATCGAGGTGGCTTGCTGAGTGTTGGCCGAGTTGTGGCCGAAGCTGGTGTTGCTGCCGTTCCAGAACGCGTTGGCGTCGTTGAGGCCGACGCGGATGGGGAAGCCGCTGCCGCTGCCGTTGATGCCGTTGCGGCCGAGCCACGCGCCGAGCATGTCCCATTCCCGCTGCACGGCGTAAAGCGCGTCTACACAAGCGGTTTCGAGGTTGGTGCCGGAGCCGTTGCCCCAGCTGTCATCTGTCCCGGTGAACGTGGTGCCGTTCTGGCCGCCACACCGGATGCCGGGACGGGTGCCGTCCTGCATCGACCAGGAGGTGCCCGAGCCGGAGGTGTTGATGTTCACGGTGCCGACGTAGAAACTGACGCCGGTGCCGTCGCGAACGAGGTCAACACTGTCGGCGATCTTGCCGGTCATCGCGTCGACGTAGACGCTGGGCACGCTCTCCGCGCCGTTGGCCTTGGTGCCGGTCAGCTTGACCTCCCAGGCCAGACGCGGGGTTCCCCACGCCAGCACGACAAGGGTGGGGGTGCTGGCCGTTTGCACGGTGGCCAGCTGCGTCCGCGCCGTGGCGGCGGCTTGCGCCGCGCTGATGCTGGGCGTGGTACCCACGGAGATGACCTGGTCCTGAGCGGCCGTCGTGTTGAGCACCTTGCCCGACGCGTCGGTCGTGATGACGGCGTCGCCACCGACCACCTGCAGACCGCGGTACGTGCGTTGGTACGACACGTAGTTGAGCCCGTGCGTCCCGGTGGTGACCGCTTCGCGGATCATCACGTCGTCCGGGCTCTTGAACAGCGCGGCCGTGTTGCTGGCGGCGAAGGCATCCGCGGCCGCCGTGACGCTTATGTCACCGGCGGGCGCGGGGACGGCCACGGCCTGGGGGGTTGCCAGGACGGCGCCGATCACTGCCGCTGTTAATACGGCCAGTGACGCAATAGGGGTTCTGCGATTCACGAACCCACTTCCTTCCAAGGAGGGGAGGCATCGTTATATCGATGCTCGTCACACTTTTGCAGGTCGGAGCCCCCTCGTCAATCCACGGATGCCGATGGATTAACTAACCACGATGATGAGCTTATTGTTCGAGCCCTGTAAATATCTTGTCCATTGTGGACCCGGGCTTGATATATTGCCGATCGTCGTTTTCCGGCGGTGCGCGCCAAGGCTCGACTTTGCCCCTAAACCCTAAATAGAAAGGGAAACGACGATGAAAATCTCACGTCTCTGGCTGGTTCTGGCCGCCACGATCGGCATGCTCGCCCTCCCCGCGACCGCTCACGCGGACGTCACCATCAGCCAGGCATTCGCCGCCGACTCCGGCGACTCATGCCGTTACGGGCTCACCAAGGGCACGCTCACCTGGCGTCTCGTCTCACCCCCGACGCACGCCGTCGCGGTTTCGGTCGCCGGCCGCCTGGCCGATCGCCCGCTGCCCGCCGATCCCGGCGCCATCTGCCCCGACGATCGCCGCTTCAGCATCGCGAACTTCGCCGTCTACGCCGGAACGGTTGTCGTGGACAGGCAGGCCCGCCGGGTGGACAACGGCGTGGTGAGCTTCCAGTTCATCCTCGGCAGCTCATCGACGGTCGCCCGCATCGATCGGCTCGTGGTCCAGGTGTGCCGCCAGGCCGCCAATGGCAGCACCGTTCCCCCGGCCTACTGTGGCCGCGCCGTGGAATACCGCCCGATCGTCACCACGCCGTGACCGCAGCCGCGTCGATGGCATCGAGCAGCGCGCTGGTGGTCGGGCTGAGGATCTGAGTGGCCGCGGCGCGGGCCGCCTGCGGATCACCCGCCTCGACCGCATCAATCAGCGCGTCATAGTCACCGGCCTGGCTCGCCTCGTGCTGCATGACGACCGCCATCGCGGCCAGCAGCGGCTCGTAGGCGAGGCGCAAGCTGTTGAACATCAAGCGAAACACGATCGAGTCGGACCCGTCGACGAGCGCTTCCCAGAACTCCAGCGCCACCCGCTGCCTGGTCACCGGGTCCGCGTCGCCGGCCAGCTTCGCCAATGTCTGCCGAAGCTGGCCGGCCACCTCTCGCCCAGCCTGCTTCGCCGCGAGCGCCGCCACCTCCGGGCCGATGATCTGGCGAGCCTCCACAATGGAGCGTGCCACCGCCAGGTCCACCCCGCCGTCGGCGAGCAGCAACTGCGCCAACAGGTTCAGCCCACCATGCCGCTTGAAGTCCAGCACGGTGGTCGACCCACCCTGACGCACCTCGACAAAACCCGCGTGCGCCAGCCGCTGCAAGGCCTCCCGCACCACCTGGCGCGACACCCCCAGCACCTCGGCCAGCTGCCTCTCGCTGAGCAGGCTCTGCCCCGCCTCCACCTCGCCGCGCAGGATGTTCCCCGCCAGCTGGTCAAAGACCTGATCGGACGCGGACCGGCGCGCCACCGCCCTCAACTCCACGCCGCAACTCTGCAATCAAACCAGGCGGTGGTCAAGTGGTCCTACCAGCTAGGCGCGAAGGCCCGCGATGATGGTGCGCAGGTGGGTCAGGCCGTCGCGGGCCAGGGCGTCCTGGGTGGGGGCGAGCGGCCGCCAGATCGCGGCGGCCACCGCTATGGCCTCGTTGTCGCCGGTGAACGACTCCAGGCACAGCGGCCCGGCGTACCCGGCGCGGGAAAGGGCCGAAAGCCAGCTGGCCCAATCGATGTGGTCGGCGCCCGGGGAACCCCGGTGGCTGCCACTGACTTGGACGTGGACCAGGCGCGGCCCGGCCTGGGCGATGGCCGCACAGGGATCGGCCTCCTCGATGTTCATGTGGTAGCTGTCCAGCATGATGCCGATGGTCGCCGGCAGCGAATCGATCGCCTCCAGGGTCTGCGCGACAGTGTTGAGAACGCTTGTCTCGTAACGGTTCAGCGCCTCCAATCCGAGCCGGACCCCGCGTTCGCCCGCGTAGTCGGCCAGCGGTTGCAGGTTGGCGCGCAGCTGGCCGTAGACGTCAGCACGCTCGGCCGGCGACATGCGCCAGGTCCGGCCCACCGAGGCGTAGAGCGGCCCGCACACCGAGGGTGCGCCGACCTCGACGGCCAGGTCGACACAGGCGCGCACATAGTCCTGCGTCCGCTTGACCGTCTCGTCGTCGGTGGCCACCAGCTCGCGGCCCGGAGAGGTCACCGCGATCACCGCGGCCGCGCTGAGCCCATGGGCCGCAAGCAGATCGCCCACCGCGCCCGGCGACCAATCACCCAGGTTCTCCACCGGAAGCTCGACGGCGTCGAAGCCCCACTTGGCGAACTTCGGCAGCAACGAGGCCAGGGCCTGGTCGGTGATCGGCGAGGTCCAGATCCAGGGGTTGACCCCGATGGCGAACATGGTCCGTGTTCCCTTCCCCAGCGGCAAGGGTGTGCCGTACTCGGGTACGGCACACCCTGTAAAGCTTCCTAGGTTGCTAGCTCTTGCCGCCCCAGTTGGCCGGGTAGCCGGGCAGCATGGTGCAGCCGCACATGGCGTAGTGCAGCGGCGGCATGTTGGGCTGGACGTACTGGCTCAGGTTGGCGTCGGTGATGGTCGGCTGCGGAAGCTTCCACGGGCTGGCGACCTGCTGGCCGCCGAGGATCCGCAGCGCGGCGATCACCGGGGTGCGCCACTGGAAGGTCGGGTAGGTGGGCGCGATCGCGGTGAGTTTCTTGTCCTGCCACATCTTCAGGAAGTCCTGCTGGTCCTCGCCATTGATGGGCGGGATGGGCTTGCCGGCGTCCTCGAAGGCCTCGGCCGCGGCCACCGCGGTCGCCCCGGCGTCCATCCAGATCGCGTCGATGTTACCGAAGCGCTGAATGTAGTTGGTGACAATGGACTTCGTCTTGGCCGGGTCGCCGTCGGTGAACTCCACCCCGGCCACGTCCACCCCCGACTTGTCGAAGATGACCTTCGCCGCGGCCCAGCGGGTCTCCAGCACGTCGACGCCGGGCAGGATGCGAAGCGCGAGCACCTTGCCGCCGGACTTCATCTTCTGGGTGAGGAACTCCGCGCCGTCGGCGCCGAAGGCGTACCCGCCGATGGGGTTGATGAAAGTGACCGCGCACTGGGTGTTGACGCCGCGGTCGAAGACGATGACCGGCACCTTGGCGCAGGCCTGCTCGACGGCCGGGGTGAGCGTCGCGGTGGTGTTCGGCGACACGATCAGGGCATCGCAGCCCTTGCCCAGCAGATCGGTGATGTCAGAGATCTGCTTGTCGTCCTTGCTTTCCGCATCGGCGACCGTGAACGTCTTGATCTCGGGGTGCAGCGCCACCTCGGCCTGCATGTTCTTGAAACCGACCTGACGCCAAGGGTTTCCGACGCCCGCGTTGGAGAAGCAGAGGTGATACGGCCCGGCCTTCTTGTACTTGGCGGTGTCCACCAGCTTCGGGTCCAGCGCCTGTTCCCACGGTTTGTCGCTGGGCCCGGTCGGGGTGACCTTGCGCAGCGCGATCTCGCGGTCGTAATCGGCTTGGACAAAGAACTTCGACTGCTCGCCGGTGCCGGCGCCCTTGCTCGCGCTCGGGTTGGTCTGCGGGATGTCGCTGGAACATCCGGCGGCCGTGAGCAACGTGACCGCGGCTATCGTCGCCGCGAACGCTGTGGATATCTTCACGTCGATGCCTTCCTCATTGAATGCGTGATGTCGTTCAGCTCCGGCGGCGGATGTTGCCCACGGCCACGGCGGCGATGATGATCAGCCCTTGCACCGCGGATTTGAGAGCGCCGGAAACTCCCAGCAGATTGAGCAGGGTGAACAGGATTTCCAAGGTGAGCGCGCCGAGCATGGCGCCGGTCACCGAGCCTGCGCCGCCACCGAGCACGACCCCGCCGAGCATCACCGCGGTGATCGCGGTGAACTCCAGGCCCGCCCCGACCTGAAACGAAACCCCACCGAAGCCGCCCAGCAGGACCGCGGCGATGGCGGCGAACAGTCCACTGAGGACGAACGCCACCGTGCGCGCCCGTGCCACCCGCGCCCCGGACAGCGCTGCGGCGCGAGGGTTGTCGCCGATGGCCAGCAGCACCTTGCCGAAATCGGCCCGCATCAGGGTGATGGCGAAAACGGCGACCCCGGCCAGCACGAGCACGGCGTAGGGCAGCTGCTGAAGGTAGGGCACGCCTTCGATCCCGCGCCGGCCGAGCATGCGGAACTCCTCGCTGAGCGCGCCGCGCGGCGAACCGCCGGTCCAGGTGTAGACCGCGCCCACCAGGATCAGGTACATGCCGAGGGTGGTGATGAACGAAGGCACCCGAAGCATCGTCGTGATCAGGCCGTTGACCAGCCCGACCATCAGCCCGAAGCCGGCCATCACGGCGATCACCGGCCAGGTCAGGGCCGGGTCGCCGTCGATGAGCCGGGCCGCGATGACGACCTCGGCGGTCACCAGCGACCCGACCGACAGGTCGAAGTCACCCGCCACGATGACGAAATACTGTCCCGCGGCCAGAATCACCAGCGGCGCCGCCCGTTTCAGGAAGGCCAGCAGCGAAGGCGGGTCGTAAAATTCCGGCTGCCTGACGGCGATCGCCGCCAGGAACACCGCGAGAATCACCAGGATCGGCCCGATTCCGGTGAGCCCACGGCGTGCCTCGCTGCGCACCGGCACCGCATTGCCGGTCTCTGTCGCGCTCATGGCCTGCCCGCCTTTCGCCGCCGAAGGGCGTAGATGGCCACCGCGGCGATGATGACCACACCGCGGACCACCTGCTTGAAGAACGGGTCCACGGCGAGCTGGTTGAAGATGGTGTCGATCGCGGCCAGCAGCGCGACTCCGCCCACGGTTCCGGCCACGCCGCCGCGGCCACCGGCGAGCACCGTGCCACCGAGCACCACCGCGGCGATCGACTCCAGGTCGTAGCCACCCTCGCTGCCCACCCGGGGCGCGCCCGCCCCCAGCCGGCTGGCCAGATAGAGACCCGTGATCCCGGCACAGATAGAGCAGATTATGTGGGTACCAATGAGCACCCGATCGGTTCGCACCCCGGAAAGCCTTGCCACGTCCAGATCCCCGCCGACCGCGATGGTGTGGTGCCCGAAACGGGTGCGCTGCAGCACCACCCAGGCGGCCACCGCCACGGCGGCCATCAGCAGGAAAGACAGCGGCACCGGTCCGATCCGGTCATAGCCGAGCCGCTGCACCGAGGTCGGCACCGACCCGGCCGGCCCGGCGTAACCCTGTTCCAGGTATCCCTTGATGAGCAGGCCCACGCCGAGCGTGGCGATGAACGCGTTGATCCGCAGCTTGGTGATCAGCAGCCCGTTGGCCAGGCCGATGCCGGCCGACACCGCGAGCACGGCGGCGATCGCGACCGGCACGTTGCCTTCGGACCCGGCCATGGTTTCGGCGGCGATCAGCGAGGTGAGGCTGATGACGTAGGCCACCGACAGATCCAGCGACCCGGCGAGAATGGCGAAGGTCTGTCCAATCGCGACGATTCCCAGCCCGGCCGCACGCTGCAGCATGCTCACGATGCTCGACTGATGGAAAAGCGACCCACCATCGGCGTAGACGAGCACCCCGCCCACGGTGAGCGTGATGACCAGCGCGACCCATACCCCTCGCGTGGAGTCGATGGCCGCAAGCCGTTGCCGCAGAAGGGTCATGGCGCCGCTCGCGTTCCGGTGGCCAGGCCGACGACGTCCTCCTCGGAGGCGCCTGCGGGCAGCTCTCCGGCGATCGCGCCATCGCGCATCACGACTATCCGATCACTCATGCCCAGCAGCTCCGGCAGCTCGGAGGAAATCATCAGCACGGCCGCGCCGTCGCTGGCGAGGCGGCGGATCAGATCGTGCACCGCGGCCTTCGCGCCCACGTCGATGCCGCGGGTGGGTTCGTCGAAGAGCAGCACCCGCGGCGTCATCGCCAGCCAGCGGGCCAGGATCACCTTCTGCTGGTTGCCACCTGACAGGTAGCGGATCTCCTGATCCTCACCGGCCGCGTGCACCTCGATTCCGGCGAGCAGCTGACGCGCGTTGGCCGCTCTGGCCCGTTGCCCCAGCCACTGCGGCCGCACCGCGCGGGTGGCGAGCAAAGCGTTGTCCAGCAACGACTGTCGCGGCGTAAGGCCTTCGGCCTTGCGGTCTTCGGTGACGTAGGCTATCCCGGCGCGCACCGCCGAACGCGGCGAGCGCAGCCGGATCGGGCGCCCGTCGAGCAGCACCTGCCCGCTGGTGAAAGGCTGCGCCCCGAACAGGGCACGGGCCAGCGCGGAGCGCCCGGAGCCTTGCAGGCCACCGATTCCGGTCACCTCGCCGGAACACAGCCGCAGCTCGATCCCGCGCAGCTTGGCGTTGCCGCCCCCGCTGACCGACAGCCGCTCGGTGCCTGCCTGAGTGGCCCGCGGCGGGTAGTAGTGCGCCAGCTCGCGGCCGACCATGTGCCGCACCAAGGCTTCCGGTGTGGCCTGCGCCGTGTCCAGGGTGGTGACCAGCCGCCCGTCCTTGAGCACGGTGATCCTGTTCGACAGGTCGAACACCTCGGCGAGCCGGTGTGACACGTAGACGATGCCTATGCCGCGCTGCTGAAGCTTGCGTACCAAGGCATAAAGCACCTGCACCTCGTGGTCGGCGAGGGAGGCGGTGGGCTCATCCATGATCAGCACTCGCGCGTCCAGCGCCAGCGCTTTCACGATCTCGACGATCTGCTGCTGAGCCACGCCAAGTCTGCCGACCGTGGCGTCGGGCGAAAGACCATCGGCGCCGATCGAGGCCAGCAGTTCCGCGGTGCGTGCGTGCATCGCACCGCGGTCGACGAAGCCGCGACGCGACGGCTCGTGTCCTAGAAAGACGTTCTGGGCCACGGTGCGCTCGGGCAGCAGGTTGAACTCCTGATGGATGATCCCTACCCCGGCCGCCTGCGCCTCGCGCGGGCCACGGAACGAAACCGCTTGCCCGGCAAGCCGAATGGCACCGGCATCGGGCTGATAGGCACCGGAGGCGATCTTCATCAGGGTGGACTTGCCGGCGCCGTTCTCGCCGACGACGGCGTGCACCTCACCGGCTTGCAGGCTCAGGCCGACCTCGTGGAGCACCCTGACCCCGAAGAAGGATTTGCTCACTTCGCTCAGTTCCAGCAGCACGCCGCCCCCTCGAACTTTTGCAGCCGTCGCGGTTACTTTTGCTCAAATCGTCGAAACTCCGTGGGCTGGACGGTAGGCCATTGGTCACGGAATTGACAAGGCCGCAACGATCGGGAAATAGTCACGTTTTAATAATGCGAGGTTGAGCTGCAGAAATATGGCTATTGATTGATCTTGTTCGGTTTTGTTTTTTGCTCAAACAAACCGAAGTTCTGTCGATTCCATCAAAAGTTGGCATTGACTTGAGTGATTCCGTAAGCAAGGCTGCCAATCGAACGGCTTACCGCGGCGGGTGTGCCGGCTAACCCAGCCCCCATCCTCAGGAGGAGCTTCCTATGGGCCGCCGCCAAGCTGTCCTAAGTGGATTCATTGCCCTGGTCATCGCGCTCGCCCAATCGCTGGTGAGCACACCGGTGGCAGCCGCACCCGCGTTCCGGGCCCTGATCTTCAGCGAGACCGCCGGATTCCGGCACGACTCCATTCCCGCCGGACTGACCATGTTCAGCCAGCTGGCCACCGCCAACAACTTCGAGATCGTCACCTCGGAGAACTCGGCCACCTCGTTCACCCCCGCCAACCTGGCCACCTTCGACGTGCTCGTGATGTTCCAGGCCTCCGGCATGGTCTTCGACAACACCGCGCAGCGCGAAGCCGTGCAGAACTATCTGCGCAGCGGCAAGGGAATCGTGGCCATCCACAACGCCACCGACATGGGCATCGACACCGACTTCCCGTGGTGGGACCAGACCATCAACGGCGGCGCGCACATGCCCGCCCACTCCCCCGGCTCCCTACAGGGCACCGCCAAGGTCGCCGACAAGGTGCACCCGTCCACGGCCGGGTTGCCGGACAACTGGGTGCGCACCGAGGAGTGGTACAACTTCGACCGCAACGCGCGCGGCGATGTGCACGTGCTCGTGACCGCGGACGAGCGCACCTACAACCCGGGTGGCTCGGCCATGGGACCGGACCATCCGATCTCGTGGTGCCGCGACACCGAAGGCGGCCGGGTCTGGGCCACCGCCATGGGCCACGACATCGCCTCGTACAGCGAGACCAACTTCCGCAACCACATCCTCGGCGGTGTCAAGTGGGCAGCCGGCAACGTGGCCGGTGACTGCGGCGGCACGGTGTGGTCCAACTTCGACAAGATCAGCCTCGATCAGAACACCGTTGACCCGATGGCACTGGACATCGCGCCGGACGGACGGGTCTTCTACGTGCAGCGCGGCGGGGCGGTGAAAATCTACAAGCCCAGCACGGCCTCCACCGTGACCGCGGCCCAGCTCGACGTCTACACCGGCGGCGAGGACGGTCTGGTCGGCATGGCGCTGGATCCCAACTTCGCCACCACCAACTGGATCTACCTTTACTGGTCCCCGCGGACCAGCCCGACCGACATCAACCGGCTCTCCCGCTTCACCGTCAGCGGCGACACCGTCAACCTGTCCAGTGAGGTGGCCGTGCTCAACGTCCCGGCCTACCGCGACCGCACCTTCAGCGAACCCGGGCACACCGGCGGGTACGTCGCGTTCGGCCCCAACGGCAATCTCTACCTGAGCGTCGGCGACGACACACCGCCCAATTTGGACCCCGCCTGGCAGGGATACGCGCCGCTGGACTGGCGTGCGGGCAAGAGCATGCTCGACGCGGCCCGCACCGCGGGCAACACCAACGATCTGCGCGGCAAGGTCCTGCGGATCCACCCGGAGGCCAACGGCACCTACACGATCCCCAGTGGCAACCTGTTCGCGCCGGGCACGGCTCAGACGCGGCCCGAGATCTACGCCATGGGATTCCGCAACCCGTTCCGGTTCGAGGTCGACATGCAGACCGGATGGCTCAACCTGGCCGACTACGGCCCGGACCGCAACCCGCCCACCACCAACCGTGGGCCCGAAGGTCTGGTCGAGCTCAACGTCATCAAGCAGGCGGGCAACTTCGGCTGGCCGTTCTGCCATGGCAACAACCAGGCCTACGCGCCCTACAACCCGGACACCGGGGTGGTCGGCGCCAAGTTCAACTGCAACGCCCCGGTCAACGACTCGCCCAACAACACCGGCCTGCGCACATTGCCGGCTCTGGTGCAGCCGCAGATCTGGTACGGCTACCCGGCCTCGACCACCTTCCCGGAGATGTCCAGCGGCGGCTCGGCCCCGATGGGTGGACCGGTGTATCGCTACAACGCGGCCAGCACGTCGGCCACCAAGTTCCCCGCCTACTACAGCGGCGTGCACTTCTTCTACGAGTGGTCGCGCAACTTCGTCAAGGAAATCCACTTCGACTCGTCCGGCAACCTGGTCAAAATCAACCCGTTCCTGCCGGGCGGGAACTTCATCAAACCCATGGCCATGCGCTTCGGTCCGGACGGCTCGCTTTACGTGCTGGAGTGGGGATCGGAGTTCGGTGGCGGCAACAACGACTCGGGCCTGTACCGCATCGACTACGTACCGGGCGGAAGGGCACCCGCGGCACGGGCCACGGCCAACCCCACCAACGGTTTGGCCCCGCTGACGGTCGCCTTCTCCAGCGCGGGCTCGTTCGACCCCGACGGCAACCCGATCACCTTCGCCTGGGACTTCGACGGCAACGGCAGCACCGACTCCACCGCAGCCAACCCGTCGCGGGTCTACACCGCCAACGGCAACTTCAACGCGAGGCTGACCGTCAGCGACAACACCGGGCGCTCGTCGAGCACCACCATCCCGATCACGGTGGGCAACAACGCGCCGGTGGTCACCATCACCGGCCCGCCCAACGGCGGCATGCTCGACTTCGGGCAGAACGTCGCCTATGGCATCAGCGTCACCGATGCCCAGGACGGCACCATCAACTGCGCGCAGGTCTTCCTCAACCCGGCGCTCGGCCACGACGACCACGCCCACCCGACCAGCGATCTTCCCGGCTGCTCGGGCACCATCAACACCTCCGTGCTGGGCGGGCACCCCGACGGGGCCAACCTTTTCTACCTGCTCAACGCCCGCTATCAGGACAACGGCAACGGGTCGGTGGGCAGGCTGACCGGATTCGCCAACGCCACCCTGCAGCCCAAGCACAAGCAGGCGGAGTACTTCACGTCTCAATCGGGCATCCGGGTGATCGCGCAGGCGGGTGCCGAGAGCGGCAACCGCATCGGCGACATCAGCAACAATGACTGGCTCATGTTCAGCCCGATGAACCTGCAGAACATCAACTCGATCAGCTACCGGGTTTCCTCGCCCAGCGGCGGCGCCACGATCGAGCTGCGCGCGGACTCACCGACCGGGCAGCTGCTCGCCACCGCGGCGGTGCCCAGCACCGGCGGCTGGGACAACTACCAGAACCTGGCCTCCGTCCCGGTGAGCGCCCTGAGCGGCACGCACAATCTGTACCTGGTGTTCAAATCCAGCGCCGACAACTCCTTCGATGTCGACGCGTTCACCTTCGGCGGCGCCGGGGTCGGCACCAACCCGACCGGGATAGCCGGGCGCACCTACACCATGGCCGCCGTGCACAGCAACCTGCTCGCCGATGTCAGCGGAGTATCCACAGCGGACAATGCGGCGGTCGTGCAATGGTCGGCCACCGGTGGCAACAACCAGAAGTGGCAGGCCGTCGACGCGGGCGGCGGGCTGGTCTATCTCAAAGCGGTGCACAGCGGCAAGTGCCTTGCCGCCTCGGCCGGATCCACCGCCGACGCCGCCACCATGGTCCAGCTCACCTGCAACAACCAGGACAACCAGAAGTGGCAGGCGGTCACGACCAGCACCGCCGGGGTCTACCAGCTGCGCGCCGTGCACAGCGGAAAGTGCCTCGACGTCAACGGTGCCGCCACCACCAACGGCGCCGCGCTGATCCAGTGGCCCTGCCACACCGGCGCCAATCAGCAATGGAGATTGACCGTCACCTCATAGCACACCTCATGGTGGGAGGAAGGAGGCGCGGCGCGGGCCCGCACAGCCCGCGCCGCGCCTCATCTCCCCCCGGGCTCGACACGATCGGTCATCATGTCCACATGACACGGTGGGAGCGGCCCTACTCTTTGGACTTGGCCACGGTGAAGGCCATTTTCGGCCTGGTGGTCGGGATCGTCGCCTGCGGCGGGATCGGCTACGAGATGGTGGCGAACGACGCGCCGAGCTGGCTCGTGGTCCTGCTCGCCGCCATCGCGACCGCCGGCATTCTCGTCGGCGGGCGCCGGAGCATGTTGGGCGTCTATGTCAGCGATCAGGGCATCAAGAGCCGCTCGCTGCTGAACACCACGATGGTGCCGTGGGAGAACGTGCGCGAGATCGGCAACGGCCTGGCCACCATCGGCGGTCTCTACATGGGACGCGACGCCATCGTCATCCACCGGCTGGACGGCCCATTGGTGCAGACCCCGGTTCAGCGCGGGGATTTCATGCGGCCCTTCACCTTTCGCCCCGAGCTGGGTCGCCTCGCGACCGGGCCGAAGCACTACGACGACATCCTGACCAGCCTTCGCCGCCATCACGAGTCATGGTGCGAGCGCCACGGCAGACCGGTGCCGGCGCCGATGCCGCAGCTGGTGATCGCGCCCGTTCAGCCGGCGCGGATCTCTGAGCCGCGTCAGCAGGTGAGCCAGCTGCACGTGCTCAAGCGGCTGCACGAGCGCGGGGTGCTGACCGACGCCGAATTCGAGCGGCAGAGCGCGGACCTCGAGGCATAGCCCGAAATCGTTGAATCCACAACTGCGCTCGCCTAGGCTGGTATCGAGACTTGGCAATAGGGCGACAACGCCCCGACGCCAACGGCCTAAACACCACGAGGCGGCACGGCCGTCGCAGGTGCGGCGTTGGGGTTCGGGAAGGTGCTGGGCTCGGGAAGGGATCCTCCCGCGCCGGCGCCGGCCCACCGAACAGGAAGCATGCCGCCCGGCGTGGCCACGCCGGGCGGCATGCACCCGTTTCCCGCACTATCCGCGCAGGCCCTTCATGCCCGCGGCGCTGATCGCCGAATGGCGCAGGGACTGCCCCGGGTCGGCGCTGCCGCCGGGAGCGTTGTCCTGCTCGTAGTTGGAGTTGTGGAAACCCTTGGCGCCGATGTTGCGGTAGAAGTGTTCGAAATCGATGTCGCTGCGCGGATCACCGAACGGGATGAACGTGTAGCCGTTGCCGACTCCCAATGGCTCGCCGGTGCTGTCGCCGTCCTTCGCGTGGAACAGGGCGTAGCGCTTGGTTTGGCGCGCCACCTGACGGGTGGGGTCGAAGATGTCCTCGACCCGGTTGCCGTCCCAGTCGTAGCGCCAGCGCCACTGGTGCTGCGCCACGTGCGACCAGTAGACGTCCAGCTCCACCACGCATTTGCGGCTGGTTATGTCGAGATAGTGCTGCATCAGGCGTTTGCCGGACTCGCCGCGCACCACGGTCGGGGCGATCGGCGCGCCGGTGACCCGATCCTGGGTGACGGTGACCATGGGACCGTCCTGCAGGAAGTTGTACGCCGGCGAATGGTTGTGCGGATACAGCTGGATGCACGAGCGCATGCTGATCTCGTTGAGCGCTTCCCATTTCTCTCCGGCGATGGTCCACGGTTCTATGTTGCGGTCATTGGCATTGGTGGGGTCGTTTCCGGTACCCATATAGGGCATCCCCAGAATCGAGGCGAACTCAAGCTCGGTTTGGAAGCGGTCGTAATCGGCCGGGGTCATCGCGCCGCCCGGGCTGTTCGGGCCGGGCCAGGTGCTCGGAATGAAGCCGTGATTGCCGATCGCCTCCAGATCGAAGTCGTCCAGGAAGCCCCGAAGCGTTCGCGCATAAGCGAGGTAGGCGGCACGCGATTCCGGGGTGGTGACCCCACCGGGCGCCGGGTTGGGCGCGGCCCCGCCGGGATTGGCGGCGTTCTGGCCGTAGCCGGCGAATTCGATCTGCCTGAAACCCAGACCGGCCAGGTAGTCGAAGAGCTCCAGCCAACCGCCCGGCAGTGGCACCAACGGCCCGAGATCGGTGGGATCGTGCGGGAAGTTCGGGCCACCGAGGTAACCCATCGTTGGTGCCACCCCGAGGGCGGCGCTGGCCGCGATGCCGACCCTGCTGGGGACATCGCGCTGGGTGAAGGTGATCGTTCCCATCTTGCCAGCCGGGATGAGCCGCCCATTCGCCGCGCTCGCCGAAGACGCGGCAAACACCGATGCGGGGCCGATCGCCGCCGCAGCGGCCGTGCCGGTCAGTAACCGGCGACGACTTATCTTGCCGTGCAAAGCCATGTGCTTCTCCTTTATGGGTTTAGGGGGCGAACTCGACCCAGTTGAGGTTGAAGAAATTGTTCGCAGGCCCGCCGGTCACCGGCCGGAAAACCAGGTAGATCCGGTGGGTGCCACCCGGGTCGGCGATCGGGAAAGGCTGACTGACAAAGGTGTTCGCGTCGGCCGTGGCGGCGATCGTCACCGTGCTGAGCAGCGGCCCGTCGACCGCGTCGAGGTGAACCTCCACCCCGCCGGTGCCGCCGGAGGTGCGGAAGGTGAGCGTGTCCACCCCGGCCAGGCGGTAGGAACCGTTGAGCGCCAGCCAGTCTCCGTTGCCCAGACTGCCCCGGTGCAGGCCACCCCCGACATCGGCGGTGGGCGCGGTGTTGGTCCCCGCCTGGTCGACGGCGAACTCCACCTGCTGCCGCTTCTGCAGGATGCTCACCTGGTCGACCGTGGTCAGCGGCGGGATTCCACCCGGGCCGCCCAGATCGGTGTAGGAGGCGACCACGCTGCCGAAGACATTGCCGCCGTGGGAAACATCCTCGGCGAAGGTGGGCAGGGTGCCGCTGCACCCGTGCACGGTGGTCTCGGCGTGCCCGTGCGAGTCGTGCCCCAGGACGAAGGTGACCTCGACCCGGCCACAGTCGATCGGGCCGTCCTGCGGATCGGAGACGGTGACCGCGAACGGGATCGTGTCACCGAAACTGAACAGGCTGCCGTCGGCCGGCAGGGTGAGGTCGACCGTGGGCGAGGTGTTGCCGACCGTGATGGTGGTATTGGCCGACGCGCTCTTGCCGCTGGAATCGGTGACGGTCAGCCGTGCTGTGAAGACACCATTTGTGGGGTACGTAAACGACGGGTTCGGATCCATCGAGTCGACCGTGCCGTTGCCATCGAAGTCCCACGCGAAACGGATCGAGTCCCCCGGGTCGGGATCGCGGGAGCCCTCGCTGGAGAAGGCGACCGTCAGCGGCGCCGTCCCATCGGTCGGGGTGGCCTTCACCACCGCGATCGGCGCCCGCAAACCCTTGACGTAGCTGAACTTGACGAGCGCGGCGTCGGGGTTGATGGCGAAGAAGCCGTCGCCGTAGGTGAGCAGATAGAAGTTCCCGTCGTCGCCCCACATCATGTCCATCGGGTTGTCGCACAGGAACGGCTTCGCGGGCGTGGTAGGGGCCGCCCCACAGTTGAGCACACTGTTTATCTTGAATACGTTGCCCTGCGAATCGAAGCGGATCTCCCGCAGATAGTCGCGGGTGAACTCGCCGAAGAAGACGGCGTTGTCGAAGTATTCGGGGAACTTGGTTGGGTTCGGGTTGCGCGGGTTGTAGTCGTACTTCGCCGCGCCGTGCGGGCCGACGCCGCCGGTGGCCAGCTCCGGGAACAGCTGCGGACACGTCCCGGGCGGGTTCTGCGTGTAGTTGGCCACGCAGGGGGTGCCCAGCGGGTTGGCGGCATTGTTGTCCTGGTACGAGTACCAAACCTCGGAACGCGAAACCGGCGGCGAGTAGGTCAGGCCGGTGTTCCAGCGCGACAGGTTGGCCGGGCCACGCGCCGGGTTGTCGCACTCGTGGGTCTGCGGCGGGTCCTCCAGCGGCGTGCTGGTGTTGAAGTTCCATCGGTAGTAGGGCAGATCCGGTTGCACGCACAGGGGCCAGCCGTAGTTCGCCGGCCGGTCGACGACCATCATCCTGCCTGTACCGGGCGGGCCGCGGAACACCGTAGGCGTCTGCGAGTCGGGCGAATAGTCGGTGATGTAAGCGATATCGTCGTCGTCGACCGTGATCCGGAACGGGTTGCGGAACCCCATCGCATAGATCTCGCGACGTGTCTTGCCGCCGCCCTCCTCGGCGCCGGTGAACAGGTTTCCGGCCGGGATGGTGTAGCTGCCGTCGGGCTGCACCGTGATCCGCAGGATCTTGCCGCGCAGATCGTTGGTGTTGAGCGCGGAGCGGCGCGCGTCCACATGCGGGGCGTTGTACAGCCCGGTATCGGTGATCATGTCGTTGTGCGGGGAGAAGCCGCCCGAATTGCCGCCACCGGAAGGGGTGTCGTCCCCGGTGACCATCATCAGATTGTTGTGCGAGTCGAAGTCGATGTCCCCCGCGACGTGACAGCACGCGCCGCGGTTGACCGGAACCTTGAGAATCTTCTGCTCGGTGGACAGGTCGAGGGTGGGCGTCGTCCCGTCGACGAACTTGAACCGGCTCAGCTGGAAGTAGCCCAGCCACGGATCCCACACGCTCGGATCGGTCCCGGTGTTGGGGGCGTTGGCCACCGGTGTGCTCGGCGGGAAGGGCGCCTCCATCTCCAGCGGCGAGTAGTAAAGGTAGACCCAATGGTTGGTGGCGAAGTCGTTGTCGACGGCGGGGCCGTACATGCCGTCTTCGCTCGCCTGGTAGACAGGAATCTGGGCGAGCACGTGCGTGGTGTTGGTGGCCGGGTCGTGCAGCCGCACCCCGCCGCGCCGGTCGGTCTGGACGACCCGGCCGTCGGGCAGCACGTCAAAACCGATGGGCTCGTTGACATTCGGCGGCGCGGCGATGAACTCCATCTGGTAGTTGGCCAGCACGGTCGCACCGCAGTCGCCGTTGGTGACGCCCGCCGCCCACCGGATCGCGCCACCGAGGTGGGCGCGCAGATCGGTGGTGGCGAACCCGGTCGGGGTGTCGCCCAGGCCGGTGTAGAAGGAACGCCCGCCCTGGTAGTCCTTGCACCAGGTGATGGGGTGGTCGAAGCCCATGGCGCCGCCGGTGTAGCTGCTCTCCTCGACCGTGGCGAGCACGTGGGACACGCCGCGCACGTTGGTGCCGAAGTTGTACCACTGATCGATGCGCGGCCAGTATTCCGGCAGCGGCTTCGAAGCCGGGTGCACCCGGTCGGCCACTTTGATTCGCGCCGGCGTCACCGCCGACGATCCGGTCGCCCGGGCGCCGAGCACATCGGTGAGGAACTGCCAGTCGGGCTCGGCCTCGATCGCGGCGTGGATGCCGACGAACCCGCCGCCCTCCCGGAAGTAGGCCTCGAATGCGGCCTGCTGCGCGGCATCGAGCACGTCCCCGCTGGTGTTGAGGAACACCACCACGCGGTACTGCTTGAGGTGCCGCTCATCGAACTTGCGGGCATCATCGGTGACCTGGGTGCTGAAATGCAGTTTCTTGCCCAGCGCTTTGATGGCGGCCACTCCGGCCGGGGTCGAGGGATGTTGCTGGCCAACGGATTTGGTGAAGACCAGAACCTTGAAGGACATGCCGCTGAGGTCGGGCGCGACAGCGGCAACCGCCGGTGCGGGGGTCACGGCACCGGGAATCGCGCCGCCGAGGAGTGCGAACACCCCGAAAATGAGCATGGGTAGGCGACGGTAACGAGAGCTGCGCAAGGGAACCTCGCTCTGGTCGGGCGGGCACCAGCCCGCATGCCGTCCAGCAGCTGGGATCCTGAGCTGCGCGACGTTGATGGAGTGCGATGTGGATGAGGGACGGACGCACTAACTTTGGCCTGTTGGGGACCATACCCCTTCCGGCAGGAAGATTTGAAGAGTTACATCAACGAAAGTCTCGATCCCGCGAGCCCAACTTTTGCTCCAGCCGCCAAAAGCGGGTCTAGAGGGTGGCGCGGATCGCCGTGGCGGCGGCGCGTAGCGCGAGCGCACGCACCGATTCGGGGCGGGTCAGCACCACGGGCTCGGCCAGCGCATCGTCCTTGGCCGGCTCCATCGGTACCGTCCCGAGCCGGGTCACTCCGGCAGACCAGATCGAGCGGTGCTCCGCCACCGGCGGGAACAGGTCTATCCGCTCCCCGCAGCACGGGCAGATCAGGCCGCTCATGTTCTCCACCCCGCCGGCAATGGTGATCTTCGCGGCGTTCAGCGCGGTGATCACGCGGCGGGTGTCCAGATGCGCGGCGTCCTGCGGGGTGACCACCAGGACCGCGCGGGCGGCCGGGATCAGCCGGAGGATGGCCTGGGTGATGTCGCCCGTGCCCGGCGGCAGGTCAAGCACGAGAAAGTCCAGCTCGCCCCAGACCGTGGACCAGAGCATCTGATTGAGCAGCGCGCCCACCAGATCCGCCGTCCAGGACACCGGCTGGTCCTCGCCCACGATGAACCCGGCGGACATCAGCCTGAGCCCGTGCCGTTCGACCGGCTCGAGCGGAGTGCGGGCCAGCCCGCCCGGCCGGGCGAGCGTCCAGTGCTTGGCGGTGGCCCTGCGGGCCAGCCCGAGCATCAGCGGGATGTCGGGCGCGTACACGTCCGCGTCGAGCAACCCGACCCGGGCACCGTCTTGCGCCAGCGCCGCGGCCAGGTTGAGGGCCACCGTCGACTTGCCCACGCCACCCTTGCCGCTGCACACCGCGATCACCTCGGCGGCGGGAGGTTTGAGCCCAGCCTGCTCAGCCGGCTGGGCGCCCGGCACCGGCGGTTGCCAGGCCGGGCCGAGCCGCGGCACACCTGTCACCGGGCAACGATGACACACCGCGCCGCTGAAGTCCGTCCCCTACTCACAGGCGATGCCGTCGTGGTCGCGGTCGAGGTCGTAGATGTCCTGCCCTATCACGTTGATCGGACCCTCGACGTAGGCCGGCCCGTTGCCGCTGCCGCCCGCGCAGTCCACGTCGCTCGCGATCGGCACGCAGCCGGAGTAGTTGGGATCGCAATTGCCGCCCGGCTTCGGCTTCGCCGGCGTCGTCGCCACCTTGGTGCCGACGAGGGTCACCTCATCGATCGCGGGCGTGGTGACCTTGCGCTCCAGCAACTCCCGGCCGGTCTCCTGGCCGTCGACACTGGTCACCTTGTAGGTAAAGGTCTCCACGCCGGCCACACCCGCCGTAGCTACCTTGGTCTGCCCCTTCGGCAGCGACGGATCATCACGCGTCAGGCGCTGAAACGCGATGGGCTTGGTCTCGGTGACCGTCGTCGTCACGCTCGCCGGGGCACTCGACGTGGAATTCGCCGGGCCCGGCTCGGCCGACGGCACGGTCCCGGCGCACGCGCTGAGACCCATTAGGGCCGCGATGGACACCGCCGCAAGGCGATTGCTGATTCTCACTTCGCCGAGTCTAGGAACGCCTTGTGCCGAGGGTAATCAGCTCTACTGACTAGGTATGCATCCGCTTGGCCGACCACGGAAGAGGTTGGCATGCAATCTGCATATCTCGATGTAACATAAGGGGTCAATCGCCACAGGAGGTGTGATCCAAAGTGGACAATCTACTCTCCCGCCGCGACATCATGCGGGCCGGCCTCGGGCTCGGCGCCGCCGCCTTCGTCACCGGTTGCAGCGTCAAGAAAGAGGAACCCGGCCAGGCCGGAACCAGCTTTCCCACCCGCTCCATCGAGTGGGTGGTGCCGTTCGCTCCCGGTGGCAGCACCGACCTCATCGCGCGCCAGATGGCCAGAAGCCTGGAAAAGCCGCTCAAGCAGCCGGTCGTCGTGGCCAACCGGGACGGCGCGGCCGGCGCCGTCGGCACCAAGGACGTCATCACGAGCACGCCAGACGGCTATCGCATGGTCTTCTCGCCTTCGTCGCTTTTCGCGATCACCCCGCACCTGCAGCAGAGCGCGACAAAGATCTCTCTGGACGAGCTGCGCATCATCACCGGGCTGACGGTGGAGAACATCTGTCTGTTGGTGCACAAGGATTCCAAGTACAAAACAATTGATGATCTACTCAATGACAAAGGCGCCAAGCTTACCTACGGCCATTCCGGCGTGGGCACCGGGCTTTACCTTTCTCAGACGCTGTTCTTCAAGTCGGCCGGGTTCAACGCCACCGATGTGCCGTTCGGCGGCACCGGCCCCAGCCTCACCGCCCTGCTCGGCAAGCAGGTCGACATCGGGGCATCGCACCTGGCCGAGACTCATCGGCAGGTGGCCGCCGGGGAGCTGCGGCGGCTGGCGATGTTCACCGAGCAGCGCAGCCCGCTGCTGCCCGATCTGCCGACGATGAAGGAGAAGGGCTTCAACATCGTGGTGGACCAGATGCGCTTCGTCGCGGTGCCGCCCAAAGTGCCCGACGACGTGGCCGGCGTCCTCGCCAACGCGTTCAAGGAGGCGGTGAAGACGCCCGAGCACGAAAAGTTCCTGAAGGACAACTACATCGAGCGGCGCGAACTGCCCGGCCCCGAGCTGACCAAGCAGATCCAGGCCGACGGTGACCGCTACAAGCAAGCCTTGGCGGCACTGGGAATCGCCAGTAAATGACCGATCCCGGCCTCGAAGAGCAGCTACGGGCGATAACCGACGAGCCGCCGCCCGCCTCCGTGCCGGCACGCCTGATCGCCGCCGCGGTGCCCCTGCTTGTGGGCACCGCGGCCCTGGTCAACTCGCTGCTGCTGGGCGTGGGCACGCTGACCGATCCGGGTGCGGGGCTCTGGCCGGCCGGGGCGAGCTCGCTGATGATCGTCGGCTCGGTGATCCTCATCGTCAACGTGCGATCGGTGGTGGACGGCGAGCGCTTCAGCGCATCGGGGGTGCGCACCATCGGCCTCTCGCTGGTGTTCATCGCCGTCTTCCTGATGATGTTCGGCGGTTTCGGGGCCTGGCCGGGGACCGGTTTCGAGTGGGCGACGCTGGTGACACTCGCGCTGTGGCTCAAACTCATCGGACGCGAGTCATGGTGGATGACCGCGGCGGTCAGCGTTGGCGTCACCGTCGCCCTGCACCTGCTTTTCATCGAGTTGCTCAACGCGCCAATCCCCCACACGATTGGGTAGCCGATGGATTTCTTCGACTCGGTGGTCTCCGGCTTCGAGGTCGCCCTGGCCCCCCGGAACATTCTTTGGGTCTTCCTAGGCGCGCTGATCGGCATGATCATCGGGGTGCTGCCCGGCATCGGCCCTGTCCCCACCATCATGTTGCTGCTGCCGATCACCTATGAGCTCCCGCCCGATTCGGCGATCATCCTGCTGGCCGGGGTCTATTACGGGGCCATGTACGGCGGCACCATCACCTCGGTGCTGCTGCGGGTACCCGGCGAGGCAGCAAGCGTCATCACCGTGATCGATGGCTATCAGATGGCCAAACAGGGGCGGGCAGGCTCCGCGCTGGGCATCGCCGCGATCGGCTCGTTCATCGGCGGCACCGTCGCCATCCTCGGCCTCACCTTCGGCGCCCCGGTGCTGGCTCGCAACGCGCTCAGCTTCGGCCCGCCGGAGTACACCATCCTTGCGCTGCTTGGCATTCTGATGGTGGCGACGCTGACCACCGGCTCCACCCTCAAGGCGGTCATCGCCGCGGCCGCGGGCCTGCTACTGGCCACGGTCGGGCTCGACCAGTTCGTTGGCTCGGAACGCTTCACCGGCGGAATCCTTGAGCTGTCAGACGGGCTGGACTTCGTCGCGCTCGCCATGGGCCTGTTCGGGCTCGGCGAAATCTTCTACGCACTGGACCATCGCACCCGGCAGACCTTCACCGCGTTGCCGTTCAACAACGTCTGGCCCTCGCGCGCGGACATCCGCGAGTCGCGCTGGGCCATCCTGCGCGGATCGGTGCTCGGGTTCGGCCTGGGCGTGCTGCCAGGCGGCAGCGGCACCCTCTCCTCGATGGCCTCGTACACGTTGGAGCGTAAGGTTTCCAAGTCGCCGTGGCGCTTCGGCCGCGGCGCCATCGAGGGTGTCGCCGGGCCGGAGACCGCCAACAACGCGGCGGCCACCGCGGCCTTCGTCCCGCTGCTGACCCTGGGCATCCCGACCAACGCGGTGATGGCGGTGATCCTGGGCGGCCTTATGCTGCAAGGGGTTGCGCCCGGGCCCAATCTCATCAACGAGCGGCCGGACATCTTCTGGGGCGTCATCGACTCCATGTATCTGGGCAACCTGCTGCTGCTCATCATGAGCATCCCGTTGGTGGGACTGTTCGTGAAGCTGGTCGCGGTCCGCGAGTCGATCCTGGCGCCGATCGTCGTGATGGTGGTGATGCTTGGCACGTACACCATTTCCAACAGCGTGTTCGACATGTGGATTGTGATCGTGTTCGGCATCCTCGGGTACCTGATGCGCAAGTCCGGATTCGATCCCGGGCCGCTGCTGCTGGCCTTCGTCCTCGGCTCGATCCTGGAGAACAGCTTCCGTCAGTCGCTGCGCATGTTCTCCGGCGACCTGCTCGGCTTCGTGCAGCGGCCCATCTCCGGCACCCTGGTGGCACTCATCGCCCTAGTGATCGTGGTGCCGATCGTGCTGCGCCTAGTCCGCGCGCGCACCCGCACCCCCGGCGTGTGACCAATAAGCCGTGTTTCCGGGTCGGCGAGCATGCCGGTCATCGGCGACGGAAAGAACCCGGGGCGATCGCGTTGACCCGGATGCCGTCGCGGCCCCATTGCGCCGCCAGCTCCCGGGTCAGCCCGGTCAGCGCCCGCCTTGCCGGTGGCGTAGGTGCCCAGCTGGTATTTGTCCATACTGCGGTGTGCCGCCGACGACCGCACGCCCGCGTTGTTGACGAGCACGTCGATGCGTCCGGTACCGGTCAGCGCCGCCTCGATGAGGCGCTCCCGATCGCTGTCGACGCTCACGTCGCAGGCCACTACCAGCGCCCGCTCGCCCAGCTCGGTGGCCAGTTCACGCAGATTCTGTTCGTGCCGCGCCGCCAGCACGAGCTGGGCGCCGGCGGCATGCAGCACACGGGCGAAACGCATCCCTAGACCGGAGGAAGCACCGGTCACCACCGCGGTGCGCCCCTCCAGCCGGAACCTGTCGATCGCCTTGTCGGCTGCGATCGTCTCGGTCATCGCCATGTCTCCCATCGAGCGATTCGTTTAGGTAGTTAACGTGCATACCTAGGAACGTCTCGCGGCAAACGTGGCTCATGTCGTATTTCGCATAGAAATATGGCGATAGGCGTTACTCGCCAAGCCTTCTGACCGCCCGGCCGACAACCTGTTCATCGCGTACGTAGCCGTAGCGCCGTGAATCCCGACGCTCGTAAGGATTGTCGCCGAGGATCAGGATGGCGCCCTGCGGCACCACGCCTTCACCCTCCCGCAGAACCGGCGGCAGCGGATCGCCGGCCACCGCCACCGCCCGCTTGACCAGGAGCCGGTACAACGACGGCCCCTGCTGCACCGAGACGTCTGGCGAAGGCGACTCGCGCACGACCACAATGTCTCCGCGCCGAAGTTTGGTGAGCGGACAGCGGCGTACCAGCAGCCGATCACCCGCCCACAGGGTGGGCTCCATGCTGCTGCCGTCGACGATGGCTATGGTGTACCGCCACACCAACCTGGCCACGGCAAGCACCACCAACGCCCCAACGGCTACCGCCACATAGATCATCGCGCCCCCCAGCATTAGCGATGGCAGTCATAGATGCGGCCAGCTTGATTGTTGCGGAGCCGGTTTGCCATCCAGTTGCCATCGGCTTGCCCGTGGGACACCTATCTATCAGTGTCTATTTTCTAGCGCTCGGCCGATCAACGCGATCACCGCCGCCGCCAGCAGAATCACCGCGAACAACACGGTCCAGCCGACGGCGCCCAACCGCTGAGTGCGCGCCATCACCTGTTCGGCTTCGGCCGTGCGCGCCGCGAACATGGCGCTCAGTTTGGGCAACCTGTTCTGCACCTGGGCCGAATCGTCGTCCCACGGCCCCTCCTCGGCTCCGCCCTCGTCGTCGTCATACGCCTCGTCCGTACTCTCTTCGGGATAGAGACGCGCGCTGACCAAGCGGTAGAAGACACCGTTCGCGTCGCTGCGACTGGCGTAAACCTCGGCCGCCAGCGCCGCGATGTCCCCCAGTAACAGCCGATTGGCGGGCAGCTGATCCTCCGCGACAGCCCGCAGAATCGGCTCCCAGTAAAGCGAATCCGCGTCGACCAGCGCCCGCTCAAACGACTCCCGGCCGAGACTGACCAACCCGGACAGAAACGCGTCCGACGGCTGCGACAACTGCCCCACCTCGGTATCGACCATACGATTGACCGCACGCAACCCCGGCCTGTTCGCCCGCTGATACAACTCATGACGCCGAGCGTCGAAGTCGATCACCTCCTGCAGGGTCAGCTCGTCAAGCCGCGCCCCCAGCGCAGCAAGAAACCGGCTGGGAAACTGCGGGTGCACCCGGTCACCCGCCTCCGCCCGCGCCGACGCGATCAGAGACCAGAATTGGTCAATATTCACGCCTGGCAGTATGCCACCTATCGGCGGAAAAGCGACTCATGCCAGACCACGTTCACCCGTTTTT
>NZ_BONY01000061.1 GCF_016862955.1 Rhizocola hellebori | reverse complement strand
CGCCAGAATTACAGCGGTTGACGTCGGCCTTTGCCGAGGCGGAAAGTGGTGCACATGGGCCTCGCGGTGTCTTGTCCGCGGTGCGGCGGCGTGTTGCGGCCGCCGGGGCTGGCTCATTCCCATTGGCTCTGCGACACGTGCGGCGTGGTGTCGCCGCTGCACACCTCTCGGCGTGTCAACGCCGACGCGCTCTCGGTCGCTGTCAACCGGGCGGCCGATACCGGCATCCCGGTGTGGTGCCCGTGGCCGCTGCCGGTGGGCTGGATGGTCAGCGGGTTCGCCTGGGCCGGCGACGACCGTGAGGGTGTCGTCGCGACCGCGCTGGCCTGCACCGGCCCCGCTCCGCTGGGTTCGGGCCCGGCCGATGTGCTGCTGGTCGCCGAGGAGCCGGGCACGGGCCTGGGCGCTTACATGGCCGGCTTCGCCGGCCCCGACCCCGGTCAGCTGCTGGCCGGAGCCGTTGCCGGACAAGAACCTCATGCCAAGGTGAAGGCGGCCGGAAGGCCGACTCCACTATGGTCGGTCGCCGTCCCCGAGGACCGCAGCGCCTACGCGGGTGAGGCGAAAGGACGGTGGTTGTTCGCCGTCAGCTGGCCCGCGCAGGCCGGATATCTGCTCGCCGAGACGTCGGTGCTCCATGACCTGTGCGAGTGGCTGCCACCTGAGCTGGTCTTCGGTGCCCCTACACCACGTTTGCCCTGCTCGCAGTAGGTGTTGAAACTTTCCTCTTCGGACTTTCACTCGCTTGCGGACTTGTGCCTTAATGATTCTGCGCGGGCATGGTTGCTGTTAGTCTGAGAATCGCTACGGCCAGGCACGACTGTGCACGTATGTATGTCCTGCATAGGGGATCGGCAGAGGGAGTTGGCCAGACATGGTTAAGAAGATCCTTACTTGGGGAGGCATTGCCTTTCTGGTCTTCTTCGTGGCGTTCCGACCCAGTGCGGCAGCAGACGTCGTGAAGACGCTGGGCAACACGCTCATCGACATCGGGAACGGCATCGGCGACTTCTTCAGCAGTTTGGTCTCCACAATCGCATGACCGGCGCGCTGGGGCCAGAGGAGCCGGAGGAGCAGCGCCGCGAGCGGGACACCGAGCAGATTCCCCGCACGCGTGCTGAGGCGCATCCTCCGCCTGATGAGGCTGACGAAAGGTCAACCCACTTCGTCGGCACTGCGAGCGTCGGCGCCTATGCCTCAGGTGGGGGCGCCACCGGCAGCCCCGTCCCGGCGGGAGACGAGTTTCCGCAGTTCTCCGAGGATGAGCTCGCCGAGCTGAGGTTCGATGCCACGGGTGCGCCGCTCGGCCGGCGGGTGATGCCGCTCGACGACGAGGCGAGCCCCATGGTGGCCCGCTACCTGTTCCCGACCGAGCGTTACCGGGGCGAGTGGAAGCGGCACTGGATCCACCTCACCAACCCGTTGCTGATCGGGGTGGTGGCCACCTTCGGGCTGGGCTACTTCTCCGGTTTCCTGACCAAGCTCGAGGTCGCGGGCGTGTGGGTGTTCGCGGTGGTCATCTGGGCCTTCATCATGGGCTGGATAGCCTGGCGTGTCGCCGATTGGTATTTCGACCGTTTCATCCTGACCAACAAGCGCCTGATGCTCGTCAACGGCCTGATCACCAGGCGGGTGGCGATGATGCCGTTGATCAAGGTGACGGACATGAAGTACGAGCAGTCGCCGCTGGGCCGGATGCTCAGTTATGGCACGTTCGTGCTGGAGTCGGCCGGCCAGGATCAGGCATTGCGCAAGGTCGATCACATGCCTAACCCCAACGAGGTTTACCTGCGTATAGTCGAGGAAATGTACGAGCCCGCCGCGGTGGAGGCTCGCCTCGGTCGTGCCGAAGAAGACGACTAGACGTTGCCTTCTCGGGGGTAGTTGCCCGACCCACATGTATGGCACTCTTTGCCTACCGTTCACGAGACGGCTGGTAAGGGAGGTGCGTTGGTGGGGGAACGATCGATGGAGGACGACTTCAGAGACTTCGTCACCGCTCGTTCGGCCGCGCTGCTCCGCACCGCCTACCTGCTGGCCGGCGATTGGGCGACCGCTGAAGACCTCCTGCAAACCGCGTTGACCAAGACCTACCTCGCCTGGAAACGGCTGGGCCAGATCGAGGCCGTTGAGCCCTATGCGCGCCGAGTGCTGGTTAACACCGCTACCAGCTGGTGGCGGCGCCGGTGGCACGGTGAGCGGCCCACCGAGTTCCTGCCCGAAAGGGCGGCTCCGGATCGGCTCGATGAGCAGCTGGAGCGCGACGCGCTGTGGCGACATGTGAAAGCTCTCCCCGGACGACAACGCGCCGTGCTTGTTCTGCGTTTCTACGAGGACATGTCTGAGGCGCAGACAGCAGCAATGCTCAACATCTCGGCGGGCACCGTGAAAAGCCAGACCTCTCGGGCCCTCGGGACGTTGCGGCAACGGCTCGCCGCCGAAGGCTTCAGTGCCCAGTTGCCCGGGCAGCAGGACGCAGCGCAGCTGCGCCCTGCACCCGCGGTGGTGCCTGTCGCCGAGGCCGAGCAGACCACCACGGTGCCACCGGTCGCGGTGCCCACTCAGCGGTCGGCGCCGCAGGACGCAGAGCAAGTGCGACCCGCGCCGGCACCGGTGTCGGTCGGGAGAGCCAGGCGGTAGACATGCTTGAGGACGACCTGCGCGAGATGTTCGGCGCTCGGGTGCGCACACCTCCGTCGGCATTGGATCCGGCCGGCGTCGCGATCTCGCGGGGCAGACGTGGCGTCCGCGGCCGGCGGCTCACCCTGATCACCGTGGCCTGCGTGGCGTTTGCCGCGATGCTCGGTGGCGCGGCCACCCTCAAGGGGATGTGGACGCCGCCGGGCGAGTTCACCGATGTGCTCACCTACGAAGGGCTCTTTGGGCGCGACATCGAGCAGCCGGAAAAGGCCGGCGCCGACCTGCCGACCATCGAGGTGCCGATCGATGTCCACGTGGGATCAGACCTGTGGACCGCCGATGGACGCAAACTGAGCCTGACCGGGATGAGCCAGGTCATCGAGGTGATCCGGGTTCCGGCGGGCTGGCTCTACACCGACGACTTCCGGCTGCGGCTGATGACTTTGGGCGGAAACTCCGTACCCATAAGGGACAACATCTCGTCCTGGGCGGTCAGCATGGACGGCAAGCGCGTGGTCACCGCGGGGGCTAGCGAAAGTCTCATGGTGACCGAGGCAGCCACCGGCGCCACGATCGAGGCGACTGTCCCCACCAAGACCCGGGCGGTGGGCTTCGCGGGCGGACATGTGATCCTTCAGCACGACGCCGCCGGCTTCGATCGCTGGGAAGCCGGAGTGCAGATCTACCAACAGACCTGGAACAACCGCCTGCTGGCCGTCTACGGCTCGAGCTCCGAGCAGACGCTGGGCCTGGTGGAGGAGAAGGGCGCGGTGTGCCTGAGCGACGTCGCCCCCACCGACCGGGGCTGGGCCGTCGGGCAGTCGCTGGGCTGCGGTGAGCTGCTGCGGGCTGCGGGCCGTGACCGGCTGGGGCGCGCTGACGTCTCGCTGTCGCCCGATGGCCGCTGGCTCGCTATCCCGTCTGACACGGGTGTGCAGGTGATCGATGTGGGACTGGCCCGCGCCACGGGCGAGCTGGCTGTTGCGCTGACCTGTCCGTCGGCGAGCCACGCCCCGGCGGTCTGGGCCGACGACAAGACGGTGCTCACCATCAGCAGCGCCTCCGGCATCGTGGCCTGCGGGATGGACGGCTCACGTGGCAAGGTGCCGCTGCCGTCCGGGGTGTCCACGGGATGGGCGCTGGTTCCGCGCTACGGAGTAAGCGCTTAGCCGCGGCCCGGTTCGTCAACCTGGAAACCTCCAGGCAGCGTGCTATTAGTCCAGGGTGAACATCAAGCTGTTCGGCGAGGTCTTTGTCACCCTGCTCGTGATCACGGATCCGCCGGGCATGGTCCCGATCTTCCTGGCGCTCACCGGGGCGATGTCGGCGCGCGACCGCAATCGGGCCGCGTTCAATGCCGTGGCGCTGGCGCTGGGTGTGATCGCGGTCTTCGCGGTGGGCGGCCGGACCATCCTGGAATACCTGCACATCGATCTTCCGGCGCTGCAGGGCGCGGGTGGGCTGCTGCTGGTCCTGGTCGCACTCGAGCTGCTGACGGGCAAGGCGGACAACCCCGATCAGATGAACACTTCGAATGTCGCGCTGGTGCCGCTCGGGACGCCGCTGCTCGCCGGGCCGGGTGCCATCGTGGCGACGATGCTTTTTGTTCAGCGATCCTCTTCCGGCTCCGACTACCTCGCGATCGGGGTGGCGATCGTGGCGGTCATGGTCGCGGTCTACCTGGTGTTGCGCTATTCAGGTTTCTTGGTACGCCTGCTGAAGCCGAGCGGCATCGAGGTGCTCACCCGGATCGCCGGCCTGCTGCTGGCCGCGATCGCGGTGCAGCTGATGGCCGACGCGGTGGGTGCCTTCGTGGAAAAGTACGCCCAATCCCACTGAATGTCGTACCGGCCTGGCAGCATCTGTTCATGTGAGCACTCCCAAACCGAGAGCCGAGCAGCTCGGGTTCGATCTCATGCCCGAGCGGCTCTTCGTTTGCACGCCAAGCAAACTGGCCAGCTACACCGACTGCCCGCGCAGATATAGATATAGCTATATTGATCGGCCCATGCCGCAGAAAGGCCCGCCCTGGGCACACAATTCGGTGGGCGCGAGCGTGCATACCGCTCTGCGCAACTGGTGGGATCTGCCGCAGCCGCAGCGCGTGCCGGGCTCGCTCTCCACGCTGTTGCGAGCCACCTGGGTGCGCGAGGGCTATCGCGACGAGGTGCAGCAGCGCGAGGTGTTCACGCGGGCGCTGGGCTGGCTTGAGGCCTATCTGGCGGGCCTTGACCCCGACTTCGAGCCGCTGGCGGTGGAGCGCACGGTGGCGGCCAAGACCGCGGTGATCGCGTTCAGCGGCCGCACCGACCGCATCGATCGCCGTGGCGACGAGCTGGTGATCGTCGACTACAAGACCGGCCGCACCGGGCTCGACAACGACGATGCCCGGGGCTCGTCAACCCTTGCGCTATATGCCTTTGCGGCCCAGCGCACGTTTCGCCGCCAGTGCCGTCGAGTCGAGTTGCACCACCTGCCCACCGGCACGGTGGCCGCGCACGAGCACACCGAGGAGTCGCTCAACCGGCAGGTGAGCCGCGCCGAGGCGACAGCGCAGGACATCGTGGCGGCGGAAAAGAGTGTGGCGCAAGGAGTTCCGGCCGACGACGCGTTTCCGACCCAGCCCGGTCCGATGTGCGGGTGGTGCGACTTCCGCAAGATCTGTCCCGCGGGTGTGGAGGCGCCGCAACGGGAAGCGTGGTCGGGGTTAGTCCTGCAGCGCTAGCAGTTTGCAGGCGGGGCAGAGACCCCAGTAGGTCACCTCGGCTTCGTCGATGTCGAAGCCGTGGGTGAGGTTGGGGTCCAGGCACGGGGCGGAGCCGACGGCGCAGTCCACGTCGGCGATGACGCCACAGCTGCGGCACACGATGTGGTGGTGGTTGTCGCCGGCGCGCGCCTCGTATCGGGCCGGGGATCCGGCCGGCTCTATTCGCCGGGCGAGCCCGGCGCGAGCCAGCGCCCCGAGGACGTCGTAGATGGCCTGGGTGGAGACGGAGTCGAGGCGGCTGCGTGCCAGCCGGGTTATCTCTTCCACCTCAAGATGGCCACCGTGACTGAGAATCTCGAGCACGGTGAGACGCGGCTTGGTCACTCGAAGACCACGCTCGCGAAGCAGGTTCTCACCGGATTGCATGCTGTCCATTTCACCAGGTAACTTGGACCGATTCAAGAAAACTGTGTGTTACGTGGTAACTGACACTTTCCTGGTTTGCTGATTTCCTACGGCGTCCCGCCGGGGGTATGCCATCGAATCGGATCGGTTTAGGCTTTCCAGATGATCGACGAGTTGTTCGGGCTTCCGGCCCACCCGCTAATTGTGCACGCGGCCGTGGTCTTCGGCCCACTGCTGGTGGCATCCGCTCTGGCCTATGCGTTCGTGCCCATGCTGCGTAAGTACCTGGGCTGGGTCGTCGTTTCGCTGGCCTTCGTGGCGCCCATCGCACTGTGGTTCGCGCGCTTGTCGGGGGAGGCGCTCCGGGACAGGCAAATCGCCAACGGAGCCCAGGGTCAGGCGCTCAAGGAAATTGACGTACATCAGGGCTTTGGGGAATTGGCCGCGTGGTGGGGCACTGGCCTGGGCCTGGCCGCGCTGGCCCTGGTGTATTACTGCACAACTGCGGGGCGGCGGCCCACTGTGCCAAGTTCTCGGGCGATCAGCTACGCGTTGATCGCGGTTACCGCGGTGCTTGCCGTGCTCACCGGTTACTACGTGTTCCGGACAGGTGACTCCGGCGCCAGGATGGTCTGGAGCTAGAACAAGCGCGAGCAGGCCAGCAGGAGCAATACGCCCAGCGCGGCGAACCCGATCGCGTAGGTGACCCAGCGGGCTCGATATTCGGCATCATCGATCGCGTCGTGGTCCACTCGCGGGAGTGGCCGCGGCGCGGTCACTGGATCCTCGTGGCGCAGGTGCCAGTCGGCGGTCGCCGGCTCGCCGGCGGGAGGGCCGGAATAGCCGACCGCGGCGGCTTGGGATTCCGTGCCCGGGGCGGGCCTGCGCCAGACTATGTCGCCCTCAGCCATTACTCTGCCCGTGTGAGTTACGACGATGAGCGCGTGGTCGAGCTGGACGACGATCTCCCGGTCCTGGTCGAGCAGACGCGCGACGACACGCCTGCCGGCTGGGGCGAGCGCGAAACCAGCAACGATGATCGACTGCTTGACGAGCGCCCGCCGCACTGGGATTGATGACGCGCATCGGTGCAGCATAGCCCGAATCGGGCAAACGCGTGCTTAGGCGGCAGAACTCGAGCTCGAGCTTGCGCTTGAGGCGGCGGGCTTCGACTCGGCCTGCTTCGGGGCGCTGTCTGACTTGGCGCTGTCGGACTTCTTCGCAGCGCCATCTGAAGATGACGATGACGACGACAGTGACGAAGAGGCGCCTGCCCGCGAGTCGGTCCGGTAGAAGCCGGAGCCCTTGAAGACCACTCCGATGCCGGAGAAGAGCTTGCGAAGCCGGCCCTCACACGCCGGACACTCGGTCAGCGGGTCGTCGGCAAAGGTCTGCACCGCCTCCAGCTGGTGGCCGCAAGCGGTGCACGCGTATTGGTAGGTCGGCACGGTTCGTCTCCTCGTTGGCACTCTCGGAACCCGAGTGCCAATAGTGCCCGATCGAGAGGTCATCTGTCTAACTTTGTGACGCCTATCGGTGTCAGCGCCCGGTGCACTTTGCGATCATGGGGCTCGTGAGGTACCTGGGCCAGGATCTCACCGTCGTGCAGCAGTGCCACCAGAAGCGCGCTCGAGGAAGCCCGGCTGAGAGCTCGGTCATAGCTGCCGCCGCCGCGCCCAAGCCGATAGCCGGTGACGTCGACGGCCAGCGCGGGCACGATGATCAGCTCGGCTTGCGAGATCGCTTGCGGGGCCAGGCGCTCCCCGCCGTCCAGGCCGGTCCAGGCGAGATCCTTGTCGGGCAGCAGCACCGGCACGATGACCTTGGAGGCGAGCGAAGCCACCAGGCCGGGCATCCCGGGGCCGCCGGGCTCGCTGCCAAAGGGGACGTATACCGCGACCGTGGTGGGCCTGACCTCGAGCAGGAGATTTTCCAGATGCCCGGCCAGCAGGTGCGCAGCCTTGCTGAGCTGCTCGGTTGTCAGTTCCGACCGGGCCGCGAGCAGGTCACGGCGCAGGGCTGCCTTGGCATTCATCTCAGGGGTAAGCATCGCACCCGGTCGGGTTCTCGTTGACAGTGCGTGACTCTGCGCGTACGTCTGACCACTGCCTTCCTGCTCATGGTGCTTGGCCCCGTCCTGCTCGGGGCGATATTCGTCGGCGCCTCGGTGGCCAAGGTGGGACAGGATCGCGCATCGGAGCGGCTCGACCTCGCGGCGAACTCGCTGCGAACCTCGGTCGGGGCGCTTTGCGGCCAGTTGCTCTCGGTGGCCGAGGCGGTCGCGGCGGCCGCCGACGAGCACCGGATGGCGGTCGGTGGCACCTTCGTGGCCAAGGGGCTCGCCAGCGGTATCCACATCGAACAGGGCGGCGGCGGCCAGACCACTGAAGCCGCGCCGCCACCGCCGTGGGCCGACTGCGCGGGGCCGGACAGTGCCGAGGAATCGGGTGCGGTCACCGGCTTTGAGGCGTTCGCGGCCAGCGTGACCTCTCCGGACGGCGGGTTGATGGTCTCGGCCGCGATAACGGTGGACGCCGCCTTGGTGCAAAGGCTAAGCGGGGCAAGCGGTGCGGAGGTCACCCTGCTCGCCGGGGCCGGGTTGGCCCGGCCGGCGGAGCGGGACATCGTGGGTCTGCGGCCGGTCGCTCTCAACGAACCCGCCCCGGCGCTGCACTCCACATTGGACGATTCGGGGGCGGTGGCCGCGTTGGCTGCCGCGCTGGCGGACGGCACGGTCGGCAAGACCGCCAACGGCGATCTCGTGCGCCGGATCGGGCCGGTACCGGGGCAGCCCTTGCCGCTAGCGGTGTCGCTTAGCGCTCAGCCTCCGCGCGGTACCTATGCATTGCTCATCTTCGTCGTTTTCACCACCGCGCTCGCCGCTGTCGGGGTGGCCTGGTGGCTGGCGCGCACGGCCACCAGCCCGCTAGCCGGCCTGGCCGCCGCCGCCGATCGGGTGGCCGCCGGTGAGCTGCAGACCCGAGTTCCGGCGCGCGGCAACGACGAGATCGCCCGGCTGGCCAACGCCTTCAACCACATGACACGGGAACTCGACATCTACGTCACCGCGCTGACAGCGAGCCGCGATCAACTGAGGGGCCATCTGGGGGTACTGGGAGACACCCTGTCGAGCACCCACGACCTCGACCGGATCCTTCAGGTCATTCTGCAGACGGCACGGCACGCCACGGGCGCCTCGGGCGGCATCGTGCTGCTGGCCGAATCCACCGGTGAGCTGGTGGGCAAATGCGCGGAGGGCCTGGGCATAGACGTGAGCCAGGTTCGGGTCGCCATTGGACAGGGACTGACCGGATCCGTTGCGGCGACCGGTGTTCCACGGCTAGGCCGGGTGGACGTCGATGGCCCGCGCCTGGATCCGGGCGAGCCGACCTGCCGAACCTACGTGGTGGTCCCGTTTTCCGCGCCAAGCCTGGCCGACAGCAACGGGGTCGGCCCCGCGCTGCCCGCCGCGCGCGGAGTACTGGCCCTCTACGACCGGCTCGGCCGCTCGTCGGCCTGCGACGACTTCGATGAGCCGGATCTGGTGACGTTGCGGACCTTTGCGGGTCAGGCGGCGGTCGCGGTCGACAACGTTCGCGTACACGAGGAAGCGCAGCGGCTGAGCGTGACCGACTCGCTTACCGGACTGTTCAACTACCGTTCGCTTCGCGAGACCGTGCGCCGCGAGGCCGAACGCGCGGGCCGCTTCGGTCGCAAGCTGGCCGTGCTGGCACTCGATCTCGACCACTTCAAGGAGATCAACGACCGCTACGGGCACGCCGCCGGTGACTCGGTGCTCGCCGAGTTCGCACAGCGCATCAAGTACGAGATACGTGAGGTCGATTTCGCTTTCCGGCAAGGTGGCGAGGAGTTCGTGGTGCTGCTGCCGGAGACCGACGAGGTGGGCGGGATGGCTGTGGCGGAACGGCTCTGCTGCGCGTTGCGCGCCACACCGATCACGCTGGTGGAAGGGATCGCGGTGACGGTGACGGTGTCGATCGGCGTGGCCGTGCTACCCGATCACGGCCAATCCGGCGCGGCGCTTTTGCGCGCCGCTGACGAGGCCCTTTACGCCGCCAAGACGGCCGGCCGGGACACCTTCCGGGTGGCCGGAGATGTCTCATATCCGGCTGGGAACATGGTTGGCGGCGCGTCGAGCAGCCCACACGCGCCGAGGCAGGCTCAGGGCCGTTAGTCTCGCGGCATGTCGGAGCGCACCCCTGTTCGTGCTGTCAAGGCGGTTATTCCCGCGGCTGGTCTGGCCACCCGCTTCCTGCCCGCTACCAAAGCGGTGCCCAAGGAGCTGCTTCCGGTGGTGGATCGTCCTGTGCTGCAGTACATCGTGGAGGAAGCGGCCGCCGCTGGGATCAACGATGTTCTATTGATCACGGGACGCGGCAAGACCAGCATGGTCGACCATTTCGATCCACATCCATATCTCGAGTCCCGGCTGGAAGCCAAGGGAGACTTGACCAGGCTCGCGGCGGTGCGGCGCACCTCCGATCTGGCCGAGATCTACACCTGCCGCCAGGGCGAGCCGCTGGGACTGGGTCACGCGGTGTCCTATGCCGAGTCCCATGTCGGCTCATCACCGTTCGCGGTGTTGCTGGGCGACGAATTCACTGAAGAGGACTCACCTTTGCTGCCCGGGATGATCGATCTGCAGGCGCAGACCGGGGGGATCGTGCTGGCGTTCATCGAGGTGCCCGACGACGAGGTGAACCGCTACGGCATCGCCTCGGTGCAGACCGACGCCGGATTCGGAGACGACATCGTCCGTGTCACCGGATTGGTGGAAAAACCGCCCATCGGGGAGGCGCCCAGCAACCTGGCCGTGGTCGGCCGCTATGTCCTTCCCAGCGGCATCTTCGACGCGATCCGGCGCACCAAACCGGGCAGCGGCGGCGAGATCCAGCTGACCGACGCCATGGCGCTGATGCTCGAAGAGGGGACCCCGGTGCACGGCATCGTCTACCGTGGAATCCGCTACGACACGGGGATGCCACTGGGTTACCTGCAGACCATCGTGCAACTCGCGAGTCAGCGGGAAGATCTCGGTCCGGCCTTTACCGAATGGTTGCGGGATTTCGTAGGTTCTCTTCCCGCGGAGAACGCGGAGGGAAATAGAGCATGACCGAGCTTGTCGAGGTCATCGTGAAATTGAGATTCATTCATGCCTTCGCCGAAAGCGATTGCCGACGCCAGGAGGCAATGGCATGACTTCGACGGTCGGGGCGCTCGATCCGGCTATGTCACCCGATGCTGAGCTGACCCCGCTGGCCGATTACCTCGGCAGCGTGCTGCGCAGACTTCGGGCCCTGCCAGCGTTGGATCTCGACCTGACCCAGGCACACGGCAATGTGCTCGCCGAGAATGTGCTTGCCCCCCATCCCTATCCGGCCTTCGACCAGGCTGCCATTGACGGGTACGCGGCGCGCTCGGAGGACATCTCCCACGCGGTGCCGTCACGGCCGGCCCGGCTCAGCGTCGTCGGCGACCTGGCCGCCTCCAGCTGGCGGCCCTCCCGGCTGACCCTGGGCACATGTTTCTCGGTCGCCGCTGGGGCACCGCTGCCGGTCTCGGCCGACGTGGTGATCCCAGGCGAGTGGACCGATCAGGGCATGGCCTCGGTCGAGGTTAAGCAGCCGGCCAAGCGTGGCTACGGCATCCGGCGCATCGGCGAGGTGATGCCCGAAGGAGCCGTGCTGGCCAAGGCGGGGGGAACGGTTACCCCGGCGCTGGTCGGAGTCCTTGCGGCGTGCGGGATAGGGCATGTGGTGGTGCGGCCGTCGCCACGTGTCGTCATCATCTCCACCGGCGACGAGCTGGTCGAGGCGGGCCGGGTCTCCCAGCCGGGCCAGGTGGTCGACGTCAACTCGCACGCGCTGACCGCGGCCACGGCGGAAGCGGGGGCGCACGCCTATCGGGTCGGCATCTGTGACGACGACCCGGAAGCGCTGCGGGCGCTCATCGATGACCAGACCGGGCGGGCCGACCTCATCATCACCACCGGCGGATCCGGGACGGGTCCGGGGGACATGGTTCGTCGGATTCTGTCCCGGCGGGACGGCAGCCGGACCGGAAACGTCGTTTTCACCGAGGTTTCCCTTGCCCCCTGCGGGACCTTGGGCTTCGGGACGGTGGGCAGCGTGATCGAGGTGCCGATCGTCTGTCTGCCCGGCGAGCCGGGGGCTGCATTGATTGGCTTCGAAGTGTTGGCTCGTCCGGTGATCCAGGTGCTGTCCGGCGCGGAGCCGGTATTCCGGCCGTCTGTGCGCGGTCACCTGCTGGAAACGGTCATCTCGCCGACCGGGCTGCGCGAGTTCCGGCCCGCGGTGGTGGCCGAGCGCCGCGGCGGGGGGTACACGGTGCAACCACTGCCGGGCGGGCCTCGTACCCTGGCAGGCATGGCAGAGGCGAACGCGCTCCTCGTTCTCGGTGAGCGGGTGACAAGCGCCCCGGCGGGATCCACGGTCGACGTTCTCCTGCTCGACCGGCGCCGATGAGCACCATCGGTTATCCCGCGGTCCTCGCGGAAGGCGATGTACTGCTGCGTCCCTATGAGCGCCGCGACGCCGTGCCCTGGTCGCAAGTGCGCATGTTCAACGAGCGATGGCTGCGGCCCTGGGAGGTGACCCCGGGCGGAACGTGGGCGGAGAGCAACTCGGTGGCCGCTTTCCACCTGGTGCGCCGCTCGTTCAAAGCGGGCGCTCGCAGCGGCGAGTCGATGCCGTTCGCGCTGTGTTACCAAGGCCGTTTCGTCGGCCACATCGGCCTCGGCAACATCGTGCGGCGCGCGTTTTCCTCCGCATATTGCGGGTACTGGATCGACTCCCGCGTGGCGGGCCTCGGCATCATGCCCACCGCGCTGGCGCTGCTGGTCGACCACGCCTTCCACGCCGGCCGGCTGCACCGCATCGAGGTCAACATCCGGCCGGAGAACAAGGCCTCCCGCCGGGTGGTGGAAAAGCTGGGACTGCGGGAAGAGGGCTATCACCCGCACTACATGTACATCGATGGCGGCTGGCGCGACCATGTCGGATATGCCGTGACCTGGGAAGACCTGAACCGCGAGGGTGGCCTGCTGGCAAGGTGGCGCCGCGTGCGCACCTCGTGACGGATAGGCGTAGCCAGGCGCTCACGGAGTGGTGCCAGCCTATTTGGTGATCACGCCAGTAGCCTGCGAACGTGCCCACCTCGGTGCTCCTCGCCGTCCTCGCCGCCGCCGGGTTGCTTGCCCTGGCGCCGGCGTTGGTGCGCAGGTATGACGCCACCGAGCGGCTCATCGCCGAACGGGCACTGTCCACCGCCCGTGTTCTGTCCCGGCGTCGCCGCGCCCGGACCACCCCCGGACGCCAGCCGGTCAACCCGCCGTCCTGGCTCCTGGCCGAGCCGCCCCGCCTTCAGCTGGTCGACGAAGACTTCAGACCGCCCGCTTCCCGCCGGCCCCGGCACCGCCCCAGCGTCTACCGCCGGCGACGGGTTCTCTCCGCGCTGGCATTGCTCAACCTGGTCCAGCTGATCGGGGTGGTGTTGGTCAGCCCCGGCTTCTGGATCAGCTTCACCGTCACCGCGGCCATGCTTCTGCTCTACCTCGGCCATCTGCGCGGTCAGGCGCTGCGCATGGCTCGCCGCCGCCGGGCCGAAGCGCGCCAGGCAGCCTGGCTCGCGGAGCAGCAGGCCCAGGTCCGGCTGGCCCAGGAACGCCGCGCCCAGGCCCGGCGCGAAGCCGCGCGCCTGCTCGAAGAGGAGCTGCTGCGGGCGCAGGAGGCCATGCGAGAACTGGCCGAGCAAGCGGCCGCGGCCGCCGTGGCCGAACGCGGAAAACGGGTCGCCACCATCTCTTACCGCAAGGTGGCCGGGGTCCGCGGGCGCGCCTACGAGGTCGGTCCAGCCGCGTGATCGAGGTGTGCTAACGTTGTCCGGTCCTTGGGGATGTGGCGCAGTCTGGTAGCGCACCTCGTTCGCATCGAGGGGGTCAGGGGTTCGAGTCCCCTCATCTCCACATAGCTCAGCGGCTATCTTGCTTAGATCAAGGTGGCCGCTGACTGCTATTCCGGCGCGTGCAAAGCAACGCGCGGCAGATCGCCCTGAAAGGCGAACTGCTATTTGGCGAAGGAAATGATCGCGGTTTCGAGGCAGCGGTACATGGCGTCGAAGCGCTCCAGCACGTGGTCGAGCATCAGGGCGGCGACGCCGTCGACGGCGCGGGTGATGCGCTGGTCGACGTCGCCTTCCTCGGCGTCGTCGGCGAAGACGAGGCTCCAGATGGTCAGCTCCAGCGTGGCCTGGGCGACCTCTGGCGCGCTGCCGGGATGACGCTGGGTCTCCCGCCGCACGGCGGCATCCACGAGCTGGATGGTGGCCACGTCGGGCGGGCAGCGCAGCGCGGTGGCCAATGCCTTGTCCCTGATTCGCTGATAGCACAGCTCGAGGTCGGTGGCGAGTTGAGCGAGTAAGCCACCTAGCTCTTCATTGAGGACAGTCGGCCAGTAGGCGGAGGGCTTCGCGACCAAACGGCTGCGCGTGTGCTCCTGCACCTGTCCCAGATCTATCGATACGCGTCGCAGCACGAGTAGTCTGTTACGTGCGGCGGCCTGTACCAGTACGAGACGCCAGCCGCTGCCAGCCCTCCGGCTGCGGCGCCTGGCGGCAATCGACATCCTGGTCCGCGGAACCATTGCAGGTCACCTCGACTGTCCATGGAATGCGAGCGAAATCGAACCCTATTCCGTGTTTCACTCACGCGGAAACAGCCCAGTTACTCATAGCGCTATCGAGGGATTACTCAATTGGCTATGTCCTTGTACGCTTCTCAGGTGCACCCCGCCTGGGGATTCGTTGGACGTGCCGGGGAGCTATCCCGGCTCGCTGAATTTGTGTCGGGTGAAGGCGGCCGCGGCCTGGTTATTGGCGGCGTTGCCGGGATAGGCAAGACCCGCTTGCTCCGCGAGGCGCTTAAGAGTCTCGATCGGAGCGAGTTCAAGGTGCTGGCCGCCACGGCGACGATCGCCACGTCCAGCCTGCCCTTTGGCGGTCTGGCGCACGTCCTCCCGCCGATGCAGCCGGCCGGTCTGTCCCAGGCCGGGCTGGTGCGCTGGGCGATCGATGCCCTTTTGGAGGATGCGAACACGGCCAAGGTGGTGCTTGCTGTTGACGATGCCCACCTGCTGGATCCGCTGTCGGCTGCCCTGGTCTACTTTGTCGCGCGATCCGGGATGGCGCGCGTTTTCGCCAGCGTCCGTACAGGTGAGACGGTGCCCGATCCGATCCGTGCACTGTGGACCGAGGAGCTGGCCGAGCGGGTGGACCTGGCGCCGCTGACCGAGTCGGAGACCGGCGCGCTGCTCGCCGAGGTGCTCGGGGGTCAGGTGGACTCGGGATCGGTGGGCCGGTTGTGGCGGCTGTCCGAGGGCAACGCGCTGTTGCTGCGCGAGCTGGTGATGGCCGCGCACGCCAGAGCCGAGATCAGCGAGAGCTATGGGATCTGGCGCTGGACAGGGGCGCCGCCCATGGCGCCCAGCCTCACCGAGGTCGTGGACACCCGCATCGGCAACCTTCAGCCGGATATCCGCGCGGTGGTGGAGTTTGTGGCGCACGGCGAGCCGATTGGCTTGCCGCTGCTGACACAGGCCACCGACGCGCGGGCGGTGGAGCGGGCCGAGGAGCTTCAGCTCATCCGGGTGGTGCCGGAGGGTAGGCGGGTCACCGTGCGCCTGGCCCATCCGCTCTACGGCGAGGTGGTGCGCCGGCGCAGCCCGCTGACGCGGGCTCACCGCCAGCTGGCGACCTTGGCCGAGCTGGTGGAGAAGGCGGGCGCCAAGCGCCGCGACGACCTGCTCCGGGTGGCCGTGTGGCGATTGGACAGCAACACCGTCGACAATCCGCTGCCTCTTCTGGGTGCGTGCCAGCAGGCGTTCGCCAGCTTCGACATGCCGCTGGCCTGCCGCCTGGGCCAGGCCGCGCTTGATGCTGACCGCGAGGGAAGGTTCGACATCGCCGAATCGGTGGCCATCATCATGATGTTCGCTGACCGGCCCGATGAGGGCTTGGCCATTCTCGACCGTGCCGAGTCGCTGATCACCGACGATGCACAGCGGGCCCGCTGGCTCGCCTCGCGGGGCATCACGACCTATTGGGGCATGGGCGACCTCAAGTCGCCGGAGCGGCTGGCGGCAGGCGCCTCCGGGCTCGCCGCGCCGAGGGATCGCGCATGGGTCCAGGGCGTGGAGACCATCATGCGCACCCACCGAAACGATCAGGAGGGCGCGCACGCGGTCGGTCTGGAGGTGCTTGACTGCGCGGAGGCTACGCCCGGCTCAAAAGCGTTGGCGGGCAGTGCCTTGAGCCATCTGCGCGCGGCCCGCGGGGAGCCGCTGCGCACTCTTCGTGAGGTCGCCGAATACCAGGCCGACTCGGCGCAGTGGCGCGACGACACGCCCTATTTCCAGCTGGCCCTTGAGGTTGCCCGCAACACGGCAATGATTCTGGCGGGCGACCTCGACGCGGTTCAGGCCACGATCGCGGCCGAGTTCAGCGGTCTGGCCGACGCCGGGGACTTCAGCCTCGGCTCAGGCATGCTGGCCCTGGTCGAAGCGCAGGCCGCCCGGCTGAGCGGCAATGTGGAAAGCGCCGCACGGCTGGCGCGCCAATCCCTGTCCCGACTGGCCAGCGGCCAGATCTTCGCCGGCCATGCCGCGGCCGAGCTGGCGCACGCGCTGGCCTTGGCCGGTGATCCGGCGGCGGAGGAGGCGATGGCCGACGCGGACAGGCTGCACAGGCAGACCGTCGCCATTCTCTATCCCGACCTGGAGCGGGCACGGGTTTGGGTGCGGGCGGGGCTGGGCGACATCGACGGGGCCGTTTCCCTGCTGCACGAGCTGATCGCACGGCTCACCGCGGACGGGTTCGCCGCCTACGAGGTCTTCGCCCAGCACGATCTGGTGAGGCTGGGATTCGCCTCGGAGGCCACCGATCGGCTGACTGAGCTGGCGACCTCGGTGCAGGGCGCGCTGGCGGCACCGGCTGCCCGGCATGCCCAGGCCGCCGCCACCAACGACGGGTGCGCTTTGCTTGCGGTGGCTGAGGAGTTCGCCGGGCTCGGCATGAACCTGTACGCGGCCGAGGCGGCGGCCATCGCTGTGCAAGCGTTGCGCCATCAGCGTTCGCCACAGGCGAGCACCGCCCTGGACAGACTGGCCGCGCTGCGCGATCTGTGCCCGGCCGCGATCACGCCTTCGCTGCTGACACCCAAATCCACGTTGACGGCAAGGGAAAGGCAAATCGCCAGGCTGGCCGCCGCCGGTGTGCCCAGCAAACAGATCGCGGAGCAGATCTTCCTTTCCCCGCGCACGGTGGACAACCATCTGCTGCGCATCTACGTGAAGCTCGGTGTCAACGGCCGAGCCGGGCTGGCCGCCGCGCTAAGGGCTTTGGCATCGCCTGATCTTCAGTAGGCTCCGGGGATGGTTCACGATGATGTGATCTTCACGCCGGGGGAGATCGTCTACCTTCGCCATCTGCAGCATCAGACCATCGCTGGGCTGTTTCCGATGCGGGCGATCCAGCACGACGCGGAAGGCCTGCTGATGTTCGGCGCGGAGGGCGACCATTTCTGGTTTCCGTTGATGCCCGATGGCCGTGAGATAAGGCAGACGCCGCTGGCCGAGTGGGTCCGCGCCGAGAAGCCGCTGGGCGTTACCGTGCGCAACCATTCGCTGCTGTCGTGGCATCCGGCCGGGGCCGACTGGTCCCTGCGGTTCTTCTTCCGCGGCGGGCGGTTCACCAGCTGGTACGCCAATCTGGAGCTGCCTGTCGCCCTGTGGCGTGACACCGAGCTGGCTGGCGCGGACACGGTCGACTGGGACCTCGACGTGGTCATCCGGCCCGACCGCAGCTGGCGCTGGAAGGACGAGGAGGAGTTCGCGGCGCGGCTGACCGAGCCTGAGCACTATTGGGTCGGCAGCGAGCAACGCGTGCGCGACGCCGGTCGGCAGGTCATCAAACTGGCCGAGGCCGGGGTGTTTCCCTTCGACGGCACCTGGTGCGACTTTCAGCCCTCACCGCATTGGGAGCCGCTCGTGCCGGCGCAACCGCCGCGCGGATGGGACAGGCCGCCTATATCCAGCGCGTATTGAGCCACATTCGGGTCACCCAGCTGGCCGTCGGGATCGACTCGCCTGCATAGATGGGATAGAAGTAGGCGAAGTTGAGCGCCACCACCACCACGAAGAAGCCGGCCACCACGGCACCGGTGACCAAACGGTTTTCGTCGCGCGGCATGCCCGGCGGTGGCGTCATGATGCAGCCGAGCACATAGACCACGGCCAGAATCAGGAACGGCTCGGCGGGCAGCGCGTAGAAGAAGAACATGGTGCGGCTGGAGAAGAAGAACCAAGGCACGAGCGCGAAGGCGGCCATGACGAGGATCGCCCCCGCACGCCAGTCGCGGCGGGCGACGCCGAACCACAGCGTGGCGGCCAGCGCCGGCAAGAAGCTCCACCACAGCATCGGGGTACCAAGCAAAAGCACCTCGGCTGAGCAATCGGCAGCGCCGCACGGGACGGTCTTGGAGAAGTAGAACGCGACCGGCCGCCCGAGCAGAAGCCAGGTCCAGGCCGGGGCTGCGTAGGGGTGCGGGTCGTCCAGGCCGATGTGGAACTGGAAAGCCGCGCTGTGGTACTCAAGCAGGTTCGCCAGCGGGCCGAGCACGGGTAGCTCGGTGCGGCCACTGTCGCGCAGCCAATGGCGGTAGTAGCCGGTGTCGGTGAGGAACCAGCCCGACCAGGTGGCCAGGTAGGCCAGGAAGACGATGACAGCGCACAGCAGCAGCCAGCCGATCTCGTCGAGCAGCGCGTCGACGATCGGCCGGCGGACCCCGGCGCTGCGCCGCACGCCGATCTCCCACCACAGCACCAGAATGAGCATCGCGGGCAGGAAGGCCAGAGCGCTCCACTTCACGCCGGTGCCAAGGCCGATGAGCAGTGCCGCGGTGAGCCGCCACCAGGGGATGGTGATCGGTGGCCGGCTGGCTTTGCCCTTGCCCGATGGGTCGCCCCCGGATTCGATGAACTTCGCCCACTTGCGCCGGCTCTGGTCGCGGTCGAGGACGATCGCGCCGAACGCGGCGAGGACGAACACCATGAGGAACATGTCGAGCAGCGCTGTGCGCGAGAGCACGAAGTGCATGCCGTCGAACGCCATGAGCAGGCCGGCGGCACAGCCCAGGATCAGGGACTGGAAGAGCCGCTGGGTGATCCTAATGATCATGTAGATGGTGATGACACCGACCACGGCCGCGCTGATTCGCCAGCCGAACGTGTCGTAGTGGAAGGCCTTGATCCCGAGCGCGATCATCCACTTGCCCAGTGGCGGGTGGACTACGTAGCCCGGACCGTTGTTCTTCTCGTCCCACTCGACGAAGTGGGTGAGCATGTCATTAGCATCGTTGGCGTAGTAGACCTCGTCGAATATCTCCTGGTTGGGCTGAGCCAGGTTCCAGAGGCGCAACAACGCGGCGATGAAGACCACCCCGAAGACGGCGAGCCATCCATAGGGGTCGACCTTCTGCTCGAGCGGGACCAGGCGCCGTCTCATCATCGCGGTCAGGCCCGTTTCGGAAGGGCTGATCTGCGTCCTGTCTGGCGCGGTCACCGTCTGCGTCACGGCATGGATCGTATGCTGCGAAACTGTCCGTTGCCTATTGCCGGAGAGAGGTTCGCGTGTTGGGCGTCCTGATTTTGTGCGGTGCGCCCCTGGGCAACCCGGCTGACGCGTCGGGCAGGCTGGGCGAGGTGCTCGCCTCCGCCGACGTGGTGGCCGCGGAGGACACCCGCCGCTTGATCCGGCTGGCTCGCGAGATCGGCGTGACCGTATCCGGAAAGGTGATCTCTTATTTCGAGGGCAATGAAGAACGCCGGACCGGCGATCTGGTCGAGCAGATGCGCGAAGGCGCCCGGGTGGCGCTAATCACCGACGGCGGAATGCCCTCGGTGAGCGATCCCGGCTACCGGCTCGTGGTGGCCGCGCTGGAGGCGGGGATTCCGGTGACCAGCGTGCCCGGCCCGAGCGCGGTGACCACGGCGCTCGCCCTGTCCGGGCTGCCCAGCGACCGCTTCTGCTTCGAAGGTTTCCTGCCGCGCAAGCCCGGCGAGCGCCGCGCCCGGCTCGCCGCGCTCGCCACCGAAGAACGCACCCTGGTCTTCTTCGAGGCGACCCATCGCATCGCCGGCACCCTCGCCGACATGGCGGCCGAGTTCGGCCCGCAGCGGCGGGCGGCGCTGTGCCGGGAGCTGACCAAGACCTACGAGGAGATCCGCCGAGCCACCCTGGCCGAGCTGGCCGAAGCCGGTGAGTTCCGCGGCGAGATCACCCTTGTGGTCGCCGGCGCGCCGCCTACCGAGCGCCCCACCGATGAGGTCCTCCGCGAGCAGATCGCCGAACACATAGCAGCCGGTCTATCGAAGCGCGATGCGGCCGCCGCGGTCGCCGCCCAGCACGGCCTTTCAAAACGCGACGTCTACGAGTTGTCTTTGCGCGTACAAAAGCTAAAAGACGGCGGCTAGGAAACCGACCAGGACCAGTAGTGGGGCGGCGAGGCTGGTGCTCAGGGCGGCTAGCCGGTCGCGGCGGTGCATGCGGTGCACGCCGGTGACGATCGCTATTCCTGCGCCGCAGGCGAGGATCATGATCAGCCCGGCGAACCAGCGCAGGAAGAGTCCTCCGGCGAAGGCCCGGTCACTGTGCTCGCCGACCCGCCGGACTTCGATCTTCGACCCGGTGGTGGCCTGCTTCGCGGTGACGCCGAGCAGCGTGACCCGGGTGCCGTCGAGCTCTCCGATGCACCGCTGGCTTATTCCGCTGCCGACGCATCTGGAGACCGTGGCCATGCCGGTCGAGCTGTGCCCGACGGCCAGCCAGAGCGGCTCTGAGACGACCCAGCTGAAGAAGGCGCTCAGCAGCGCGAAAAAGACGACCGCGGGCATGGCGATGGCAAGGGAAACGGGGGCTTTGCGTTTGGCTGGGCGCGGCCTTGCCGCCGGCTTCTCCGGGAACCACATCTCGCGTGGCACCTCTTGAGCTGGAAGCGAGAACCTCTCCACTTCGGGTTCCACGGCGGCGTCCGGGGACGGCTCGCCGAGCCAAGCAGGGGTTGGCCAAGGATTCTGTTCTCGCATAATTGGTCATTTCACCCTAAATGCCCTGGAGAAACCCAGTGGGCGCGCCGATAGGGCAATCACTAGGCTGGTCAGCTATGAGTCACGTTCTCGCCGCGGTCGCCTGGCCCTACGCCAACGGCCCGCGCCACATCGGCCATGTCTCCGGATTCGGGGTGCCCTCCGACGTCTTCAGCCGCTACATGCGGATGGCCGGCCACGACGTACTCATGGTCAGCGGAACAGATGAACACGGCACGCCGATCCTCGTCGAAGCGGAGAAGGAGGGGGTCAGCCCGAAGGAGCTGGCAGATCGATACAACCGGGTGATCGTCGAAGACCTCACCGCGCTCGGGCTCAGCTATGACCTGTTCACCCGCACGACGACTCGCAACCATTACTCGGTCGCGCAGGAGCTATTCAAGATCGTGCATCGGAACGGGTACATGATCGAGCAGACCACGCACGGTGCCATCTCGCCGTCGACCGGGCGCACCCTGCCCGACCGCTACATCGAAGGCACCTGCCCGATCTGCGGTTATGCCAGCGCGCGCGGCGACCAGTGCGACAACTGCGGACACCAGCTCGACCCGCAGGACCTCATCAACCCCAAGTCGCGCATCAACGGCGAGACGCCCGAGTTCATCGAGACCCAGCACTTCTTCCTCGACCTGCCGAACCTGGCCGAAGCGCTCGGCGAGTGGCTGCGCGGGCGTGAGGGCTGGCGTCCCAACGTGCTCAAGTTCTCGCTGAACCTGCTCGACGACCTCAAGCCGCGCGCGATGACCCGCGACATCGACTGGGGCATCCCGGTGCCACTGCCCGGCTGGGAAGACAACCCGAACAAGCGCCTCTATGTCTGGTTCGACGCGGTCATCGGCTACTTCTCCGCCTCGGTGGAGTGGGCGCGCCGATTCGGCCAGGACTGGAAGCCCTACTGGAACGATGACGCGCGGTCGTACTACTTCATGGGCAAGGACAACATCACCTTCCACTCGCAGATCTGGCCGGCCGAGCTGATCGGCCACAACGCCAATCCCGGAGACTTCGGGAAGCTGGCGCTGCCGACCGAGGTGGTGTCGAGCGAATACCTCACGGTCGAGGGCAAGAAGTTCTCCTCCTCGCGCCGTGTGGTCATCTATGTCCGTGATTTCCTTGACCGGTACGGGCCGGACGCGCTTCGTTACTACATAGCCGTCGCCGGTCCCGAGTCCACCGACACCAACTTCACCTGGGCGGAGTTCTTGCGGCGCAACAACGATGAGCTCGTGGCGGGCTGGGGCAACCTGGTCAACCGCACGCTGGCGTTGACGTCCAAGAACTTCGGGCAGATCCCGGCCGCGGGCCAGCTCGAGAGCGCCGATGAGGCGTTGCTGAACGAGGTCCGGGGCGCGTTCAAGACGGTTGGCGACCTGATCGAAGCGCACAAGCAGAAGGCGGCCATCACCGAGGTGATGCGGGTGATCGGGGAGGTCAACAAGTACCTGTCCGACCAGGCGCCCTGGAAGATCAAGGACGACCCCGAGCGGTTGGGGACCATCCTGAACACCGTGCTGCAGGCCATCAACGACTGCAACACGCTGATCTCGCCGTTCCTGCCGCACTCGTCGCAGAAGATCCATGGGTTGCTGGGCAACGAAGGTGTGCACGCGCCCATGCCACGCATCGACGAGGTCGCCGACCTCGACGGTGGGCCCGGCTATCCCATCATCACCGGTGACTACACCACCGGATCCCGATGGGAGTCGCGGCCGATCGTGGTCGGGGCCGCGATCGCCCCGCCCGTTCCGGTGTTCCGCAAGCTCGAACCCTCCATTGTGGAGGAAGAACTGGCCCGCTTCGGCTCATAGCTGATAGCTGACTTCCACCTCGTGGGCCTCGGTGACCTGTGTCGCCGGGGCCCACGCCTCGTATACGCCGCGCTCATAGCATTGCGCGCCAAGGTCGGCGACATTGGACGGATCGGGTTGGCACAGCCTTATCCGCAGCCACGACGCGTCCGTGGACAGGACCGTGCCCAGCGCGCCGCGCCAGCGGGCGTAGCGGGTGCGCCGCAGCAAACTCTCCACCGGATAGCGTGCCGCACGCGTCATCGCGAGGACCCGGAACTCGGGCGGGTCGGCGATCGCCTCGAACTCCTCGCCACGGAACATGCCCACCAGCCGGCTGCTCGGATTGCCGCGAGGCAACGGGAGGTACTCCTGCTCGGTGCTCACCTCGCGGACCGGTGCCAGCAGGTGCCGCCACTGCGGGCCGACCAGCCGCAGCCACCCGCGCTGCTCGGGCTGATAGGTGTAGAGCACGTGCTCGGTGCCGTCGGGCGCGTAGGCGACCACTGCCGCGTTGGCGGGCAGGGGCAGATCGGCGAAGTCGGCGGTCATCCACTCGGGGATCAGCTCGCTGCTGCTGGGGGCGAACCCTGTCCCCAGCACGGGCGAGCCGATGCGGTCGTGTGGCGGCATCACCGTGAGCCCGGAAACCCTTTCCCCGATGGGCACCTGATAGTCCAGCGGATCGATGGCACGCCAGCGCAACAGGTAGGAGACCTCCCCCGGGTGCGCGCCGGTGAGCACCGCCTGCTCGGCGGGGGTGCGCAGGTGGGCGATGTCCCACTCGCGGTAGCAGAAGCCGTGCGGCAGCTGGCCTTTGAGCACTGCGGCGACCCCGAGCGAGCTCAGCGGCTTCACCATGCGGGTGCCGCGCCGGATGGTGGCGCTGGCTCGCACCGCGGCGACCGCATCGCCGACCCGTTGCTCACGCGGCGGAGACTGGCTCAGGCGATGGATCCGCTCCCACGTCAACCCGCGGCTCAGCGGCGCCTGCAACGGGCTTTCGCCGGCCCCGTTCAGGCCGACCTCGGTCGCGGGCAGGAAGCGGTGATACGCCGCGCGCCCGGTGGTGGACAGGCGAAGGAACCCGGGCGCGGGCAGGTCGCTGAAAAGTTCGTAGGCGGCACCCCCGGCGATCGGCTCAGCCGGATAGGACACTCCGTCAACGTTGACGGTCCCCGTCACGATCTCGTTAGTGAGCGTCACAGACAGTGAGGCTAGTGTCGCCGTATTCCGGCTGGGTGAACTCCGGCTTAACTCGGGATGGGACCATATGAAGGTGATACCCGAGAACCTGCCGCGCGCGCCCGAGCCGCTCCCGTCACCGGTCTTCGACAGCCACACCCATCTCGACATAGTCGCCGCCGAGCGCGGCACGGCCGGGTCGGGCTGGTCGGCTGCCGCGCAGATCGAGGCGGCGGCGAAGGTGGGCGTGGATCGGCTGGTCCAGGTCGGGGTGGACGTCGCCTCCTCCGCTTGGGGAGCAGACCTCGCCACGCGCGAAAACGCCGTTGTGGCAACGGTTGCGCTGCACCCGAACGAGGCGCCACGCCTGGCCGACCTCGATGCGGCCTTCGCCGAAATCGTGGCGCTGGCATCGCAGCCACGGGTGCGGGGGGTCGGCGAGACGGGGCTGGACTTCTTTCGTACCACGGGAGAGGGCTTGAAGGCTCAGGAGCTGAGCTTCCGCTATCACATCGCGCTGGCGAAGCAGGTGGGCAAGCCGCTCATCGTGCACGACCGCGACGCGCACGCCGACATCTTGCGCGTGCTCGATGACGAAGGCGCACCCGATCGGGTGGTGATGCACTGCTTCTCCGGTGACGCCGACTTCGCCCGCGAATGTGTGCGGCGCGGATTTCATCTGTCCTTCGCGGGAACGGTGACGTTCAAAAACGCGCCGCACCTTCGGGAAGCGGCCGCGCTCGCCCCACTGGACCAGATCCTCGTCGAGACCGACGCGCCCTACCTGACCCCGATGCCCTTCCGCGGCAAGCCCAACGCGTCATACCTGATTCCACTCACCGTGCGCGCCATAGCGGAGACCCGCGGCGTGCCGCTGACCGAGGTGTGCGAAGCCATCTCCGCCAACGGCGAACGCCTCCTCGGCCCCTGGTGATCTAGCCCTTGAAAATCTGAGCCGGGTCGATCATCACACCAAATGGCTCTTCTGACATCCAAACCTGGCCATGCGACACAAGCTCGCAATCCACATAGGATTCGTCCTCTAGCTTCAGAATGCGCACCGTCTTTGGCTTGGGATCAAGGATCCAATAGTGGGCGATGCCAGCCTTCGCGTATGCGTGGCGTTTGAGAACGTGGTCATAGCTGGAACTGCTCGGCGAAACGACCTCGACCGCGAGCAGAACGTCCGAAGGAACGAAGCCTTTCACATACCTCTCCTGCGCAGTCTCGTGAACCACCACAAGGTCTGGGATGAAGTAGTTGTGCTCGGTGATATAGACCCCGGGAGCTTCGATCATCCTGATCTGCTCTGGCAAGGATCTGATGAGGTGGTCACGAAGGTTTGCCACCGCGAAGACATGAGGGATGAAAGGGGGAGGCGACACCACGAGCCTTCCTTCAAGGAGCTCCGTGCGGTAGCCATCCGGGGTCTCGAGATATAGCAGATCCTCGAACGTAAGACCCTCATCCGTGGCGGTCGGCAGCGGTAGCTGCATCACTGTCATGCCCCCTTTCTAGTCGCTTGTACTGATCGTGCTCCTAAGTTATCCACAGGCGCAACCAAGTAGGCTCAACGGCTGTGGATAAACTAACCGGAGCTTCGCGCTCACTGCCGCCCCTCCACGTCCCGGGTGAAGGTCCGAGATGAAGTTGCTCGGCCCGGCCGAGATTCGAGAGCTGGCCGAGCGGCTCGGCGTGGCGCCGACCAAGAAGCGCGGCCAGAACTTCCTGCACGACCCGAACACCATCCGCCGGATTGTGGCCACGGCGCGGGTGCGTCCGGAGGATGTCGCGCTCGAGGTTGGGCCGGGGCTGGGTTCGCTGACGCTGGGGCTGCTGCCCGCGGCGGCGCATGTGCACGCGGTGGAAATCGATCCGAAGCTCGCCGCCGCGCTGGTGGAAACGACCGGGCATCCGTCCAATCTCACCGTTCATCCGATCGACGCGCTGGCGTTGACGCAGGCGCAGTTCACGCCCGAGCCAACTGTTTTCGTCGCCAACCTGCCCTACAACGTCGCGGTACCGGTTCTGCTGCGCGTGCTCGCGGAGCTGCCGAGCATCCGCAGCGGTCTGGTGATGGTGCAGAAGGAGGTCGCCGATCGGCTCACGGCCGGGCCGGGTAGCCGGGTTTACGGCGTGCCCTCGGCCAAGCTCGCCTGGTACGCCTCGTCGAGGATGGCGGGCAAGGTGTCCCCGGCCGTCTTCTGGCCAGTGCCGAACGTGGATTCCGGGCTGGTCGGCTTCGAAAGGCGCGAGCCGCCGCGGACGGACGTGCCGCGGGCGGAGGTGTTCAAGACCATCGATGCTGCCTTCGCTCAGCGCCGCAAGACGCTGCGGGCCGCGCTCGCGGGCTGGGCTGGCAGCGCGCCGGAGGCGGAGCGGTTGTTGCGAACGGCCGGCATCGATCCGGGTACGCGGGGTGAACAATTGGACGTCACTGCGTTCGCCAATCTCGCGGCGACTAGGCTTGCCCGATGACCGAGGCGTGGGCGCTCGAAAGCGACGGCCAGCTGGCTCTGGGGCCGGTGCGGGTCAGGGTCCCGGCGAAGATCAACCTGCACCTGAGCGTCGGCCCGCTGCGCGGGGACGGCTATCACGAGCTGCAGACGGTTTACCACGCCATCTCAATCTTCGATGAGATCACCGCCCGCCATGGCGACAGCCTGGTCCTCACCATGCAGGGCGAAGGCCAGGGCGAGCTGGAGCTCGACGACCGCAACCTGGTCGTTCGGGCCGCCCAGGCGCTGGCCACCAGTGCCAAGGTCGAGCCGAAGGCACGCCTGCACCTGCGCAAGCAGATCCCGCTCGCGGCCGGGTTGGCGGGCGGCTCGGCCGACGCCGCGGCCACCTTGGTGGCTTGCGATGCCTTGTGGGGTACCGGATACAGCCGCGCAGACCTGGCGAAGATCGCCGAAACGCTCGGCTCGGACGTGCCGTTCCTCCTGCACGGCGGCACAGCGCTGGGCACCGGCCGTGGCGAAGCGGTGAGCCCGGTGCTGGCGAGGGCCAACAAGTGGCACTGGGTGGTGGCCTTCGCCGACGGCGGGCTGTCCACCCCGGAGGTCTACCGCGAGCTAGATCGCCTGCGCGCCGCGGGTGCGGCGCCGAAACCGCTGGGCAGCGCCGACGCGCTTCTGGCCGCGCTGCGTCAACGCGACCCGGCCGAGCTAGGCGCCGCGCTCGGCAACGACCTGGAGGCCGCGGCGGTGTCGCTCAAACCCGAGCTGGCGGCGACGCTGCAGGCGGGCCGCAAGGAGGGCGGGGCTCACGCCGCGCTCGTCTCCGGAAGCGGCCCCACGTGCGTCTTCCTTGCCACTGACGCCACGCACGGTGAGCAGATCGCCGAGGCGGTAAGTCCCCACGCCCGCAGCGTCCATCTGGCGCAAGGTCCGGTGCCGGGAGCACGGGTTGGCTAACATCATCAATCTGGACCGGGCGAGCAAGGGCTACGGCCCGACCGGCCCCCTGCTCGTCGACGTCTCGATCGGGCTCGACGATGCCGACCGGGTCGGCGTGGTCGGCCTCAACGGCGCCGGAAAGTCAACGCTGCTAAGGCTTCTGGCTCGCGAGGAGGAGCCCGACACGGGCCGGGTCACCCATCGGCGTGACCTGCGCGTGGCCGTGCTGCCGCAGACCATGGATCTGCCGCCCACCGCGACCGTGCGCGACCTGGTGCTCGGTTCCTATTTCGGCGCGGAGCACGAGTGGGCCGGCGACGCCGGCATCCGTGACATCCTCGACGGGCTGGGCATGGCCGGGCTCGGACTGGACGAGCAGGTCGGCAAGATGTCCGGTGGCGAACGCCGCCGCATTGCGTTGGCGGCGTTGCTGATCCGGCCGGCCGACCTGTTGATCCTCGACGAGCCGACGAACCATCTGGACATCGCCGGGGTGGACTGGCTCGCCCGCTGGCTGGCCCGCAGCTGGAAAGGCGCGCTCGTGGTGGTCACCCACGACCGCTGGTTCCTCGATGCTGTGTGCAATCAGACCTGGGAGGTCGCCGACCTCCAAGTGCGCGCCTACGAAGGCGGTTACGCGGCGTGGATCCTGGCCCGCGCCGAGCGGGAGCGGATAGCCGCCTTCACCGAGGCGCGCCGGCAGAACCTGCTGCGCAAGGAGATCGCCTGGCTTCGGCGGGGACCACCCGCCCGCACCTCGAAGCCCAAGTTCCGCATCGATGCCGCCAACGCGCTGATCGCCGATGTGCCGCCGCCGCGCGACCAGGTGACCCTGGCGAAGCTGGCCACCGCCCGGCTGGGCCGCCAGGTCTACGACCTGGAAAACGTGACGCTGCATGCCGGTCCGCGCCTCATTCTCGACCGGGTGACCTGGCATGTGGGTCCGGGTGACCGCATCGCGCTGCTGGGCGCGAACGGGGCCGGCAAGTCCACCCTGCTCCGATTGCTCGCCGGGATCACCTCGGCTTCGGGCTTCAGCACCGGCAAAACCGTCAAGGCCGCCTTCCTCTCCCAGGAGCTGGCCGAGCTGCCGGGCTCGCTGCGGCTGCTCGAAGCCGTGGAACAGGTTGCCCGGCGGGTCAAGCTGGGCGACCGGGAGCTTTCCGCGGCCCAGCTGGCTGAGGTCTTCGGGTTCACCGACCGTCGGGTGTGGACACCCGTCAGCGACCTGTCCGGTGGCGAGCGCAGAAGGCTGCAGATGTTGCGGCTGCTGGCTACCGAGCCCAACGTGCTGTTGCTCGACGAGCCCACCAACGACCTCGACACGGACACGCTCGCCTCGCTGGAAGACCTGCTCGACACCTGGCCGGGCACGATGATTGTGGCCTCACACGACCGGTACCTCGTCGAGCGGGTATGCGAGTCGGTGTATGCCTTGCCCGGCAACGGAACCCTGCGCCATCTCCCGGGCGGCGTGGACGAATACCTGGCGTCGCTGACCACCGAGGAGCCGGTGACCTCAGCGCCGCGGGCGCAGAAGGCGGACTCCCGTACCGCGAAAAAGGAATTGGCTCGGGTAGAGCGGCAGCTGGAGAAGCTGGCCCAGCGCGAGGAGAAGCTGCATGCGCAGATGGCCGAGCATGCCACCGACTTCGCCAAGATCGGTGAGCTGGACGAAAAACTGCGCGAACTGACAGCCGAGAAGGCGGCTCTGGAGGAGGAATGGCTGATCCTCGCGGAATCGGCGTCCTGATAACCTCCCGAGCCATGTCCCTCCACTTTCCCGTGAACCACCCCCTACGCAGGGCTTATCGGGTGCTCGCCCTCCTCGCCGGATTGTTTGTGCTCGCCTTCGGCGCGGTCGGCTTCTTCGTCACGCAGGGCGCGCCGCTCTACGCGGTGGGCGATGACCGGGCGCTCGGCTTGCGCACCAATCCGGCCTTCTCCTATGCCTCCATCGCCGTCGGAGCGCTCGTCGTGCTTGCCACCGTGCTCGGCCGCAACGTCGACCGCATCGTCTACCTTTGGGCGGGTGCGGGTTTCCTGCTCGCCGGAACCGCCATGATGCTCCTGATGAACAGGCAGGACACCAATGTCCTGAATTTCACGATGGCCACCTGCATCGTGTCCTTCCTCATCGGCTCGGTACTGGCCACGGCCGGGATGTATGTCAAAGCCCAGCGAGCCTGACGCCGGGTGCGCCAGACTGGATGAATGGCGCACTTACCGATAAACCACCGGCTAGGCGGCTTCTATCGCACGCTCGCCGCGCTGGCGGGCCTGTACCTGCTGCTCTTCGGCATCATCGGGGCGTCCAAGACCTGGGGCAGCGAGAGCTTCTTCGCGCAGGGCGGCACCACCGAGGCGCTCGGGTTGAAGACCAATCCCGCCTTTTCCTTGCTGTCCATCGTTGTTGGCGCGGTCATCCTGTTAGGCGCGCTTTTCCTGCGCAACTTTGACCATTTCATCAACTACGCGGCCGGCGTCATCTTCTGGGTCGCCGGGCTGTTCGGGCTGATCCTCATCCGCACCGGCGCGAACTTCCTCAACTTCGCGGTCTCCACCTGCGTCGTTTCCTTCATCATCGGTACCGTCCTGGTGCTCGCCGGCATGTACGGCAAGCGCGGCACAGCGGCTGAGGCGCAGGAGGAAGAGATTTACCGGCACAGCGGCCGCGGCGCTGTACTCGAATTGGAGACCCCGCGGCACAAGCTGTCGGCGCACCCCGGCGTGCAGCATCCCAAGGATTGATTAGGGTTTCACCCTGCGGGTCAACAGTGCGGGTTTGGCGTCCAAATGCGACAGTCCGTTCCAGGCCAGGTTGACCAGATGCGCGGCGACGGTTTCCTTGCGCGGCTTGCGAACCTCCAGCCACCACCGCCCGGTCAGCGCCACCATGCCCACCAGCGCCTGCGAATACAGCTCGGCCAGCTTCGGGTCGTAGTGGCGTGACTTGAACTCGGCGCCCAGGATGTGCTCGACCTGATGCGCGACATCGTTGAGAACAGAGGAAAAGTTTCCCGACTGCGACATCACCGGCGACTCGCGCACGAGCACCCGGAAACCGTCGGTCTCCTGCTCGATGTAGTCCAGAAGCGCGAGCGCGGCCTGCTCCAGCAGCTCGCGCGGATGGCCCGCCGTCAGCGCGTTGGTGATGCGTTCCAGCAGCGCGGTGACCTCGCGATCGACCACGACCGCGTAAAGGCCTTCCTTGCCCCCGAAATGTTCGTACACCACCGGCTTGGACACCTTGGCCCGAGCCGAGATCTCCTCGATCGACGTCCCGTCGAACCCGCGCTCGGCGAACAGCTGCCTGCCGACCGAGATGAGCTGCTCCCTGCGTTGGGAGAAGCTCATCCTCACCCGGCTGCGTACTGCCGCCTTTACCTCTGCAGTGTCATCGGCCGTCACGGTTCACCAGTTTGGCCTGGATTCGCTCGGGGCGCGGCCACTTAACGTTCGTGGCCCAGCCGAACTTTTCAAAAATCCAGATCAGCCTGGCGGAAGAATCGAGCTGACCCTTGAGCACGCCGTGGCGTGCGCTGGTCGGGTCGGAGTGGTGCAGGTTGTGCCAGCTCTCGCCAAAGGAGAGGATCGCGAGCGGCCAGAAATTCGATGCCTTGTCGCCCTCACGCATCTCGAACGGGCGCTCACCGTAGACGTGGCACACCGAGTTGATGGCCCAGGTCACGTGGTGCAGCAACCCGATCCGCACGAACCCGGCCCAGAACATCGCGGTCAGCGCGCCCTGCCACGACATCGTCACCAGGCCACCCACCACCGCGGGCGACAGGATCGACAACGCCACCAGCAGCGGGAACATCCGGTCGACCTTCTGGATGTCCTTGTCCGCCATCAGATCGGGGGCGAAGCGGGCGCGGTTGGACAGCTCCCGCGCGAACAGCCAGCCGACATGCGCGTGGAACAGACCCTTGGTCAAGCCCCAGAAGGACTCGCCAAACCGCCACGGCGAATGCGGATCGCCCTCAAGATCGGAATACTGGTGGTGGCGGCGATGGTCGGCCACCCACTGCGTGGGCGAGCCCTGGATGGCGAAACTGCCCGCCACCGCCAACGTCACGCGCAGCCAGCGGGTCGCTTTGAACGAGCTATGCGTCAGGTAACGGTGAAAGCCGACCGTAATCCCCAAGCCGGCCACAAGATAGAGCGGCACGAAGATCGCGATATCGGTCCAGCCGAGCCAGCCACCCCAGGCGAACGGGATAGCGGCGAGCAGGGCCACAAACGGAAGCACGACAAACGCCCACAGGCCGATCAGAATCGCGGGCGGCTGCTTGCCCTCGGTGAGAGGCTTGGGCCCCCGCTCGTTCTCGGTAACCGCCCCTGCCGAAGGCTCGGCGGACGGGTTGAGGGTGGTAGTCGTCATGGCACCTCGCTGCGCATACGGGGATCGAGTGATCTTCGAGAATGGGCCTACGCAACCGTAACCTACGGAACCGTAGTTTGACAGTGGTGCTAGCCCCACCGGTTGTTCGTGTCGTACGCTCGTACTAACTTTCCAGCGTGGCCAAACGGGAGCTGCGCCCTCTTGCCGAAGCCCTCCGCAGCGAGGGCCTGTCGGTCCCAGCAATCGCCGCTGAGCTGGGCATCGCGAGATCCACCGCCTTTCGATGGACCAAGCACCTGCCCCGCGAAGGCCCAGCCCAAGCCATCGCGCGGCGCAAGGCCCACGCCAAAGCGATGACCGACGCCCGTTGGTCAGAGCACCGCCTCGAGCGTGACACCGAGCGCGCCGAGATCCTCGCCTCAGCCGCCGCCGAGGTCGGTCAGCTTTCCGACCGCGAGCTGCTCCTATCGGCGCAGCCATCTACTGGTCGGAAGGCACCAAATCAGCCAAGACCTGGTGGATTGAGCAGCTGCGCCTTCCAGCTGAGACACCGATCGCGGTCTCGCTGAAACGCCACAATCCGTCGCTGCGGCGGCATCATGTGGGGGAGGCCTACCGTGGCTGTTTGGTGGTCCGGGTTCGGCGGGGCAGGCGGCTCTACTGGCAGATCGAGGGGATAGCGAAGGCACTGGTTGGGAGTGGCTGAAATGGGCCTTGCGATAGGCGCTAAGCTAGCTTGCGACGTCGGCGGAGATGAGTTCCTGCCCCTTTTGGCCGATTAGTCGGGCGTGGTGTAATTGGCAACACTCTGGCCTTTGGTGCCAGCTTTTCAGGTTCGAGTCCTGGCGCCCGAGCTATTGCATTTGTCCGTATTGAAGATGGGTGCAAGATGTCTCGTACGGTGATCGTGCTCGCGGCCGGTATCGGCAAGCGAATGAAGTCGGACCTGCCCAAGGTGTTGCACCCGCTGCTCGGCCGTCCCTTGGTGGGCCACGTCCTGGCCGCCGCGGAGCCGCTGGCAGCGTCGCGGGTTCTCGTCGTGGTCGGTCATCGGGCCGAGCTGGTCACCGAATACCTCAGCGCCCACGTCGCGGTGGCGGAGTCTGTGCTGCAGCCCGAGCAGCTCGGCACCGGGCACGCGGTGCGGATAGCGCTGCCGCCGGAGGTTTCCGGCACGGTCGTCGTGCTCAACGGCGACGTGCCGCTGCTGAGCTGGCAGACGTTGCAGGATCTGGTGGAAGCCCATGAAAAGGCCGGGGCGTCGGCGACGGTTCTCGCGGCGGAGGTGCCCGACCCGAAGGGCCTGGGCCGGATAGTGCGTGACGGCTCGGGAAATCTGGCCGGCATTGTCGAGGAGCGGGACGCGAGCGACGCGCAGCGGGCCATCCGTGAGATCAATGCTGGAATCTACGCGTTTGAAGCGCAGGCGCTGCGCGCCGCGCTGGCCCGGTTGACCACCCAGAACGTGCAGGGTGAGGAATATCTGACCGACGTCTTCGGCCTGCTCGTGCGCGAGGGTTCCCCGGTCGGCGTGCACGTGGCGCCCGATGCGGTGGAGACGTTGGGCTGCAACGATCGTGCCGAGCTGGCGTCGTTGCGGGCGCTGCTGCGCGACCGGGTCAACAACGCGCTGATGCGCGATGGGGTCACCATCCTGGATCCGAGGACCACGTGGATAGATGTCACGGTCAAGGTGGGCCGCGACACCGTGATCGAGCCCAACACCCAGCTCAAGGGCGCGACCGACGTCGGCGAGGCGACGGTGATCGGCCCGGACGTGACGCTCATCGACACCGTGGTGGGTGATGGGTCGCAGATCATCCGCACGCACGCGGTGCTCGCCGAGATCGGGGAGAACGTCAGTGTGGGTCCCTATGCCTATCTGCGGCCGGGGACAAGCCTGGGCCGCAAGTCGAAGGTGGGCACCTTCGTCGAGGTGAAGAACTCGTCGGTGGGTGAGGGCTCGAAGGTTCCCCATCTGTCCTATGTGGGCGACGCGACGATCGGCGATCAGACCAACATCGGCGCGGGCAACATCTTCGCCAACTACAGCGGGGCGACCAAGAGCCGTACGAACATCGGCGACCACGTGAAGACGAGTTCGGGGACGGTGTTCGTGGCGCCGCTGGAGGTGGGCGATGGTGCCTACACCGCGGCCGGGTCGACGATTACCAAGGACATCCCGGCTGGAGCGCTGGGTGTGGCCCGCTCGTATCAGCGCAACATCGAGGGCTGGGTGGCTCGGGCACGGCCGGGCAGCGCGGCCGCGCAGGCGGCCGAAAAGGCCGGTCAGGAAGACTGAATTTATTCGCTGAGCCAGCCGCGCTTGGCGGCCTCGGCGCCGAGGGCGAACTGGTTCTTGGCGCCGGTGGCGTTCTTCATCGCCGCGATGTGCTCGTGGACGGCCCGCTCGCTGAGGAAGACCAGCTTGGCGATGGTGGAGATCGTGAAACCGGCAGCAAGGAGCAGCAGAATGCGCCGCTGGATGACCGGCGGCTCTCCACTCTCCTCACGCATGCTCTGACGGTAGCGTTCCCGGACCCCTGCCATCAACCCGGCCCTTATGTCAACTGAGCCGTGAATTCGGCCACGCAAGAGTGGGCTCGCCGCCAGGTGCCGAAACCGCCAAGGCAAGATGGCGGAAAGGGTGATACTTGACAGCGCAGAAGGATCGCGTGTGAGAGGGCGGCAGCCGGTGGGCAGCATCGTCGCGGAGAACCGAAAGAACCTGATGCTTTTCTCGGGCCGGGCCTATCCCGGGCTCGCGAATGAGATCGGGGAGGTGCTCGGGATCGGCGTCACCGAGACCACCGCCTACGACTTTGCCGGTGGGGAGACCTTCGTCAGGTACACGGAGTCGGTTCGCGGTTCGGATGCGTTCATTGTGCAGTCGATTACCGCGCCGGTGAACAAATGGTTCATGGAGACGTTGTTGATGGTCGATGCCGCGAAGCGGGGTTCGGCCAAGCGCATCACCGTGGTTCTGCCGTTCTACCCCTATGCGCGCCAGGACAAGAAGCACCGCGGCCGGGAGCCGGTTTCGGCCCGGCTGGTGGCCGATCTGCTGAAGACGGCCGGTGCCAACCGGATCCTCACCGTCGATCTGCACACCGCGCAGATTCAGGGTTTCTTCGATGGACCGGTGGACCATCTCTTCGCGATGGACGTGCTCGCCGGGTACATCGAAAAAGCTTATGGAGATCGCCCGTTGACGATGGTGGCGCCCGACTCGGGGCGGGTCCGCGTCGCTGAGCGGTGGACAGACCGGCTGGGTGGTTGCCCGCTGGCCTTCATCCACAAGACGCGCGATATCACCGCGCCGAATCAGGTGGTCGCCAATCGGGTCATCGGTGATGTGGTCGGGCGCACCTGCATCGTGGTGGACGACATGATCGACACTGCTGGCACCATCTGCAAGGCGGCCGACATCCTCTTCGACTCGGGCGCGGCGGACGTGATCGTGGCCTCGACCCACGCGGTCAACTCCGATCCGGCCACCGAGCGGCTCAAGAACAGCCGGATCCGGGAGGTGGTGGTGACCAACACCCTTCCGCTGTCGCCGGAGAAGCAGTTCGACAAGCTCACCGTGCTGTCCATCGCGCCGCTGCTCGCCCGTGCCATCCGTGAGGTCTTCGACGACGGTTCGGTCACCACCCTGTTTGGCGGTCTTTCTTAGAAATCGGGTAAGCTCTGCGGGTTGCCACGGCGAGGGTGTGCCCAGCGCACCGTTATCGACGCGGAGAGCTCCGGCTCGTCGTGCGCTTGGACTTACCGACGACCGTTGAGCAGGAGAAGAAAATGGCTACCGGTATTAAGATCAGCGCCGAACCGCGCACCGAGTTCGGCAAGGGCTTTGCCCGCCGGGCGCGCAAGGCCGGCCTCGTTCCCGCGGTTATCTACGGCCACGGCGAGGCGCCGCGGCACATCGCGCTGCCGGCCAAGGAGTTCGCCGCGGCGATCCGGCACGGCGGTTTGAACACCGTGTTCGACATCAATGTCTCTGATGGTCACCAGACCCTGGCGCTGCCCAAGGCGATCCAGCGTGACCCGTTGAAGGACACCTTCCGCCATGTCGATCTGATCATCGTCAAGCGCGGCGAGATGGTGACCGTCGACGTCCCGGTGCACGTGGTCGGCGAGGCCGCCAAGGGCACCCTGGTGATGGTGGAGCACGACCGCATCTCGCTCAACGCCGAGGCGCTGCACCTGCCCGAGCATGTCGACGCGTCGGTCGAGGGCCTGGACACCGGCTCGCACGTCACCGCCGGCGACATCAAGCTGCCCAAGGGCGCGACTCTGGTCACCGACCCGGAGACGGTGCTCGTCGTGGTCGCCCACGCGCCGACGGCCGAGGAGATGGAAGGCCCGACCGAGGCTGCCGAGACCGAAGAGGCGGCCGAGGGCGAAGAGGCTGCCGCCGAAGAGGGCGAAAAGTCCGAGTAACTCATTGGATTCGGAGTCTCTGTCTCTGGTACCAAAGACAGAGACTCCGAACAGGGAGAGACTATGCAGCCGTGGCTGATCGTCGGGTTGGGTAACCCGGGGCCCAAGTATGCCGGTAACCGGCACAACGTGGGCTTCATGGTGGTGGACCTGCTCGCCAAGCGCACGGGTGCGAAATTCAGCAGGCACCGCAAGACGATGGCCGAAGTGGCGGAAACCCGACTCGGCTACGGTCTGGAGGCGCCTCAGCTGGTGCTGGCAAAACCGTTGACGTATATGAACCTTTCCGGTGGCCCGGTCACCGCGCTCGGCAACTTCTACAAGGTGCCACTGGCACAGGTCATCGCGGTTCACGACGAGCTGGACATCCCTTACGGCCAGCTGCGTTTGAAGGTCGGCGGGGGCGAGGGCGGCCACAATGGACTTCGCTCGATGAGCGGCTCTATGTCCACAAAGGACTATGTGCGGCTGCGGTTCGGCATAGGACGCCCGCCGGGTCGCCAGGACCCGGCCGACTTTGTGCTGTCGGATTTCAACACCGCTGAGCGAAAAGAGTTGGAGTTCCTGGTCGACCGGGCCGCTGACGCGGTCGAGGCCGTTGTGGTGAAAGGGCTGGCCCCCGCTCAGCAGATCTATCACACAGCGTGACATTTCCTTGCTTTCGCCGTTGAACGACCAGTAGCGGCGAAACTTGGGGGCAATGCATGGAAAAACGGCCGCGACCCTATCCACATCGAGGCCGTAGGACTTCCGCCCTCGACTATCCACCCACTCCCGCCGGGCCGGCCCCGTTCAGTCCGGCGCCGGTGGGACTCATCGCGGTGCGCCCGCAGCAGAACCATTCGCCGGGCCGCCATGCGACGCGTCAGCTCCCGCCCAAGCAGCGTCCCGGCTGGGAACAGCGGTACCAGCGCACGCTGGTGGCACTCGACCTGACCGTGGGGGCCGCCGCCGGAGCACTGGCCTACATGTTTCGTTTCGGCGGCCCGGTCACGCCCTTCACCCGTACCTATCTAATCCTGTCCTTGCTTTTGCCTTTTGCCTTGGTCGGGGCGATCGCGGTAACCCGGGCCTACGACAAGCGCTACCTGTTCGTGGGAACCGACGAGTATGACCGCGTCCTGCGCGGCGGGCTGTGGCTCATCGCCATGGCCTCGATCGTGTCGTATGCGCTGGAGTTGCCGACCGCCCGTTCGTATGTGCTGATTGCGTTGCCGGCGGCCACCGCGGCCATGGTGGTGGGGCGTTTCCTGCTGCGGCACCGGCTGCACAGCCGCCGTGATCGCGGTGAATGCCTGCGGCGGGTGGTGGTGGTCGGGCATGAGCTGGCGATCATCGGGCTGACCCGGCAGCTGCGCCGGGAAAGGTTCCACGGCCTGGAGGTGGTGGGCGCCTGCCTGCCGCCCAAAAGCGATGGCCGCGTTGGCCTTCCGGTCTACGGCACCTTCGACGATGTGGCCACCGCGGTGGCGGTCGCCAGGGCCGACACGGTGATTGTGCTCAGCTGTCCGGAACTGGACGGTCATGCGCTGCGAAGGATGGCCTGGCATCTGGAGCGCGACGAGATCGATTTGATCGTGGCGAGCTCGCTGATCGATGTGGCCGGCGACCGGACCACCATCCGGCCGGTCGACGGCTTGCCGATGTTGCATGTGGAGCATCCGCGCCTGTCCGGTGGCAGCCGGGTGGTCAAGGAGCTGGTCGACCGCGCGGGCGCCGCCCTGCTGCTCCTGCTGCTTTCCCCGCTGCTGGCGGCGCTCGCGATCTGGATCAAGGTGGACTCGGCCGGTCCGGTCCTGTTCACCCAGATCCGGGTGGGGCGCGACGGCCGCGAGTTCCGGATTTATAAGTTCCGAACCATGTATACCGACGCGGAGGCGCGGCTGGCCGAGCTGAGGCACCTCAACGAGGGCGACGGCGTGCTGTTCAAGATGCGCAACGACCCCCGGGTCACGGCGGTGGGGCGGACCCTGCGACGTTACTCACTCGATGAGTTTCCGCAGCTCTTCAACGTGGTACTGGGACAGATGTCGCTGGTCGGCCCGCGGCCCCCGCTGCCGGGGGAAGTCGCGGCGTACGCTGACGATGTGCGTCGAAGGCTGGCCGTCAAGCCAGGCATGACCGGGCTGTGGCAGGTGTCGGGCCGTTCGGACCTTTCGTGGGAGGAAGCGATCAGGTTGGATCTCCGCTATGTGGAAAACTGGTCGCTGTCCATGGATGTGGTCATCATGCTGCGCACACTGACAGCGGTGATCCGCAGCTCGGGAGCGTATTGATGGCACCGGTTTCCGATGGGGCCTTTGCGGCCTGGCTGGCAGGCAAGGTCGGTGAGCTCCTGCTGGGGCTGCAGGCGACGATGGCCTTCGATGATCCTGACGCGCTGCGCCACGCCGGCGACAAGCAGGCGCACGATCTTTTGGTGACCGAGCTGTCGCGCTGGCGTCCGGCCGATGCCGTGCTGTCGGAGGAGGCGCTTGAGGACAACCCGATCCGGCTGACCTCCGAGCGGGTGTGGATTGTCGATCCACTCGATGGCACCCGCGAGTTCGGCGAGCCTGGCCGGTCCGATTGGGCCGTGCATGTGGCGCTGTGGAGCAGGCAGACGGAAAGCCTCGCGGCGGGGGCGATCGCGCTGCCCGCGGTGTCGCGGGTGCTGTCCACCGACGTGGCGCCGTCCTATCCGCCGCTGCATCCCTCCGCCGCGGCGGGTGGCCCGATCCGGATAGTGACCAGCCGCACCCGTCCGCCGTCGTTCCTGCCCGCGTTGGCGAGCTCGATCGGGGCCGAGCTGGTGCCGATGGGTTCCGCGGGCGCGAAGATCGCTGCGGTGATCACGGGCGAGGCCGACGCCTATATCCACGCGGGCGGCCAGTACGAGTGGGACTCAGCCGCGCCGGTAGCGGTTGCCCTGGCCACCGGCCTGCACGCGTCTCGGATCGATGGAAGTCCATTGGTCTACAACCGGCCGGATCCGTCTCTGCCCGATCTGCTCGTCTGCCGCGCCGATCTCGCTGCCCGGTTGCTGTCGGCAGTGTCACAGCATGGTTGATCCCGTGCGGGGGCACGGGTTACGTTAATCCCCACTAAAGAACTAGGAAAGGTCTGAAAATATGCAGCCCGCGGCCTACCGGGTGAGCCACCTGGATGCTCTCGAAGCCGAGAGCATCTTTGTCATGCGCGAGGTCGTGGCCGAGTTCGAGCGGCCGGTGCTGCTCTTCTCCGGCGGCAAGGACTCGATTGTCATGCTTCGCTTGGCGCAGAAGGCTTTCCATCCCGGGCGCATCCCTTTCCCGGTCATGCACATCGACACCGGCCACAACTTTCCCGAAGTGATCAAGTACCGCGACGATCGCGTCGCCGAGCTGAACGTGCAGCTGATCATCGCCAGCGTCCCCGAGGCGTTGGAGCGCGGCCTGGTCCAGGAGCCGCCGGGCGGGTCCCGTAACCGGATCCAGACCCCGGTCCTGCTCGACGCCGTGGAGAAATACCGCTTCGACGCGCTTTTCGGCGGCGCCCGGCGCGATGAGGAGAAGGCTCGCGCGAAGGAGCGCATGTTCAGCTTCCGCGACGAGTTCGGGCAGTGGGACCCGAAGAACCAGCGGCCCGAGCTGTGGTCGCTCTACAACGGGCGGCACAACCCGGGCGAGTCGATCCGCGTGTTCCCCCTGTCGAATTGGACAGAGCTGGACATCTGGCATTACATCGAGCGCGATCGCGTGCCGCTGCCGTCCATCTACTTCGCCCACGATCGTGAGGTGGTCGAGCGCGAGGGCATGCTCTACGCGGTCGGCGAGTTCATCACGCCCAAGGCGGGTGAGGCCGTCACCAAGCAGCGGGTGCGCTACCGCACCGTCGGCGATGCGACCTGCACGGCCGCCATCGCCTCCGACGCCGATGACGTGGCCAAGGTGATCGACGAGGTCGCCGCGACGCGGATCACCGAACGAGGCGCGACCCGTGGCGATGACAAGGTGAGCGAAGCGGCCATGGAAGACCGCAAGCGGGAAGGTTACTTCTGATGAGCAACGTCGACATCCTTCGGTTCGCGACCGCCGGGAGCGTGGACGATGGAAAGTCCACTCTCATCGGGCGGCTCCTCTACGACACGAAGTCGCTATTCACCGACCAGCTGGAAGCGGTTGAGGCGGTCAGTGCCGCGCGCGGCGACGAATACACCAACCTCGCGCTGCTGACCGATGGGCTGCGCGCGGAGCGGGAGCAGGGCATCACCATCGATGTCGCCTACCGCTATTTCGCCACCCCCCGGCGCAAGTTCATCATCGCCGACACCCCGGGTCACATTCAGTACACCCGGAACATGGTCACCGGCGCCTCCACCGCCGACCTCGCGCTGGTGCTGGTCGACGCGCGCAAGGGCATCCTGGAGCAGTCGCGCCGGCACGCCTTCCTGTGCTCCATGCTGCGCGTGCCGCACCTGGTGCTGTGCGTCAACAAGATGGACCTCGTGGACTGGTCGCAGCAGGTCTACGAAAAGATCGTCCGCGAGTTCACCGACTTCGCCGCCAAACTGGAGATCACCGATCTGTCGATCATCCCGATCTCGGCGCTCAAGGGCGACAACATCGTCACCCGCTCGACGAACATGCCCTGGTATGAAGGGCCGTCGCTGCTGCACCACCTCGAACACGTGCACATCGCCTCCGACCGCAACCTCGTCGATGTGCGTTTCCCCGTGCAATATGTGGTGCGTCCGCAGTCGACCACGGTCACCGACTACCGCGGCTACGCCGGACAGGTCGCCTCGGGTGTGCTCAAGGCCGGCGATGAAGTTCTTGTGCTGCCAAGCGGTTTCACCACTCAGATCACCTCCATCGAGACCGCCGACGGCGAGGTTTCCGAAGCCTTCCCGCCTATGTCGGTCACGGTCCGCCTCGCCGACGAGATCGACATCTCGCGCGGCGACCTGATCTGCCGTCCCAACAACGCCCCAGCCGTGGCGCAAGATGTGGAAGCCTTGGTGTGCTGGATGGACGAGACGAAACCGCTGCAGGTCGGCGCCAAATACGCCATCAAACACACCACCCGCAGCGCCCGGGCCATCGTGCGCGCGCTGCACTACCGCCTCGACGTCAACTCGCTGCACCGCGACGATCAGGCGAATGACTTGTCGCTCAACGAGATCGGCCGGGTCAAGCTGCGCACCACGGTGCCGTTGCTAGCCGACGAGTACAGGCGGAACAGGACAACGGGAGGCTTCATCATCATCGACGAAACCTCCAACCGCACAGTCGGCGCCGGCATGATCGTCGAAGCCGTTTAAAAGCTTCATTGCGCCGGTCCGTTGTGGTCCCTCGCCGTAACTCCCGTGCGGCGAACGTTAGGTCCGTGCGCGGTAAATTCTGGCGCGTGCTAAGGCAACGCGGGGACAGCGCCGCCGTGAGGCGGCGCTGCGTTAGCGCAGGGCGTCGACGACTGCGCGAAGCTGGGCGATAACGCCCGCCAGCGAGGTGGTGTCGCCGGCGACGGTTACCGACTTGAGCTCGTTGGGCTTGGGGAGTTTGGAAACGATGTCGGGCAGGTTGCTGATGAGGCGGGCCTGGATCGCGGCGGAAGACTGGTCGTTGCTTATCTCCTGGCGCAGCTTGGTGCGTTCGATGTCGAGCAGGTGCGCCTCGTGGCCGTTCTGCGCCCTGGCGGTGGCGGTCTCCAGCTCGTAGTCGAGCTTGAGCTTCTGCAGCATGTGGTCCAGCTCGATGCGCAGGCGTCCTATCTCCACCTCCTGCGCGTGCCGTTCCTGCTCGAGGCCGATCGCGTGGCGCTGGGTCTCGTCGCGTTGGGCCGCAAGCTTTCGCGCGTCCTCCTGCTCGCGTTCGCCGCGTTTGAGCTCGTTGAGGGCCTGGCGCGCGGCGATGATCTCGGCCGCGTTCAGCTCGGCCAGCTGGGCGATCTGGTTCTGCTCGGCCCGATAGGGCTTCTGCAGGTTCTCCCAGAGCCGGGTTGAGCTGACAATCGCCTCCTTGATCTGCACGGTGACGATGCGCAGCCCGAGCCCGCCCTCGGCCACGTCGCGTAGGCGCGTGGTGAGCTCCTCGATGATGGGCTGCTTGTCGCTGAGCACCTCGTGCACGCTCATGGTGGCGACCTTGTCCTTGATGGCCGCTTCGGCTTGCTCCTTGAGCTGGAGGTTGACCAGCTTCATGGGATCGCTGGAGTCGCCGAAATCGAGCTTCTGGTAGGCGACCGCGATGTCCTGCACTATCCATTGCACATAGGCCTGGACGACCACGCCCTGCAATTCGCGGCAGATGCAGTAGGCGTTCAGCAGAATCGTCTGCATCGTGCCCGGTACCACGAGATAGGAGTCTTTCAAGGGGTTGTAGCGGAACGAGACTCCCAGTCCTATGTGGACAGGCTCGGCATGGCCGCGTCTGGTGTGCACCACGAAAGCGTTCGGCGGCACCAGGACCGTCTTCCACCGGCCGAAGCCGGTGATGCGCACATCCACCGCGCTGGGCGCGGATTCGGGCCCGGGGCCTACGGCGCGAGCGCGCTTGAACTGCGGCGAGGCCTGCTTGCTCGGCCGCAGGTCCTCCTCGAGGGCGGCTTGCTGAGCCACGACCCGATCGAGGTAGGCGTTGCTTTGATCGCTCGGGGACATGCCGGGCACCCTATCAACTCACGTCTACGCGTGCCCCCGTCAGCGCGGAGGCCTCGGCGGCCGCGAGGATCGCTACGACATCACGTCCAAATCGGACATCAAGTGGATGGCGGCCCGTCGGCACAGCCTCGATGAGCTGCGAGATCGCCCTGCTCAGCGAGCCGACCGCGTCGCCGTCGAATTTGGGCAGGGTCACCCAGCCGGACTCGCCGTGCAGGGTGGTCTCTGCGCGCGAGGCGAGCGGTGCCGAGTCGAGCGTGAGCGCCATCGTGCTCACCGCACCGCCGGCATGAGTCGAGGTCACGTGGGTGGTTTGGCGTGGCCCGCTGACCGCGACCACGGAGGTGACCGGCCCGAGCACCGGGATCAGCAGGGACAGCGCGTGCGGCCCGATGTCCCACAGCCCGCCGTGCTGCTGTCGCCATACCGACTCTGCGTAAGGACTGCCCTCCCCGTAGATCGAGCCGAACGAGATGGCCTGGCCGCCGTGCCAGCCCCCGGTGTCGATGGCCTTCGCCAACGCTTCCGTCGTGGTCGGCTGGTACCGATGGGTGAAGAAGATGACCGAAGCAAGGCCCCGCGCCTCCACCTCGGCCACGACCGCATCGGCGTCGGCCACCGTCAGCGCGAGTGGCTTGTCCAGCAACAGGTGCTTGCCGGCCCGAGCCGCTTGCAGGGCAAGCGAAGCCTGCACATCCGGTGGCAGCGCGAAAGCCACCGCATCCACCTCCGCCAGCAACGCGCCGACCTCGTCGAAGGCGCGCACCCCGAACACCTGGGCAAGCGAAGAGGCCTTGGCCGGGTTTCTTCCCCACACCCCAGCGAATTCCACCTCAGGATGGGCCGCGAGCGCCGCCCCGTGCACCTCGCGAGCCCAATGCCCGGTCCCGAACAACCCAAATCTCATGCTCCAAAAGTAGAGTGCGGGTTATGGGTGACGGCACTGGGGCGGAGGCGACGTTCGCCGGCGATCAGGCGGCGCGGGCGTTGGGGATCAAGGCGCTTGAGCTGTCGCCGGGAGCGGCGGTGCTGGAGATGACGGTGACCGAGACGATGGTCAACGGACACGGCATGGCACACGGCGGGTTGGTGTTCCTGCTCGCTGACACGGCTTTCGCGTGTGCGTGCAACTATCCGGGCGCGGTGACCGTGGCGGCCGGTGCGGACATCACCTTCGTCAGCCAGGGCCGGGTGGGCGAGGTGCTCACCGCGCGGGCCGTGGAGCGGCAGCGGTATGGGCGGTCCGGCATCTACGACGTCACGGTGAGCTGCGGCGAGCGGGTGGTGGCCGAGTTCCGCGGGTTGAGCCGCACCTTGCGCTGACCCGGCCGGGCGGATGTCTCACGCGACGCGATGCGCCCCCGGGCCGGGCGTGGCGGGGAAGCAGACGGGTGGGGCGAAACCGTTGTCGGCGAAGGCTTTGCTGACCGCGGTTTCGACCTGGGCGGCGGCCGGCTCGTCGATGAGGGCGAGCACGCATCCGCCGAAGCCGCCGCCGGTCATCCGCGCGCCGTAGGCACCGGCGGCGAGCGCTGCCTCGACAGCGATGTCGAGCTCCGGCACGGTGACCTCGAAGTCGTCGCGAAGCGAGACGTGCGAGGCGGTCATCAGCGGCCCGATCTCGCGAACCCTTGCCGCGCGCAGAAGCTCGACGGTTTCCAGGACGCGCTGGTTCTCTGTGATGACATGACGCGCACGTGGTACCAAGGAAGAATCAAGCTTTGAAAGATCGTCAAGGGTGGCGTCTCGCAGAGCGGGCACCCCGATCTGCGCGGCGGCCTGTTCACACGAGGTGCGGCGGGCGGCGTATTCGCCGTCGACAAGCGCATGCGGGGCGCGGGTGTCGATGACGAGGATGGAAAGCCCTTGCGCCGCAAGGTCGAAAGGGATCTGCTCGGTCTGCAGCGTGCGGCAGTCGAGAAAAAGCGCATGGCCTTCCTGGGAAAGCGTGGACGCGGCCTGGTCCATGATGCCGCAGGGAACGCCGACGTAGACGTTCTCGGCGCGTTGCGCGAGCGCGGCCCGCTGGGCCAGCGGGATGTCCAGCCCGGCCAGCTCAACGAAAGCCGTGAGAACGGCGCATTCGATTGCGGCGCTTGACGAAAGGCCCGCACCGACGGGCACGTCGGAGATGAGCGCGAGGTCGGCGCCAGGCACCTCATGGCCCGCGTCGCGAAGCGCCCAGATCACCGCGGCCACATAGGCGGCCCAGCCGGTGACCGGCTCGGACAGGTCAAAGTGGACGGTCTCGCCCCGGGAGGCGATGCTCCACCGCGCTTCCGAGCGCAGGTTCACCTTGAGGGTCGCGCGCTGGGGCAGGGCAAAGGGAAGCACGAACCCGTCGCAGTAGTCGGTGTGCTCGCCGATCAGGTTGACCCGCCCCGGAGCGGTGAAGATGCCATCAGCCATGGCGGTAGAACTCCCATGCGTCCGAGACGATGTCGCGCAGCTGCGGCCGGGCCGGAACCCAGCTCAGCTCGCGGCGCGCCTTTTCCGAAGATGCGTAAAGCGAGGCGGGATCGCCGGGCCTGCGTGGCGCGATCTCGACCGGAATGGCGTGCCCGGTCACCTCGCGCACCGCGTCGACCACCTGGCGGTTGGAGAAGCCGGTGCCGTTGCCCAGGTTGTAGATGCGGTGCTCGCTCTTGGTCAGCGCGCCAAGCGCGAGCAGGTGGGCCTGGGCTAGATCGGCGACGTGGATGTAGTCGCGCACGCAGGTCCCGTCGGGGGTCGGGTAGTCGTCACCGAACAGCTGCAGCTTCTCGCGCTTGCCGGCGGCGACTTCGAGGGCGATCGGGATGAGGTGGGTCTCCGGATCGTGGCGCTCGCCGAGCATGGTGCCGTCGGGGTGGATCAGAGCGCCAGCCACGTTGAAGTAGCGCAAGCTGATCGCGGCCAGCTCGTGCGCGTGTGCTTCTGAGGTGATCGCCATGTCGACCGCCAGCTTGGTGGCCCCATAGGTGTTGACCGGCTTGGTGATCGCGGTCTCGGTGAGCGGCAGCTCGGACGGATCGCCATAGGTCGCTGCCGTTGAGGAGAAGATTATTCTGGGTACCCCAGCCGCCCGCATCGCGTCGAGGAGAGCCAGCGAGCCCGTGGTGTTGTTGTCCCAGTGCCATTCCGGGTGAGCCATGGATTCGCCTGCGGCGATGAGCCCGGCGAAGTGGAACACCGCGTCGAAGCCGGCCTCCCGCGTCAGCACCCGCCCCGCATCATGCACCCGGGCCTGGACGAAATCGGCCCCGGCGGGCACCTGCGCGGAGTCGTTGCGGGAGAGGTCGTCGAGCACCACCACTTGGTGGCCGGCATCGAGCAGAAGCCGGGTTACTACACTGCCGACGTAACCGGCGCCACCGGTCACCAGAAGCTTCATGGGTGTGAGCTTAGCTTTCCCCATAACTGGACACAAACCAACAATTGCGAACGCCCTATTATTCGATAGTGGCTTTACCTAAACAGCGGATTGCGCGATCGATCGTGCGAGCCGCCGATGGGCTGACCAGGTGGACAACACGGGTGCTCGGAGCTGAATCGACCGCGGGCCGAGAGCAGATCTCCGACGATGAGCTGGGTAAATTGGTGGCCGCCAATATCAAGCTCGATCCGGAGGAGCGGCTTGTCATCGGTAAGGCACTGGCCCGCTCCCGGGCTTCGCTGCGCGAGGTGATGGTGCCGCGCACCGAGGTCTCCTTCCTCAAGCTCTCCATGCGCATCAAGGACGCCGTGGTGGTCGCCAAGGACGCCGGGCACACCCGCTTTCCCGTCGCCGACGGCAGCGACGACGACATCGTGGGCTTCGTCCACCTCCGCGACCTGCTGTGGAACCCGTTCCCGGACAACCCCGTGGCCGACCTCGTCCGCGATGTCAAGCGCCTGCCCGGGAGCAAGCGGGTGCTCGCCGCGCTCAGCGAGATGCGCCGCGAGCGGCACACCCTTGCCGTGGTGGTGGACGAATACGGCGGGACAGCGGGCATCGTGACCCTCGAGGATCTGATCGAGGAGCTGGTCGGCGAGATCCACGACGAGTACGACGAGACCCCCACCCACGCCACCCAGAGCGAAACCTCCGAAGTGGACGGTCGGCTCAACCTTTCCGACTTCGCCGAGCGCACCGGCGTCGAGCTGCCCGACGGTCCCTACGAGACGGTCGGCGGCTTCATCATGAGCGTGCTGGGCCGCCTGCCGGTGCTCGGCGACACCGTCGTGCTGGAGGCCTACCTTCTGGAGGTGGTCAAGCTGGAGGGGCGACGGGTGGCCGGGGTGAGGATCACCCCGCTGATCGAAACCGCATGAGACGGTGGCTTCCCTACGCCGTCGTGCCGGTGACCTTCGCCGCGGGGCTGTGGCAGAAGTGGCCGTGCCATTCGGCAGGCTGGCCCTATAACCGAGCGTTGATCTTCGGCAAGCTCTGCTACAGCGATCTTCCTGTGCTCTATGCCGATCGCGGCCTGGCCGAGGGCCACTTTCCCTATGCCACCGAGCGTTCGTTCGAGTACCCGGTCATCCTCGGCTATCTCGCCGACCTCACCGCCCGGCTGGCCTCCTCGGCCCAGTCCTACTTCCTGCTCAATCTGCTGGTGTTGCTCGCCTGCACCCTGGTCACCGTCTGGGCGACCATCGCCCTTGTCGACGGCCATGGGGCTCTCCCTTGGCGGCTCCGCGGTGTCGGCGGGCGGCCGGGCGAGGTCCTGGGCCGAGGCGGCTGGGCCGGGCTGCTGGTGGCCGCCTCGCTGGTGCTCGCGCTGACCGGCACCATCAACTGGGACATGGTGCCGGTCATGTTCGTCAGCCTCGCCATGCTGGCCTGGGCTCGGCACCGCCCGCACCTGGCCGGGCTCGCCATCGGGCTCGGGACGGCGACCAAGCTCTATCCGGCCCTGCTGTTGTTCGCCCTGCTGGTGTTGACCTTCTCCACCCGCCGCTGGCGGCCGTTCCTCCAGGCCGCCGCGGCCGCGGCGGGTGCCTGGGTGGCGGTCAACCTGCCGGTGATGGTGCTCTTTCCCCACGGGTGGGCGGTGTTCTGGGAGCTGAATTCGCAGCGCGAGGCCGACTTCGGCTCGGTGTTCTACGCGCTCGGCCTGATCGGCTCAGCGACGCCGGCCGCGCTGAACGCCGTGTCGATCGTCCTGTTTGGACTATCCCTGGCCGGCATCGGGTTCTTCGCGCCGCGTCGGCTCGAAGTCCTTGTCCTGCTGACGATTGCGGCGTTCCTCATCACGAACAAGGTTTACTCGCCGCAATACGTGCTGTGGTTGCTGCCGCTGGCCGTGGTCGCGGGCGCGTCGCTGCCGGTGATCGCGGCCTGGCAGCTCGCCGAGACCGCCTACTGGTGGGCGGTGTGGAAGCACCTGCTCATGGCGATCCCGGACCGGCTTTACGCGGCCGTGGTCTTCGTGCGGATCGCGGCCGAGCTGCTGCTCTGTGTGGCGGTGCTAGCGAATAGGAAGCTTGTGCCAGACCAGCCCATTGTCGGAGATGAGCACCCAGCCCGTGCGCAGGAAGTCGATGGCGACGTAGCCGTCGCGCGTGGCGCGTAGCTCGCCGACGTTGCGCAGGCCCGAGTCGGCCAATGTCCAGGTGGCGCCCATGTTCTCGGTGAAGAACCATTCGCTGGCTCCGGCGGCGACCAGCAATCGCCCGTCGGGCAACATGATTGGATCGCCGTGGACGATAGGCATGTTCGGGTTTTCGCTTACCAGCTGGAAGCCGGTCTCGGTCACGAAATACAGCCGGTGGCCGACGATCGCGATCACCTTGTCGCCCGCCACGGTGGCGTTCGCCCGGCCGGCCGGGACGTCCAGCGGCACTGTTGCCCAGGAAGCGCTGTTGCCCGGATCGGCGCTGAAGGCAAACGCCATCCTGCCGTCGGCAGTGGAGGTTTGCGCCCACCACACGCCGAGCGCGGTGGCGCGGGGGAAGACCCAGGGCCGGTCGGTCAGCGCCTGCGGCCACACCTCGCCACCCCACGGAGGGCGATCGCGGCGGGTGTAGCCCGGCAGGATCTCCCAATGCTCGCCGCCGTCACCGGATTTGGCGTAGACGTCGGCGCTGGTGCGCAGGATGTTCTCGCCGTCGACGTTCAGCTCGACGATGTCGCCGGGTAGATCCGGTACCGAAGAAGGCTCATGAACGCTACGAATGATCAACCCGGAGCCGGCGAAGGTGAGCACCGACGGGCTCGGCGTGGGCTTGTCGAGCGGGGTGAGCGGCGGTGGCCGCAACGCGAAGAAGCCGATGGCCGTGGCGAAGACCACCGCCAGCGCGGCCGAGGTCTGCGCGACGCGGCGGTTGGTGCGGATGCGATCCGCCCGCTGCCGCACCCTGTCCAGCGGCGGGGCCTCGACGTCGTCTAGCAATCCTTTGAGCGCCTCACGTCCCCGGGAGAGGCGGGACTTCACGGTGCCCACAGGGACCTCCAGAATCGCGGCAACCTCATCTACCGGAAGATCGGCCAGATAGTGCAGAACGATGACCTCGCGATAGTTCTTAGGCAGGGTGGCCAGCGCATCGCGAAGGTCAGCCCGGTCCGGCTCGGGCGCCTCTTGGAGCATCTTGGCCAGCGGCCGTTCACGCAACAGGATCGTGTTGAGCAGCTGTTTGCGTCGCCAGCGCCGGCGCACGATGTTGACGGCGACCGTGCGCAGCCAAGCTTCGGGCGCGTCGACGTCGCGCAGCTGGCCCCGGCGGGCAAGCGCGCGGGCGAAGGCCTCCTGGACGGCGTCCTGCGCTTCGGTCAGATCGGTGGTGAAGGCGTAAACCTGCGCCACCAGCCGCCGGTAGCTGACGTGATAGAGGTCGCCAATCTCGCTCTGCACGCTTGGGTGAGTCCCCCCGGCCTGATTCGGTTCCGTCGTGAGGATGGGAGAATAGCCGTCATGCCTGATGCATCGCGACCGAGAGTTCTTTCCGGCATCCAGCCGACCGCGGATTCCTATCACCTGGGTAATTTCCTGGGCGCGGTGCGCAACTGGGTGGCCATGCAGGACGATTACGACGCCTTCTATTGCGTCGTCGACCTGCACGCGATCACCTCCGGGCACGACCCGAAGCTGCTGCGCGAGCGCACCAGGGTGAGCATCGCCCAGCTGCTGGCGCTCGGGCTCGATCCGGCGCGCTGCACGCTGTTCGTCCAGTCGCACGTGCCGGAGCACGCTCAGCTCGGCTGGGTGATGGGCTGCATCACCGGTTTCGGCGAGGCAAGCCGGATGACCCAGTTCAAGGACAAGTCGAGCAAGCAGGGCGCCGAGCGCTCCAGCGTGGGCCTGTTCACCTACCCGATCCTGCAAGCGGCCGACATTTTGCTCTATCACGCCGATCGGGTACCGGTGGGCGAGGACCAGCGCCAGCACCTGGAGCTGACCCGCGATCTCGCGCAGCGGTTCAACACGCTTTTCGGTGACACCTTCACCGTGCCGCAGCCGCACATCATCAAGGAAACGGCGAAGATCGTCGATCTGCAGGATCCGACGGCGAAGATGTCCAAGTCGGCTTCGACCGCGAACGGCCTGGTCGAGCTGCTGGAGGAGCCCGCCAAGGCGGCAAAGAAGATCAAGTCGGCGGTAACCGACACCGGCCGTGAGATCATCTTCGATGCGGAGAACAAGCCCGGCGTGAGCAACCTGCTGACGATCTACTCGGCGCTGTCCGGCCGCAGCATCTCCGAGCTGGTTTCCGCCTACGACGGCAAGGGCTATGGTGATCTGAAGAAAGATCTTGCGGAGGTGGTGGTCGAGTTCATCACCCCCATCCAGAAGCGCACCAAGGAGTACCTTGATGATCCGGGACAGCTGGACAAGGTGCTCGCGATCGGGGCCGACAAGGCTCGCAACGTCGCTGCGCCTACGCTGGCCAAGGTCTACGACCGCATCGGTTTCTTACGTCCCGCCGCATAGGGGTGCTAGATGGAACGCACGATTGGCGTCGCGATAGGCGTCCCCCAACCGTGGGGCGCCGAGCTTGACGCCCATCGTGCGTCGACCGGCGATCCGATGGCGCCGCTGGTGCCGGCGCACGTCACGCTGCTCGGCCCCACCGCGCTGCCCATCTCCTCCAAGCTGGACGAAGAGATCGATGATCTGCTGGAGGCGGCCGCCACCGGCCGAGATCCGTTCCCGATCCAGCTGCGCGGCACCGGCACGTTTCGCCCGGTGAGCCAGGTGGTCTTCGTCGCGCTCGCCTCCGGCATCGTGGAGTGCGAGCAGCTGGCCGAGGCGGTGCGGTTCGGGCCACTGCGCCGCGAGCTGGTCCATCCGTACCATCCGCACGTCACCGTGGCCCACGACGTCCCCGCGCCAGCGATGGACGATATCTTCCAGCGGCTGGCCGATTACTCGGCGACCTTCGAGGTGGATCACTTCACCCGCTATGAGCACAGCGGTGACGGCAGGTGGCGGCCAATACGCTCGTACAAGCTCGGTCAGGGCTGAGTCAGCCGGGCGGAAAGCCTCGCGAACCCGGCGCGGATCTCCTCCGGCGTGGGCTCCGAGGCCGGTTCGTGGTCGTGGTCGTCTTCATAGTCGTCGTCGAAGTCGAAGTCGGAGTCCAACACGTCGTCGTCCTCCTCGGCCACGGACTCCAGCGCCTCCTGCCGAGCACGGGCGATATCGTCGCGGATCTCGCCCAGCGTCGTGGCCGGGAGCAGAGGCTCCACCACCGCGAGCAGGTTGTCGTCGGCCACCGCGTGCTCGGCGAGCGCGTTGGCGTGCGCGTATTCGTACGGCCCGAACACCGCCTCCCAGTCCTCGCCCTCGTCGAGCGAGCCGATGGTGATGATCCACGGAAGGTCGTGCTGTGGCGCGTCGTCCGGAAGGTCCAATGTCACAACTGTTCCCATCGGAACATCATTGCGGTTGATTGCCGCTGGGCTCGTCTAGGTCCACCGTGTCGTGTTCCCGGGGCCGGCCCCACGCAAGATCGAAAACTCGGCCGTTGGACGAAGTGGCAGCCCACGCCGCCGCCCAGATCACGATCTGGTTGAAGATATAGAGGTAGACCAGCAGACCCACCGAGGTGGCCACGATGGCGTAGGCGGGGTTGCGCTCGGTCCGGGTGATGAGGAACCGTCCGAGCCAGTTGAGCAGGGTCAACCCGATCGCGATGCCGATCACCGATGGCAGCAGCCGCCGGACCGACAGGTGCATCCGGGGCAGCACCGTCATCAGCCCGAAGGCGATCACCAGGTTGATCGCGAAGGCGAGCGCGAGCACGCCCGCCCCGAACCAGAACGTCTGATCGGCCCCTCCCGAGATCCACTCGAAGAGGCGCTCCAGGCCGTTGGAGACGCCCAGCGAGATCGCCATCATCAAACCGAAGACGATGAGGGTACCGAGATCGACCAGCCGCAACACCAAAAAGTTGCCCGGATGCTGGTCAAGCCGCCATACCGCCCGCAGCGAGGAACGCCAAGCATCCACCCAGCCGATCCCAGCGAAGATCAAGCTGATGGTACCGATGGTGGTCAGCGAGGCCGAGTTAGCCTTCAGCGCGTCGACGTTGATGGTCGTGAAATACCGCTGCAGGAACGCGTCGACGTCGCTGACCGTCTCGGGGTTGGCCGACACGATATTGATCAGCACCGAGTAGACCACCATGGCCAGCGCGAACACCGCGAAGAAGCCGTAATAGGCGATCGCCGCCGACAACCGCCCGCCGAGCACCTCGCCGTAGCGCTCCTTGGCACGCCAAAAATGATCGAAGAGCGGCGAGCGCTTCCGTCCCCAATTCACCACCCGGTGATATCGCGTGGAGATACGCTCCGTCATGGTCTGGAAGCGCTGAATCACCACACCTCCATCATTCCGCCCGCCGCCTGTCCCGCTCAGCTCTATCGCGATCAAAGGTCAGCGGCCCGTGGGGCGGCGTCCAATGGGATGGTTCAATCCACTTACGCGGATCCAGGTGCGCCGGAAGCCGCCGGTCGCCCGCATCGAGCAACGGAACAACTCCCGGATAGGGCTCCACAAATCCGCCATCATGGTCGATCAGAACGATCCTGCATCCCCCAGCCCCCGCCAGCCGTGCGAAAGTCCGCAGACGCACATCCGTGATCCTCGCGGACTCCAAGCCGCTGATGGTCGCAGTGCTAATCCCAGCGAGAACGGCCATCTCACGCTGACTCGCATCAGCCCGCCGCCGAAGAATCCGCACGTAGTCGCCAAGGCGCTCAGTCAGATCAGGCAGATCCATAGCCGAAGTCTCACGCCCCCGATCTCCCAGCGACAGCCCTGTGGATATCCCCTGTGGACAACCTCCCGCCCTCTCCGAGTCGCCTTTCTAATGCAGAGATGCAGGCGAATGGTGAAGCTTTCTGTGTGGGGTGCCTTCCCAACGCCTGCATCCCTGCGCCAGCTGCACAACGCAAAGGTGCCAGCGTCGGCGAGGCTGTGGATGGGTGTCTTCGCGAGGCCTGCACCTCTGCGTTGACTGGCTGATGCAGAGGTGTAGGTGGTGGCGAAGCTGGGGGTAGGCGGGGCGTCCTCGCGGGGCCTACATCTCTGTGCTAGCGGGATGATGCAGAGATATAGGTGGCGGCGAAGCTATGGATAAGCGGGTGCCTTCTCGACGCCAGCGTCTCTGGGTTGGCTGGCTGGTGCAGAGGTGTGGGTAGTGGCGCTGAGGGTGGGGGGTCCTCGTGGGACCTACATCTCTGTGTTAGCGGTGTGATGCAGAGGTGTAGGTGGTGGCGAGGCTATGGGTCGGCCGGGTGTCTTCCCGACGCCGGTGTCTCTGCGTTAGTGGGGTGATGCAGAGGTGGTCGTGAGGCTGTGGGTGAGTGATGTGTCTTCGCGTGGGACCTACATCTCTGCGTTGGTTGGGTGATGCAGAGATGTAGGTGGTGCCAAAGCTGTGGGTGAGTGAGGATGCCTTCCCACGCCTCCGTCTCTGCGTTAGTGGGGCGATGCAGAGATGCAGGTGGTAACGCGGCCGGGGCTGTCGGTGGCGGGGCCTGCATCTCTGGGTTAGATGGGTGATGCAGAGATGCAGGCGGCGCGGGTGGTGTGCCGGAGCCAGGGGTTTAGGGCTTGGTCCAGGCGGCGGTGTTGGGGGGTAGCGAGCCGTCGGTGGAGAGGGGGCCGCTGGCGAGGAGGATCTCGCCGGTTAGCGGGTAGTCCTGCTCGCTTATGTTGACCACGACGGTGCGGTCGCCGCGTTTGAAGGCGAGGACCCCGTCCGGTGCGTTGAGCCAGTGCAGCGGGCCGTTGAAGCCGCGGCGCAGTTTCAGCGCGGCGCGGTAGAAGTTGAGCGTGGAGGCGGGATCGTTCTCCTGTGCCTGCGCGGTGAGCGCGTTCCACCGCTCGGGCTGTGGTAGCCACGGGTTAGTCCAGGCCAGATCGCCTGTGCCCCAAGGAATCGGCACGCGGCAACCATCGCGGCTCTCGCCTGTGCGTTTGAAGGCTGGGTCTTCGCGAAGCTCGTCCGGCAGGTCCAGCACCTCGTCGAGGCCGAGCTCTTCGCCGTTGTACAGGTAGGCGGAACCGGGTAGCGCCAGCATCAGCAAGGTTCCCGCCTTCGCCTTGGCCAGTGAGTCGTAGCGGGTCACGTGCCGGTATCTGTCGTGATTGGACAAGACCCAGGTGGTAGGCGCGCCAACCAGATCGGCCTCGGCCAGGGACTTGTCTATGATGCCGCGGAACGACTTGGCGTCGAACTCGGCCATCATGAAGTCGAAGTTGAAGGCCTGGTGCAGCTCGTCGCTGCCGATGTAGCGAGCCAGCCGCTGCGGCGACTCCACCCATGCCTCGGCCACGCCTATGGCGCCGTAGGAGTCGAGGATCGGGCGCCACTCGCGATAGATCTCGTGCACACCGTCCTGGTCGAAGTAGGGCAGCGGTTCGTGGCCGAGCAGCTCGACCTGGCGGCCGTCGCGGGCTCCGACATCGGGCAGGCCGTCAGCCTTGATCATGCCGTGAGCCACGTCGATGCGGAAGCCGTCGACGCCGCGGTCGAGCCAGAACCGGATTATGTCAACGAATTCGGCCCGCACTTCGGGGTTTTCCCAGTTGAGGTCGGGCTGTTCGGGGTCGAACAGGTGCAGGTACCACTGCCCGTCGCTGACCTGGGTCCAGGCCGGGCCGCCGAAGATCGACTCCCAGTCGTTGGGCGCGTCACGGAAGATGTACCGATCGCGGTTCTTGCCGGCTAGCGCTTCTTGGAACCAGGGGTGGGCGCTGGAGGAGTGGTTGGGCACGATGTCGACGATCACCCTGATGCCGAGCGCGTGGGCCTGCTCAACGAGCGCGTCGAAATCTCCCAGCGTTCCGAAGCGCGGATCGACGTCGCGGTAGTCGGACACGTCGTAGCCGCCGTCGGCCAGCGGTGAGGTGTAGAAGGGGCTCAGCCAGATCGCATCCACGCCCAGCTCGGCCAGATAGGGCAGCTTTTGCCGCGCTCCGATCAGATCGCCTGTGCCGTCGCCGTTTCCGTCGGCGAAGCTACGCGGATAGATCTGGTACACCACGGCATCACGCCACCAGTTGTCGCTCACTGGTGAAGGATGCCCTGCAAGGCCTGCAAGGGTCAAGCAGGAGTTTTCAGAAACTTTCATCGCGGTGCCGCCGCTGTGCTTCCCCGCACCACGAGCTCGGGGCGGAAGATGTACTCCGAATGGGGCGCGGGATGCCCCTTGATTTCATCGACAAGTGCCCGAACGGCTGCCACGGCCATCGCCCGGACCGG